>LRMT01000063.1 GCA_001725945.1 Cupriavidus sp. UYMMa02A | reverse complement strand
TGCAGTGGTCGCCAGAGCAGATTGCGGGTTGGCTTAAGCACGTGTATGCGGTCAACAAGGACTATCAGGTGTCGCACGAGACCATCTATCGGAGCCTCTACATCCAGGCCCGTGGTGCGCTTAAAAGAGAGTTGCTGGAACACCTACGGCGTTCTCGAGCCATGCGTAGGTCGCGCCAACACACACTGAAGACCGACGACCGTACGAACATCCGAGATGCCGTATCGATCAGTGAACGCCCTGCCACGGCAGAGGATCGCGCGATACCCGGGCACTGGGAAGGCGATTTGCTGTTCGGCAACGCCAACAGCCAGATTGCCACACTCGTCGAACGCCAGACCCGGTTCGTGATGCTGGTGAAGATTGCCAGCAAGGACTCCGAGGCTGTAGTCAACGCGCTGATCAAGCACGCTGGCAAGCTGCCGCAGGAACTGTACAAGTCGCTCACTTGGATCGTGGCACAGAGATGGCTGGCCACAAGCGTTTCACCGTGGCCACGGACATCCAGGTCTACTTCTGCGATCCCCAGCATCCGTGGCAACGCGGCTCCAACGAGAACACGAATGGCCTCTTGAGACAGTACTTGCCGAAAGGCACCGATCTCTCAGCCTATTCGCAAGCCAAGCTCAACGCCATCGCCAGGCGGCTCAACGACGCCCGCGCAAGACACTAAACTTCGATACACCGGCTGAACGATTCCAACAAGCCGTTGCATCGACTGGTTGAATCCGCAAGGTGCAATAGTCATTCACGGCTCGCGGGCTGTCAGATTGCGGCCTGCAAGGATGCGGCGTTGATGTCGCGCGCTATCCAAAATAGTCTGCTGCGACCTACATTTGGGTGCACCGGCATCAAGATCGGCGCTCCAAGCATCTGCCGATGCTGGGGAAGTTGGTCTACGCGCTCCCGCAATCCAACTCGGCTCAAGCATTTGGCCGCGAAGTGGTCGGGATTGCGGAGAAAGATGGAGGGCTGGCAGTTTCCTGTCAGTCCTCGCGCTATCTGGCGTTGATGAGTGAATCGAACACTAGACCCATGTACTTGGTGTGGGCGGCAGCGAACGCAATCGCTTCACGTCGTGCTCTTGGTTGCAACGTTTCCGTGCGCGACGCGAATCGTTATGGCTTTCATCAATTCGAAAATGCGATCCGTATCCGGCGGTTGCTTCTTAGAGCCGAACATCAAAGTCATTGTCCCCTCTATCTGGGCTGCGATGAGAGTCGCGCGTGCGTGGCATTCACGCGCAGTGGCAGACGCGTCAAGCTCCCGCACCAGATCCGCATAGTTTGCTCGATAGGCGGAGTAGAGTGTTCTTGTCAATTCAAGCGTAATATCCGAGTGCTGAGCCAGCGCGAATATTTCAAACGAGAATCGACGTGCTCTTGAATCGCCAGCTTCTTTAAAGGCATCCACCACGATTTCACACAGTCGCTCCAGGGCGGGTTTCCCGCTCGGCTTGCCCATTTCTGCATACCGGTCCGAGTAGACCTTCATGAGCGCGCTAGTTGTCGAGCGGAGTAGATCGTCATGCGTTGGGAAATAGTTCTGAAGCGCGGAAGGAGGAATACCAAGTTCCCTAGCCACCCGCGCTAGAGTGAAGTTCGCGTATCCTTCTGCTGCCAATAGGTTGGCAGCAGCGGAGACGATCTCGTTGATCTTTACTTCTCGACGCTTCCCTTGAACCGTTGGTCGGTAGTAGAGCTTTTCCTGCCCTGTTTGTCGCATGTTCAGGTCAAACAGTTCTTGCTGCGCATGCTTGTCAGAATTGAAGATGCCGCCGTGCGCAACGTTCGTGCCGTATGTATTGAGATTGGGTAAGCCACGAAGAGTCACCTCGTTCTCGAGCATCTGCGGCAACAAGTCAACCATCATCTTCACAGATCGCTTCGTCACGCGAACGAATTCCGCATAGTCCTTATCCGAGTCCCCCCCGTTGTAAGCAAATATCATCATTCCAGCGGTCTGCGCGACAATAACTGAAGCGCGGGCAAGGCACTCCTCGTGAGTCAAAGTCGGATGAATCTCTGAAAGCAATTTTGCGAAGTTGCTGCGGCACTCGACATACATATCGCCAACGAGTTCTGCGGCATAGGATTCATGCTGGGCGAAAGCCCAGACTTCAAACAGGAACTTCGGTAGATCGGATTCGTTGATGTCAAAAAAAATGCGTTCTACCAGCGCCGAACAACGCCGCGCGGCACTCGTGCCTGCCTGGTTTGCGATTGCGGTGTAGTCGTTGATTATCTGGTCCACATAAGCCTGCAAGGCCGCGCGCAGCAACTCCTCTTTCGTCCGGAAATAGTATTGCAGGTTTCCTAACGTGATTCCTACACGTCCAGCCACACTGCGGGTCGCGAACGCGGCGTATCCGTCTTCCCGAAACGTTTCCTGAGCTGCAAGGATGATCTGCGCAAGGCGCAGTTCCCGATTGCGCTGCGAAGCCGATCCCGTATCTGGTCTTGCCACCGCAAGGTTGCCCGAGGCTCTTCTCTTTACCGCCTTTTGTTGCACGTCGGCTTTCCCCAAAAAAGAATTGACATCGACCTGCCGCAAATTATAGGTCGCTTCGATGGCAAGAGAATACACCATCACGAGTACAGCATCCGTCAGCTCCTGCGCCACGTCGCGATTGAAGCCTCCGCTTCGCTCGCCTCTGGGCCATGTCACGTGGCGTGAAAGCCATATTTTTCGCATTTGCAAGGCGTCTCGGCGACTTGGTCAGTGTTTTCCCTGCTTCCATCAGCCTTGCTTGTAGGTCAATGCCACGCTACTATTAGGTCAATGCCACGTATTAAGTAGGTCGACTAACCGCTACGTAGCTGCTTGATTGCAATTCGGGTGATGCAGGATTCTCATCAGATTGAGCGGCGAAACGAACCCTTGCGAGTCGATGAGTTCGAGCAAGCCGGCGGCAATTTGACCAATCAGGAGATCCTCGATGGAAGATTCCAAAGCGTTCGCTCGGGATGGTGCTGTTCTTATGGAGAGGCTACTAAATCAGGAGCAGTTGGTATCGCGCGGTCGCACCTGGGCGGCCAAGCATGGTGCGAGGGCGATGCTGTCTTTTTGCATCGCCACACACTCGTGCCGCGCTTCTTCCGCGACGACGCGACGTTCGGTCCACTACCCGAGCAGAGGTCGGCCTTCACGTCCGCGGACATCCCTTTTCTCGACGAGATCGCCAATCTGAATGCGGCCGATCCGATTCCTTGCACCCCGCTTCCGTCAACTCGTTTAACCCAAGGACATACACCATGGCATCTACTGCTAAACGGCAATCTATCGTTCCGCCCGCGTTCCAAGCTTGGCACGATACCTACCACTTCTCCCCGGCTACTCGCGTGGGCGACACGATCTGGGTGTCCGGCCAGGTTGGAGTCGATACACAGATGAAGGTTGGCGAGGGTGTGGAAGAACAGGCCCGTATCGCATTCGACTCTCTGAAATCCATTCTCGCGGCGGCAGGGGCGTGTCTGGCCGACGTCGTGGAACTGACAACGTTCCACACGAATCTGCAGGCCGATATTGAGCGGTTCTCTGCTGTCAAGGACGAATACTTCCCACGCCCCTTTCCGTCGTGGACCGCAGTTGGCGTGTCGCAACTGGCCCTTCCCGAGATGTGCATTGAAATTCGGGCAGTGGCAGTGGCGGGATCGGGCGAGGCGTGATCCGGCAGTCCGATCGGCATTGTGGCTGAAGTGTCCATGAGGGACGCACCCTCTGTAGGCGAACGAATGTGAAGTTGGAAGGAGACACATGATGAAGAAGTATCGATTTGGAGTTGTGTCCACGATCGCGGCCGCGGTATGCCTCGTGATGGGAACCGCCGCCATGGCGGAAGACCTCACGCCAGAAGGCGCGGATCGTGCATCGAGTAAAGACGGTTCGGTGCCAGCCTATGCTGGCAGGCAATCCGCTGATCCAGGATGGGAGTGGGGGAAGATTCGCGGCGATTTCTGGAAGCATCGGAACGAGAAGCCGCTGTATTCGATTGATGCGTCGAATGTCGACAAGTACGCCGAGCAGCTCACGCCGGGCCAGGTCCAGCTAGTCAAACAGAAAAAGGGCTACCGGATGGACGTGTATCCATCGCATCGTGAATGCCAGGCGTCTGACTTCGTTGCGCAGAATTCCAAGGCAAACCTCACTGGGGCAAAGCTCGATTCGACCGGTGAGCAGTTGCAGACTGCAATCCTTCCGGGGGTCCCGTTTCCCCAGCCGAAGAATGGCGCCGAAGCGATGCTGAACTACCTCATGCGGTACCGCGGTGAAGGCATTGAATGGCCATCTGTGGTGACGACTGTTTCCCCGCGTCCGGGCAGCAGCGATTGGATCGACGCAATCAGCACGGCGACGCAGTATTTCCCTGCGAGCAAACAGGGCAAGCGTACTCCTCACGATGTCGATCAGCTCAGCAGTGCTACGTTCTTTAAGATGGAGTCGCCACCGGCACTCGCGGGACAGGCCTTTGTTCAGCGCCAATTCTTCAACAAGGATCCCGAAACCTTCTACTACTTCCCGGGGCAGAGACGTGTTCGACGCATGCCGGCGTACACGCACGATGCGCCAGCGATCGGCTTCGAAAACCAGTACCTGATCGATGAAGCCAACATGTTCTTCGGTGCCATCGACCGCTTCGACTGGAAGCTGGTGGGCAAGAAGGAAATGATCGTGCCGTACAACGCCTTCGGCATGTACAAGTTCAACGACAAGCTACACGACGTGGTAACGCCTGATGGCATCGCCGCTGCTAACCGGCGCTATGAGATGCACCGCGTCTGGATGGTAGAGGCAACGCTCAAGCCCAGCGCGCGCCACGTCGCATCGAAGAAGGTCTTCTATCTGGACGAGGACAGTTGGTTGGCACTGGTCGCCAATGATTACGACGCACAGGGAAAACTGTGGAGGGTGCGGGAGAGTTACCCGATCCCGGTTTGGGAGCTGGGCGGCGCCTGCGATAACGAGCCGTTCGCGCAGTACGACCTGATCAACGGACGCTACGTCACCGATCAATCGACGATTGGGCAGGGTAAAGACATTCGCTGGTACGAGAAGACCAACGATCCGCGATTCAAGCCGGACTTCTTCACCTCGGAAACCCTGAGGTCAGTGAGCGAGCGCTGAAGGTAGCTGCATGACGGGCCGGCGCGCGTTTGAGGAGGCACGCTCCGGCGTCCGAACGGGATGGAGGAAGGGCGATGAAAACTACAAAGATGTTTCGGCAGAGCACGATTTCCCTCGCGGTTCTGGGGGCGACAGCATCGAGCGCGTACGCGTACGACTTCACGGCAGGCGCGGACGATGTCATCAAGGGATCGCTGGTCACGAACATTACTGCCGGCGCGGGAGTTCGGGTCAAGAACCCGAGCTGTTCCCTGACAGGTGATCCGAACGCGAATGGATGTGGCGCGGCAGCCAATGTCGATCAGTGGGGGTTCGGTGACAACGGCAATCTGAACTACCGCAAGGGGCAGGCATTCAGTACTTACCTCAGCGCCACCAGTGAATTGCTGCTGACGATGCCGGGTGAAGGACTCAAGTTCATGGCCCGCGGCACGGGCATGTATGACTTCATGGCCAAGAACACGGAGCGCACGCCGCTGGCGAGCGACGCGAAGGCGCAGCTTGTCTACGATGCGCAGTTGCTCGACCTCTGGGGTCAGAAGGATTTCACCATCGGTGATCGGAAAGCGCATGTGCGTCTCGGCAACCAGGTGATCAACTGGGGGGAGAGCATTTTCGCGCAGAGCGGCATCAATGCGACCAACTCGCTCGATATCCAGAAGCTGCTGATTCCTGGCACACAACTGAAGCAGGCCCTGCGCCCTGCGCCGATGCTCAGCTTCGCCACCGGCCTTCCCGGAGGCTTCAGTACCGAGGCTTACTACCAGTTCCAGTGGAACGGCAACCGCTACCCGCCAGTTGGATCCTACTGGTCATTGACGAACGGCTTTGGCCGCGGCGCGGAACCATTCACAATCAGCACAAGAAATTTCAATGTGGCAGGCCCCAGCGCGGGCACGATTGCGGGGCCGGACAGCCACAACTCGAGCACGATCAGCGCCATCAACAATGGCCTCGTCAACGGCGACTTTGCCGGATCCCCATTTTTTGACTTCGGTGTCCCCGTTTCGTCGGCACTGCCGGCGAAGTACAGACCTGAATTCGGTGTGAAACTCAACTACACGCCGGCATCCCTGCCTGCGAACTTTGCGCTCTATTACGTCAACTATATCGACAAGTCGCCGGTGCTGGCCTCATTGCCTAACGGGACCGCACAGTGGTCGTATCTCGGCAATCGCCAGCTCTTCGGGGCCAGCGCGAATTTCCCCGTTGGTGATTGGGCGATCGGTACCGAGCTGTCGTATCGGCCTCATGACGCCGTGGCGTTATCAGGCTGCTATGGCGCGGGCGGCCCGCTCGACATGAATACGAACGGTGTCCCCGGCATCAATTGCCAGCAGTGGGCCGACAGGAAGAAGCTTCAGTTCGACATCAACGGCATCTTGGCCCTGACGCGCAGCGAGTATCCGTTCCTCAAGCTGATCGGTGCGGACCAGGCGAATCTGACCTGGGAGGCCACGTGGATCTACTACCCGGGCCTCAGTTCGCATGGCATGACGCGCACGGTTGATGGACAAACCGTGACACAGGCGACCGCCGCTGGCTATCTGCCTTGGTTGAACCAGAATTCGGGGCTGGGCTATCCGATCGCGATGTCGCAAGGTACGTCCAGTTCGGTGGGCGCAACCATCGATTTCAACTGGACGTATGACGGATCGCTGATTCCCGGCTGGCAGGTGACACCCGGCGTGACGTTCATGACATCGCTCTATGGCTATACGCCGACCACGTCGGCGAACTACTTCCAGGGAGCGAAGGCAGTGAACTTGTATGTCCTGTTCAATCAGAACCCGACCAAGTGGCAGGCGGGTGTGAACTTCACGGCGTTCTTCGGCGGGCACCAGACAGTGGGACAGCCATACGCGGACCGGAATTTTATCGGTGCATTCGTCACGCGGAACTTCTGACGGGGTTGCCCGTGAGGGGCGGCGCACGCGGTGCGCCGCTGGAATACTTAAAGGGGTGATGTTGTGCTCAATCGTCTAGTGAGCGGTCTGGAAAGAGTCTTCTTTGGCCACCGCATGATCGTGCTTGCCGTGATCGGGCTGTTTACGGCCGTGATGGCGGTATTCGCCGTACAACTGCGCATGGACGCCGGCTTCGAGAAGCAGATGCCGATCGGCCATGAATATATCCAGACGTTCCAGAAGTACCGGTCCAATTTGCTCGGCGCGAACCGGATCACGGTGGTGGTGCGTGCCAGGAAGGGCGCCATCTGGACGCGGGAAGGGCTGACGCGCCTGTACAAGGTCACGCAGGCCGTCACGTATCTGCCCAACGTGGACCGCGGCGGCGTGCGCTCGCTCTGGACGCCGAATGCGTTCGTCAACGAGATCACTGAAGAAGGGTTTCGCGCCGAGCCGATCATCTCGGGCAACATCACGCCAGATCAACTGACGCCGGAAGTTGTAGCAGACATCCGTCGCGCAACCACGCTGGGCGGTTATGTCGGCACGCTGGTTTCGCACAACGAAGACAGCGCCATGATCACGGCCGAGCTGAACGAGCGGGATAGCACGGGCAAGGTGCTCGACTACGTGGCGTTCAACCATACGCTCGAAGACAAGATCCGCAAGCCGTTCGAGGACGCCGGCTACGAAGTGCAGATCATCGGCTTCGCCAAGCAGATTGGCGACATTGCCGATGGCGCCACGGCCGTGCTCGGCTTTTGCGCGATCGCGCTATTGCTGACCGCACTTGCCGTGTACTGGTACTGCCATTCGGTGCGCTTCACCGCGCTGCTGATCGTGTGCTCGCTGTCATCGCTGGTCTGGCAGTTCGGCACCTTGAGGCTGCTGGGCTTCGGTCTGGACCCGCTGGCCGTGCTGGTGCCCTTCCTGGTGTTTGCCATCGGCGTGTCGCACGGCGTGCAGCAGGTCAACTTCATCGTGCGTGAAATCGCACGCGGAAATAGCTCATATGTCGCTGCACGCCACAGCTTCAGCGGCCTGCTGATCCCGGGCGTGCTGGCACTCGTCACCGCGTTCGTGTCGTTTATCACGCTGCTGCTGATCCCGATTCCGATGGTGCGCGAGTTGGCGATCACGGCATCGCTGGGCGTGGCCTACAAGATCGTCACCAACCTGATCCTGCTGCCGGTGGCCGCATCGTGCTTCAACTTCACCCAGGCCTACGCGGAAAACGCGCTCAAGCGCAGTGCCTGGCGCTCGGCGTTCCTGCGCCCGCTGTCGCGGGTGGCGCAGCCGAAGTATGCAGGCGTCACGCTTCTGATCACGTTGATGGTGTTTGGCCTTTCCGTCTGGCAGAGCCGCGACCGCGTGATCGGCACGCTGCAACCGGGCGCGCCGGAGCTGCGTGAGGAAGCCCGTTTCAACCGGGATGCGACGTCGATCGCGGGTAACTACGACATGGGGCTCGACTGGTTGTCGGTGGCGATCGAATCGAGCGGCAAGGCGTGCGACAACCCGGCCGTCGGCTTGTACGAGAACGAATTCACGGCGGCGATGCGCACCGAGCCTGGCGTGGTGTCCGCACAGTCGTATTCGGCGATGCTGCGCACGTACAGCGCGGGCTACAACGAAGACTATCCCAAGATGAACGTCGTACCGATCGACCCCGACAACTACGGCGCGTTGTCGGTCGATGTGGCCCGCCTTAAGGGCTTCATGACGGCCGATTGCAGCATGACGGCGGTCCACCTGTACCTGACCGATCACAAGGCGACGACGATCAATCGGATCCTCGACGACATCAAACGGTACCGCACGACACATCCGTTCCCGGGTATCAACATCCGCCTCGCGGCCGGCAATGCCGGCGTGCTGGCTGCCACCAATGACGAGGTGGAAAAGAGCGAACTGCCGATGATGTTGTACGTGTACGCAGCCATCGTGATTCTGGTGTTCTTGGCCTACCGCGACTGGCGCTCGATGCTGGCGTGCTGTGTGCCGCTGTCAGTGGCGACGTTCATCGGCTACTGGTTCATGAAGGAACTCAAGATCGGCCTGACGGTGGCGACCTTGCCGGTCATGGTGCTGGCGGTAGGTATCGGCGTGGACTATGCGCTGTACATCTACAACCGCCTGCAGCGGCACCTGGCCGAAGGCGATCCGATCGAGCGGGCCATGGAGCGTGCGCTGGAGTTCGAGTGCGTGGCCACGATCTTTACGGCTATCACGCTGGCGATCGGCGTGGCGACGTGGAGCTTCTCGGCGCTCAAGTTCCAGGCCGACATGGGCAAGCTGCTGGCGTTCATGTTCCTCGTCAACCTGGTGATGGCCATGACGGCACTGCCTGCGCTGGCCTCGGTGCTGGAGCGCTGGTTCCCGCGTCGCAAGCCGCGCGCGCGCCGGGCCTGCTCAGCCACTGATGCGCGAAAGCCCCCCCTACAGAGACTCAGCCATGATCAAGACGCTTGTTACCGGCATCGCGCTGTGTGCGGCCACCGCGGCTTTTGCACAAACGCATTCCAAAGGAACGGTCGCCACCTGGGCCACGAAGCCTGCGCACACGTGGGCTGCCGCTACCCACATGATGTTGCTGGATGCCGCACGGGCCGGCAAACGCATCGTTGCCGTGGGCGAACACGGAATCATTCTGCTTTCCGACGACGAAGGCAAGACCTATCGGCAAGCCCGCAGCGTACCGGTCTCCGCCACCCTGTCTGCCGTCACCTTTGCCGATGACAAGCAAGGCTGGGTCGTGGGGCAGTGGGGCGTGATTCTTGCTACCAGCGATGGCGGCGAAACCTGGGTGAAGCAGCGCATGGACACGACGGCCGATCAGCCGCTGTTCTCGGTGCTCTTCACCAACGATCGCGATGGCATTGCCGTTGGCCTGTGGTCACTGATGCTCCAGACCCATGACGGCGGCAAGACGTGGGCCAAAACGACGCTGCCGAAACCTCCGGACGGCGGCAAGGCCGACCGTAACCTGTACCACGTGTTCGCGGATCAGAAGGGCGCGCTCTACATCTCTGCAGAGCAGGGGATCGTGCTCAAGTCGACCGACGGCGGAGCAAACTGGGGCTATCTGGCGACGGGCGGCAAGGGCTCGCTGTGGTCGGGCGTGGCAATGCCCGATGGCCGGATTGTTGTGGGTGGTCTGCTTGGCAGCATGTTCCAGAGCAGCGATGGGGGAGCAACCTGGTCGCCTCTGAAGACGGACACGAAGAGTTCAATCACGGCGCTAACTGCTGTCGGCAATGAACTCGTTGGTGTTGGTCTCGACGGATTGGTGATGAAGCAGAAGGCGCTCGACGCGTCGTTCGAGGTCAAGCAGCGCGAGGATCGAGCAACGCTGACTGGATGTCTTAAAAACGAGGCCGGAAGAATAATCTTGTTTGCGCGAGAGGGGGTGCTGGCAGAGCATTGAACGCCCCTTGGCCCAAGTCTCACTCACACCAAAACTAGCCGCAACCATTAGCGACAGCGGTCAAGCAGGGCATGGAACACTCGATCAACTTCTTTCGATTTTAGTTTGTCAATGTGACCTAATGTAGGGCGAGTGTTCTATTTGTAAATGAGGTTTTCATGCTCACAAAACATAGCAGTCACGACTCAGAAGCTTGGCGTGCGAGGTGACTCCCCATACCAAATCACGATTAATTGATTCAACCCTAAAAAACCGAACTATCAGGAGACAAATCATGGCAAAGCACCCCGTCGTCGTCTATGGCGCAAGCGGTTACACCGGCATGTTGATCATGGACTGGCTGATCGACCAGAACATTCCGTTCACCGCTGTGGCACGCAACGCTGCCCGGACAAAGGAAATGATGGCGCAGCGCGTCGTTCGCCTTGAGTCCGCGAACTACGAAATCATCGAAGCCGAACATAGCGTCGACTCGCTCGTGAACGCATTCCGTGGCGCCAAGGTTGTGTGCGCCACCGTCGGCCCGTTCTTCAATTTCGGGCTGGTTGCCGTGGAGGCAGCGCTCAAGGCCGGTTGCCATTATCTCGATACCACCGGCGAGCAGCACTACATCCGCCAGGTGCGGGAGCAATTTGGCGAACTGTACCGTCAGGCCGGTTTGGTCGTGTCGCCGTCGAATGCATACATGTACTCGTTCGCAGAAATTGCCGCCGAGCTTGCGCTCGAGACGCCGGGCGTCGATGCGCTGGAAACGGCTACGTTGGCGCGGGGTCCCCGTGGCGCCGGGGCCGGTGTCAGTGTGGGCTCCACAGCGACCATCTTTGGAGGTTACCGGCAGGAGGCCTGCTATCTGTGGGAAAAGGAACTGGTGTCGCATGACAAGCACGCTTCGTTCAGCATCGCATCACCGGATTTTCTGCAGCCCGTGTTCGCGCTTCCATGGGGCGGTACGTCGCTGCCGGTGTACTTCCAGAACGATCCGCGCGTGCGAAGCTGCATCTCTTGCGTGGGCTTCTACGACAACAACGCGATGCAGATGGTGCATGGGCTCGGCCAGAAGTGGGATGCGGAGTACGCCCACTTGCCGCCCGAGGAGCAGGAAACGGTGCTCAAACAGCTCGTAGATTCCGTGACGCCTTCGATGCCGCCCCGCGAGCGAACGTCCCTTCATCGCACTGTCGACTTTGCGATCGGACGCGGCCAGCTCGCAGCAGTGCGGGCGACCGTACATGGCATCACGCCGTACATCGCGACAGGGGCCCTTCAGGCTGCCGGTGCCATCAAGCTGATCGACGGCGACTTTGCCAAGGCCGGATTCGCTTCCGGCTCGAAAGCGTTCGGCCACCGTTATCTGCTCGGTTTTCTGGAGCAGCGCGGCCTGGCGCGCGCCACGATCTCGCAGCTTTAAACATCACTCTGCCCATTAGTCATCGGGCCGCTGCGAAGCATAGAGAGAAGCGCCCCAGGCCTCGTCCTGGAGAAGCGCCAAGAATCAGTGGAGCAAGGAGTTCACCATGCAACTCAAGCATATTGGTATCGCCGTCGTGATCGTGGGGGGCACGCTGGTAGCAGACAGCCTGTGGACACGGACTGACCACATTGACGGCTTCGAAGTCGCCACAAAGGACTCGAGCTTTGACGCCGACACCAATACGGACAGCGCTCGGGCCGGCCGCTTCGACCCATACACGCAAGGCCGGCGCGCAGATCGTTTCGATCCGCACACGGAAGCAGCGGCCCGCCACGCCGTCTATCTGCTATTGACCCAAGGGAATACGTAAATGGCAATCATTGATTATTTTGACCGTGGCTGGCGCATCAACCCCCACGGTGTCGCCTATATCCAGGGTGAGCGGAGCTTCTCGTTTCAGGAGATTGGTGAGCTTTCATGTCGCGTCGCCAACGGCCTGCTCGGTGCCGGGTTGGAGAAGGAAGCGAAGGCTGCGGTATGGGCAGACAACGACGTGATCGGTTGGGGTTGCACACTCGGCACCTGGCGCGCCGGATGGTGTACATCCCCGTAAATGGTCGAAACGCATCTGTAGAGAACCAGTACGTCCTCGATGCCTTCGACTGCGAAGCATTGTTTTTCACTCAAGCCTTCGCACCGATCATTGAAGAACTGCGCACCACCTTGCCGAACGTGAAGCTCTGGGTGTGCATTGACGCAGAATTGCCATGGGCGCCGTCGCTTGCAACATGGAGCGCAAGCCAGCCGTCGACCTTGCCGCGTGTCGATTACGACATGGACGACATCGTGACGCTGTCGGCCACAGGCGGAACGACGGGCGTACCGAAGGGCGTGATGAACACGCATCGGGCATTCCAGACGTACTTCGCGCAGTTCATGATCGCGTTCCCGTATGGCGCGCAGCGTCCGGTGAACCTTGCCGCGGCACCAATGACGCATACCGCGGGCATGTTGTCTCTGCCCTGTACCGCCCGCGGTGGCACCGTGGTCGTGCTGCCAAAGCCGGATCCCATGCTGCTATTGGCCACCATAGTCAGGCATCGAGTCACCGAGTTCTTCCTTCCGCCGACGGTCATCTACCGCCTGCTCGACATCCCGGGCATTGAGGAGCGGGATTTCTCGTCGCTCAAGTATTTCCTCTATGGCGCCGCGCCGATGTCGGTGGAAAAGCTCAAGCGCGCAATCGAGGTGTTCGGTCCTGTCATGGCCGGCGGCTACGGGCAGACGGAAGCCGCAGCATCGATTTCCTACCTGACGCCGGCCGAGCATTTCGTCAACGGGAAGATCGCGTCGGATGAACGGTTGTCTTCGGTCGGCGGCCGAACCCGCTGATTCGCGTCGAGATCCTGAATGATCAGCGTCAGGTGCTGCCGCAAGGCGAGACCGGTGAAATCTGCGTGCGTGGCGATCTCATCATGAAGGGCTATTTCAAGGCACCGGACAAGACTGCGGAAACCATCGTCGACGGCTGGCTGCACACCGGCGATATCGGCCACCTGGATGCCGAGGGTTACCTGCATATCACCGACCGCAAGAAGGACATGATCATCAGCGGCGGCTTCAACGTGTACCCGAGCGAAGTCGAGCAGGTCATCTGGGCACACCCGGCGGTGCAGGACTGCGCGGTGATCGGCGTGCCGGACGCGGGGCGAGGCTGTGGAAGGCCGTTGTGGAGCTCAACGTCGGCCAGACGGCGAGCGCCGAGGAAATTATCGCGCTATGCAAGGACAAGCTCGGTTCGGTGCGGGCACCGAAGAGCGTTGACTTCATCGCAGCATTGCCGCGCAGCCCCGTCGGCAAGGTACTGAAGAAAGATCTGCGCGAGCAGTACTGGCGGGCCGAGCACCGCAAGATCTAAGAGGCCATCTACGGGCGACACATCATCATGAGCAACATCTACATTGTCGGAATCGCCATGACCGTGTTCGGTCGGCACATCGAGCGCAGCCTCGACGACCTGGCAGGCGAGGCGCTACGCGGCGCTTTGCTGGACGCCGGCTGCCACGCCGGCGTCATCGGCGCGGCGTTCTACTCTGGCGTTACCAATGGGCACCTGCAGGGTCAAATATCGATCCCGGGCCAGGTTGTGTTCAGCAAGATCGGGCTCGAAGGTATCCCCGTGTTCAACGTCGAGAATGCCTGCGCGTCGGGCAGCACCGCTGTGCATTTGGCGGTCCAGAGCCTGAAGGCCGGCGCGTGCGACGTGGCATTGGCCATTGGCGCGGAGAAGATGAACGTTCCGAACAAGGCGAAGTCCTTCGCGCTGTTCGATGGCGGGTGGGATGTGTCGCGCGTGAAGAGAATTTCGCGAACCTGGTGAAGCTGGGCGAGGGCGTTGCGCCACCGCCTGGCTCGGAATCCGATCGGCCCTACAGCCGCTTCATGTCGATCTATGCCGCCCTGTGCCGGTATCACATGAAGACCTACGGTACGACGCAGCGCCAGATCGCAGCCGTCTCGGCAAAGAACCACGGCATTCAGTACACAACCCGCTGTCGCAGTTCCGCAAGCCTTTCACCATTGATGAAGTGCTTGCGGCGCCGCCGATCACGTATCCGATCACGCTGCCGATGTGCGCGCCGATCACCGACGGTGCGTCCGCCGCGATCCTCTGCACCGAAGAGGGATTGCGACGCATTGGCGCCGATCGCAGCCGTTGCATCAAGGTTGCCGCAAGTGTGATCCGCAGCTTCACGCATCGGGGTATCGACGAGCCGGAAAAGAGTATCGGCCACCTGGCCGCGCTGCAAGCCTATGAGCAGGCTGGTCTAGGCCCGGAAGATATGGATGTCGCCGAGGTTCACGACGCATCCGCAATGGGCGAAATCATCCAGGCCGAAAACCTCCGGTTGGTACCACTCGGCCAAGCGGGCCCTGCTGCCGAAAGGGGTGATTTCACGATCGGTGGACGAATCCCCATCAACACCTCTGGCGGTCTCGAATCGAAGGGCCATCCGCTGGGCGCGACGGGGATCGGGCAGCTCTATGAATTGGTCACGCAACTGCGTGGGGAGGCTGGCCCACGCCAGGTCGAGGGCGCGCGACATGCGATTCAGGAGAACGGCGGCGGGTTGCAAGGCATCGAAGAGGCCGCACTGGTGATTCACATCTTGAGCAAGCATTGACGGAGTCAGCCATGGTCAGGGAATGGAATGAAAAGCAGAGTGGCACCGCGGGTCTAGCCGGAGTTACCTCGCGCGTTTTTGCAGAGGCGCCATTCAACAGTACGGTGGCAGAGGCCAGGACCAACGCTGCACTGAAAAAGTACCGCCCGATCGGCATGTGGGTGGAGAAGCCGACCGATCTACAACCGTCGCTGGAAGGCGATGTCAATGCCGATGTGGTCATCGTTGGCGCCGGCTTCGCCGGTCTGTCCACCGCGCTGGAACTTGCCGCGCAGGGGGCGAAAGTGATCGTCCTGGAGCGGGAGTTTGCCGGCTTCGGGGCGAGCGGCCGCAATGCGGGCTATCTCGCGGGCGGCCAAGGCCTTGAGTATGACCTGTTCCTGAAACGCGTGGGCTTCGAACAAGCGAAGGCGATCGTTGGATTCTACGATGAGGGCGTCAGGTACGTCGAACGCAAGCTCCGCGAGCACGAAATTGACTGCGACTACACCGCATCCGGAGTCATCCGGGCCGGTGTTCACCCATCGCAGGAGAAGCACTTGCGCAAGAGCATGCGACTCGGCATCGAACTCGGCTCTCCCGCGGTATTCCTGGACGATGCTGGCATGCGCGCGCGTGAAATCCCACCCGCGTTTCTGTTTGGGTACCACGTCCCCACCGGTGGCACGCTGGATCCCGGCAAGTATGTGATGGGGCTGCGCCGCGCCGCGCTTAAAGCTGGCGTGAGGATCTGCGAGAACACGGCGCTTCTGTCCTATGACGAGGGCCCGATCGTCAAGGTAAAAACAGCGCGCGGCAGCGCGAGCGCTCCATTCCTGGTGTTCGCCACCAACGCGTATACGCCGCAAGTTGGCCTGCTTGGAGACAAGGTGATTCCGCTGCGCGTGTCGGCGATCGAAACCGAGCCCCTGTCTGCGGCGCAACTGGCTGCCTTGGGGTGGCCACGACGAGAAGGTGTGGTGACAGCCCATTGGACGATGGAGAGTCATCGCCTGACGGCGCGCAACACGCTCGTCCTCACGACGAAGCGGCTCCGTTACGTCTACGGGTCGCAAACACCCAATGTGCCGGATAACGTGGCCTATCGCGAGTTGGTGAAGGCACTGCAGGACCGCTTTCCCACGCTGAGAGATCTCGCTATCCGGGCGTGCTGGAGCGGCTACGTCAGCTTCGCCAGTGATGCGCTACCCGTGGTGGGTGAAACCGGGGCCCAGCAGAACATCTTCTATTCCGCAGGATGTTCCGGACACGGCCTCGGTACTCAGTCCTTGATGGGGCATCTGCTCGCCGAACGGATTCGCGGAACTGAGCATCCTCTACTTTCGGCGCTGCGCCATAAGACCCCATCGACGCCGCCCGAGCCGATCAGATGGTGCATCGTCAATGGCGCATTCAGCGTGGCGAACCTTCTGGACGACTGGATAAACAGCAAGGCCCGGTCCTAGCTGACAGAACCGAACAGTAGCCGAGATGGCGAATCTACATCGACGCTCAACTTCCTTTAGGTTCGTACCTTTCAAACATGAATTTTGATATTGAGGGAGACTGATCATGGATTTTAGACTTTATTGCATTTTGTTTTCTTGTTCAGTATTTGCGATAACTTCATTGGTTTACGGCTTGAAGTTTCTAAAAAAGCGTAATCCACTTGTTGGACTTGAGTGGCTTGCTCTTGGGATTTCTGGTGTAAATGTGATCGTGTTCTTGCTGACTGGCTCGAAGGTTTCCGGCGAGGTGATGCATTTTCTGGATGGCTTTTCCAGGGGATTCGGTTTGCCCATTGTTGCCGTCATTGGTCTGATGGAGGTCACTGGGATGCGCAGGCTGTCGATAGCGCAAGACATCATGTTGATCGTGGCTGCGATTGTTGGCGCAGTTATCCTCGTATTCGCAGATTTTTTGAATGGGGTGCGTCCGTACTTCTACGTGGTGATGTGGACATGGTTGTCGGCCTATCTCGTCTATTTCATCGTAAAACTGCTGGAGATCGAGGAGACGTTTCACGCATTGAGCATGTTGGTGGCGCTGTTGAGCTCCCTGGCGATTGCTTGTATTTACGATTTTTACAAGATCCCCGGCGACGAGAGTAACGCGATATTGAATTTTCCGTTTCTCGCGCTTCTTACGTGGGCATATTTTGTAGTTTCAATTTATTACGCTTATTGCGCTCTGGAGCGAGGTACTTTGAAGCACGGTAGTTTTGTGCGGGCGTAAATAGTAATCAGAGTTGTAAAGATTCGGATCGTTCGCGATCCTAACCTGTGGAGAAACGTAAAATGAGCAACGTGACGAAAACAGCTATTCAGTCGGTGCCAAGCGAAGCACCTGTTAAAGACGTCCTCGCGGTTTTTGAGGAAGACGGGTGCGTCATCCTCAAGAACTATCTGACTGCGGATCAGGTTCGTGCGTTCAACGCGGAAATCGAACCCGAGATGCGCAGGCTAACGCCGGGATGTAAGCAAGAAGAATACGAAATCATGGCCGAGTTCCATGGTCAGAATACAAAGCGCCTCACTGGTTTGGCCAACATAAGCAAAACGTTCCGCGAGGAATCCTGGATCTTGACGTCTTTCATGCCATGGGCGACGCGATTTTCCAGGAAGAGTCTGGCACCTGTTGGCTGACGACGGCCAGGTGATCGAGATCGGGCCGGACAGCAGGGCACAACCGCTGCACCGCGACCTTGAGGGCTGGACTCATTTCCTCAAGATGGGCAGATCTTCGCCAGAGATCGTTATCAACTTCCTGGTCGCCTTGACCGACTTCACCGAGGAAAACGGTGCCACGAGAGTGATTCCGGGCAGTCACAAATGGCCGGACTACGCTGATCGTGGCACGCCGGACATGACAATTCCTGTGGAAATGAAGGCTGGCGATGCGGTTCTGTTCACGGGCAAGTTGGTACACGGCGGTGGCGCGAATCGCACCAAGGATTTTTTCCGCCGAGGCGTAACGATTCCCCTCATCCCGGGTTTCCTTACCCCGGAAGAAGCCGTTCCACTCCTTGTTGATATTGAAACGGTGCGCACCCTGCCCGAACGTGTGCAGCGCGTGCTCGGCTTCCGTTCGCAGTATCCCGTCGGTTCGATCGGTCTGTGGCAAGCCAACGTCGGCGACATTGGGGAGTATCTCGGACTCTGATGACACCGCGAGGCCGGCACAGCCCGGGAGCTGGCCCCGGCCTTGCAATTCAGCATAACGGCGGCGGCCGCAGAGCATGAAAGGGGCCGCGCATGCTGTTCATGTTTCGAGAAATGACTGAGAGAAGCTGAAGATGAGCAAGGGTCTTGACACCACGCAGGACGGGCAGACGAGGTCTTCCGGAGTGACGCGGCGTAGGTTTATGAAAGGTGCGGCTGCCACGGCGGTCGTGGTACCCGCCATAGCGGCGGTGCGAAGCTCGCGCACGGAGCCGTTGGCGGACGCAGAGAGATGGCCGACCTGGAAAAATACCGCGCGGTGGGGGGAGTGGGTGGAAAGGCCCGATGACATGCAGCCCGCGCTCGAGCGCCATGTCAGCGCGGATGTGGTGATTGTCGGCGCCGGTTTCACGGGCCTTTCGGCTGCGCTGGAGCTGGCCAGGCATGGCGCGCAAGTGATCGTCCTTGAGCGTGAGTTTGCCGGCTTCGGTGCGAGCGGGCGCAACGCCGGCTATCTGGGCGGCGGCGTAGCGCTCGAATATGATCTTTTCCTAAAGGATATCGGCAAGGAGCGCGCGAAGGAGATTGTCCGCTACTACGAAGACGCCGTGCCCTTCGTTGAAGGCAAGCTCAAGGAACATGGGATCGACTGCGACTACAACCAGTCCGGGCTTATCCGCGCGGGCATTCATCCGTCGCAGGAGGAGAAGGTACGCGAGGGCGTACGGGCCAGTGCTGAGTTTGGGGCGCAGTCAGTGTTTCTGGATGAGGCTCAGATGCGTGCCCGGGGTATTCCTCCGGCGTTTCTATTTGGCGAATATACGCCGCGCGGCGGTACGCTCAATCCTGGCAAGTATGTCATGGGACTGCGGCGCGCGGCGCTTCGCGCTGGTGTCAAGATTTATGAAGACACGCCGCTGCTGTCGTACACCGAGGGTTCCGTGATCCAGGTGAATACGCCGCGTGGTAGTGTGAATGCTCCGGTTCTGATGTTTGCCACGAACGCATATACCCCGCAGCTTGGCCTTCTTGCGGACAAGGTGGTGCCGTTGCGGGTATCAGCCATCGAGACCGAACCTCTTTCCGCCGCGCAATTGAAGTCGTTGGGGTGGCCGCGCCGTGAAGGTATCGTGACGGCGCACTGGACCATGGAAAGCCACCGCCTGACGGCACACAACACGCTCCTGGTGACAACCAAGCGACTCCACTATCCATACGGATCGAAGACGCCGAACGTGCCTGACTACGATCAGTATCGCGAGTTGAGGATTGCATTGCACGATCGCTTTCCGGCCTTGAAGGACATCGCTGTTCGGGCATGCTGGAGTGGGTATGTCAGCTTTGCCAATGATGCGTTGCCAGTGGTCGGCGCGACTGGATCTCAGCAGAACATCTATTATTCCGCCGGGTGTTCGGGACACGGTGTAGCGTCGCAATCGATGGTGGGGCATATGATTGCCCAGCGGATCCGCGGCATCGAGCCTCCGCTGCTTGCGGCGCTGCACCACGAGACACCGTCAACCTTGCCTGAGCCATTTCGGTGGTGTGCACTCAACGGGGCGCTCACCGGAGCAAGCGCGATGGACGACTGGCTGAACCGCAGGGTGCGCGACGCGGCTAACCAACGCGGATAGCCGCGGGCGCTCTGACTGTCTTTGAGGACGATGTTCATCAATCGTCCGGTTGCGATTCCTTCAGCCGCGATCTACACCCAGTTTCCTTTTTTCAGGCGTCGGTAGACCCCTAAGTGTTTTCCCTGCCCAAAGCCGCCTTGATAGTAGGTCTCTGCACCGCTATTATTAGGTCACGCATACGTTAAACATAGGTCGACAACACGTATTTTCCGTCGCAAAGGGTCTTGTCATGGGCGGGATTACGGGCCGTCTCGCTCGCGTTCTACGGCCGCTATTGAATTAACTGGGCACCCACAAGTCCCGGTCCACATCTCGAAGAGGAGAAGCACAAAATGATTCGCCTGAAAAAGCACGTCGATCTGCCGTCGGTCGGGCTGAGCGGCTTTGAGACACCGTTGAGCGAAGAGGAAAATGCCATTCAGGGCACCGTCCACCGCTTCGCGCGTGACGTGCTGCGCCCCATCGGGCGGGAGCTCGACCGCATGACGCCCGAGGAGGTAATCGCTCCCGGGTCTCCGTACTGGACGGCCATCATTGAGGCCGCAAAACTCGGGCTCGATCCGCAACTGATTGCTGAGTTTCCGCCCGAAGTCGCGATCCGGATCGAGTCGCTCATCGGTGAGGAACTCGGGTGGGGCGACGCGGGTTTCGCCATTTCAATCGGTGCCGCGAGCATGCCGACAATGATGGCCCAATCGATCGGCAATCAAGAACTGATCGAAATGTGTGCAGGCAAGATCGGCTGCTGGATGAACACGCAGCCTGACCGTGGCTCCGACGCCGCAATCCTGTATCGCCAGGAACTCAGCCAGGGCGGCAAGCAACCGGTCGGAAATGTCACCGCCAAGGTCAGCAGCGATGAAATCATCATCAACGGCCAAAGCTCGGCCTGGGTATCCAACGGGCCAGTGGCGCAGGTTGCGCTCGCCTACATGGCGGCCGACTATGGCGACGGATTCTACGGCACCGGCGAACATAGCACGTTCACCAACGGCATTGGCTTGATCATTCCGCTCGATCTGCCGGGGATTTCGCGCGGCAAGCCGCTCGACAAGATCGGTCAGCGATCGCTGCCGCAGGGCGAAATCTACTTCGACAACGTCAAGGTTCCGAAGCGCTTTGCCATTGCGCTGAAGGACAACTACCTCGGCAACCTGGCGTCTACCTGGTCATATGCCGGCACGCACATGTGCCAGACGTTCGTTGGTGCGGCACGCTCCGCGTTCGAGCTGGCGCTGGATTATTGCCACCAGCGCAAACAGGGCGGCGCGCCGTTGATGGATCACCAGATGACACAACTGCGCATCGGCGAAATGCTGCGCCGGTTGGAAATGGCGCGAGCCATTGCGCGCCGCAGTCTAGCGTATTCGCGGATGTCGCCGGCCAACCACCCTTACGCGACCGCGCAGGCCAAGGTAAGCGTGACGGAAGAGGCGATGAAGATCACGCACGAGGCGTTCCAGCTCTTTGGTGGCAATGGCACCACGCGCGAGTTCCCGATCGAGAAGATCTTCCGCGACGTGCGTTCTGCCCTGATCGAAGACGGCGAAAACTACATCCTCACATCGCGTCTGGGCGTGCTGACGAGCCATCTTTACCAGAACGGGTGGACGAAAGAGTAAGCGCCGCGAGCGGGCGCAGACAGCCGCATCAATCACGAAGCTACCGAGGCCGCGACGAACAAGGTATCTGCACGAGGAAGTTGCCATGACGACATGTTCTCGCACCACGGTAGCCTCCTGGGGGCGGCAGCCTACCGCAAAGGACCTGCTTCATTTCATCAGAGCGTCGGTGGCGAGTATTCGCAAGGAAGTGGCTACCGATCTGCGGGCGGATGGCAAGGCCATCGAGCGGCGTCTGTCCAGTTTGTTGCGGCACGCCCTGGATACGGGGTCGCCGTTTGAGATTGCGTTGGTATTGGGAAGTGCGGCGGAGCTGATGTCGTTTCCGGAACAAGAGGTTCTGGAGCAATGCACCGCTGTCGTGCAGAAGGCCAATCAGCAAGCGTTGCGCGGGCTGGTCTGGGCTGTCAGGCACCGCAGCATCCGTGGTGGGCAATACGTCCGCCGGTTCGCGGTAGACGCGCCATAGCGCACACAAAAAATCACTACATTCATAGCAGTCACGGAAACATCATGGCAGAGAAATCTCCTCAAGACACAGCCAACCTGCCGCGCAGGCAATGGCTTAAATGCGCCGGCATTGCAGCCGCCGCAGGCGATTGGGCCTTGGCGTCCGCCAAGCCAATGCCGGTACCGCCAAGGCCGAACAGAAGACGGACGGCGTTCTTGACGTTGCCATCATCGGCGCGGGGCTGGCGGGCTTGACGGCTGCGCGCGACCTGCAACTGGCTGGCTGTGACTCCTTCGTGGTCTTGGAAGCGCGAGACCGGGTAGGCGGGCGGACGCTCAACTACAACATCGAGGGTGGCTATGTCTCCGAAGTCGGCGGCCAGTGGATCGGTCCCGGTCAGACCGCCGTGGCGGATCTTGCCCGCCAACTGGAGGTCGGTACGTTCCCGAGCTACTACGAAGGAAAGACGGTGGTGCTGGGCGGCGACGGCCGGGTGGAGCTCGATCTAAAAGGGACGTTTGGTACGGACGAGGCGGTCAGCGGAAAGCTCAGCAAGCTGTCGCGCGAGGTGCCTTCCGGCGCCCCTTGGAAATCTCCGAAAGTCGGTGAGCTGGACAAGCTCTCGATCGGTGACTGGCTGGCCAAACAGAACATCAAGCCCGAAGATCAAGTCGGTTGGAATGCCAGCAGCACCCTTTCCGGCGGTGCAGCGCCGGCGAAGATGGGGCTCTTGCATTTCCTTTCGATGATCAATTCTGCGGACTGCGACTATTCGCAGCTCGACAGCATCAAGCACAGCGCCCAGGAAACCCGCTTCATCGGCGGCTCACAGATCCTCAGCATCAAGATGGCGCAGCAACTGGGCGACAAAGTGCGCCTGTCGACGCCGGTGCGCCAGATTACCGGTTGGGATCGTGATGTCGTCACGCTGCATACCGACCACGGCGAGGTGCGTGCCCGAAAAGTAATCATGGCCATTCATCCGGCCCTGTGTAACCAGGTGCAGTTCAACCCGCCACTGCCGGAAAAGCGCGCAGCTTTGCAGCGTGCATGGCCTGCGCATTCGCCCGCACGCA
This sequence comes from Cupriavidus sp. UYMMa02A, assembly GCA_001725945.1. Taxonomy (GTDB): domain Bacteria; phylum Pseudomonadota; class Gammaproteobacteria; order Burkholderiales; family Burkholderiaceae; genus Cupriavidus. Next base: position 30,859 of record LRMT01000063.1, on the reverse strand, counting down.
AGACCGCCATGGTCTACCGCCGGCCGTTCTGGCGTGACAAGGGTCTGAATGGACACATCATCCAAGCCAATGGGCCCGTGATCTGGGCCTTCGACAACTCGCCTCCGGGCGGAGAAATCGGGGTGATCAACGCCTTCGTTGTGAATGCACAGCTTCCGTCGGATCCTCGGGTCGCCAAGGCCATACAGACCGAACTCTACGCCCGAGCATGGGGCCGCGAAGCCCTGTCGCCGGTGGCCTATCACGATCAGGACTGGGGCCAGGCAGACCCGTGGACCATCACATGCGTCTCCGCCATCCCTCCCGGCTTCTGGAGTGCGCATGGTGAGGCACTACGCCCGCCGTGCGGCAACCTGATCTGGTCGGGAACCGAGACTGCAGAGATCTGGGCCGGCTACATGGATGGTGCGGTGCGCTCGGGCCATCAGCCTCTCTCCAGGTGCTCAATGCACTGCGTCGGGCATAAGGGGACGGACATGAAGAAAGTCATTGTGATTAGCGTTGCAGCCATCGCCGCTACTGTAGCGTTGGTCGCTTTTGGTCCGGATGTGCTCGATCTCTATCGATTGGATCACGCTATCGACGCGTCGGCCAAGGCTTACCAGGCTGACGGAGGCCCATGGCCGCACGTGAACGACACCTGTTTCATGTGCCACGGCGTCAAAGGCAACTCGCTCAACCAAGGCTACCCAAGCTTGGCGGGGCAGCCAGCCGCCTATCTGGAGGCGCAGCTCCACAACTTTGCGAGCGGCGCAAGACGCAATCCGAACATGGGGCCGTTGTCGATGACGTTGGACAACGCGCAGATCAAGGACATGGCGAATTACTTCTCCAGGGTGACGCCCGTCGCAAACCACTACTTCAAGCCGGATGCGCGATTGCGTGCGAAGGGGGAGCAATTGGTGGCGAGCGGGAATTGTGCGGCATGCCATGGGGCGCAACTGATGGGGCATGACCAGTTTCCGCGTCTGGCCGGTCAAGGCTACGACTACATCCTGGCGCAGTTCGACGCGTTTGCCTCCGGCACGCGCAGTGAATCTACCGGCATGATGAAGAACATTGCCGAGCACACCTCACCGGAAGACCGCAAGGCGATTGCCCATTACCTGGCGAGCCTAGAACCGAAACATTGACGTGTCAGGCGCATTTGGCGAATCTCGCGTACCGACAAATCGGGACTGCCAAAAGGCCGACCACGTCATCACTGGCCCGGCGGCGGTTGTGCAACTTCCTCCTGGACAGTGAGCAAAGAGCTTGCCGTGCTGCCGAAGTTCATTGCGGCAAGCTGACGTTTAAACGATTCCCGAAGAGACATCAATGAACAACATTCAATCCTTGTTCAGTTTGCATGGTAAGGCAGCCTTCATCAGTGGTGCTTCCAGCGGCATTGGCTTGCACGTTGCGGAATTGATGGCCGAGGCGGGTGCGGAAGTTGTTCTTGCCGCCAGGCGTGCCAGTCTGCTAGAGGACCATGTGAAGCGCCTACGCACTGCGGGATACCGTGCATCTAGCGTGCCGCTAGACGTGAGCGATCCCGGTTCCATTGCACAGGCGTGGAACCAGGCCGAGAGCCAGGTTGGGGGGGCGATCGACATATTGTTCAACAACGCAGGTGTCATCTACACCGAGCGTTTTCTTTCTCAGCAAGCAGAGGATATCGATCGAGTATTTGACATCAACTTTCGCGGTGCATTCCTCCTTGCGCAGCAGGCAGCCACGGGAATGGCGGCGCGGCGCAGTGGATCCATCATCAATGTCGCTTCTACGTCCGGTTTGCGCGCGGGCGGGTACATGACCAGCTATGGAGCCTCCAAAGCGGCGCTTATCAGTTTGACTCAGTCTATGGCACTCGAGCTCGCGGGAAAGGGGGTTCGGGTCAACGCACTTTGTCCCGGAAATTTCAGGACCGATATGCACGCGTCCTTCGAGGAGAAGGGCCTGGAGGAAAACCTGATCAAGCGTATCCCGATGCGCAAGATCGGCGAAGTCGAGCAACTCGACGGGGCGACACTACTGCTGGCGTCCGATGCGGGCAGCTATATGACCGGTTCGTCGATTGTCGTCGATGGCGGCCAGGTACTGAGTTGGATGTGAGGGCCTGCCGGTCCCCACAGGCAGCAAACGGACAACGCGTCCGGTATTCCTTAAGAGTATTGAAGTCATGAAGCTGAAAGACAAGGTGGCCGTGATCACGGGCGCGGCTGCAGGCATTGGGCAGGCGACTGCGCGGAAGTTCGCAGGTGAAGGCGCTACGGTGATTCTCTGCGACCGAGCGGCAGATGCAGTACAGCAAGAGGCCAAAAGCCTGAGGTCGGAGGGCTATACGGTCTCTGCCTATTCATTGGACGTCACCGACCGCGCGGGCGTGGAAGCTTTGGCCGCGGATATCCTGGAGAAGTTTGGCCGTATCGACATTCTGGTCAACAACGCGGGCATCACGCTGGACGCAAAGGTCACCCGCATGACAGAAGAGCAGTTTGACCGGGTGATCGATGTCAACCTCAAGGGCGTGTTCAACTGCACGCAGGCGGTAATCGGCGCAATGCTCGAGCAGCAGTCCGGGATCATCCTGAACGCGTCGAGCGTGGTTGGACTCTACGGCAACTTCGGTCAGTCCCGAATTACGCGGCTAGCAAGTTCGGTGTCATCGGATTTACCAAGACCTGGGCGAGAGAGCTCGGGCCGAAAGGAATTCGCGTGAACGCCGTGTGCCCTGGTTTTATCGAGACCGACATTCTGAAGACGATGCCTGAGAAGGTGCTTGACGGATTTCGTTCCAATTGCTGGCAGCGACGCCTCGGCTCTCCGAAAGAGATTGCGAACGTCTATGCGTTTCTTGCGTCTGATGACGCCAGCTTTGTTAACGGAGAAGCGATTGAGGTTTCGGGAGGGCTTTCGATCTGATGAAGCAGATATCCCAACAACTCGATGTCACCAGTCTGGCACGTTATCTGGAAGACCATGTACCCGGTTTCGAGGGGCCTGTCGACGCGGAGAAATTTGCCGGCGGCCAGTCGAATCCTACCTTTCTTCTGCAGGCAAGAAGCGGGCGCTATGTCCTCAGGCGGCAGCCGCCAGGCGACCTGCTGAAGTCCGCACACGCGGTGGACCGCGAGTTCCGGGTCCTGACCGCGCTGTCAGGGACCGAGGTACCGGTTGCGCGTCCGTATCACCTGTGCATGGATCGCGGCGTGATCGGCAGCATGTTCTATGTGATGAGCTTCGAGGATGGGCGGATCTTCTGGAATCCCGCCCTGCCAGATCTGCCGCGCCCCGATCGTGCAGTCTGCTACGACGCGGTGCTGCGGACCATGGTCGCGCTGCACGACATTGACGTCGAAGCGGCCGGGCTCGCTAGCTACGGTCGGCCGGACAATTATTTCGAGCGTCAGATCGGCGTCTGGACGAAGCAGTACCGTGCGGCGGAAACCGAGCGGCTCGACGCGATGGAAGCACTGATCGACTGGCTGCCAAGGGCGTGTCCAGAAGATGCTGGTCGGTCGACGCTCGTGCATGGCGACTTCCGGATCGACAACGTGATGTTTGAGCGCGATAGCTATCGCGTGAAGGCGGTCCTTGACTGGGAATTGTCGACGCTGGGCAATCCGCTCGCTGATCTTGCCTACTTTTGCATGTGCCTGCGGTTGCCTTCCGATGGCCACGTCCCAGGTCTCGCCGGTCTGGATTGCGTCGCGCTCGGCTTGCCGCAGGAAGTGGAGATCGTCGCGCGCTATTGTGAGCTGCGCGGCCTCGAACCGATCCGTGACTGGGATTTTTATCTCGCATTCAGTTTCTTCAGGCTCGCGGCGATCGCGCAGGGCGTGAAGGCTCGCGCGCTGAAGGGCAATGCGTCGAGCACGGCGGCCCTGCGAGTCGGAGAAATGGCGGGAGCTCTGGCGGAAGAGGGCGTGCGCGTGATCGGTGCGCGCGGTTGACACACGGCCGCTCGCGGCTCGCGCGGGCGGCATCGATGAAATCTATCGAATACCGAAGTACTTGGAAGAGAGAAACATGGCAACGAATCTGTTCGACTTGACAGGGAAGATCGCGCTCGTGACCGGCGCGAGCCGCGGCATTGGCGAGGAAATTGCGAAGCTGCTCGCTGAGCAGGGCGCGTACGTGATCGTGTCGAGTCGCAAGCTCGATGACTGTCAGGCGGTCGCCGATGATATCGTCGAGGCAGGCGGCAAGGCCGAGGCGCTGGCGTGCCACGTCGGCCGGATGGACGATATCGGCGCGACATTCAGGCATATCCGTGGCAAGCACGGCCGCCTCGACATCCTGGTCAATAACGCGGCGGCGAATCCGTATTTCGGCCACATCCTCGACACGGATCTCGGCGCGTACGAGAAGACGGTCGAAGTGAATGTGCGCGGCTACTTCTTCATGTCGGTTGAGGCCGGCAGGATGATGAAGTCGCAAGGCGGCGGCGTAATCGTCAATACCGCGTCGGCCAACGCGCTGCAGCCCGGCGACAAGCAGGGCATCTATTCGGTCACGAAGGCTGCCGTCGTCAACATGACGAAGGCGTTCGCGAAGGAATGCGGGCCGCTCGGCATCAGGGTGAACGCGCTGCTTCCTGGCCTCACGAAGACCAAATTTTCAGGTGCCCTGTTTGAGGACTCGGCGATGTATGAGCGATGGCTTGCCGAGATCCCGCTGCGCCGTCACGCGGAGCCGCGCGAAATGGCAGGCACGGTGCTCTATCTTGTGTCGGATGCTTCGAGCTATACGAATGGCGAGTGCATTGTCGTCGACGGCGGCCTGACGATCTGAGGCGGCTGCTCAGTGAGCCGCCGGGCATGTTAGAGGGGGTCACGACTCCCATGAATTATCTCAACAAAGGCGCAAATGCATATCGGAGTGCCAGTAGAAACGCACGCGTGCGAATCGCGCGTCGCCGCGACCCCGGAAACCGTCAAGAAATACGTCGCACAAGGCCATAAGGTCGTGGTGCAGGCGGGTGCCGGCGTACGGGCCAGCCAGCCTGACAGCGCCTATGAAGCCGTCGGCGCGACCATCGGCACCGCTGCCGAGGCGCTTGGCGCCGACCTCGTGCTGAAGGTGCGCGCACCGGACGCGACCGAACTCGCGCAGATGAAGCCGGGCTCGGTGCTGGTGGGCATGCTCAATCCGTTCGATGCCGAGAACAACGCGCGCATGACCGCCGCCGGCATCACCGCGTTCGCGCTCGAAGCCGCGCCGCGCACCACGCGTGCGCAGAGCATGGACGTGCTGTCCTCGCAGGCCAATATCGCCGGCTACAAGGCCGTGCTGGTCGCCGCGCACCACTATCAGCGCTTCATGCCGATGCTGATGACCGCCGCGGGCACCGTCAAGGCCGCGCGCGTGCTGATCCTCGGCGCCGGTGTGGCGGGCCTGCAGGCGATCGCCACGGCCAAGCGCCTCGGTGCGGTAATCGAAGCGTCGGACGTGCGCCCGGCGGTGAGGGAGCAGATCGAATCGCTCGGCGGCAAGTTCCTGGACGTGCCGTTCGTCACCGACGAAGAACGCGAGATTGCGCACGGCGTGGGTGGCTATGCCCGGCCGATGCCGCCGGACTGGATGAAGCGCCAGGCCGAACTGGTGCACGAGCGCGCGAAGCAGGCCGACATCATCATCACCACCGCGCTGATCCCGGGCCGCAAGGCGCCGGTGTTGCTGCAGGAAGCCACCGTGCAGCAGATGAAGCCGGGCTCGGTGGTGGTCGACTTGGCCGCCGCGCAGGGCGGTAACTGCCCGCTGACCGTGGCAGACGAAGTGGTCGAGCGCCATGGCGTCATCCTCATCGGACACACGAACCTCGCTAGCATGGTCGCGGCCGATGCCTCGTCGCTCTATGCCCGTAACGTGCTGGACTTCCTCAAGCTGATCGTCGACAAGGAAGGTCAGTTCACGATCAACCTCGAAGACGACATCGTCGCCGCTTGTCTGATGACGCGGCGCGAAGAAGCGGCTCTGGCCTGCTAAGGAGATATGGATGGAAATGGTGAACCACACGGTGATCAACCTGATCATCTTCGTGCTTGCGATCTACGTGGGCTACCACGTAGTCTGGACAGTAACACCCGCTTTGCACACACCGCTGATGGCCGTGACCAATGCAATCTCGGCCATCATCATTGTCGGCGCATGCTGGCGGCCGGCCTCACCGAGGGAGCCACGGGCCGCATCATGGGCACGCTGGCAGTCGCCCTCGCCGCCGTTAACGTGTTCGGCGGCTTCCTGGTGACCCAGCGCATGCTGGAGATGTTCAAGAAGAAAGAGCCCAAGGCCAAGGCCGGTGCCAAGGAGGCTGCGTGATGACCGAACTCGTCAGCATGAACCTGGTCACCCTGCTCTACCTGATCGCCTCGGTCTGCTTTATCCAGGCGCTCAAGGGGCTCTCGCACCCAGCTTCGGCCCGCAAGGGCAATGCCTTCGGCATGATGGGCATGGCCATCGCAGTGGTCACCACGCTGGTGCTGATCGTCAAGCTCAAGAATGAGTTCCTGGTGGCCGGCACGGCGCAGTCCTCGGTCGCTTCGGGCTTGGCGCTGATCCTCGGCGCGCTGGTGGTGGGCGGCGGCATTGGCGCCTACGTGGCGAAGAAGGTCGAGATGACCAAGATGCCGGAACTGGTCGCGGCGATGCACTCGCTGATCGGTCTGGCGGCGGTGTTCATCGCGGTGGCGGCGGTGGCCGAGCCATCGGCCTTCGGCATCGCGCCGGCGGGCTCGCATGAGATCCCGACTGGCAACCGTATCGAACTGTTCATCGGCTGCTTCGTCGGCGCCATCACCTTCTCGGGTTCGGTAATTGCTTTCGGCAAGCTGGCCGGGCGCTACAAGTTCCGCCTGTTCCAGGGCGCACCGGTGGTGTTTGTCGGCCAGCACTGGCTGAACCTGGCGCTGGCCGTTGCCATGGTCGGCTTCGGCATCGCGTTCTTCATGACACAGGAATGGCTGCCGTTCCTGCTGATGCTCGCCATCGCCTTCGTGCTGGGCGTGCTGATCATCATCCCGATCGGCGGCGCCGACATGCCGGTGGTGGTGTCGATGCTGAATTCCTACTCGGGCTGGGCGGCGGCGGGTATCGGCTTCTCGCTGAACAACCCGATGCTGATCATTGCCGGCTCGCTGGTGGGGTCGTCCGGAGCCATCCTCTCGTACATCATGTGCAAGGCGATGAACCGCTCGTTCTTCAACGTGATTCTGGGCGGTTTCGGAGGGGAGGCCGCAGCCGCCACGGCGGGCGGCGCACAGCAGCAGCGTCCGGTCAAGGCAGGGTCGGCGGACGACGCCGCGTTCGTGATGAGCAATGCCGAGACGGTCATCATTGTCCCGGGCTACGGCCTGGCCGTGGCGCGGGCCCAGCACGCGCTCAAAGAGTTGACCGAGTTGCTGATTGAGAGGGGTGTGACGGTCAAGTATGCGATCCACCCTGTGGCCGGCCGCATGCCCGGGCACATGAACGTGCTGCTGGCCGAGGCCGAAGTGCCATACGACCAGGTCTTCGAGATGGAGGACATCAACAGCGAGTTCGGGCAGGCCGACGTGGTGCTGGTGCTGGGCGCCAACGACGTGGTCAACCCGGCGGCCAAGACCGACCCGAAATCACCGATCGCTGGCATGCCGATCCTGGATGCATACAAGGCCAAAACGATCATCGTCAATAAGCGTTCGATGGCCGCTGGCTATGCCGGTCTGGACAACGAACTGTTTTATCTGGACAAGACAATGATGGTCTTCGGTGATGCCAAGAAGGTGGTCGAGGACATGGCCAAGGCCTCAGCTTGATGCAGGGTGGATGTACACAATGAAGGCCAGGCAGCAAGCCCGGTCACTACACTCGCGGAACGAGGTACTCCGGAGGTGATTGGCTCCAGGACAAGGTCCGCGGAAGCGGCGCGGGTCTTGTCCTTCGTGTGGTCCTGTAGTGGATCATGCAGATCGGGAAGGGTAGCTTTCCGATAATTGGCGGCTTATTTTTTCCGTTTCTCTGGTGAGGGACCGACGGGCAAGACAAAACGGCGTTACGTTATGTTGTGCTCGGTCGGCGGTAGTAGCAGTGAAGTAGTAGAGATGAGATCTCCACTCGGTGCTGCAAATGGCCCACCCCCACCGCAAGGTGGGGGTTTTTTTGCTGGAGAAGGTGCTTTCCGGTAGCCCTGTGACAGCAGGCATCTGAATCCGGAGAGTGGGACTCCGGGCAGAGGAGGGCGCGCAATGAGCAAGATCGAGGAAGGCCGGGAGCGTTGGAAAAACGTCCAGCTCGAGGCACAAGCGGCGAATGAGGAAAGCCATCCGCACTACGAGCGCGGCGTGGCCCGACTCCGCGGACGATTCTTGCGAAAGCCGGTGGCATACGGCGATCCGGCTCATTCGCGACATTGGGAGTATCGAACGCAGTTGGTGGCGAGCGTGGCGACTGCCTCATGCTTTGCATGGCTGCTGCCATGGCCATGACTCCGCACAGCGCCTACGATGATCGCAAGGCGCCTCGCCTCCAGGTAAGCCTGGGCCAGCCCGAGCTGCACGATCAGCTTGCCAGTCTAACTGAGGTACCTGCCACATACATCCGGGAGGAGCCCATGCAGCGAGGCGACACCATCGCCTCGCTGCTCAAGCGGCTCGGCGTAGACGATCCCGACGCGCAGCGGTTTATCCGCGGCAACGCTGCAGCACGCAGCCTGTTCTATCTTGAGCCGGGTCAGCTTGTCCGGGTCGAGGCCGATCAGGACAACTTGCTGGTCTCGTTACACGCGACCCTTGGCGGCAACGTGTCCACCTCGAAGGAGCTGGTGATTGGGAGAGCCGGCGACGACGCCGACGAGCCCGCTTACAAGGCGGAGGTCCACACGGTCAGGAATGAACTGCGCTATGAGATGCGTTCCGGCATTGTCGCGGCGAAGGGGTTCTTCACGACCATGGACGCTGCCAACGTGCCCGACGAGATCGTCCGGCAGATGGTCTCCATCTTCTCGGGCGTGATCGATTTCCAACAGGATATCTTCGCCGGCGATCGCTTTCGCATTGTCTACGAAGCCGGGTTCCGTGACGGAGCCTTGATACGCAATGGCCGCGTGGTCGCGGTCGAACTCATCAACCGCAGCCAGATTTACCAAGCCTTGTGGTATGCCGCCGACGGCGGCAATGCCGGGGACTATTACACTTTCGACGGCCGCAGCATGAAGCGCCCGTTCCTCCGTTCACCGGTCGAGTTCTCGCGCATGTCGTCGGGCTTCGGCTGGCGCAATCACCCCCTGCACCATCAGTGGGTCCAGCACAAGGGGGTCGACTTTGCCGCCCCCACCGGGTCCAGGGTCTTCGCCACCGCCAACGGGATAGTCGACTTTGTCGGCCAGCAGACCGGCTACGGCAATATCGTCACCCTGAGGCACCCGGGAGGCTTCTCGACTTATTACGCGCACTTGTCGGGATATGCTGACATCCGGCCCGGTCAGAGCGTCACACAGGGGCAATTGATCGGATACGTCGGGCAGACCGGCTGGGCGACCGGACCGCATCTGCATTACGAGTTTCGCTTCAATGACGTGCCGCAGGACCCCTTGAGCGCCATCCTAATGGAGCCTGTCACCCTGTCCGGACGCGTACGCGAGCGTTCCTGAATTTTACGAGCGACATGCTGAGCCGCATCAACGTGCTGCGCTCTTATAGCGTGGCCGCCAACGATAATTGATCAGGAACCGCTCTTGTCGGCGCACAGCTCGGCTCAAGGCACATCTCCCAATTACAAGAAGGTGACGTACTGTCGACCCATGATCCGGCTATAGAGGTCTTCCCGCTTGTTACCTTGAACCGGCAGTGGCAAAGCGTATTCTGGTTAGTGCCCTTTTAGTTATGCCGACTTCAGCCGGTCGCGGGGCAGCCTGACCTCTCATAGGGTCCCTGCGTTGTTCCGACGGCTGCAGTGATGAATCATGCGCAAACAGCGTTCCGACCGATCAGCAAGGATCGTTCCCTGATGCCGACCTTAGGGAGGGCGAACGCACTTCAGATGGCTCGCGGACGGCATACCGCACATGGTGTTGACCGCCAAACCGGATGGCTGGTTTGATTACTGCAACCAGCGATGGGCAAGCTATACCGGACTGAGCCTCGAACAGACCCAGGCCGCGCGTGGAGAACGGCCATACACCCCGAAGATCTGGAAAAGGTCGACCGATGGCCGGAGGCCGTGGCGAGCGGGTGTGAGTACGAGATTGAATACCGTCTGAGAAGGGCATCCGATGGTGCCTATCGATGGCACCTCGAGCGCGGGGCACCCCTTAAGGACGCCGACGGGAATATCGTGAAGTGGCTGGCATCCTGCACCGACATCGAAGAACAGAAACAGGCGCAAGCAGCGGCTGAGAGCGCCAACCGCGCAAAGTCGGAGTTTCTCTCAAGCATGAGCCATGAGTTGCGAAATCCCTTGAATGCCATTCTTGGCTTCGCGCAGTTGATGTCCTCCGAGTCTCCGCCGCCGTCCCCATCGCAGCGGGCCAGCATCGACCAGATCCTCAAGGCAGGCTGGCATTTACTGGAACTGATCAATGAGGTGCTTGATCTCGCCAAGATAGAGGCTGGACAGGCGTCGCTGTCCCCGGAGCCGGTGTCGGTCCTCGACACCTTGCACGAATGTCACGCGATGCTCGAGCAACAGGCGTTGAAGCGAGCGGTTCGCATGCGATTTCCCTTGCTCGACGCACCGTGTTTTGTCCGTGCTGACAGGACCCGCCTGAAGCAGATTCTGCTTAACCTGGTTTCCAATGCCATCAAGTACAACCGAGACCAAGGAACAGTGGAGGTGCAAGTGACGATGGGGGATCGCGTTCGCGTCAGCGTGCGCGACACCGGCCCGGGACTGGCACCGGATCGGCTGGCACAATTATTTCAGCCGTTCAACCGGCTTGGGTACGAGGCCGGCCCCGTGGAGGGCACGGGCATTGGCCTCGTTGTCGCCAAGCGGCTGGCCGAACTGATGGGAGGAACCATTGGCGTCGAAAGTACGGTTGGCGTTGGCAGCGTATTCTGGGTCGAACTTCCCGTTGCACGTGCGCCGGAAATGACTGGTGAGAGTGCAGAGCCAGCAGTGCAGGCCCAGCCGCAATCGGTGGGTAACTCGTCGATGCATAACCTGTTGTATGTCGAAGACAACCCCGCCAACCTGAAGCTCGTTGAGCAACTCATTTCGCGCCTGCCCGATGTGCGTCTGCAGACCGCGGTCACCGGGACGCTCGGCGTCGAACTCGCACGCACGTCGCTGCCGGATCTGATCCTGATGGATATCCATCTACCCGACATCAACGGCATCGAAGCACTGCGCCTGCTGCGCGAAGACCCGAAGACGGCGCGGATTCCAGTCATCGCTCTCAGTGCCAATGCGATGCCGCGCGACATCGAGAAGGGCATCAAGGCAGGATTCTTTCGCTACCTCACCAAGCCAATCAAGCTCAATGAATTCATCGACGCACTGAACGCTGCCTTGGAACGGCCCCAAGGAGGGACGGATCGGAGTCCTTGAAGCCATGATCAGCGCATCGGACATTCTGGCAGCGAAGATCCTGGTCGTTGACGATCTGGAGGCCAATGTCCTGCTGCTCGAGCAGATGCTGCGCGGGGCCGGCTATGTATGTGTTGCGTCGACCATGGATCCGCGTATGGTTTGCGAGCTTCACGGCCGGAACCACTATGACCTGATCCTGCTTGATCTGCAGATGCCCGGCATGGACGGTTTCGGCGTCATGGAAAAGCTCAGGGAAGTCCAGGCGGACAGCTACCTTCCGGTGATCGTCATCACCGCCCAGCCCGATCACAAAGTGCGCGCACTGCAAGCGGGTGCGAAAGACTTTGTCAGCAAGCCGTTTGACCTGGCAGAGGTACTGACGCGGGTTCGAAATATGCTGGAAGTGCGTCTGCTGCACGAGGAGTCGTTGAAGTACGGCAAAGCGCTTGAGCAGAAGGTGCGCGAACTGGAAGCGAGCCGGGAGACGATCGTTCGTCAGAGTGATGAGCTCAGGCAACTCTATGAGAAGCTCATTTGCGAGCAGCAGGTGACCGAGCGACTGTTGCTCAACCTGCTGCCCGCCCCCATTGCCCAACGTTTGAAGCTGCGTGCCGATCTCATCGCCACCGGCCCACCAGAAATCATCGCCGACAAATTCCAGGAAGTATCGGTGTTGTTTGCAGACATCGTTCAATTCACCCATTTCTCCCCCAGCATGAGTCCTGAACGACTGGTGGCGGTGCTGAACGAGATATTTGCGGACTTTGACAATATTGCAGACAACCGGGGGCTCGAAAAGATCAAGACGATTGGTGATGCGTACATGGCAGCCGCCGGGCTGCCCGTCCCTGCGGCAGACCACGCGGTGCGGGCCGCCTTATGGCCTTGGACATGATCGAGTCGCTGAGCCGGTTCAATGCGCGAAGCGGCTACAACCTGCAGTTGCGAGTTGGCATCCACAGCGGTGCTGTCGTAGCCGGCGTGATCGGGAGGAGAAAGTTCATCTATGACCTGTGGGGCGATACCGTGAACATCGCCAGCCGGATGGAATCCCACGCGTAGTCGGTCGCGTCAGGTCACGGAAGCCACGCGGCAGCAGCTTGGGACTTCATTCCTGCTCGAAGAGCGCGGTTTGATTGCAACCAAAGGGATTGGTAACATGCATACGTGGCTTCTGGTTGGAAGAACCACCGAGGCGAGCGGCTAAGGGCCGCTATCAGAGGGGCGACCGGGATACGCCCTTATGCGCCACAGCGCATAACCTTCGAATCTTGGTCAGGGCCGACCAGCAGATCGCCGCCGAGCCGGTCCAGACCATCTGGCAATTGGCCAACGAGGCCGACGGTCGAGCGGGTCGTGCCGTGCGAGAAGGCGCGTCACTCCCGCGAGCGAAGTCGAAGGCGAGCTCGACGCCGCGCGCGCGAGACAGCCCTGTCGGAAGATCTTCAGTTTTTGCCTGGGCGTCTGGTGCCCACTGGCCATGCCGTCATCCGTTTTGTGTCGACACGGATCGCGATCATGTGCCCGAAGCTGTCGAGCAAAGGCCCCTCTCACGAGTTTTGACCTAACCCCCCATATGTCAAAATGCGCACGAAGTGGCACATAATGCAGATCGCCTTGCCATTTAGACAGCCCCCGGTTTGGTGCGGTCTCTGCTGCTGAATCTCGCGCCGCCGGCTTCAGGGACGCAACTACAGGCTTGCAGCGGCGACCGGTTTTCCGAGGGTTTTTATATGCGCTACATCGGCCGCGGAGAGGTCGAACCACTCACCTTCAAGCCGCTTGTCGTGGTACTTCGCATGTAGCATACGTTCGGCATGCGAATAGTCGTCGAACCAGGCATAGTGTTCGACCGAGATAGGAAAGGGCAGCTTAACTTCGAACAGCCGTGTCCGGCTTTTGACATTGACGCTCTTGCCGATTTTAATCCCGTATTGAGACTTGACTAGGTACACATAGCCGCCGGTTGGGTTGGCATAGGGGTGCGCATCGGTTGCCTTTACCGATCGAGGCGCCTCCGCATCAAAGGCGATGTCGCCTGGAAACTTGTCATAGAACGCCGCGGCCAGCAAATAACGAGCGGCCACGTCCGCCGCAAATCCGAAGAAAGGTTTGGCCTGCTTCCAGTAGCGACGACCGCTCGGATTTGGGCGGTACTTCGCATCGGTGAGCGCCCATCGCACTTTCGCCCCACCCGGCGACATACCGGTCACGATTCCCAATCGACTCGCGCAGCCAAGCTGCTCCGCATCGTCCCAGGTCGCCACAACAATCCCCGCCCTGGGCTTTAACAGCGCCACAAAGTCTGACGGACCTGTGACCAATGATTCGTCGCCCAACCGGTCAGCCTCGACCAAAGACGCAGGATTTATCCTGTAAAACTTGGAAATCAGCTGACAAGGCATGCGCGCTCCAGGAGCGAGTACGAAACCCTGTGTATGGTCCGCCGTGGCCGAACAAAAGAAAACCATCCTTATGGAGGATCATGATGGCGGCTCCGAGGGCTGTACCAAGGCCGTGATACCTCTGGGTCCGCGATAGCGCACCAGTGGCAGACGTCCCCCGCGACGAGAGCTTGGTGTCATCCATCGATCGCGCCCCAACTCGGTTTTTCGGAGGCTTAATGGATTGGCAAGAAGCCCGAGCGTTTCCTTATCGATCTCTTGTACTGAACGACAGGTTGGCGAGCGCGGCAGCCCCGGGACGCGCTCAGCGCCTGATCCGGCGTGCGGATCGCCGGATGGCCCGCGACGCGGGGTGCGCCCGAACTGGCACACGGGCTGGGAGGCGGGGCACGCTGCGATGAGGCCCGGCGTCGTCGGTCGCACGCTCGGCTGAAGGCTCGCATCGGCAGCCGACGTCCATCCTGCCGCGCGCGTCGTAGCCCCAGCCCGTTCCAACCGCCGCCGGGGCTCGGCTTGAGCGGACGGTCTCCGGTCGGGCACCAACAGTCAGTCGCGTTCGACGCCTTCAGCGTTGGGCTCAGGGACGGTGTGCGAGAATACGCCGCGGCCAAAAGGCCCCACTTCGGTCGCGACAACCCAATGCGGAGACAAGATTGTCAAAAGAGCTACTGGTCGGCTTGGTAACGATGATGCTGGCTACCTCGCGCTGGCCGGCGAGCGTTACATAGAAGTCTGGAACCCGCCGGAGGCGCGCCGTTCGGCCGCGAAACTCCCAAAGCCATCGGCACACAAACCGAAGAAAAGTCGTGTGGGTCCTCTTGCGACCGGCCGGACGCGTCGAGTGGCGGAAGTATCAACGTTACGGCCGGCCACAGCGGCAAGGCAGGGCAAGCCGACATTCAACGACATTCCGCGGCAGATGACGCCAGAGGGCAACGTGCTTCGTGTGGCAGGCGGCCAGTCTAGCGTTGACGTCGGGCGCTGATGCATTTGATACGGTCGCGCCCCCAAGTTCTTTGTGAGTCAATCCCTTGCGAAAGGATCGACATTTTCGATAGGAGGGACCTGGTCAGCCTTGCTGCGAGCGGCCGAGGGAAGCCGACGAGACTTTCCAGTCTCTCTATTACGCCGAGCCGAGGACGTTGAATATGACGATTCGGCAGAAGGTACTGAAGTCGTACTGCGTTGATTCGACGCGAGAATTCCTAAGGAAGGATTGGCGTAGGCGAGAAGCGAACGACACGCTAAAGACAAGGTCTCACCGTCAATGGAATTAGGAAGCGTCTGCAACTGCAGAGACTTCAATGAAGGAGAACGAATTGGCCCCAGAGCAAGTGGTTGTACCCCTTGTCGCGAGCAATGCGACGGACGGACTTGGTCAGATGGAGCTACCCATCGCTGAGGCGACGCGCGTATTGAAGGGCAGGGCAGCTATCGATGCAGCAAGCCTGTCACGTGTCGCCGGATGGTCGGAGAAGTTCTAGTGGGTGCAGCACGTGCACAGCGTGTTGGAGCACCCGTATCAAGTCTTCCAGTTCCTCCACAATGGTCTCGGCCTGCTCGACCAAGGTAGGATTCGTGGCTCTCAAGACGAGACTGGCACCATTGAGAACCGTATGGGCCATGCCATGTAATTGGAGTAAGTCGTCGCGAATACCTTCTGGCTCGCACAATCGAGTTCGAAGCGTATCAACCAGGTCCACAATGCGCAGGATCTCCCGGGTGTCGAAACTGTCCTGCAGGCAACGCAAGGCCTCGGTGTCCACCGGGCCATAAGGGGTCTGGGTGTTAGGCATGGCGTGGTTTCCGAACGGAGAATGCTGGGGCAGCGAAAATACTGTCGTGGATCCAGGCCTCCGGAGTCCGCTCAAGGTTTAGCTTGTAGTCGCCGAAGCGCTTGATGTTGCTGGTGAGATATGGGCTGAGGAAGCTGATGTCGTCCACGTCGACCTTGATACCGTCCTTCTCCATGGCACGAAGCGCCTGCATCATGTCGGCGGTGTTCTGAAGGATCACTGCGGATGCGATCAGATCGTTGTAGCGCAATCGCTTTTGCTGTTCGTCGGGGTCGTTCACGGGCAGCACATCGCCGCCGAACGAGAACCACTTGGCAAAGCCATTGTAGGACTCGATCTTGTTGGTCGTCGCAGTGATTTCCTGGCGCAATTCGCGGCTACCGATCCACTCCAGCAGAAACACGGTGCGAACAACCTTGCCCAGTTCCTGAGCGGCCAGCAGGAGGCGATTCTTGCGACTATCCGATCCCAAGCGGCGTAGCAGTAGGGGAGAGGGCTCCTCGTAGTTGGATTCCGTATCGTTTAGCGGAAGCAGGCACCTCAAGCGCCGTTCACCACGGCGTGGCCGTGGCCGCAGCGGACGCCGGTGTGGCACCCGCCTGCGCTATTGCGCTTCGGTTCTTCTCGAGGCAGCCGCCGCTTTTATACCCTCCTTTAGGGTAATTGAACGCACTCCCCGTTGGGGATATATAGTTAGCGAAATGAGACAGATATCCATTCGGTCAAATAAATGAAGCTCTTCCTGGCCACCCAGCAGACTCTACTGCGTGAGGCAATGAGCCAACTTGGAATGACGCGCGAGGAGTTCGCAGCGCGCCTAAGTGTCTCCAGACGAACTCTTGACAAGTGGCTCTTGCCACGCGAGTCCTCTGACTTCAGAGCCTTACCAGAGATGGGCCGTGCATACGTTCAGGAAATTCTGAAGTGGCACTCCGAGGATTCTTCTGGGAGCAATCGATGATAGCTATATTATTGCACGCACCCCGCCTTACGATGGATGGACAAGATCTGATCAAACTGCGGTCGACGTAGTAACGTTCAACAACAAATGAGAAGAAGGAGAAATTGAATGGCATCTTTCGTGGAGAACTCGCTGATTCCTGGTGAAAAGATCGAGACGCAGGCAACGATCACATGGCTGAGTCAGTTCTGGTATTTCGTGTTTGCAATCGTCCTAGTCATGACAGTGATCTTTCCGATCATCTTCATCCTTCTAGCGATCCTCAACGTGACGACGACAGAGTTGGCTGTCACGAACAAGAAGGTTATTGGGAAGACGGGTTTCATTCGTCGCGTTTCCATTGACTTGCCGCTTGAGAAGCTCGAGTCGGTCAATATCAACCAGGGAATCATGGGTCGCATTCTGGGTTACGGTCGAGTGACGATCCGAGGCATCGGGGGGAAACAACGTGAGCATTCCTTTCATAAAAAGCCCATGGATTTCCGGCGTGTCATCATGGGACTGATGGATCGCAAGGCTACCGCAACCGCATGACGGGACGAAGTCGATAAAGACCGCTGCAGCGGTCTTTATCTCAGGTATCGAGAAGAATTGTACCCGGGGGCAACTGGAGAGGGCCCCTCATTCATCGGGTGGAGCTCGGAGTGCTTTTAGGTATCCAGCGACTGAACTACTGACACCTGAACTCAAGGAACAGCTCAACCAGCTTGTCTATGAGTATGACCGCGCTCTGGCCGAGTACGAGGCAGCAAGCCAGGTGTGCGATATTCCCGTATGTCGCTCCAGTTCGATAGCCATAGGAAAAGCCGGACCTTGATCCTACGTACAATCGATTTGAAGGGCCTCCAATGCACGCGCGATACCATGCTGCAAGAACCCTCTGTGCTGCGCTGACTTCCGCGGCCATTTTGGCACTCACCGCCTGTAGCAGGGAAGCCTCTACAGAGGCTGCTGTCGCACCAGTGACGCCAACTCCGACAGCACCGACTCCGACGGCGGGAGATTGGAAGACGGCGCTTGAATCCAGCTATGTGAGGCTGAATGCGAAGGAGGACGGCGACGGCGTGGAGAGCTTCATGGCTTGCTTTGAACCCACGTCGGATCAAAAGAAGAAGTGTGGTTTTGTCGCATTTGGAAAGCGAGACGCCTTCCGCAAACTCCGCTTCTTTGAAACCGGTATTCCGATGATGATCGGCAGCGGCATTGCTACCTATGTCTCGCTCAAAGACAATGAGGCACCGGTGCTCTTCCTGCGCCCATTCATCTTCCGTAACAGTTGGCTCTTCATGAACAAGGTTGCCATTATGGTCAATGGCGATGTGATTCTTGAGCAGGAGTTGAATGTGGAAGGTGACCACGAGATATTCCCTGGTGGGGTGCAAGAGCACAACGATTTCATAGCAACCGCGGATCAGATTCAGGCGCTCCGCAAGATCAAGCCGGACAGCAGGATCATTGTCAGAGTAACTGGCAAGAAGGGCTACATAACCCTCAACAACAGCGAGACATCGGACGTCAAGAATAGGGTCATCGAGGTGCTCCGCGTCTGAAAGAAAGGTGAAGCGTTTGTCGCCGGAGTCTACTTGAACCCGGAAATGCTGCACATGATGCCGAACGAGATTCGCGCCCTTGCAGTTAAGACTTGCCTCGATCGGTAAAGCCTTAGACGAATAGGAAAAGAAAATGAATCTGGTAGACATTACCCAAGACGGGGCGGGAGTTGCTAGCAAACATGATTCGAGCGTCGATGGTTTTCTGACCGGCTTGGTGGAGACCTGCAGCGTCTATGTCTTCTATGGCGCAAAGCGGTACGCTATCGTGCACGACACAGGACAGCTTACCATAGCGGGTATATGTGAAGTTGCAAGAAAGTGTGGGCCAATCTTGGACGCCTTCTATGCGGTCAATCCGCTGCGCTTATCAAACGAGGCGTCCGAATCGCACCAAGATAGACGGATTCGGTTAAAAAATCTGCTCAAACCAAAGCGTGGTATTAAGAAGCTTGAGATTCCGGACGGGACTTTTGTCTGCTTGAAGGATGGCAATGTACTACTAGCTGACGATGAGATCCTCGCGCTTGATGCAGCAATGGCCCAGAGTCCAAAACGTGAGGCTCGAAAGGCAATCAACATTCTTAACAACCTGTTCTCGAGCAAGAATTCGCAGAGCCTTCCGGTCGACTTTCAATTCAACGTCGATCACTATACGAGCCTGCCGAAATTCCAGAAAACTGATGCTCAAATGCAGGCAATTGCGGTAGCGAAATTGCAGCAAGGAGACGCTGACTACCTATCGATTCTCGAGACTGCAAGAAGCAGGATTCGCAACGGCGCGGACGGCACTCTCGAAAACGCTGATTGAGCAGCGCGTAAACATCGGAGGATTGGAAATGGACGTCGAAGTCGAAGTGGATGGCCGTGGCTACGTGGCTGAAGTGCACGAGGTCGATGGTGTTGTAACTGTCATGACGGATGCCGGCGGTATGGAGACGACGTCCCTCGGTGGTAGCAGCCTTGAGTCGATGGCGAGAACATTGCTCCGTCGGATGGTGAAGGCTGGCAAGGCCAGCCCCAAGGACGCGTGACAACGCAAGCCAGGAGCTGGCTGCTGCCCAATCCCCAAAAGTACAGTGAAGCGATCCTGGCTGGTCGGCTACTTTACGATGATTAAGTGCAGGAAACCCTTTTACTACGAGCCCCCCAGGTGGTTGGGAGCTGGAGAACGGTGACGAGAAGTCGGTAATTGTCATTATCGATCCACAGAAGATTCAAGCAAAGCTACAAGCGGGGAGAGTCACGAAATTTGAGCCACATGCTGGGCGCCACGTTGGGATTTTCAGCGTATCCGGGTGTAACGACTGCGAGCCACGCGCTGTGCCATGCGGCTGGCTTCGGCGAGATCTGGCACAACGGTTGACCAGGTGCACGGCAATCTATGAGCAGACGGCGAGGCGGTAGCTTTTCTCAAAGTCAAATCTTGCCTATAACAGAAGAGGAGAATGTATGCGTTTTATTCAACCGACGTTCGCTGCCTTTGTGGCGATTGCCCTCAGTGCTTGCTCTGGGATGAAGTTGAAAGAGGCTGACGTCAATCGCAACCCACCGGGCGACTGGAACAATCGGTCGTTCATGAAAAACACTTCTGATTTCCGATTCCATCTTCCCGAGAACGTTGGCCTACTGGTGACACCGGTGGATAATGGAAAGTATCAGGTTATTCGGGACCCCATTGTTCCCGACAAATTTACGCCACGTGAAGACATCATCAAGGATGGGGCTGTCTATCGGTCAATTATCACGCAGTCAGCAGCCCTCAAGGGCGGCTACCTAACTTTTGCAAGTGAGCTGTCCGCGTCAGATGCTGTCGATTACAGCATTACTGACTTTTCGCGAGCTGAGGTTCCGTGGACTATGTTCCCTGCTGCAAAAATCAGAGCTGCCGCCGCTGCGCCCAATCCAACCGGCATCAAGAGGCTTTGGATACAGAGCCTCATTCTCACTCGAATCGTCTCCAATTCCTCTACGATTGTGGACTGCAACGGAGAGGCTGCTGCCCCTGCGTTTAAGGTTGGTGCAAATTGCCACACGGAATCATCGCAGTTATCTGGTGATTATGGGATTGCCGCAGTATTTCTCGACATAGACAAGTGGGCACAAGAGAACCCATCTGGAGGATCAGCGGAGAATATCGCGAAGCTTATGAGGGAGGTGAAAAATAGAATTTCTGTAGCGAAGCCCGGCGACGCAACTAGTATTGCCTCATACATTAGCGTACAACCGTTTGCAGGGGAGCTAGTGAACTTCCGAAGGAAGAACTAGGGAAAGTGGCTGAGCAAGGGCCTCCAATGGAGGCCCCTTTGTAATCAGCATCTGTGCCTCCTGATCAGAGATGTTTGGGCGAACGGGAAAGCGGAATTGTCAGTGCAGGGCAAGACGTCGATGCCGGCCTCTGAGACAAAAACGCCCCCTGATAGCATAGAACCGGCACCCCGGGCGCCCCGCACCAGGTTGCCGCGGTGGTGGTTGCGGTGGTCGCTGCGCAATCAGTCATGGCTGGGTCCGTGTCTGGGTCTCCGCCATTTTCGTTCGCAATGAGGGGTCATCGAATGGAATGGACTTCCCCGTCCCGAGGTTGCGGCGGAAGCCGCCAGTTGGCACCGACGTGCATGATGGCGTGTCGAAGCTGCATCACAACCAACGAAGGGGAAGTCCATGGCTATCGTTACCGTTGGAATTGATCCAGCCAAGAATGTGTTCGCCATTCATGGCGTCGACGAGGCCGGCAAGGCCATGCTGGTCAAGCCGAAGGTATCACGCGATCAGCTGGTGCCACTGCTGACCAATCCGAGTGCTTCAATACTTCAATAGTCTTGCCTCGAAGCCTTCTTTGCATGCCAAAGCCTCAGCGTTCCGTCATCGTCTCTTAGTGCAACAAGGACGGATTTAACCCCGCTCGAAGGGTCGTAGTCACGCGACGATCGGTATTTCCAAAGCTTCACCATGAAAACAAGTCGTCGGTTAAGGGGGGGCAATGTTGCAGCAAGCCAATCGGGCGAAGCCCATAAAATCTCACCATCCTCATGGCGGCGATTCCCCCTGTTATCGGCATCTGGTTTCCAGTTGCCCCAGACCTGACTTCTCAGAGCGAGACTTCCATCGGCCGTACGCCAATCACCGCTGTTTGGCTCATTCATTAACTCCAGACTCTTCGTGAGGTCTCTTCCAAGACGCGGTCTCCCGCCCGGTCCCTCAGCAGCGATTTCGTCGCCCACGTCTATACCGAGGCTGTGCGTCTCGGGCGCCCAAATCAACGGAGCGAAAGGGCTCTCCTTACGATAGCGGTGGTCGTAATACCCTTGATCCCAAAACTCCGGCAGCCAAAAGTCATGGCTGGGTTGCTTGGCCAATGCAATGCATCGACCTATGGCGCCCGCTCGCTCTGTCAGCGCCGACGTGATGCTGACAGTCACGCCGTCAGTCGAAGACCAGCGCCCATATAGGGGAAGCAGCGCGTCGACGGCTGTGCCCACGAGGCCCAATTTCCGCAGCACAGTTTCTTGATTCTGCAGCGTTTCACGCTGGCCGTCCCTTTCACCTAGCAGATCTTCTTTCGCCTGCTGAGGAACAGGATCCTTCCGGTCCGACAGCCATGAGCCGTCATCGAATGTGACATCGAATCGATCACGCCACTCCAGCCAAGGTGAGCCGCCATCGGTTTCATAGCTGCGAATGACCACCGGCAGCGTCTTTGAAAGGCTGGTGGCAGCGTTAAGCAATGCGTGTCTTTGAATGTGTTCTCGGTAGAACTCGTACCGATCGCCCCGGTCCCATCCGTAACGCTCGCGGCCGGCGAAAAATCTAGGGAGGTGGCCTTCGGCCATCGGCGCGTAATCTCAGCCGCAATCGTGTCTTCGACCATTGCCAGTGGGACATTGAACAGATGAGCCAGGGTGCTGATCTCGCTTTTTGTAAACTCATAATCGAAGCGAAATCCCGTTGCCGATTTTGCAGCAGGCGGGTAGGTGTCGCTGGTGACAACGCCGCGTGGTGGTTGGTTGATCTCCTCGAGCAACGCCTCCAACTCCGCATTGCCCTCGTTTCCGCTAGTGATGTGCCTCAGACATCTGGCAATGTGGAGTTTGTGTATAACGTGCAGGTCGCTTCGATTAGCAAGAGCCAGCAGCTTGGGCCGAAGGGCCCCCATGGTTTGTCCGTGGCGCAAAGCGGCCCGCGCCAGACCCATCAGCAACCACTGCTGGGAGTTTTGGAACGAAAGCTTCCTGTCCGTCGATTCCAGGGCTGCGACTTCTCTTTGGTCAAAGCGCTCCAGCACTAGACCAATGTCGTCGTTGAGCCCCAACTCGACAAGTGTGTTCAGCCCTCTCGCAACGGTCCAGCGGATATAGCCATCGTCGTCACCGAGGAGGTGCCAAATGACGTCGCGATGAACGCCACCTCCGTCTGATTAATTGCTTGCTCAGGGCGGAATGGCCCCTCTCCGATCTCGTCAGCGATACGAGACGCCGGCCCGGAGAGCAGTAACTCCAAGGCGTCGAGACCGGCCTGGCCCGATGCTACATCACATAGCGCGGTGGCCAACTGCAGCCATTCATCACCGTCGAGTTCGACCTCAGCCGCGGCACCTTGCGCAGGACGAGTTGCAACACAAAGCGCTTGTCACCGCTGACGCCCGACAGCTGGCGAATGCCGCGCGCGATATCAGTGAACTGACCTTCAAACAGCTCGGCGCTTTTGCACTCGAACAGTCGTTCAACCAGTGCTTTTGCATTGGAAACAATGTGTGTGGATGAGCCACTCCAAGCGGCGAAACACTCGGCGAGTATGTCCAGCGACTGAGTAAGGTTCAGCTCGACCGCGTCGCAGACCGCCAACAAGAATGCCAAACGCTTAGGATACGGGCACGCGGCACGCAAACCAACGATAAAGCGCTGCCGGCAAGCGTAGTCAAGTTTGTCGTCCGCCTGGATGTTCTTTAGAGCCTTGTCAATTGAACTCGCAGAAGACGGATCGCAGCCCGAGACCAACGTCGCGATGAGGCTATCAACCTCCTGCTTACTTGGCTTTGGGGTTTGAACGGTCAGGAAGTCCGGCGACGAGCTATTGTGACTATTAGACTCATCCCGCTTGCGCTCGGCGTCCGCCCTGAGCCTTTCGATCGCCTCTCGCTCTTCAATGGTGATTGCGTTTGAGTACTGATTGCCAGTCTCCAGGAGGCTTTCCCAAAGCGAAGGCCAGGCACCAAACGGATGCTCAGCGCGCAGTTTTGCGACGACCGCAAGGAAGATCCGCCTCTGATCCGCGGGCCCGGACATTCTCAGGAGATCGGCAACCCCATCTCCGGAACGCCAGTCCCACCAGCCGTGATCTTCACAGATCGTAAGGACAAAGGCAGCACGGCGTGGATCGAGATTTCCGTTCTTGGCGAGAAAGCATGCGAGCTGCGGCAATCCGTAAGACAGGTCCGCCACGTCCTGGTCGTGCCAACGGACAAGCTTGCTATCGCCGGAAAGCCTATGGACTTGGCTGCGGCACGCCCGAACAACGTCCATCCGAACTTACTTGGCTCGTTCCGCATAATGGTCTGGCAGAGGTTCATTAGCCGCTGGGCCAGTGCGGGCTTTAGGAGCCCGCCTTGCTGGGAGCTCGCAAAACGAAGCAGGGAGTAGATTTGGTCGTAACTCTCCCCGCCCATCTGGTCTAACTGAGCCAGACCTTGTTGGTAGTATTCACGGGCCTCATCGACGCTCATGGGCACAAGTGAAGCCGCGAGTTCCACATAGGAATCGCCGCGTTGTCCAATGTTGTCGTCCTGGCGGATTTGATCTGCAACATGCTGCGCGAATTCACCTGCAAGCTCATGCAGGGGCGGCCGCTGAGCAAGCTGACCCAAAACGTCGATCTTCTGCTGGACCAGGAACCGTTCGGCGGATATCAGACCGATCAATGTTTTGGCTTGGTCGGCCGATATCGCGGGTGCATGATCTAGCAGGATGCCGACACAGCCGAACCCAACGGTACGGACAAGCAAATCAGCTGCACTTTCGGCCTTACAGTGCACGCCTTTCACGTGCTTGACCCATCCATCTAGGAAGGCGCTGACGCGGTCACCCGTGAGTCCTTTGCCCGAAAGGGCGGCTTCCCCAATCGGCCGCGTCAACTCAAGTACACGCTCAATTCCTTCGCTGATATCCTCGCGCTCCCGATCGCTAAACCTCGCCCTGACTTGGTTCTTGGCGCTCTTCTTGCCGGGGCTGGCGCGCGCGGGTTCATACAGTTCCTTCAGAAACGCCACCGCCTCCGTCTTGGTCGAGATAGCCTTTGCCTGTCTGGTAACTTTCACTTCGGTCGGGAGCAGGTCATGATAGGCAACGGGCCTTCCAGCGGACCAGGCGCGAATACAGGCGCGGAGGATTGGGGGCCAAGCTCTCGAGTTTCCGTAACGCTCGCCGTAGGTGTAGGCCGATGGGCGGGTAAGGGGCGCATGACGGATGATTGTCGCGGCTGCGGCTCGCGAGCCGCAGAAGAGCGTTGTCAACGCTGCCTGCTCAATGTCGACACTGTCCCTTTGCTCGGGCTCAATTGAGAATCCCTCATTTTCCTCTTCGTCATCATCATCGTCGTCGGCAGACGCGCGTATTCCAGCCGTCTTCGCGAGCGCCTTCACCTGCTGCCGACTGAGATAGCGGGGGCGCGAGAGGAGCCGCAGCTTGAGCGCATGCGACGTGCATTGGTCGCTTGCGGCAAAGGACACAAAATCCGCAAGTACCGTCGAGCCGCTTATCCGGTCAAACAGCTCTAGCAGTTGCAGGAATTCTTTGCTCGCGGACAGCGAGAAGCGATAATTCCAGCGAGCGAGGTTGCGATCAACAGTGCCAAACGCGCCTTCGGCGGCATGCTGAAATAGCACCGCCGCGTAGTCCTCGACCCCTGGAACGGCGTGGCCACGATGTGCCTCGTCTCGCGTCTGCGCGATATGCCAATTGATCCACCGTACTGTGCTCTCGCACTGGATTTGCGCTTCTTCGGTATCATTTGCAAAGCGGTGCGCGACCGTTAGCCGTGCACTTCTGGCACCCCGCCATCCCGAGCGGTCCGAGAAAAGGCGGCGATAGGAGTCAGCGTCACCAAGTACAATCGCAAGAGCAGGCGAGCTGCGAATGAACTCGTCGCCTCGCATATTGGCCGTTGCGGCTTGGGCCAGCCGCATGCTGAGTCCAAGCACTCGGTCGAAGTCATCTTCTGCTACCGCCAATCGAAAGGCCGCGCGAAGCCGTGCAAGCGTTAGCCGACGGCGGCCGAAGTCCGACTGCACCGTTGTTGGGAATTTGGTTGAATCGGCGAGTGCGAATGCTCGGTCGCTATCTTTGATGACGACCAGAAAGTGTGGTAGCGCTTCCGCGGCATATGCCGATGTCCCCTGCGAAGACATAAGGCGGTCGGCAATAGCTTTTTGAGCCTCCTGCCGCTCGGAAAATGTCTCTCGAACATATGTTTCCGTAGGTTCGTCTCGGAAGATTGCACCGTGGGAGCTGGTTTCGAGCATTGGAGCCAAATCCGATGCTGCGGTATTCACTTGAGTCAGAGACCAGCCAAGCGCATTCGCCAGTTCCTTGAGCGGAATCGGCGGGGGAAGGAGCGACAGCGCGACGAAGAATTCGGATACCTCTGAATCTGCCCATCCAGCAACATGCAGATCGGAGACGATCTTGGTGCAACGTTGGGCAATGATTTCTGTGACCGTAATAGGGGTGGTCAATGATTTGCCGAGGACATTCGTGTCCCAGGTCTGAACGAGGTAATCGAGGACACGAGCGTTCCGGCCGGATCGCGCCAAAGCGGTGGCTATCTCGACGCCGGAAGCAGTTGGCTTGCGATCATTCAGAAACTTGCGGGCCTCCGAGTCGGTGAATGGTCCTAGCTCGACCTCTTTCACAGTGCTGCGGGCAATGACCTTGTCCTTGCGGTGCGTGCGCGCCGTAAGCAGCAACTTCACGCCGTCGATCGAGTCTTCGTCGATGGTTGAGAGAAGGAGCTTCGGAAATGCGTCTTCGTGGCGGTAGTCGGCTTCGAGCTGTGCGTTATCCGCAGCATCGACAATGATAAGCAAGCCGAGTTTTTTCGATTGAGTTTGGATCGCTGTCGCTGCTTGTGCAAGCCGTTTGCGCGCCGCCTTTATGATTTTGCGACTGTCATCGCCACCTGGCAGTATCGGATCACATAATGTCCGTGAAGCCAGTTCGTTGACGATCTGCACCAGCCCGATTCTGGGGAGGTGTCGAGAGTGATTGTCCGAGCGATACGAACCACCGCCGAAGCAGTCGAAAACGACGACCTCATATTCGTTCGCCATCCTCGAAGCGAGGCTTTGGACAAACACGGTTTTGCCGACTCCGCCCTCGGCGTGGACGAATAGGGGCAGCTCTGAGGCCTTGACCAGATCCGCGACCGTCGAAAGTTCAGCTCGCTCAACGACGGCGCCCACGTCGATGAAGCGGGTCTCGGCCGGAAAAAGATCCTCTGGCTCGCAATCGAGTGCATCTAAGACATCTTCGCGGCGGATCAGGTTCTTGCCCTGACCGCTTGGACCGGCCTTCTTCAGGACGAGGTCCTGGAGCCCGTGAAGCCGGAGCCTGGCCTCCGAATCGGCGCCGGCCGACCAGTCGGTGAGTGTTCGCCTGAGCGCGTTGCTTTGACCCGCAAGGCTCTTCTCTCCGGCTCGAAAAACTATCCTCGAGAAGAGACGGCTCGCGTCAGATAGGCCGCGCTCGGCGCACCACCTCCTTAGGTTACGGGTTTGAGTGGCTGCACCGGGGTCTGAAGGAGTGGTTCCGTCGATGAGAGACCTTATCGCGTCCCAAAGACTTTCCGTGAATCCTGAGTTCGTGACGAAGATGAACGACGCCTTCTTGTCGACGTCGCTATCGAAAACTCCTTTTCGTAGCCAAGGATCGTGTCGGAGAACTTCTCGATTGTCTTTTTCAGATAGGCCGCTGTGACAGTTTCTTCGCGAAGCTTGTATTTGAACTGAACGGTTTCGAGCCGCTCGCAGGTCTGAAAATTGTCTCCGCGGCCATAATAGAGGACAAGGTCAGCCACTTCTTCGGCCCGCACTCCAGGACTGGTAGTCTCGGTAGATGAAATCCCCTCTACGGCGATCGCAAATAGATCGTCATTCGGAAATACCAGCTGCAATGCCCGCCTAGCAGCCCATCTCTCGTGGAACGTGTGCCCTGCACGAGATGCGCGGACGGTATCGATGTCTGTGTCAATATTTGGCATTATTGTTATTGTGCACTTTTTTCGAAACAACGCTTAATTTCTGGACTACATGGATTGTACGCGAGCCAAGGGGGGCTGTAATCCCAGAGCGTCATTCGCCCAAAAGTGCCGATGTGCATCGGGCGTGGGGAAATGCCGGACCAGTTGCAGGGCCTGCAATGTCGGCATCCGTCTGCCGACATGTTGAACCTCCAACATTCCGGAACTTTAGGCGCGAGTGTGAAATACTCAACTGGTAAAGCTATAGGTGACGCTGGACAGTTCTTCTTCGCTTAGAAAGTAGCAAAGGAACTCAAGTGGCCGTGCCGGCTCTTCGATATTGATATTGGCATTGACCCTCAAGTTGAAATCATAGCCGATGATCGTAGCAGCACTGGTAAGTATGTGGCTTTCCAAATCAAGGCAACCACGCAGGCAGCAAAAGATGTGTGGTATGTAAGCAGACGTCAGGTTGATTACTGGCGCGATCATGGACTGCCCGTCTTTGTCGTCTTGGTAGACTTGTCAAGCGCCGAGATGTATCTGCACCGAGTTGCCATCGACAATGTGTACGAGCAAACAAAGAAGGGTGCTGTTCGATCGATTTTGATCTCAAGAAGGATCGCTTCACCGAAGATAGCGCTTCGGTGATTGCTGCGGCGGCCGACGAAGATGCCTTGGTGCATGTGAGAATGCATCTAGACGCCCCGACTCGGCACCGACGAGATCCGAATCCGGCTCGAAGCTATGGAACGGTCCCCAGATGCTCGTTCACTAATCGATTGCATGCAGAAGCGGAGCACATGGAAGGGAGCGTTGGCGGAAGCAAATGCCTTGGTGCGTGCGCTACGTGCAGGGGAAGCCGAATATAGGCAAGTCGAAGAGGACTTGGAAGACGCACTCGACGAGTTGCGAGACTACATGGGACAGCGCATGCTTTATGATTGGGATGACGACGGAGAAATATCGCGCTTCGTGAAGGAAGACCGTTACGAGTAGGCCAAGAAAGCCCTCAACTGGAGCTCGTGAGTCTGCTCACATCGGAGCCGCTGGGCTCTATGGCCGTCATGGAACGTCCTTCCACAAGGGGGACAACGGAGAGGCCAGCGTCAGGGGAGCCAAAGTCTCCCCGACAGTTCAACCGCACAAAACATGAAGGACGAGGTTAAGTCAGTGACGACTATATACGCCGATCAGCATGTTGGCGAGGCGCACGATAACGCCAAGAGGGATCTGGATAAGGCCGACAAAGACTTTCAGCCGGAGCCGAAGGAGAGTCCCGCTCCGAGTCCGAAACAGAACTAAGCTTAACACCGCCCTCGGCGGCATTTTTTGCTTTTGCGTGTTTGCCGATAGCGCGAAGTTTGCCGGCAAAGGCAGTTGGACACCCACAGATCACTTATTCAGACGGCCGCCGCGCCCGGGGCCGCATTAGCGTCGGCTAGCCCCTTGTCGGCGGTCATCTTCCTGGCGACTTCCTTCTCGCCACCGGCCGACAGGGCCATCTCGCAGCTTTTGACGAACCAGTAGGCCCCAAAGGTCCAGATGCCGGCCGCCTCTACGAAGAACACGACGGCGTCTCGCTGACCCATCACCCAACTCAGCAGCAGCCCGATGAGAGGAAAGGCAATCATCAGCCCTCCGAAGAAGCGATAAGTCCGCGTATAACGTCGCTTGGTGCGGTCCCGTGCCTCCTTGTCGTCGGTAACCGGTAAATAGTTGAGCGTATCCTTGGCGCGGTAAATGGCCACGTAGGCCAGACACGCGAACATCAGGCCAGCGGCGATGAAGTGCAACGGAATGTCGCCCTGCTGCCCGTCTGCCACCGCTTTGAGGTCCGCGCAGTTAGCGAACAACTCGGCCAGGCGCCGTCGGTTTGCATAAATTTGTTCCTGCTGGTCGTCCACGGGGCGGCCGTTTCCGAGGCGCTGGGAACAATTTTATGCCAAGGAATTTTGCAGAAAATTGTTCCTTCGGCCGACGTTTGCGTAATTTTGTTCCTTTCCCGTCGGATCGGTCAGTCGCTGCCCAGCCCGCTGCAGCTTGCGAAGCCGAGGACGGCCGCCGTTAGGAGCACCGCGTGCACCATCGTGCGATCATGGTGCCAAGCCGGGGCACGCCGGCGGAGGCTGCAAGGCGGCCGCCGCGCGCCGGGCCTCCTTCCCGGGGGCGCTCCTTGGTCTGGCCCAGGGGGCCAGGAACAAGATTTTGCAAAATTCGGGAACAATTTTATGCAAACCAACGGCTGGTCATGAGTTGTCCGGCGCGCGACGATCGATTTGACATAAGGCCCGGACAATGAAATCCGGCTGGTGGCCGGCCGATTAGGTTTGCGTGAGGGCACAGTGCGGGGCGCCTGCCGACGGCGCCGGCAACTCAGTCGGCCGTCGACTCGCAGCCATGGGGTCGGCAGAAAATCGAAATGGGCGGCGCCATACACGGCGTTGCATGCCCAGACTTCCTCGCCGTTCTGTAGAAGGTCACCCACTTGCCGTCGCTGACGCAATGGGCGCCGGGGTAGACCTCATCGTGACCATTACCAGCGTCCAGCGGGAACGGCGCGTGGGGCACGGCCCAGTAGTGGCCGCTCGCTAAGGCTTCGATCAATTTTCGGGACATATTTTCTGCACCGCCAGTTGAGAACGCGCAATGCCGCCGCCGCGAAAAACGGATCGTGTCAATCCTGCCAAGGCGTGACACCGTCGCACGACCTCCTCGTGTAGTCTCACAGACTATCGCCTCTTGCTTATCCGAGTGCAATGCCGCCATGGCGCCAACCCTCCGCATCGTCGTCCGAATGCTTGCCATCGGCGCCATCCTTGTCATCATCGCCGTTGTCTCGCGTCAAGTCTATCTGCAAGTCACCGCGGACGCTGACCTTGCCGGTGCGGTGGAGGAACCCGCGGAAATGATGTTGATCCGCTGCGAGACGATGCATCACCACCTGCAGAATCAGAACAGGCGCGCGGACGCAGTGGCTGCTGACGAGCTACCACGCGTTCGTTGTCGGGAGTCTTGACTCGGAGAACTTCCGCAGATCGGACCGCTCGCGCAAAGCTGGCGGGTTGTCGAGTGCCGGCG
The DNA here is from genome assembly GCA_001725945.1 of Cupriavidus sp. UYMMa02A. Lineage (GTDB taxonomy): Bacteria > Pseudomonadota > Gammaproteobacteria > Burkholderiales > Burkholderiaceae > Cupriavidus. The sequence continues at coordinate 348 of LRMT01000063.1, read as the reverse complement.
GCAACCACTGAGCCAGAGGGCTCAAATTGTTTTGCCTCCTAGACTGGTTTGGTCGTCAGAAGAGGGGCTCTCTCTGTAATTTCACGATCACGAAAGTATTCCATCAAGGCGATGCCTTCGCCTTCGGAAGGCTCTTCGCGACCCCTTCTTCGTCATTCAGATAGCGTCGGGCCGAACGGCTGAGTTGGCGTGCGGATTCAACCGGTCGATGCAACACACTAAAGGCTTTGCGAGCCTGAGGGGTGCTGCAAATGAAACAAAGACGGCGGATCTACTACACCGAGACTCAAAAGGCACTGATGTGGGAACGGTGGCGCAAAGGTGACACGCTTGCGCAGATTGCCCGAC
>LRMT01000062.1 GCA_001725945.1 Cupriavidus sp. UYMMa02A | reverse complement strand
CCGAACGTACGGTGCGGCTCCGAGTCGCCGCCTGCAACTGTTCACGCTCAGACTCGGTCAAGTTCATCTTTTTCATGCACCTAATTCAATCACAAACGGGTGCTTTTTCAATGACGCAGTGGACTAGGGTACGCCATATTGATTGCGGAAGGTCATGCCACACGGCGCTTGCTCACGCATGAGTTCCGACATGTTCATCAGTATGAACAAGCTGGCTCAATTGAGAGCTTTCTCCCTGCATACCTGGCTGAGATCGCGACCTTTGGCTACGTCAATGCGCCGCTTGAAATCGACGCGCGCGACCACGAGCTGCTCTGAGAGGGGGGGCGCGCCGCGCTGGGAAAGGAAAATGATAATGGCTACCGCTATTCGCGGCGCCGCTGAAAATGATTAAGGTGCAGGCAGAGTGCCGCCCCACTGTCTGACGTCATCTTGGGTGTTGCAATTTCGACGGGCGCGCAGTCGAAATGCCCGAGAAGGGACAGAACGTTGCGTATACAAAAGAACTTCAGTATCGAGATCGAAAATCCCGAAGTTCACAGCAAAAGAGCAGGGGCTCACGTCCTCCGAGACTGATCACGCGCGCTAGATGTAAAAAACCCAAGGAGCGTTTTCATATCCACGGAAATCCGTGCACAACTTCTCGGCACTTCTGTGCTTCCGTTGCCACGATTTAACGCCAGATACCGAATTTCGCTTGTAGTCCTGGACGTCCCAGTTGATGCGGGGAGGGGGCCGCGATTCTTTTGGCGCGGCAGCACCTCAGTCGGCCGTCGACGCGCTGACGCTGGAGGAAGGCGCAAAGTCGAAATGGGCCGCGGCATACAGGGCATTGCACGCCCAGACTTCCTCGCCGTTCTTGTAGAAAGTGACCCACTTGCCGTCGCTGACGCAGTGAGCGCCAGGAAAGACCTCGGCATGGCCGTTCGGACCGTCCAGCGGAAAGGGCGCGTGAGGCGTGGCCCAGTAGTGGCCGCGCGGTAAGGGCGCGATCGTCTTTAGCATGCTCGTCAGGCCTAGTGTGGTGTTACGGAAGGCGCCGTCCGGCCTCGCTATGGCGAAACCAGGGCGGTGTCAATCCTGCAATGGGTGTAGCACAGTCGCGTAGCATCTTAGTGTAGTCTCGCCACCAAATTACCTCCTGCTATCCGGTGCGATTTCCATGGCACGATACCTTCAATTTGTGGCCCGGGCCTTCTGCGTCGGCGCCATCATCGTGATCGTCGCCATTGTCTCCCGCCAAATATATCTGCGCAGTGCCGCAGAGACAGACGTAGCCGATGCGGATGAGGAGCAGCCTCCGACAATGATGTTGATCCGCTGTAAGACGATGCACACGATCGTCTGCAGGATGAGCACAGGGAAGGGGAGAACGTTGGGTTTCGCGGCCCGCAGTCGTAACGATCGATACGGCCAAAGGTTGATTGGCCATGCTGGATGCAGCAAGGGCGGTCGAAACGAGAATGAGCTCGAGCATGAGGGGCATTCGGGACAGTCGAAATGTTGTCAGGAGTGCGGGATATTGCACACATTCTTCGTCGGCTTCGTCGAATTTCCGACGTCACCGATCGCATGTTTGCTTGCTGCAGGCCATTCTGGTACATGGCATGCTTTTTGGTTCTAAGCGCGTCGAAAGGGATAGATCACGCATTGAGACAGTGAGACTAGATCGGAGAGTCAACTCGTAGATTGAGCGCTCCTGACGGAGCGTTGGCGCGGCAGCCGCAAAGTTCCGTGCCCTGCCACTTGGCTTTTTGATCAACCAGCGCCCATATTGAGGAAGCAGTGATGATTCAAGCTTCGGCTTTGTCAAGTTCAGACGCACGCGGGGCGGCCTTGGGTGATGCAACGTTGTCCGATCAGTCAGCTCCGGTTCGACACCTTGCCGTCATACTCGACGGCAATCGACGATGGGCCCAACGGTTGAGTCTGCAGTCTATCGATGGCTACCGGGCAGGGGGACGTAACGTTCATGCACTGCTGTCGTGGTGCAGCGAGGCGAATATCCCGATAGTAACGCCGTGGCCATTGTCCGCAGAAAACTTGAGTCGCGATCAGGAAGAGCTACGCGGATTGCTGACCGTTATTGTCGAGGTCTTCGAGGAACTTGCGGGCAGCCAACGCTGGCGTCTGCACGTGATCGGCGATCTGTCTCGCCTTCCCCATGGTGCCGTCAGACGCTGGGCCTCGATCCGTTCGCGGCCGCGGTGTACGTGTTCCGCAACCGGCGAGCTGATCGCATCAAGATGCTGCTTGGGACCGCAGCGTCTGGTTGCTGTTGACGCGTCTCGAGAAGGACCGCTTCGTATGGCCGCGTCAGGCGCCGGTGGCGACGCTGACAGTCGAGCAACTCCACTGGCTGCTGGAAGGTATCGACATCGAGGCGGTGCGTCGGCATCCGGAGCGCGCGTATCATCGGGCGGCGTGAACGCGTCACCATCCTCGCCGAGGAGTACGAAGCCCTGCAGGCCAGCCTGGCTGCGTTGCGCGTGGTGACGGTCGAGCGAGATCTGTTGAAGGAACAACTGAAGGCCTTCCAGCGCAAGCTGTTCGCCGCCAAGAGCGAAGCCCGTGGCTCAGAGCAGAAGCACCTGTTCCTCAACGAAGCTGAGGCACTGCCGCCGAGCGCTGCAACGACGCTGGCGCATGAAGAGGAAGGTACGCCAGGGATGGAGGTGGCGGGCCACGCGCGAAAGAAGCGCGGGCGCAAGCCGCTTGATCCGGCGCTGCCGCGTGTGGAAGTCCGCCACGAGCTGCCCGAGGAAAGAACAGGAGACAGACGCCATGCTGCTGATGATCGACAACTACGATTCGTTCATCTACAACCTGGTCCAATACTTTGGCGAACTAGGTGAGGACGTGCGCACCTACCGCAACGACGAGATCACCGTCGAGCAGATCGAGGCGCTCAAGCCGGACCACATCTGCGGCTCGCCCGGGCCGTGCAGCCCGAAGGAAGCCGGCATCTCGGTGGCGGCGCTGCAGCACTTTGCCGGCAAGGTCCCGCTGCTGGGCGTGTGCCTGGGCCACCAGGCCATCGGCGAGGCCTTCGCCGGCAAGGTGATCCGCGCCAAGCAGGTGATGCACGGCAAGGTCAGCACCATCGAGACCACGCAACAGGGTGTATTCGCCGGTCTGCCCAAACACTTCGACGTGACGCGCTATCATTCCCTGGCGATCGAGCGCGAAACCCTGCCCGATTGCCTGGAGATCACCGCCTGGACCCCGGACGGCGAGATCATGGGCGTGTGCCACAAGACGCTCGCCGTCGAAGGCGTGCAGTTCCATCCCGAGTCGATCCTGTCCGAGCACGGCCATGCCCCGCTGGCCAACTTCGTCAAGGCGCCGCGATGAGACTGCTCGATTCCGCACCCGCCAGCACACACGCCCCGCACACTTCCAAAAATTCCGACAGTGAGAACGCCATGTCCATCACGCCGCAAGAAGCCCTGACGCGCTGCATCGAACACCGCGAGATCTTCCATGACGAGATGCTGCACCTGATGCGGCAGATCATGCAGGCGCAGATCTCGCCGGTGATGGCCGCCGCGATCCTGACCGGCCTGCGCGTCAAGAAGGAAACCATTGGCGAGATCTCCGCCGCCGCGCAGGTGATGCGCGAGTTCGCCAACAAGGTGCCGGTGGCAGATCGCGAGAACTTCGTCGATATCGTCGGCACCGGCGGCGACGGCTCGAACACCTTCAATATCTCCACCGCGTCGATCTTCGTCGCGGCAGCGGCCGGCGCCAGGATCGCCAAGCATGGCAGCCGTCGCGTCAGCTCCAAGTCGGCAGCGCAGACGTGCTGGAAGCGCTGGGCGTGAACATCATGCTTGCGCCCGAGCAGGTCGGCCAGTGCATCGAAGAAACCGGCATCGGTTTCATGTTCGCGCCCACGCACCACCCGGCGATGAAGAACGTCGCCCCGATCCGCAAGGAGATGGGCGTGCGCACCATCTTCAATATCCTGGGCCCGCTGACCAACCCGGCCGACGCGCCCAACATCCTAATGGGCGTGTTCCACTCCGACCTGGTTGGTATCCAGGTGCGCGTGATGCAGCGCCTGGGCGCGAAGCACGTCCTCGTCGTGTACGGCAAGGACGGCATGGACGAGGTCTCGCTGGGCGCTGCCACGCTGGTGGGCGAACTGAAAGACGGCAAAGTGCGCGAGTATGAGATCCACCCCGAGGACTTTGGTCTGCAGATGATCTCCAACCGCGGCCTGAAGGTGGCCGATGCGATGGAGTCGAAGGAAATGCTGCTGGAAGCGTTAACCAATGTGCCGGGCACCCCGCGCGAGATCGTCTCGCTGAACGCCGGCACCGCGCTGTATGCCGCCAACGTGGCCGACTCCGTCGAAGACGGCATCCGCCGCGCGCGCGAGGCGATTGCCAGCGGCGCGGCCCGCGAGAAGCTCGACCAGTTCGTGCGCGCCACCCAGCAGTTCAAGTAAGAGACGCGAATATGTCCGACATCTTGCAAAAAATCCTGGCCGTGAAGGCCGACGAAGTCGCCGCCGCGTGCAAGAAGCGCGACCTGCCCGGCGTAATCGCTGAGGTCAAGAAGACATCGCCGTCCAAGGGCGTGCTGCGCGAGCACTTCGTGCCCGAGGCGATCGCCGAAAGCTACGCCAGCCATGGCGCGGCCTGTTTATCGGTGCTGACCTACGTGAACTTCTTCCGGGGACACGCCGACTACCTGAAGCGCGCCCGGGGCGCCTGCCCATTGCCTGCTCTGCGCAAGGACTTCCTGGTCGACCTGTACCAGGTCTATGAAGCGCGCACCTGGGGCGCCGACTGCATCCTGCTGATCGTCGCCGCGCTGGACCCGGGCCTGATGGCCGACCTGGAAGCCTGTGCGCTTGAGTTCGGCATGGATGTGCTGGTGAAAGTGCACGGCGACGACGAGCTCGACCCTGCGCTGCGCCTGAAGACCCCGCTGCTCGGCGTGAACAACCGCAACCTGCGCACCTTCGATGTGTCGCTGGACAACACGCTGGACCTGCTGACGCACATGCCGGCCGACAAGCTGGTGGTGACCGAGTCCGGCATCCTCGGCCCGGCCGACGTGCAGCGCATGCGGGATACCATCCTCGAGCACGTTGGCCTTCCCCGATGCGGCCAACCCGAACCGACTCGTGCCCTGGCGTCGCCGCACCATCACAATGCCGCGAAACTCCGCACTATCTGCTCGTTGACCCTCGCATTCCCGCTGTCTTCGCGCGACCGGCTCGCACCGACCGCCCCGTTCCGGCGCGCAATGGCCACGCGCCAGGTCGCGAGTCACCGCGCCGTTCATTCAATGCCCATAGAAGCGAACGCCTGCGGAGCGGTTCCGCGGACTGGCCTCCTTCGGCCTGTTCACGCGTCCGTAGCCGCGATCGCCAACCAAAAAAATCTCTGCTTTATGAAAGGGATTGCATAACCGCCGCGGCTGGCTGTTTTGCGACACCGTGGCTGGCGCCAACGCATCGGCCAACTGTATTCCCTAGTGGAAACTTGCAAGGCCAACAAGGTCGATCCGTACCCATATCTCGTTGCGGTGCTCAAAGCTCTGCCTCTGGCAGTGACCGCCGCCGACTACGAGGCCTTACTTCATTGGAACCTTATGCCGTCATCGATGGCCGCCAAACATTAAGCCGACTCTGGCTGCAAGACGCTGTCAAATAGCCGCTTACAGCACCTTCTGATGCCAGATTTGCTGCCCGACCTGTCATAGCGCTTGATCATTGCGGGGGGCGCAGCGATCGGACATTGAGCCCCGACAAATATGGTCGACGATCTCGGGCCGCACGTCTGACATTGGCGGCATGTATCCCAGACGCTGGAGCAGTTTCAGCTGTGTCAGAATTAACACGCGTGTTGGAGCCTGCCGGAACTGGCCCGTACACGAAGCTGATCTCGGCGGCGCTGGGTGTCTAGAGTGCCTGCAACTCGTCTGCCGCAACCCCCCGCTGGCAGTGACCGGTACGCGGTTTCGGAGATCTGGTCCATAGGTGCGGGAATCGAGCCAGCCGGTACCGTTGCTGCATTCTCTGCCTGTCAGCGTTGCGGCAATTTGAGCGAGTCTGATAACACCGCAGCGGCATCGTCCGCATCGCTCATGCCCATGATCCGGTCGATCGTGCCGTGCGACAGCTCGTCTGCCAGCGCGAGAAAGGCGGGCGCTGACGCGCTCCGCGGTACTCCGAAAGCCGTTGCTCGCTGTTTGGCTCAACTGGCGCGACGTCTGGCTGTACGCGCTGGCGCAGATTCGTCGCGGCCCTTAAGCTGGCCCTGCAGCTGGGCCTCCTGCCGGGTTAGGGAGTCGCGCTCGCGCCGCAGTTCGCGCGTTTCCCCGGTCTGCAGCATGACGAGCGTCTGCACGCCTTCGAGCCGGGCGGTGGCCTGGTCAACCTCCGCCCGCAGAGCGGCCTCGTGTTCGGCGCGGGCAGCCCGCACAGCTTCCAGTTCGCGGGCATGGGTGGACTGCGCTTCGTGCAGGGCTTGGTCCGATTGCGCGCGCACGGCATCGCGCTCAGCCATGGCTGCTTCGGCCTGGCGGATGGCTGCGTCCAGCTGGGTCTGGACCCTGGCGTGATCGGCGAGCGTTGTGGCGAGCCGCGCCTGTAGGTAATCAACCTGGGCGCGAAGCGTTTGTACTTCCGCCTTCAATCCCGCATTGGCGACCTGCAGCGATTCGGCGCGCGTGGTGGCGGCGGCCGCTTCGGCGTCAAACTCCGCGCTGCGCTGCGCAAAGACCTGTTCCCCCTGCGCGACGGCCAACGCCCAGACAGACAGCATGGCGTTGGCGACGGCTGGCGGCAATGCGGCAGAGAGCGCGTCGTTATTGCGCGCCTGCTCGTCCTTCCACAGCTTCAGCTCGTCGTTGATGGTGGTTCGGCTTCCTTGGCGAATCTCGGCGTAGATAAGGTCGACGGTAAGCTCATGCGGGTGCCGGCCCGCGGCAACTAGGCGGGCGGCGGCTTCACAGGTGCGTAGATGGGTATCGTTGATACGGCTCATGGGCGGAAGCGGGCTGAGAGGGGAATTTCGTGATTCTGAATGATGTATGTGACCGTAGGTCTCGGTGATGGTCATTTGGTGGCTGGCGCATGCCATTTTTGCCGGAGGCTTCTTTCTTTTGAGCTACGGCGTCGTCTAGGCGTTTCACACAACCCGTTCATTTCGACCGTTCACAGTCAGGAAGATGGATGGCCCGTCTCGCGGCGGCCATGGCCCGTACCAAAAATGCTCTCCATGAACTGCAACGAACCAACCAGAAGCTCGAACACCTCGCTGCGACCGACCCCTTGACCGGCGCAGCCAACCGCCGCACGTTAATGCGCCGCATCGAAGCCGAGATTGCAAGCGCCAAGCGGGAAGGCGAGTCGTTTTCTCTGCTGGCGCTGGACCTGGACAACTTCAAAGCAGTCAATGACCGCTATGGGCATCAGGTGGGCGATTAAGTATTGTAAGGCTTCGTCCGGGATGCCGCGACGCAATTCGCCCCTATGACGGCGTTGCCCGCGTGGTGGCGAGGAATTTATGGTTTTGCTGCCTAGTGTCCTGTCCCGCTAATACGTGAACAAAGTCGATGCAACTTCTCGAGAATCGAGTCCGCAGTGGCAGTCCAGCGAAACGGCAACGCATTGTCAGGCGGACTCAGGTACAGACCTACCACGTCGCGCAGCTTCCGACAAAGGACGGGTCGGTGGACAGCCTGAAGCTCTCGGTACGATGAGGCTGCACCCCAAGAGCTGAAGTAGCGCTGCAAGCTGCTCTTGGAGATGCCTGTCTCGGCCGCGACAGAATGCACGCTCCAGTGTGTCGAGCCGTCGGCCGGCTTGGTATGCAATGTGGTTTGGATCAGACTGCACCACCCGTTCGTCGTCGAGCGCACGCGGCGCATCCGGGCGAACATCGTCGTACAGACCGGCTATGTGGCGCGCGACGAAGCGCGCGCGCCACTTGCCCACCGTGGCATTGCCCATCTGCAGCCGTTCGGCGATCGCGCTATTGAGCTCCGCGTCCGCGCTGCTGAGAATGATGCGCGCCCGATTGCTCAGCGCTGCGGGTAACGACCGGCTGCGCGAACGCTTGCAACTGCGCGCGTCGTCTTCGCTCAACACCAGTCCGGCCTTTGGTCTGTCCGTCCTCATCGTGGTATCTCCGTTCCCAAATGCGGAAACGCTATGCAAGACTAATGCCAGTTATTTGTGGGACGGAACACTAGCCTCGCGCGAAACAAGTTTGACGGTCTATTCCGCGCATACGTTGATAGTTGCGATGTACGGCCAGCGCAAAACGCGGGGGCAAATCTCTGAACTCTTGGAGCCGGCAGCTCCCAACCGGGCCTGCAGCCATCGTTCTGGTCAATGGCGAGGCTCACCACCGGAAGTACGTGAAGCTATTCTTCGAGAAAATCTACAACAAGATTCGAACTAGCACGGGAGGTGCGCAACCCGACACTGAATGTTGGCAAGGTAAAAGCAACTCTAATCCCCTTGCTGCCGCTAGCCGGGCAAGAACGCATTGTCACTCGCGTCGAAGAGCTGAGGTTTGTGTGCCGACCGCGCGTGGGGCTAACGGATCGGCAAACCTGCCAAGCCCACTTCGCCGCGGCGCTGGTCGAGCAGACGGCAGTGGCCTGTCCGGACGAGGTCGGTCTGGAACTGGCGGCCTGAGCGCAGAGAGCCGGGCCCCCTGCCCGGCCGCCTCTTTATTCGCCGAGAGCCCTTCGTTTGATATGCGAACGCGCGTTGGGCCGGCCAATAACCTCGCGATAAAAGCCGTTATCGCGAATTCAGCATTTCAGTAGAAGGAGATAGCAACTCCCGGGGAACCTAGCGTAATCGGGAGGCGGACCGTTTGGCCCGCAGGCGATACAACCAACTGCGGACATCCAAGACAGACCGGTGGAATTGGGAATATTTTCGCCATCAATCATCGTTGCTCGTAGATGTATTTGATGTCTTTTATCGTGGACGTGAAGCCGTAACGAGGGAAGCCCGGGTTCGGATGCTTGGCGAGATAGGCGTCCGCCAGCGCGTTGCCGCTTCTAGGTAGAAGCGGCCCGGGTCACTGTTGTACGAGGGATTGTTGTGCGGATTGGGGTTGAACTTGTAGGACTGGTCGTGGCCGCCGCTGATGTAAATGCGGATGCCACGCGCGCCTTTACCGTTAGCGCCGTACTTTACCTCACTATAGTTAAAGGTGATGCCGCCTTTGACCAACCGGCCGCTGATAGTGGCATTGGCGGCCAAAGCCCCGTCGGTGGTCAGCAATAGCACACTGACCCCCAACAAGGCCGCGATGCGGCGGAAGCAGAGGTTGAGAGGGAGATTCATGGCACTCCTTCAGATAATGGTTGAGCGCCGTCGATGTGGCGACACAGTCAGAAATTGCAAAGGGAAATTCCGGCCCTTGCGTCCGTTCCCGGACATTACATGACGCGAGCGAACGAAGGCCTCTGGCTAAACGTGCTTTATTTTCCGTTTTCTGAAGCGAACCCAATAAGGAAAAACCGTTTCTTCTCTACGAAGGTAGAGTAGTCCCGCCAAGTGCAGAGTCTTTGATTTGGATCAATCGTATGCGGTCCCTGACGTTGCCGTCACGTTGCTGCGAAAAGAAATCCATGAAGAAGGGGAAGTTACGAACGGCATCTATATGCCGGAGCGCGTCTCGAGACGTGCATTTCTGTCTCGATTGTGAGGTGGCCACATTCACGGATTGAGGGAACCTTCGCCCGGCTTTGGGCGGGTGCTTTTCCTGGCACGCGTTTGCAAGCAAGCACATGCCGGATTCGCGGGGTAGTAGCGCTAATGTTCTTACAGGATTCCCCACACGTTTGCGCCTCAGCCCGGGCATGTGTATTTCAGCTTGGCCTCCTTATCCAGCCCCGGCTCGACCGGATGCAGGCCGAACTCTATCAGTGCCGCGACGTCGGGCCAGTTTCTGTCTCGACGTCCGGGCCGAGTAGGGCAGTGATGGGCACCTTCTTTGCGGTTACGTCCCACCACGAAATCATGCCGCCGCTCTGGATCAGAGACTTGCACACCAGCTCGAACGAGCCACCCATCGATGATGTAGTGCGTCATCTGCTGGCCACAGCATCATCGCGGCTGCCGGAACCGTTGAACACGAGTGTGGTCAAGGGAATCAATAACGCCATCAGGGTCATCAAGCGGCCATGTTGCATAAATCGAATTTGAAGCCAAAGGCACCCCTGCGATGAACCATTCAGGCAATGCGGACGGATTGCGGGCGAGCGAGCGCCGCCATCCGGTTGAGCACGCCCACACGGATGCAAATCTCGGTCGCCTGGGAGCCGACGCGACGTGCCCACAAAGTGGAGCCGGTGAGCGTCTTGAGCCGGAACATCAAGGTCTCGGCCAGCGAGCGTCTGTGGTAGCCGGTGGCCTGCTTCCATTCGCGTCGGCTGCTTTGTGCAATGTCGTTGATCGCAGCGTTGCGCCAAGCCGCACCGGGAGAGGTGGTGCCGGGAATTCGGACAGCCGGATAAGTGGAAGAGCTGGGGCCTGAGCCGGCCATAATGGCGGGCAGAAAGGACCTCTCAATAAGATGACGAAACGAAGCAGGCGAACCCATTCGGCAGCGTTGAAGGCGAAAGTAGCACTGTCCGCGCTCAAGGGCGACAAGACGTTGGCAGAGCTGGCCCAGCAGTATGAGGTGCACCCCAGCCAGATCACAGCCTGGAAGCAGCAGTTGGTCGAACATGCGGCGGACTTGTTCGGTGGCGGCAAGGAGAACGCGGGCGAGCCGCCTGTGGATCTGAAGGTGCTGCACGCCAAGATCGGCCAATTGGCGCTGGAGAACGATTTTTTGTCCGGCGCGCTCAGCAAGGCCGGCCTGCTGAGCGCAAAGCGATGATCGACCGCACGCACGCGCTGCCGGTTAGTCGGCAGGTCAGGCTGGTCGGCATTGCACGATCCAGCGCGTACTACCAGCCACAGCCAGTCTGCGAGGCCGATCTGGAGCTGATGCGCCGAATCGACGAACTGCATCTGGAGCATCCCTTTGCCGGAGCCCGCATGCTGGCGCGCCTGTTACGCCGGGAAGGCATCCAGGTCGGCCGCCGGCACGTGGGCACGCTGATGAAGCGCATGGGCATCGAAGCGCTGTACCTGCGGCCCAACACCAGCCGCAAGCACGCGGCGCACAAGATCTGGCCGTACCTGCGCGACCGCAAGATCGACCGGGCCAACCAGGTGTGGGCGCTGGACACGACCTACATCCCGATGGCACGGGGCTTTGTGTACCTGACGGCGGTGGTGGACTGGGCCAGCCGCCGGGTGCTGGCTACCGGGTGGCGATCACGCTGGAGAGCTGCCATGCCGTCGAGGCAATCGAGGAAGCCTTGGCCAGGTACGGGCATCCGGAGATCGTCAATACGGACCAGGGCAGCCAATTCACCGCGACAGACTTCACCGACGCCGTGCTCGGGCGCGGCATTGCACTGTCGATGGATGGCAAGGGCAGTTGGCGCGACAACGTGTTCGTCGAGCGGCTGTGGCGCAGCGTCAAGTACGAGGAGGTCTACCTGAAAGCCTACGACTCGGTCAGCCATGCGCGCCGCTCAATCGCTGACTACCTGACCTGGTACAACCAACGACGGCCCCATTCCAGTCTGGCGGACCAGACTCCGGATGAGGCATACTTCGCCACGCTGCCAGCGATCAAATCGGCAGCTTGACCACCTCAGCGCCTCCACTTAAAAATCCGGATTCCCTGTCCGAACAACGGCGCCACCTCTGTTTTCTCTTTCGCGACCCGCTTGGCGGTATCCCTCAAATCTCCCGGCCGCATCGTGGCGCGGACTTCCATGGATCCCAACTGTTGCTGAAGTGCTCGCACTTCAGGCGCCCATCTCGTCAGGCGGGGGCGAATCGCAGGGTTCTCGGCCGCCAACGCTTTCATCCAATCAAGATTCACTGCTTGATCTCTGAATAGCTCTCGAAAAACTTCACGCGGTTCCAACAGTGGGGCGGCCAGCGATTCAGCCCGCATCGGAGGCGGACGCGTCACCGTTGCGCGCCGGCATCTTGCGTGCTCCTTCGGGCCGCATGTGCCGGCTGGCCTGCTGGTGCGCCCACGCGGCCTCTTGCGACAACAAATGGATTGCGCGCTGCTTTCGTGGATTGTTCCTGCATTGCTCTTCTTTGCCGTTTGGAGTTTCCTCATCAAGCGGGTAGGCGGTGCCGCCGGTGGAATGATGGAGATTGGGAAGAGCA
>LRMT01000061.1 GCA_001725945.1 Cupriavidus sp. UYMMa02A | reverse complement strand
AGCTTGCGCACGGGATCTCGGTGGCGCTGTACAACACCGCCTTCGGCCTGATCGTGGCGATCCCCGCGCTGATCTTCTGGCGCTATTTCCGCCGCCGCGTCGACGATTACGTGGCCGAGCTGGAATTGGCAAACGCCTGTGCGATGCCTACGGCAAGGCCGGCGAGTACCGCCACAACGCCTGCAATCATGGCCGCCGGCCATTGCCAGCCGGCATGCTGTGTCAGTTGCCAGCCGATGCCGGCCGCCGTAGCCGCCTGCACGGCGACCGCCACGCGGCGCGCGCCGGCGGCACTCAGGGTCATGGGCGCGGCGCGCGCAGGTCGACCAGGCGCGTGCGCGCGAGGCGGTCGTGCAGGAACTGGCGGCGCGGATCGAGGCAGGCCAGCAGGATCCAAACCAGCAGTCCGACGCACAGCACGCCGACAAACGGGCCCTTGACCAGGCCAAGCGCGTGCCCGAGCGCGGCCGATGGCGGTAGCCAGAGCCATGCCAGTACGTAGCGCAGCGCCGCCTGCGGCCAGCGCGGGGGTTCGCCAGCCTCGGTTTCGACACGCATGCGCCAGGTCTGCATGGCCAGCGTCTGCCCGTTGCGCTGCCAGAACCATGTGAAGTAGAGCCCCATCACCACAAAGCTCCAGCCCTGGATCGCGTAAGGGCTGTCGAGGCCGAGTGTCTGCAATGTCGGGCGGACCAGCAGGAAAAGCGCTGTCGCGGCGCTCAATACGCCAAACAGCAACACACCTTCGTACAGCATGCAGGCGAGCCGGCGGCGCAGCGACGGGGCGGCGGGGGGCGAGGCAGGGGCGGATGAGGGAGCGAGAGTGGCAGCAGGCATGGCACGGAAACTGGAAACCTCGGTTCAGGCGTTCCGGCGGCGGCCGAGCCTGGCTCGGTCACGTGCGGAATCCGGCGATTATGCCAAACGCCGATCAGCGAGGCAGGTTGCCGGGTGTGGGGCCGGTCCTTACTGCCGGATCGTACCGTCGGCCTGTGCGGCGGCGGCTTCAGACCCGGCTTCAGTGACCGCCGGCGTGGCGGCAGGTGCGGCTGGAGCCGTCACCGGCGGCGTCGGTGCGGGAGCGGTCACGGACGCATCGGCGGTGCTTGCCTTGGCGGCCGCTGCCGAAGCCGGCTTGGCCGCTGCGGCCGCGGACTTCTTCTCCTGGCGGATCTGGCGGCCGGTATCGCTGGGCAGTCGCTTGCCGCTGGGCAACGCGCTGACCGCGCCGGGCCGGCGCGGCACATGCTCGGCCGCGGCGAGCTTTTTCTTCTGGTCTTCGGGCAGTTGCTGGTACTTGTCCCATGCCTCGGCCTTCTTTTGCGCAGGCAGGGCCCGTGTGATCTGGTAGTTCTCCCGGGCCAGGCGGCGTTGCTGCGGCGTCAGCTTGACCCATTCGGCCATGCGCGTCTGCAATAGTGCCTGTTCTTCAGGTGAGAACTTCGGGTAACGTTCGGCAATACGCAGCCATTTGCGCCGATTGAGCTCGGGTAACGAGTCCCACAACGGCTGCAGCGGGCTCAGAATGCGCTGCTGGACAGGAGTGAGTTCGGTCCAGTCCGGGTGCGCGCTGATTGCCCGGGCCGCCGGTGGCGTCGATGCCGGCCCCTGTGCGCACGCGGCGGCCGGTGCCAGGCACCACACTGCAGCCGCGCAGAAGGCGGTCAGCAGCAGGCTACCCGGCCGGCGGCGTGGTGCGTCGGGACGGTAGTCGCGCGGGCCATGTCTATTGCCCGCGCTTGAGGAACACGTGGAAGCCCTGGTCGGCGTAGGCCGTCGGCGGGAGATCGTCGAGCAGCATGGCGGCATCGATGTCCGCCAGTTCCTCGATCCGCTTCTGCTGCTGCCAGTGATAGATGCCGACCAGGCCGGCGCCGAGCGCGACCAGCGTCCAGACCAGCGCCCCGCGCCGCAGCCAGCCGCCGATCCGGTGAAGCGCGGAGTCGTCTTCATCCTCGAACAGCGGCGCATGGCCGGCCGCTGTGGCAAATTGCGGCACGCGCACCGGCGCCTCGGCCTTCTTGTGGGCCAGCGCCATGCGGCGCGCGGCCGCAAGCCGCTCCGTCACGTTCGCCGGCAAATCGTCGGCGGACGCGTCAAGTGCAGCGCGAACCTCATGCGCGAAGCGTCGTTCCTGAATTTCTCTGTCGTTTCTGCTCATAGTCGAACCCCCCGTGCGCGCAGTGCTTGCGCCAGGGTATGGGTGGCACGGGAACAGTGCGTCTTGACGCTGCCTTCTGAACACCCCATGACCGCGGCGGTTTCGGCGACGTCCATATCCTCCCAGTAACGCATCAGGAATGCCTCGCGTTGACGCGTGGGCAAGCGCTGGATTTCCTGCTCGATGATTTGCATGACCTGGGCCCGCTCGACCTTGTCGGCGCTGCTCTCCGCCGATTCCGATCCGGCCTGGGCCTCGAGCGTGTCGAGCAGGTCATTGTCGTCGCCGTCTCGGTCGTCGCGCAGCGACGAGAACAGCGATACCCAGGTGTTGCGCACCTTCTGGCGACGAAAATAGTCGTGGATGGTGTTCTGGAGGATGCGCTGGAACAGCGGAGGCAGCTCCGCGGCACTCTTGTCCCCGTACTTCTCCGCCAGCTTGATCATGGCGTCCTGGACGATGTCGAGCGCAGCTTCATCGTCGCGCACGGCAAATACCGCCTGCTTGAAGGCGCGCCGCTCGACGCTGGCGAGAAAATCGGACAGTTCCTGATCGGTAGCCATGCAGGCAGGTGAAAACGGTATCTCTATGCTGGCGGATGTGCTGCGAACAGCTCGCGGCATCCCCAGAGTGGTGCGATGCTAGCAAAAAACAAGCAGCCATGGCCACTTCTGTATTGCCCTTAATACAAGAACCGCCTTGCAAAATGCTGGTCGAGGCGCACAAAAGGCCATAGACCGCGCTGATGCATTGCAGTATCATCGACGGTTCACGACATCAGTGGTTGTCTCATCAGACCGCTTATGAGGCGGTCTTCTCATGCAGACGCGCACCGCTTGAACCCGTGCCACAAGCCCGGCAGAGAGCATCCGAACAATTTTTTGCCGAAAATTGCAAAGGACTGAAATGAACATGCCCAGCGCGGAATTCTCCCACGCAGACAGCAATTCATCTGCCGCACCCGAAATGATCGGTGCGGAAATTCTCGTTCACGCACTTGCCGAAGAAGGCGTCGAGTACGTCTGGGGTTATCCCGGCGGCGCAGTGCTGTACATCTACGACGAGCTCCACAAGCAAAAGAAGTTCGAGCACATCCTGGTGCGCCACGAGCAGGCCGCGGTCCATGCCGCAGACGGCTATGCGCGGGCGACCGGCAAGGTGGGCGTCGCCTGGTGACCTCGGGTCCCGGCGTGACCAATGCCGTCACGGGCATTGCCACCGCGTATCTCGACTCGATTCCAATGGTGGTGATCACCGGCAACGTGCCGACCCATGCAATCGGGCAGGACGCCTTCCAGGAGTGCGATACCGTCGGGATTACACGCCCGATCGTGAAGCACAACTTCCTGGTGAAGGACGTGCGCGACCTCGCCTCGACCATCAGGAAGGCGTTCTACATTGCTTCCACCGGCCGTCCGGGCCCCGTGGTCGTGGACATCCCCAAGGATGTCTCGCGCAACACCTGCAAGTACGAGTACCCGAAGTCGATCGACATGCGCTCGTACAACCCGGTGAACAAGGGGCACTCGGGCCAGATCCGCAAGGCCGTGGCGCTGCTGCAAGGTGCCGAGCGTCCGTACATCTACGCGGGCGGCGGCGTGGTGCTGGCCAACGCCAGCGACGAGCTGCGCCAGCTGGCGGCGATCACCGGCCACCCGGTCACCAACACGCTGATGGGCCTGGGCTCGTTCCCCGGCACGAGCAAGCAGTTCGTCGGCATGCTCGGCATGCACGGCACGTATGAAGCCAACATGGCCATGCAGAACTGCGACGTGCTGATTGCCATCGGCGCGCGGTTCGATGACCGCGTGATCGGCAACCCGTCTCACTTCACCTCGCAGGCGCGCAAGATCGTCCATATCGACATCGATCCGTCGTCGATTTCGAAGCGCGTCAAGGTGGACATTCCCATCGTCGGCAACGTCAAGGACGTGCTGCAGGAGCTGATCGCGCAGCTGCAGGTCAGCGACGTCAAGCCCAAGCGCGAGGCGCTTGCCAAGTGGTGGGAGCAGATCGAGCAGTGGCGCTCGGTGGACTGCCTCAAGTACGACCGCAGCTCCGAGATCATCAAGCCGCAATACGTGGTCGAGAAGATCTGGGAACTGACCAAGGGCGATGCCTTCATCTGCTCCGACGTCGGCCAGCACCAGATGTGGGCCGCGCAGTTCTACAAGTTCGACGAGCCTCGCCGCTGGATCAATTCCGGTGGCCTGGGCACGATGGGCGTGGGCCTGCCGTATGCGATGGGCATCAAGAAGGCATTCCCGGAGAAGGAAGTCGTCACCATCACCGGTGAAGGCTCGATCCAGATGTGCATCCAGGAACTGTCGACCTGCCTGCAGTACGACACCCCGGTGAAGATCTGCTCGCTCAACAACGGCTACCTGGGCATGGTGCGCCAGTGGCAGGAGATCGAGTACGACAATCGCTACTCGCACTCCTACATGGATGCATTGCCTGATTTCGTCAAGCTCGCCGAGGCCTATGGCCATATCGGCATGCGCGTCGAGAAGACCTCGGACGTCGAGCCGGCGCTGCGCGAGGCGTTCCGCCTGAAGGACCGTACCGTGTTCCTGGACTTCCAGACCGATCCCACCGAAAACGTCTGGCCGATGGTCCAGGCAGGCAAGGGTATTTCGGAAATGCTGCTCGGCGCGGAGGACCTGTAATGCGACACATCATTTCGGTCCTGCTGGAAAACGAACCGGGCGCGCTGTCGCGCGTGGTGGGCCTGTTCTCGGCCCGCGGCTACAACATCGAGACGCTGACGGTGGCCCCTACCGAGGATGCCTCGCTGTCGCGCATGACCATCGTCACCTCCGGTTCGGATGACGTGATCGAACAGATCACCAAGCACCTGAACCGCCTCGTGGAAGTGGTCAAGGTGGTCGACCTGACCGAAGGGGCGCACATCGAGCGCGAGCTGATGCTCGTCAAGGTGCGCGCGGTCGGCAAGGAGCGCGAAGAAATGAAGCGCACCGCGACATCTTCCGTGGCCGCATCATCGATGTCACCGAGAAGACCTACACCATCGAACTGACTGGTGCCGGTGTCAAGCTCGATGCCTTCCTCGACGCGATCGACCGCACCGCGATCCTCGAAACCGTCCGCACGGGCGGCTCGGGCATCGGCCGCGGCGAGCGCATCCTGAAGGTCTGACCAGGACGTCCCTGGAGCGTATCCGAGACATCCCGAAGCATTAGCCGTATCCCCCCGGGCGGCGCAATCCGGGCGCACACGACGCGCCTGATGATGCCGCCTCCTCATACAAAGATCGAGACTGAAGGAATTATCATGAAAGTGTTTTACGACAAGGACGCCGACCTCTCCCTGATCAAGGGCAAGAACGTCACCATCATCGGCTACGGCTCGCAAGGCCATGCCCACGCGCTGAACCTGAAGGATTCGGGCGTGAACGTGACGGTTGGCCTGCGCAAGAGCGGCGCGTCGTGGAACAAGGCCGTCAACGCCGGCCTGAACGTCAAGGAAGTGGCCGAAGCCGTGAAGGGCGCCGACGTGGTCATGATCCTGCTGCCGGACGAGCAAATCGCCGACGTGTACAAGAACGAAGTGCACGACAACATCAAGCAGGCGCAGCGCTGGCCTTCGCCCACGGCTTCAACGTGCACTACGGTGCCGTGGTGCCGCGCGCCGACGTGACGTCATCATGATCGCGCCGAAGGCCCCGGGCCACACCGTGCGCGCCACCTACACGCAAGGTGGCGGCGTGCCGCACCTGATCGCCGTGTACCAGGACAAGTCGGGCTCCGCCCGTGATGTCGCCTTGTCGTATGCCACCGCCAACGGCGGCGGCCGTGCCGGCATCATCGAGACCAACTTCCGTGAAGAAACCGAAACCGACCTGTTCGGCGAGCAGGCCGTGCTGTGCGGCGGTACCGTCGAGCTGATCAAGGCCGGCTTCGAGACGCTGGTGGAAGCCGGCTACGCGCCGGAAATGGCCTACTTCGAGTGCCTGCACGAGCTGAAGCTGATCGTCGACCTGATCTACGAAGGCGGCATCGCCAACATGAACTACTCGATCTCGAACAACGCCGAATACGGCGAGTACGTCACCGGCCCGCGCGCGTGACCGAAGAGACCAAGAAGGCCATGAAGCAGTGCCTGAAGGACATCCAGACCGGCGAATACGCCAAGAGCTTCCTGCTGGAAAACAAGGCTGGTGCCCCGACCTGTCGTCGCGCCGCCGCCTGAACGCCGAGCACCAGATCGAAGTGGTTGGCGAGAAGCTGCGCGCGATGATGCCCTGGATCGCCAAGAACAAGATGGTCGACCAGTCGAAGAACTAAACTGCCTGACAGCATGAAGGCCGTGCCGCCTGCCGGGTGGCCGGCCGCAGCCGTTCAGTGTCTCGTGGATGCCTTCTATAGTGGGAAGGGATTCGCGGGGCCTGAACGGCTTTTTGTTATCCTTGTCGAACTTTGGACGGGGCGTGCCTTATTCTGCTCCGCGCCGCGCCGTCGGGCCCTTGCCAGTGGCCATGGCCATTGCACCTGCGTGCACGATGGTGCCTTTTCCTCTCACCAAGCAACTGCATGAACTATCCTCATCCGCTGATCGCCCGTGAAGGCTGGCCGTTCCTGGCCGGCGCCTTTCTTATCTCGCTGCTGGTGCATGCCAGCGCGGGCTTCTGGTGGGCATTGCCGCTGTGGATCATCACGCTGTTCGTGCTCCAGTTCTTCCGGGATCCGCCGCGGCCGATCCCGGCGCAACCGAATGCCGTGCTGGCGCCCGCTGACGGCCGCATCGTCTCGGTAGAGAAGGTGCAGGACCGTATGCCAGCCGCGAAGCGCTGAAGATCAGCGTGTTCATGAATGTCTTCAATGTGCATTCGAATCGCGCTTCAGTCGATGGCAAGGTCGAGAAGCTCGAATACTTCCCGGGCAAGTTCGTCAACGCCGACCTTGACAAGGCTTCCACCGAGAACGAGCGCAACGCGTTGGTGATCCGCCGCGCGGCGGACGGCCAGGTCGTGACGCTGGTGCAGGTGGCTGGCCTGGTGGCGCGCCGCATCCTGTGCTACACCAGGGTGGGCGAGAACCTGTCGCGCGGCCAGCGCTACGGCTTCATCCGCTTCGGTTCGCGCGTGGACGTCTACTTGCCGCTGAGCGCGCGGCCGCGCGTCACCATCGGCGAAAAGGTCTCGGCATCGTCGACGATCCTCGCCGAGCTGGACGAACTGAAGTAAGCGACAACCAGACAGGAGCGCTGTAATGGTTGCCTTCCACCGCCGCAACAAGCGGACCAACAACGGCAACGTGACCCATCTGCGTCCGTTCCGCCACAACCAGCTGCGCGGCGCGGACGACTGGACGACGATGCCGCCGACGATGACCACGACGACATCGTTTACCAGCGCCCGCGCGCCGCGGTATCTACCTGCTGCCCAATGCGTTCACGACGGCGGCATTGTTCGCCGGATTCTTCGCCATCGTGCAGGCCATGAACATGCGCTTCGATGTGGCGGCCATCGCCATCTTCGCGGCAATGGTGCTCGATGGCATGGACGGTCGCGTGGCGCGTATCACCAACACGCAAAGCGCGTTCGGTGAGCAGTACGATTCGCTGTCGGACATGACGTCGTTTGGCGTCGCGCCCGCGCTGGTGATGTACGAGTGGATCCTGCATGACCTGGGCAAGTGGGGCTGGCTCGCAGCCTTTGTCTACTGCACGTGTGCGGCACTGCGGCTGGCGCGCTTCAACGCGAATATCGGCGTGGTCGACAAGCGCTTCTTCCAGGGATTGCCCAGCCCGGCAGCTGCTGCACTGATCGCTGGCTTCGTCTGGCTCGTCATCGACAACAAGCTGCCGGTCAAGGAGCTGTGGATGCCGTGGGTCGCATTCGGCATCACGCTGTATGCCGGGCTGTCGATGGTGTCGAACGCGCCGTTCTACAGCGGCAAGGCGCTCGATGTGCGCTACCGTGTGCCGTTCGGCATGATGGTGCTGGTGCTGGTACTGTTCGTGCTGGTGTCGACCGATCCGCCGGTCGCGCTGTTCGCGCTGTTTGTCGCGTACGCGATTTCCGGCTACGTGCTGTGGGGCTGGCGTGCCATCACGGCAAGCCGGGGGGTGGCAAGGAAATCGCGCGAGAACGGCTCGCACTGAGCGGCGCGAAAGGAAGGGCGCTGCGGCGCCTTCGTGCTTTGCGGCGGCTGCGGCGCCTGCCGCGGGCCAGTGTCTGGATTGCCATGCGGCCGCCATGGCATGCATTCTGTGTTTTCCACTCACCGTCAGGAGGATGTCATGGGCATGTTCGACTTCATCAAGGAAGCGGGAGAAAATTGTTCGGTACCGGCGAAGCCAAGGCCGCGCAGGCGGCTGCGGCGCGACGCATCGGCCGAGAAGGTGGACGCGGCCAACCGGGCCGCCGGCGACGCCATCGAGGCATACATCAGGAAGATGGGCCTCGATGCCACTGGCCTGATGGTACAGGTGGACGGTTCGCAGGGACTGGTGACGGTGTTCGGCGTCGCCCCGGACCAGGCCACGCGCGAGAAGATCATCCTGTGCTGCGGCAACGTCGAGGGCGTCGACAAGGTGGAAGACAAGATGTCGGTCAACGTCGAGTCGGCCGAGTCGCAATGGCACACCGTGGTCAAGGGCGACACGCTGTGGGCCATCTCGCAGGCGGCCTATGGCAACGGCGCGGAGTACAACCGCATTTTTGAAGCCAACACGCCGATGCTGTCCCATCCCGACAAGATCTACCCGGGGCAGAAGCTGCGCATTCCGCCCAAGGCCTGACGCCCTGCCTGTGGATTGCCCGTCTTGCACAGGGGCGGCAACTCCGCTATAGTCCTTGCCATGATTTCGCGCCAAGCCCTACTCGCCCGCACCATCCTAGGTGGCCTACTAGGCCATCAGGTCGGGACGCGCGCGCGCTAAGGCTACTCATACCCTTAGCGCGGAATCGCCAAGGAATTTTCCACGCCCCGGCCTGCATCCATGCACGCCGGCGTTTTGCATTCACTCGCAGCGAGTGCGCGAAACAGGCGGTAACCGGCGGCATGATGGCGGGGACAGCACACGATAAAGCCCAGGAGCTCCACAATGTCTGACAAACTCATCATTTTCGACACCACCTTGCGCGATGGCGAGCAGTCGCCCGGCGCTCGATGACGCGCGAGGAAAAGATCCGCATTGCGAAGCAGCTGGAGCGCCTGAGGGTCGATGTGATCGAAGCGGGCTTTGCCGCAAGCTCCAATGGCGACTTCGAAGCGATTCGCTCGATCGCCCAGGTCGTGAAGGATTCCACGATCTGTTCGCTGGCCCGCGCCAACGACAAGGACATCGCGCGCGCCGCCGAGGCCCTCAAGCCCGCCAATTCCTTCCGTATCCATACGTTCATCGCCACCTCGGCGCTGCACATGGAAAAGAAGCTGCGCATGACGCCGGACCAGGTGTACGAGCAGGCGCGGCTGGCCGTGCGCTTCGCACGCCAGTTCACGGACGATATCGAATTCTCGCCCGAAGACGGCAGCCGTTCGGACATGGACTTCCTGTGCCGCGTGCTCGAAGGCGTGATCGCCGAAGGCGCGACCACCATCAACCTGCCTGATACGGTGGGCTATGCGGTGCCGGAAGCTACGCCGACCTGATCCGTTCGGTGCGCGAGCGCATTCCCAACTCGGACAAGGCCGTGTGGTCGGTGCACTGCCACAACGACCTCGGCATGGCCGTGGCCAACTCGCTGGCGGCCGTGAAGCTCGGCGCGCGCGCCAGATCGAGTGCACGATCAATGGTCTCGGCGAGCGTGCCGGCAATACCAGCCTCGAAGAAGTCGTGATGGCCGTGAAGACCCGCCGCGACTACTTCAATCTCGATGTCGGCGTCGATACCACGCAGATCGTGCCGGCCTCGAAGCTGGTGTCGCAGATCACCGGTTTCGTGGTGCAGCCGAACAAGGCTGTGGTCGGTGCCAACGCGTTTGCGCATGCCTCGGGCATCCACCAGGATGGCGTCCTGAAGGCGCGCGATACCTACGAGATCATGCGTGCCGAGGACGTGGGCTGGTCGGCCAACAAGATCGTGCTGGGCAAGCTGTCGGGCCGCAATGCATTCAAGCAGCGCCTGCAGGAACTCGGCGTCGAGCTCGAAAGCGAAGCCGAAGTCAATGCCGCCTTCGGCCGCTTCAAGGAGCTCGCCGACCAGAAGGCCGAGATCTTCGATGAAGACATCATGGCCATCGTTTCGAACGAGGCCCAGCACGACGCCAACGAGCACTACCGCTTCATTTCGCTGTCGCAGCGCTCGGAAACCGGGGAACGTCCGCACGCCCGTGTGGTGTTCAACATGGACGGTCAGGAGCATTCCGGCGAAGGCGAGGGCAATGGCCCGGTCGACGCTACGCTGCACGCCATCGAGTCGCAGGTGAACAGCGGTGCCGAGATGGTCTTGTACTCGGTGAACGCCATCACCGGCGGCACCGAGGCGCAGGGCGAAGTGACGGTGCGCCTGTCCAAGGCGGGCCGCATCGTCAACGGCGTCGGCACCGACCCGGACATCGTGGCGGCTTCGGCCAAGGCCTATCTGGCCGCGCTGAACAAGCTGCACGACAAGGCCGTGCAGAAGATCAACCCGCAGATCTGATTTCCAGACCCGCATCCCGGCGCCGCTGATATCCAGCGTGGCGCCGGCGGCGAAGGGCCTATCCGGCCTGAACGCCCGAACCAGCCCGCCGGCCGCCAGACGCGGTCCGCGGGCTGTTTTCATTGCCGCAGGATTACCAGCGCCGGTGGTCAGGGTCGTTGAGTGGGTCTGGCGTGATCTGTGTCCGCCGCAGGATGCCCTCGTCATCGAAATAGAAATTGAATAACGACGGCCACACGCCTCATGGCGGAAACGGTAAGCCCAGACTTCGCGCTTCATTCGGGGGAAATACTGGACCGGTTCGCGTGTCATGCCGAAATGCTCCTGCACATCACGCCTGGTCCATTTGCCGATCTCGGCCTTGTAGAGCTCGGGCGTATCGAGCATGTTGCGGAAGTCGGTCAGGTTGCCGTTGCGGTCGAAGTCGGCCGCATAGGCTTGCTGGCCGAGCGGCTGCTTCGAATAGATCCAGCGCGTGGTGCCGTCGCGCAGTGGATAGACCTCGGGCGGCGGGCCGAATCGCGCCTGCACGGCCGCCTGCGGCGCGCCGATCAGCTTGCGGCCTTCGTCGACGGGCATCAGGGTGGCGCAGGCCGACAGCAGCGCGATGCCTGCCGCCAGGGCCATACGGCGGCCGGCGCGCAGCAAGGTTTGGTTCATGACTGCCTCGGTTCAAGTCAATACGGATAGCCCGAAGTGTAGCGATTCACGTCGTCGACGTGCATTCGGCGTATCTTTCGCCGTGAATTTGCGGCAAGTTCGTGTATGACCGCGTCTTCTTCCGCCCAGGACGGCGCCGCGCGGCGATTTGCGATGCGCCGGGCGCTGCCTTACCATGCGCGCTTTCGCGGAGACTTGGCATGTGGAAACTGGCAAAGGGTTGCCTCGCGGCCGGCCTGATGTGGATGGCGGCAGGCGCGCAGGCGCAGGAGCCGATCCGTCTTGGGATGATCGACGGGTTGTCCGGGCCGTTCGCCAATGCCGGCGATGCCGTGGTGCGCAACCTGCGCATCGCGATCGAGCGCGTCAATGCGCGCGGCGGTGTGAACACGGCCCAGGGCAAGCGGCCAATGGAGCTGGTCACGTTCGACAGCAAGGGCAATGTCGATGAAAGCCTGATCCAGTTCCGCAGCCTCGTGGACAAGGGCATTCCGTTTGTCCTGCAGGGCAACAGCTCGGCGGTGGCGAGCGCGCTGGTGGCGGCCATCAACCGCCACAACGCGCGGCAGCCGGATGCGCGGGTACTGTTCCTGAACTATTCGGCGGTCGACCCGAGCCTGACCAACGAGAACTGCAGCTTCTGGCATTTCCGCTTCGACGCCAGCGCAGACATGCGCATGCAGGCGCTGGCCGAGGTCATCCGGCAGGATCATTCGGTGCACCGTGTCTACCTGGTCAACCAGGACTACAGCTTCGGCCATCAGGTATCGCGCTCCGCGCGTGACATGCTGGCCGCCAAGCGTCCGGACGTGCAGTTCGTCGGCGACGAATTCCACCCGATCGGCAAGATCAAGGACTTTGCGCCCTATATCGCCAAGATCAAGGCCAGCGGGGCCGACGCCGTCGTGACCGGGAAACTGGGGCAACGACCTCACGCTGATGGTCAAGCGCGCGCGAAGCCGGCCTGCAGGCAAAGTTCTACACCTTCTATGGCAATGGCCTGGGCGCGCCGGCCGCGATGGGCGATGCCGGCGTGGGCCGCGTGCTGGCCGTGGCGGAGTGGCACCCGAATGTCGGCGGCGCAGCGTCGGACGCCTTCTACCAGCAGTTCCGCGCGCGCTACCCCGAGCCGAAGGACGACTACGTGCACCTGCGCATGCAGATGATGGTGGAAATGCTGGCGCGCGCGATCGAGAAGGCGGGTTCGACCGATGCGGTGCAGGTCGCCCGGGCGCTGGAGAACATGCGCTACGTCAACGACTTCCACGAGGCCACCATTCGCGCCGACGACCACCAGGTGCTGCAGCCGCTGTATGTTTCGGTGATGGAGCGGCAGGGCGGCGAGGTGCGTTTCGACAACGAGGGCTCGGGCTACGGGTTCCGCACGGTGCGCAAGCTCAAGGCGGCCCAGACTACGCTACCGACCACATGCCGCATGGAGCGCCCGTAAGATCTCATGAGGGCGGCTATGGCGGAGGTGGCCCTTTGCTGCCGCTTTTCCGTTATAATGCGCCGCTGTCGTGGTCCGGTGCTCGCCGGCTGCGGCAGATGCCTGTCTAGTACGCATGGCACGACGCAAGCGGCGCATCCCGCGCTGTCGCGTTCGCAAGTGAAAGGAAATCATCATGGCATTCGCCGGTATCAACAAGTCCGAAGTCATCAAGCAATTCGCCCGTGGCGCCAGCGACACTGGCAGCCCCGAAGTGCAAGTGGCCCTGCTGACCACCCGCATCAACGAACTGACCCCGCATTTCAAGGCCAACATGAAGGACCACCACAGCCGCCGCGGCCTGCTGCGCATGGTGAGCCGTCGTCGTCGCCTGCTGGACTACCTGAAGTCCAGCGACGCTGACCGTTACCGCGCCCTGATCGAAAAGCTGGGCCTGCGCAAGTAAGGATCGGCTGGCATGGCAGCGCGATTCCTGGGTTTGCACGGTTTCGCGTGAGGCCTCGATGCCTGCTTCAGCAATGCTGGGGCAGGCATTTTGCATTCTGGCGGGCTGATTCCGTGCCCGGCTGCGAATGCAGGCTGTTGACGAGTGATTTTCACTTCACCGGGCTTGGAGAATTCCGATTCGCCAGCCCCCCGTTGCGGCACGCCCTGCAGCGGAGTAAGTTGCTCTTTCTCATGGGTTTCAGTATCCGGACCGGCCAAGGAAACAGGGCTTTGTGTCATTCCAGCACGGCATTGGCGACAGTGCCGCTGCTGGAATGGCATAGCACTTCCCTGCGACTGCGACCGCCTCCGGCAGTTAGCCTGCGGCTGAGAACGCGGGCGAGGCACGCTGCGTAATGATTGCGGCGCGCATGCAAGACAAGGAATGCAAATGTCCATGTTCAACAAAGTAGTTAAGCAGTTCCAGTGGGGCCAACATACGGTCCGCATGGAAACCGGTGAAATCGCCCGCCAGGCTGGCGGTGCCGTGCTGATCGATGTGGAAGACACCGTCGTGCTGGCGACCGTGGTCGCCGCCAAGAACCCGAAGCCGGGCCAGGACTTCTTCCCGCTGACCGTCGACTACATCGAGAAGACCTACGCGGCCGGCAAGATCCCCGGCGGCTTCTTCAAGCGTGAAGGCCGTCCGTCGGAAAACGAGACGCTGACCTCGCGCCTGATCGACCGTCCGCTGCGCCCGCTGTTCCCGGAAGGCTTCTACAACGAGGTGCAGGTGGTGGTGCACGTCGTGTCGCTGAATCCGGAAGTGCCCGCTGACATCCCCGCGCTGATCGGCGCGTCGGCCGCGCTGGCCGTGTCGGGCATCCCGTTCAGCGGGCCGGTGGGCGCCGCGCGCGTGGGCTACAAGGACGGTCAGTACCTGCTGAACCCGACCCGCCCGCAGCTCGCCACGTCGGACCTGGATCTGATCGTCGCCGGGACCGAGCGCGCCGTGCTGATGGTGGAATCGGAAGCCAACCAGCTGTCCGAAGAGATCATGCTGGGCGCCGTGGTCTATGGCCACGAGCAGATGCAGACCGCCATCAACGCCATCCATGAACTGGTGCGCGAAGCTGGCAAGCCCGAGTGGGACTGGGCCCCGGCCGCCAAGAACGAAGCGCTGATCGCCAAGGTCACGGAAGTCGCCCAGCCGCTGCTGCAGGACGCCTACCAGTTGCGCCAGAAGTCGGCACGCAGCCAGAAGCTGAAGGAAGTGTCGGCCGCCGTCGCGGCCGCCCTGGCCGAAGCCGGCGTCGAAGCCGACAAGGTGGAAGTCGGCAACATCATGTTCGACCTCGAAGCGAAGATCGTCCGCGGCCAGGTGCTGGCCGGCGAGCCGCGCATCGACGGCCGCGACACCCGCACCGTGCGCCCGATCGAGATCCGCTCGTCGGTCCTGCCGCGCGCTCACGGCTCGGCCCTGTTCACCCGCGGTGAAACGCAGGCGCTGGTGGTGGCCACGCTCGGCACCAAGAGCGACGAGCAGATCATCGACGCGCTCGCCGGCGAATACCGCGACCGCTTCATGCTCCACTACAACATGCCCCCGTTCGCCACCGGTGAAACGGGTCGCGTGGGCAGCCCGAAACGCCGCGAAATCGGCCATGGCCGCCTGGCCAAGCGCGCGCTGATTCCGGTCCTGCCGAAGGACGACGAGTTCGCTTACACCATCCGCCTGGTTTCGGAAATCACCGAATCCAACGGTTCGTCGTCGATGGCTTCGGTCTGCGGCGGCTGCCTGGCACTGATGGACGCCGGCGTTCCGGTCAAGGCGCACGTGGCTGGCGTGGCCATGGGCCTGATCCTGGAAGGCAACAAGTTCGCCGTGCTGACCGACATCCTGGGCGATGAAGATCACCTCGGCGACATGGACTTCAAGGTGGCGGGTACCGACAACGGCATCACCGCGCTGCAGATGGACATCAAGGTCCAGGGCATCACCAAGGAAATCATGCAGGTTGCCCTGGCGCAGGCCAAGGAAGGCCGTCTGCATATCCTGGGCGCGATGCAAGGCGCCATGGGCCACGCGCGCACCGAGCTGTCGGCGCACGCACCGCGCATGATCACCATGAAGATCCATCCGGACAAGATCCGCGAAGTGATCGGCAAGGGCGGCTCGACCATCCAGGCGCTGACCAAGGAAACCGGCACCACCATCGACATCCAGGAAGACGGCACGATCACCATCGCCTCGACCTCGACCGATGGCATGGCCGAAGCCAAGCGCCGCATCGAGGGCATCACCGCCGAGGCCGAAGTGGGCAAGATCTACAACGGCACGGTGCTGAAGCTGCTGGACTTTGGCGCGATCGTGAACATCCTGCCGGGCAAGGACGGTCTGCTCCATATCTCGGAGATCGTCAACGAGCGCGTGAAGGACATCAAGGACTGGCTGAAAGAAGGCCAGCAACTGCGCGTCAAGCTGATCCAGGCTGACGAGAAGGGCCGTCTGCGCCTGTCGCTGAAGGCTGCGCTGGCGGAAGAGGGCGCAGCATCAGCCCGGTGAACACCGGCGAGGCAGCGCCTGCTCCGGCTGCTCCGTCGGCTCCGGCGGACCAGCAGCAGTAAGCTGGGATCGATGCCGCCGCAGGCGGCGTCGGACAAAAGGCGGCTGGCGATGTCCAGCCGCTTTTTTGTT
The DNA here is from genome assembly GCA_001725945.1 of Cupriavidus sp. UYMMa02A. Classification (GTDB taxonomy): domain Bacteria; phylum Pseudomonadota; class Gammaproteobacteria; order Burkholderiales; family Burkholderiaceae; genus Cupriavidus. The sequence continues at coordinate 58,647 of LRMT01000061.1, read as the reverse complement.
TACACTGCCGGCAACCCATTGAGCAATCGCTCGTACCGAAGCGCCGCGACAGCGTCATCGCCTCGCGCACAGATAAAGAAAAGGAGCAGCAATGCAAGCCATCGAGATTCGCGAATACGGTGCCCCTGAGGTCCTGCAGGAGACGCAGCGTCCGGACCCGGTGCCGGGTGCCGGCGAGATCCTGATCCGTGTCGCCGCGGCCGGCGTCAACCGCCCGGACGTGTTCCAGCGCACCGGCAACTATCCGGTGCCGCCCGGAGCGTCCGACCTGCCGGGGCTGGAGGTCGCTGGCGTGGTGGTTGGCGGTGACCTTTCCCATGCCGACAACCGCTTCGGGCTCAAGGTCGGTGATCGCGTGTGCGCGCTCGTGCAGGGCGGCGGCTACGCGCAACTGTGTACCGCTCCGGTGGCGCAGTGCCTGCCTGCGCCGAAAGGCCTCAGTGACATCGAGGCAGCGGCGCTCCCGGAAACGTTCTTCACCGTCTGGAGCAATGTGTTCGACCGCGGCTACCTGGGGCAGGGCCCGCGCGGCAAGGACGAGACGCTGCTGATCCAGGGTGGTTCGAGCGGCATCGGCACGACCGCGATTCAGATCGCCAAGGCGCTCGGCTACAAGGTGTTTGTCACGGCGGGCAACGACGAGAAGTGCAAGGCCTGTGAAGATCTCGGCGCGGACCGTGCCATCAACTACAAGACCCAGGATTTTGTTGCCGAAGTGGCGACGCTGACCGAGGGCAAGGGCGTCGATGTGATCCTCGACATGGTGGCTGGCTCTTACCTCGCGCGCGAGCTGAAGTGCATTGCCGATGACGGCCGCATCGTCATCATCGCGCTGCTGGGCGGCGCCAAGGCGGAGATTCCGCTCGGTGACATCCTGCGCCGCCGCATCACGGTCACAGGCTCGACGCTGCGTCCGCGTTCCGCCGAGTTCAAGGGGCGGATTGCCGAGGCGCTGCACCAGCAGGTGTGGCCGCTGCTGGAGGCGGGCAAGATCAAGCCGGTGATCCACAAGGTCTTTCCCGCTGCGCAAGCTGCCGAAGCGCACCGGCTCATGGAGTCGAGCGAGCACATCGGCAAGATTGTCCTGACCTGGTGAATGCCGCCGGAATGTTGCCGCGCCGGGCTGTCCCGGCCGCGGTAGCGCCAGTCCCCCGCCGCAAGCTACAATAACGGGTTTGATTTGGGAGGGGACCTCGTGAGACAGAAGCTCGTCATCGGCAACTGGAAGATGCACGGCAGCCTGGCGGCCAACGCCGCGCTGCTGGAGGGTATCAAGGCAGCACCCGCGGCCGCCCGGCTGGCGGTCTGCGCACCTTTCCCCTATCTTGCTCAGTGCCAGGCGCTGCTGAATGGCTCGCAGGTGGCCTGGGGTGCACAGGATGTCTCCGCCGAGGCACGCGGTGCGTTTACCGGTGAGGTGGCAGCGTCGATGCTGGGTGAGTTCGGTTGCACTTATGTGCTGGTCGGTCACTCGGAGCGTCGTACCTACCATGCGGAGACCGATGCGGTGGTCGCTGCCAAGGCGCTGCGTGCGCTGGAGTTCGGCATCGTGCCCGTGATCTGCGTTGGCGAGACGCTCGCGCAGCGCGAGGCCGGCGAGACCGAGGCTGTCGTCGGCCGCCAGTTGCAGGCGGTGCTGGAAGCCCTGTCCGTCGAGCAATTGGGTCGCGTCGTGCTGGCTTACGAGCCGGTCTGGGCCATCGGTACCGGCAAGACCGCCAGCAGCGAGCAGGCGCAAGCCGTGCACGCGTTCCTGCGCAGCACGGTCAGCAAGCGCGACGCCGGCGTGGCGGCGCGCATGGCCATTTTGTACGGCGGCAGTGTCAAGCCGGATAATGCGGCAGAACTGTTTTCCATGTCCGATATCGACGGGGGCCTGATTGGTGGCGCCTCGCTGAAATCGGAAGATTTTCTCGCGATCGGCAACGCCTGAATGCCTGTCGCACCGGACATCCGATCAGGCAAGTAACGCTAACTTTATCGAAATGGCAATTTTCAAGACTTTGTTGGTACTGGTGCAGGTGTTGTCGGCGCTCGGTGTCATTGGCCTCGTGCTAATTCAGCACGGCAAGGGTGCCGATGTGGGTGCGGCGTTCGGGTCCGGTGCTTCGGGCAGCCTGTTCGGCGCAACGGGCTCGGCAAACTTCCTGTCGCGTACGACCGCCGTGCTGGCGACGCTGTTCTTCATCTGCACGCTGAGCCTGACGCTGATGGGCAACTACAAGCCTGCCGCATCGCTGGGCGTGATGGGCGCGGCCCCGGCTTCCGCGCCTGCTCCGGCTGGTGCCTCGGCACCTGCCGCGGCGGCTGCGGACGCTTCAGCTCCGGCCGGGCCCGCTGTTCCGAAATAATCAAGCTGCCTTGTATTCGATTCCTATTTTTTTTGCAGTTGTGCGTTGAACAATGCAGCAAACCGGGTTAGAATCCAAGGCTTGAAACGATTCCCCAGCGATGGGGCTTGAGCAAAGGTAAAAGCCTCTGCAAAAGCTCTGAAGGGCCTGAAAACCCGGCGCCAGGCAATATTGTTTCTCCCCCAGCCGACGTGGTGAAATTGGTAGACACGCTATCTTGAGGGGGTAGTGGCGAAAGCTGTGCGAGTTCGAGTCTCGCCGTCGGCACCAAACTGATCGGAGTTCGCTACCGGGCAATGCTCCCGGTCAGGGAACTCCGGCAATCCGCAAGGCGGCGCGCCGGGAATATTCGGCATAGCGCCTGGGGTGGGCAACAGGACGCCGCTTCAGCTGGTGCTGTTGACAACATTCCAGATAAGGCTGGCCGTACCTTGACTCTCGAAGCCTACTTCCCCGTTCTCATCTTCATCATCTTCGGCGTTGTGCTTGGCGTAGCGCTGATGTCGATTGGTCGGATCCTTGGTCCGAACAAGCCAGATCCCGCGAAGCTGTCGCCGTACGAGTGCGGCTTCGAAGCGTTCGAGGATGCGCGCATGAAGTTCGACGTGCGCTACTACCTCATCGCCATCCTGTTTATCCTGTTCGATCTCGAAACCGCCTTCCTGTTTCCCTGGGGTGTTGCCCTGAAGGATATTGGCTGGCCGGGATTCATCGCCATGGGCGTGTTTCTGCTGGAATTCATCGTGGGCTTCGTCTACATCTGGAAAAAGGGCGCGCTCGATTGGGAGTGATGTGAAATGGCAATCGAAGGCGTTCTCAACGAAGGCTTTGTCACGACTACCGCTGACAAGCTGATCAACTGGACCCGCACCGGGTCGCTGTGGCCGATGACCTTCGGCCTGGCCTGCTGTGCTGTGGAAATGATGCATGCCGGCGCCGCGCGCTACGACCTGGACCGCTTCGGCGTGGTGTTCCGCCCGTCGCCGCGCCAGTCGGACGTGATGATCGTGGCCGGCACGCTGTGCAACAAGATGGCCCCCGCGCTGCGCAAGGTCTACGACCAGATGGCCGAGCCGCGCTGGGTGATCTCGATGGGCTCTTGCGCCAATGGCGGCGGCTACTACCACTATTCGTACTCGGTGGTGCGCGGCTGCGACCGCATTGTGCCGGTGGACATCTACGTGCCGGGCTGCCCGCCCACGGCTGAAGCGCTGATCTACGGCGTGATCCAGCTGCAGAACAAGATCAAGCGTACCAACACCATCGCGCGCAAGGGCTGACATGGCGAAGCTTGAGACCCTGAAGGCCGCGCTCGAGAAAGTTCTCGGCAAGCGCGTGCAGAAACTGACCGAAGCGACCGGCGAACTGACGCTGGTCGTCAAGGCTGACGATTACCTCGAAGTTGCCCGCATGCTGCGCGACGATCCGTCGCTGCAGTTCGAGCAGCTGATCGACCTGTGCGGCGTGGACTATGCCGATTACGGCGACGGTGCCTGGGACGGCCTGCGCTTTGCCGCGGTTTCCCACCTGCTGTCGATCACGCACAACTGGCGCCTGCGCCTGCGCGTATTCGCGCCGGACGACGATTTCCCCGTGGTGCCGTCGCTGATCGAGATCTGGAACTCGGTCAACTGGTTCGAGCGCGAAGCGTTCGATTTCTACGGCATCGTGTTCGAAGGCCATCCGGACCTGCGCCGCCTGCTGACGGACTATGGCTTTGTCGGCCATCCGTTCCGCAAGGATTTCCCGGTGTCGGGCTACGTGGAAATGCGCTATGACCCCGAACAGAAGCGGGTCATTTATCAGCCGGTCACGATCGAGCCGCGCGAAATCACGCCACGCGTGATCCGCGAGGAAAACTACGGCGGCACGCTGCACTAATACGCGCCATGGCAGACATCAAGAATTACACCCTGAACTTCGGCCCGCAGCACCCGGCCGCGCACGGCGTGCTGCGCCTGGTGCTGGAGCTGGACGGCGAAGTGATCCAGCGCGCGACCCGCATATCGGCCTGCTGCACCGTGCCACCGAGAAGCTGGCGGAGCAGAAAAGCTGGATCCAGAACGTGCCGTACATGGACCGTCTCGACTATGTGTCGATGATGTCCAACGAACACGCCTACGTGATGGCGATCGAGCGGCTGCTCGACATTGAAGTACCGATCCGCGCGCAGTACATCCGCGTCATGTTCGACGAGATCACCCGCCTGCTGAACCACCTGATGTGGATCGGCGCGCATGCGCTCGACGTGGGTGCCATGGCGGTGTTCCTCTACGCGTTCCGTGAGCGCGAGGACATGTTCGACATGTACGAGGCGGTATCGGGTGCGCGCATGCACGCGGCCTACTACCGTCCAGGCGGCGTGTATCGCGACCTGCCTGACACAATGCCGCAATATCGCGCGTCCAAGGTTCACAACGAGCGTGCGATCAAGGTCATGAACGAAGCGCGTTCGGGCTCGCTGCTGGACTTCATCGAGGACTTCACCAACCGGTTCCCGAAGTACGTCGACGAATACGAGACGCTGCTGACCGACAACCGGATCTGGAAGCAGCGTCTGGTCGATATCGGCGTGGTCAGTCCGGAGCGCGCGCTGCAGATGGGCTTTACCGGTCCGATGCTGCGTGGTTCGGGCATTGCCTGGGACCTGCGCAAGAAGCAGCCGTACGAGGTGTACGACAAGATGGACTTCGATGTGCCGGTGGGCGTGGGCGGCGACTGCTACGCGCGATACCTGGTACGTGTCGAAGAAATGCGCCAGTCCAACCGGATCATCAAGCAGTGCATCGAATGGCTGCGCCGTAATCCGGGCCCGGTGATCACGGACAACCACAAGGTTGCGCCGCCGTCGCGGGTGGACATGAAGTCGAACATGGAAGAACTGATCCACCACTTCAAGCTGTTCACGGAAGGCATTCACGTGCCGGAGGGTGAAGCGTATGCGGCGGTGGAGCACCCGAAGGGTGAATTCGGTATCTACGCGATTTCGGACGGCGCGAACAAGCCGTACCGCCTGAAGATCCGCGCGCCCGGCTTCCCCCACCTGGCCGCCCTCGACGAGATGGCCAAGGGACACATGATTGCTGACGCGGTAACGATCATCGGCACGCAAGACATCGTCTTCGGCGAGATCGACCGCTAATCACGGACCGCCGGCCCGGACGACGATCCGGGCGCTTTCTTGCCGCACCCGGGGTGCAGTCGGGGGAGCGGCGGGGAAACCCACGGCGGAACGGCAGGGCCTCAGGCCCGCCGGCGGAACAGGCAGCGACGGCTGCAAACCTGCGGATGCAGCCCGTACGCTGGCTCCGCCGTTTTACTGCAATGACCATGCTATCAGCAGAAGCTCTCAAGGAAATCGATCGCGCGATCGCGAAGTATCCGGCCGACCAGAAGCAGTCGGCCGTGATGGCGGCGCTTGCCGTGGCGCAGGGCGAGGTGGGCTGGGTTTCCCCCGAAGTCATGCAGTTCGTCGCCAGCTACCTGGACATGCCGCCCGTGTGGGTGGAAGAGGTGGCGACCTTCTACAACATGTACGACACCAAGCCGGTGGGCAAGTACAAGCTCACCGTGTGCACCAACCTGCCGTGCGCCTGTCGGGCGGCGAGCGGGCCGGCGACTACCTCAAGCGCAAGCTCGGCATCGACTATAACGAGACCACTGCCGACGGCTGCTTCACCCTGAAAGAGGGTGAGTGCATGGGCGCCTGCGGCGACGCGCCGGTAATGATCGTCAACAACACCCGCATGTGCAGCTTCATGAGCGACGACAAGCTCGACGCGCTGGTCGAAGAACTGAAGGCCGACGCTGCCGCCAAGGGGGCAAAGTAACATGACCTCTCTGCACGACCGTCATATCCAGCCGCTGATCCTGGCCGGCCTGGACGGCAAGAACTGGCACCTCGAAGACTACGTCAAGCGCGGCGGCTATCAGCAGCTCAAACGCATCCTGACCGAGAAGATCTCGCCCGAACAGGTGATCGCCGACGTCAAGGCCTCGGGCCTGCGTGGCCGCGGCGGTGCGGGCTTCCCGACCGGCCTGAAGTGGAGCTTCATGCCGCGTACGTTCCCGGGTCAGAAGTACCTCGTCTGCAATACCGATGAGGGCGAGCCTGGTACGTTCAAGGACCGCGACATCATTCGCTACAACCCGCACGCGCTGATCGAGGGCATGGCCATCGGCGCGTACGCGATGGGCATCACCGTGGGCTACAACTACATCCACGGCGAGATCTGGAACGAATACAAGGTCTTCGAGGAAGCTCTCGAAGAGGCGCGCGCCGCCGGATTCCTCGGTGACAACATCCTGGGTTCGGGCTTCAGCTTCCAGCTGCACGCTCACCACGCTACGGCGCCTATATCTGCGGCGAGGAAACCGCGCTGCTCGAATCGCTGGAAGGCAAGAAGGGCCAGCCGCGTTTCAAGCCGCCTTTCCCGGCCAGCTTCGGCCTGTATGGCAAGCCGACCACCATCAACAACACCGAGACGTTTGCCGCGGTGCCGTTCCTGCTGGCCATCGGCCCGGAAAACTACCTGAAGATGGGTAAGCCGAACAACGGCGGCAGCAAGATCTTCTCGATTTCCGGTGACGTCGAGCGTCCGGGCAACTACGAGATCCCGCTGGGCACGCCGTTCGCGAAGCTGCTGGAACTGGCCGGCGGCATGCGCGGCGGCAAGCGCATCAAGGCGGTGATCCCGGGCGGATCGTCGGCTCCGGTGGTGCCGGGCGAGATGATGATGGCGTCCGACATGGACTACGACTCGATCGCCAAGGCCGGCTCGATGCTGGGCTCGGGCGCCGTGATCGTCATGGACGAGACGCGCTGCATGGTGCGCTCGCTGCTGCGTCTGTCGTACTTCTATTTTGAAGAATCGTGCGGCCAATGCACGCCGTGCCGAGAAGGCACCGGTTGGCTGTACCGCATGGTCAATCGCATTGAACACGGAGAAGGGCGCCAGGAAGACCTGGACCTGCTCAACAACGTCGCGGAAAACATCATGGGCCGCACCATCTGCGCGCTCGGCGATGCCGCGGCGATGCCGGTCCGCGGCATGCTCAAGCACTACTGGAAAGAGTTCGAGTATCACGTCGAACACAAGCAGTGCATGGTTCCGGCCTACATTTAAGCGTGGCAGAACATGGTTGAACTCGAGATCGACGGCAAGAAGGTTGAGGTTGCTGAAGGCAGCCTGGTGATGGAAGCCGCCCGCAAGCTGGGCACCTACATCCCGCACTTCTGCTACCACCGTAAACTGTCCATCGCGGCGAACTGCCGCATGTGCCTGGTCGAGGTTGAAAAGGCGCCGAAGGCGCTGCCCGCCTGCGCCACGCCCGTGACGCCTGGCATGAAGGTCTTCACCAATTCGGAGAAGGCCGTCAAGGCGCAGAAGTCCGTGATGGAATTCCTGCTGATCAACCACCCGCTCGACTGCCCGATCTGCGATCAGGGCGGCGAATGCCAGCTGCAGGATCTGGCCGTGGGCTACGGTGCATCGGAGTCGCGCTACAAGGAAGAAAAGCGCGTGGTGTTCCACAAGAACGTGGGCCCGCTGATCTCCATGGAGGAGATGACCCGCTGCATTCACTGCACCCGCTGCGTGCGCTTTGGCCAGGAAGTGGCCGGCGTGATGGAGCTGGGCATGCTGGGCCGCGGCGAGCACTCGGAAATCACGACGTTCGTCGGCCAGACCGTGGATTCGGAACTGTCCGGCAACATGATCGACCTCTGCCCGGTCGGCGCGCTGACCAGCAAGCCGTTCCGCTACTCGGCCCGTACCTGGGAGCTGGCCCGCCGCAAGTCGGTGTCGCCGCACGATGGCCTGGGCGCCAACCTCGTGGTTCAGAGCAAGAATCAGCGCGTCATGCGCGTGCTGCCGCTCGAAAACGAGGACGTCAACGAGTGCTGGATCTCGGACAAGGACCGCTTCTCGTACGAAGGCGTGAACAGCGCCGACCGCGTGACGCGTCCGCTGCTCAAGCAGGGTGGCCAGTGGATCGAAACCGACTGGCAGACCGCGCTCGAATACGTGGCCAATGGTTTGGCGAGCATCAAGCGCGACCATGGCGCGGACCAGATCGCTGCGCTGGCCAGTCCGCACAGCACGCTGGAAGAACTGTACCTGCTGGGCAAGCTGATGCGCGGCATCGGCAGCGACAACGTCGACTTCCGCCTGCGCCAGTCCGACTTCTCGGCGGCCCTGAAGGGCGCGCCGTGGCTCGGCATGCCGGTGGCCGAGGTGTCCACGCTGCAACGCGTGCTGGTGATCGGCTCGTCGCTGCGCAAGGACCATCCGCTGCTGGCCTCGCGCCTGCGCCAGGCTGGCAAGAAGGGCGCCCGCGTTGCCTGCTGGGTGCCGGCGGTGAAGACCTGCTGATGCCGCTGGCCGCTCGCATCGACGTGGCGCCATCGGGCTGGACTGCCGCGCTGGCAGGCATCGCCCGTGCCGTGGCTAGTGCCAAGAGTGTTGGCGCACCGGCGGGTACCGAAGGCTTTGAAGGCGGTGACGCCGCACGTGTTGCCGCCGAAGCGCTGCTGTCGGGCGAGCGCCGCGCCGTATTCCTTGGCAACGAGGCCGTGCGTCACCCGCAGTTCGCCGCGCTGCACGCGCTGGCACAGTGGATCGCCACGGAAACGGGCGCAACGCTGGGCTTCCTGACCGAAGCCGCGAACACCGTGGGCGGCTATATCGCCGGTGCACTGCCGAAGCAGGGCGGTGCCAACGCGCAGGCGATGCTGGAATCGCCGCGCAAGGCCTACGTGCTGCTCAATACCGAACCCGAGTTCGACGCTGCCGATCCGCAGAAGGCACTGGCCGCGCTGGCCCAGGCCGGTACGGTGGTGGTGCTGTCGCCGTTCCGCTCGGAAGCGGCCATGCAGTACGCCGACGTGATCCTGCCGGTCACGCCGTTCACTGAAACCGCAGGTACTTTCGTCAACTGCGAAGGGCTGCCGCAAAGCTTCAACGGCGTCGTACGCGCGCTGGGCGAATCGCGTCCGGCCTGGAAGGTGCTGCGCGTGCTGGGCAACCTGCTGGATGTGACCGGTTTCGACTACGACAGCGCGGAAGCCGTTCGCGTCGAAGTGCTGGCCGGCCCGGTTGCACCGCAACTGAGCAATGCCACCGACGCACCGATCCGCGTGAGCGCGCCCGCTGCCAATGGCATCGAGCGGATTGCCGATGTGCCGATCTATCACGCCGACCCGATCGTGCGTCGTGCCGAATCGCTGCAGCTCACCGCCGCCGCCCGCCGCGCGCAGCAGGTGGCGCTGTCCGCCGACCTGTTCGCCGGCCTGGGTATCCAGTCAGGCGACCCGGTCCGCGTGACGCAGGGCGAGGGTAGCGTGGTGATGCCGGGCGTGCTGGAAAGCACGCTGCCGGCCAACACCGTGCGTGTCCCGGCCGCGACTCCGGCCGCGATGAGCCTCGGCGCGATGTTCGGTACGGTCAAGGTCGAGAAGGCCGTCGACCTGTCTGCCGGCCAGAAGCCCGCGGCAACGGCCGGAGCGGCCTGAGCCATACAAGAATAGCGAGAACGCAACATGATCGACTGGATTACCTCGCAAGGCCACGCCATCTTCGGCGGCGCTTGGACGCCGCTGTGGATTCTCATCCGTGCCGTGCTCATCGTGGTGCCGCTGCTGCTGTGCGTGGCTTATCTGATTCTGTGGGAGCGCAAGCTGATCGGCTGGATGCACGTGCGTCTGGGTCCGAACCGCGTGGGTCCGCTGGGCCTGCTGCAGCCGATTGCCGACGTGCTGAAGCTGCTGCTCAAGGAAGTCATGATGCCGACGCAGGTCAGCAAGGGCATGTACCTGATTGCCCCGCTGATGGTGCTGATGCCGGCGGTGGCCATCTGGGCCGTGATTCCCTTCCAGGCCGAAGTGGTGATGGCCGACGTCAACGCTGGCCTGCTGTACGTGATGGCGATCAGCTCGGTCGGTGTGTACGGCGTGATCCTGGCCGGCTGGGCCTCGAATTCGAAGTACGCGTTCCTGGGCGGCATGCGCGCCGCGGCGCAGATGGTGTCGTACGAAATCGCCATGGGCTTTGCCTGGTGACCGTCCTGATGGTGTCGGGCAGCCTGAACCTGTCGGCGATCGTCAACGGCCAGAACGCGGGCTACTTCGCCGACATGGGCATCAACGTCCTGTCGTGGAACTGGATCCCGCTGCTGCCGATGTTTGGCGTGTACTTCATCTCGGGCGTCGCGGAAACCAACCGTCACCCGTTCGACGTGGTGGAAGGCGAATCGGAAATCGTGGCCGGCCACATGATCGAATATTCGGGCATGGGCTTTGCGCTGTTCTTCCTGGCCGAGTACATCAACATGATCATCATCTCGACGATGACCGCGCTGATGTTCCTGGGTGGCTGGGCGCCTCCGTTCTCGAGCTTCCTGACCAACGCGATCCCGGGCTTCTTCTGGCTGCTGATCAAGGTATTCCTGCTGCTGTCGGTCTTCATCTGGATTCGTGCCTCGTTCCCGCGCTACCGCTATGACCAGATCATGCGCCTGGGCTGGAAGGTGTTCATTCCCCTGACCGTGGGCTGGCTGATCATCGTGGCGATCTGGATCAAGTCGCCTTGGAACATCTGGCACTGAACGGCCAAACGAGGACGCGCACGCTGCAACGATGCGGCGCGCGCCTCGGGAAACACTAGGAAGCAATCGTCATGCTGCTCGCCATCAAGGACTTCTTCAACAGCCTGCTCCTGAAGGAACTCTTCAAGGGTATGGCACTGACCGGCCGCTATCTCTTCGCGCGCAAGGTCACCGTCCAGTTCCCGGAAGAGAAAACGCCGATCTCGCCGCGTTTCCGCGGCCTGCACGCGCTGCGCCGCTACCCGAACGGGGAGGAGCGCTGCATCGCCTGCAAGCTGTGCGAAGCGGTGTGCCCGGCGCTGGCCATCACGATCGAGTCGGACGTGCGTGCCGACGGCACCCGCCGCACCACGCGCTACGACATCGACCTGACCAAGTGCATTTTCTGCGGCTTCTGCGAAGAGGCCTGCCCAGTCGATGCCATCGTCGAGACGCCGATCCTGGAGTACCACGGCGAGAAGCGCGGCGACCTGTACTTCACCAAGGACATGCTGCTGGCAGTGGGCGACCGCTACGAGCCGCAGATCGCCGCATCCAAGGCCGCGGACGCCAAGTACCGCTGAGATCAGTTGGCGCCGGCCTGGCCGGCGCAGCCAAGTGAATTTGAATCCGGCTCCGCAAGGGGCCAATGGAAGGATGCCGCAGGCGCGGGCCCCCCAGCAGGGAAGGTTTGTGCCGAAGGCCAAGAGAGGATCCGACAAGGACCATGGAACTCACGACCACCATCTTCTACGTCTTTGCGCTGGTGCTGGTGCTCTCCGCACTGAAGGTCATCACCGCGAAGAATCCGGTGCACTCCGCACTGTTCCTCGTACTGTCGTTCTTCACGGCTGCGGCGATCTGGTTGCTGCTCAAGGCGGAATTCCTCGCCATCCTGCTGGTGCTGGTGTACGTCGGCGCAGTGATGGTGCTGTTCCTGTTCGTGGTGATGATGATCGATATCGACATCGAGCACCTGCGCCGGGACTTCTGGACCTACGTGCCGCTTGCTTCGGTGGTGGGTGCGCTGATCATCGCCGAAATGGCGATCGTGCTCGTGCGCAACTTCATCGGCACCGTCACGCCCGTGGTTGCCGCCGGTTCGCAAGAGCCGGGCTATACGAATACCGGTGCGCTCGGCAAGCTGATCTACACCGACTATATCTACGCCTTCGAGGTGGCCGGCATCATCCTGCTGGTGGCCATCATCGCGGCCGTTGCGCTGACCCTGCGTCGACGCAAGGACGTCAAGGGCCAGAATATCTCGTCGCAGCTGCGCACCCGTCGCGATGACCGCGTGCGCCTGGTGTCGATGGCGGCCGAAAGCCAGTCCGCCCAGGCCGATGCCGCGGCTACTGCCAACAAGAACTAAAGCCACGGAGAAACGCTGTGCTCTCTCTCGCCCATTTCCTCGTGCTCGGTGCGATCCTGTTCGCGATCAGCATCGTCGGTATTTTCCTGAACCGCAAGAACGTGATCGTGCTGCTGATGGCGATCGAACTGATGCTGCTTGCGGTCAACATGAACTTCGTCGCCTTCTCGCATTACATGGGTGACCTGGCCGGACAGGTTTTCGTTTTCTTCATCCTCACGGTGGCCGCAGCCGAGTCGGCAATCGGTCTGGCAATCCTGGTCGTGCTGTTCCGCAACCTGGACACGATCAACGTGGACGACATGGATACCCTGAAGTACTGATCCATGACGCCCTACGCAATGAACCAAGACTGCTCACCGCTCGCACACCAATAAGCGTCCTATGGCAACCACGCTCAACCCCAACCTGCTGCTCGCGATCGCGCTGGCGCCGCTAGTCGGCTCAGCCATCGCCGGCCTGTTCGGCACCAAGTTCTTTGGCCTGTTTTCCTCGGAGTCGCGCGGCGGCCGAATCGTGGCCCACACCGCGACGATTCTCGGCGTGGCCATCTCCTTCGTGCTGTCGGTGATGGTGCTGCTCGACGTGATGAACGGCGCCAGCTTCAACGGCACCGTGTACGAGTGGATGGCCATCGGCGACCTGAAGATGGAGGTTGGCTTCCTGGTCGACTCGCTGACCGCGATGATGATGGTCGTGGTGACCTTCGTCTCGCTGATGGTGCATATCTACACCGTCGGCTACATGGACGGGGATCCCGGCTACAACCGCTTCTTCGCCTACATCTCGCTCTTTACCTTCTCGATGCTGATGCTGGTGATGAGCAACAACTTCCTGCAGCTGTTCTTCGGCTGGGAAGCGGTGGGCCTGGTGTCGTACCTGCTGATCGGCTTCTGGTACACCCGCCCGACGGCGATCTTCGCGAACCTGAAGGCGTTCCTGGTGAACCGCGTCGGCGACTTCGGCTTCATCCTGGGCATCGGCCTGCTGCTGGCCTACAGCGGCAGCATGAACTACACGGACGTGTTCGCCGCCCGCGAAAAGCTGGCGACGGTGATCTTCCCGGGCACCGACTGGCTGATGATCACCGTGGCCTGCATCTGCCTGTTCATCGGTGCGATGGGCAAGTCGGCGCAGTTCCCGCTGCACGTCTGGCTGCCTGACTCGATGGAAGGCCCGACCCCGATCTCCGCGCTGATCCACGCAGCAACGATGGTGACCGCCGGCATCTTCATGGTCGCCCGCATGTCGCCGCTGTTCGAGCTGTCGGACACCGCGCTGTCCTTCGTGCTGGTGATCGGCGCCATTACCGCGCTGTTCATGGGCTTCCTGGGCATCATCCAGAACGACATCAAGCGCGTGGTCGCTTACTCGACGCTGTCGCAGCTCGGGTACATGACCGTGGCGCTGGGCGCCTCGGCATACTCGGTGGCAGTGTTCCACCTGATGACCCACGCGTTCTTCAAGGCACTGCTGTTCCTCGGCGCGGGCTCGGTCATCATCGGCATGCACCACGACCAGGACATCCGCAATATGGGCGGCCTGCGCAAGTACATGCCGATCACCTGGATCACTTCGCTGGTCGGTTCGCTGGCGCTGATCGGCACGCCGTTCTTCGCGGGCTTCTACTCGAAGGACTCGATCATCGAGGCCGTGGCCGAGTCGCATATCGCCGGTTCGGGCTTTGCGTACTTCGCGGTGCTGGCTGGTGTATTCGTCACTGCGTTCTACTCGTTCCGCATGTACTTCCTGGTCTTCCACGGCAAGGAGCGCTGGGGCCAGAACCATGCCCACCATGGCCACGAAGGCGACCACGAGGACGAGGAAGTCTCGCATGACCACCATCACGGCCTGGCTGCCGGCGACAAGCCACACGAGTCGCCTTGGGTCGTGACGCTGCCGCTGGTGCTGCTGGCCATCCCGTCGGTCATCATCGGTGCGATCGCCATCGAGCCGATGCTGTTCGGTGAATTCTTCAAGCACGGCGTGGCGTTCAAGGACGTGATCTTCGTCGGCGAGAACCACCATGCCATGAAGGAACTGGAAGAAGCCTTCCACGGTTGGGTGCCGATGGCGATCCATTCGCTGACCACCCCGGTCCTGTGGCTGGCCATTGCCGGTGTCGTGCTGTCGTGGTTCTTCTACATGAAGCGCCCGGACATTCCCGAGGCGATCAAGAACCGCTTCTCGGGCCTGTACAAGCTGCTCGACAACAAGTACTACATGGACGCCATCAACCAGGCGGTGTTCGCACGCGGTGCGCGCCTGCTGGGCACCGGCCTGTGGAAGGGCGGCGACCAGGGCCTGATCGACGGCCTGTTCGTCAACGGTTCGGCGCGCGTGGTGGCTTCGTTTGCCGCTGCCAGCCGCTACCTGCAATCGGGCTACATCTACCACTACGCATTCGCGATGATCGTTGGCATGCTGGCGCTGCTGACGCTCACCGTTACCGGCGTGATCGGCACCAAGTGATAGGCACCGAGTAAGGAAAACAAAGAAATGGTTCTGTCTTTCGCAATCTGGCTGCCTATCTTCTTCGGCTTGCTGGTACTGACCTCCGGCTCGGACCGCAGCGCCTGCTACGTCAGGTGGATGTCGCTGTTCGGCTCGATCGTCAGCTTCATCGTTACGCTGCCGCTGGTGTTCCACTTCGACAAGTCCACTGCTGCCATGCAGTTCGTGGAGAAGTCGAACTGGATCGAACGCTTCAACATCCAGTACTACCTGGGCGTTGACGGCATCTCGATGTGGTTCGTCGTGCTGACGGCCTTCATCACCGTGATCGTCGTGATCTCGGCCTGGCAAGTGATCACCGAGCGCGTGGCCGAGTACATGGCTTCGTTCCTGATCCTGTCGGGCGTGATGGTCGGCGTGTTCTGCGCGCTCGACGGCCTGCTGTTCTACGTGTTCTTCGAAGCCACGCTGATCCCGATGTACATCATCATCGCGTCTGGGGCGGCCCGAACCGTGTGTACGCGGCCTTCAAGTTCTTCCTGTACACGCTGCTGGGCTCGCTGCTGACCCTGGTTGCGCTGCTGTTCCTGTACAACAAGACCGGTACCTTCGAGATCCTGCAGTGGCACCAGGCCAAGCTGTCGATGAACGAGCAGATCGCGCTGTTCATCGCCTTCTTCATGGCGTTCGCGGTCAAGGTGCCGATGTGGCCGGTGCACACCTGGCTGCCCGATGCCCACGTGGAAGCGCCGACCGGCGGCTCCGTGGTCCTGGCGGCGATCATGCTGAAGCTGGGCGCCTACGGTTTCCTGCGGTTCTCGCTGCCGATCGCGCCCGACGCAAGCCATTCGCTGGCCGCGTTCATCATCACCATCTCGCTGATTGCGGTGATCTACATCGGCCTGGTGGCGCTGGTGCAGGCGGACATGAAGAAGCTGGTCGCGTATTCGTCGATCGCGCACATGGGCTTTGTGACGCTCGGTTTCTTCATCTTCAATGAAATCGGCATCGAAGGCGGCATCGTGCAGATGATCTCGCACGGCTTCATCTCGGGCGCCATGTTCCTGTGCATCGGCGTGCTGTATGACCGCGTGCACTCGCGCCAGATCGCCGACTACGGCGGTGTGGTGAACACCATGCCGAAGTTCGCCGCGCTGTCGGTATTCTTCGCGATGGCCAACTGCGGCCTGCCGGCAACCTCCGGTTTCGTCGGCGAGTTCATGGTGATCCTGGGTTCGGTCCAGTACAACTTCTGGATCGGCCTGCTCGCGGCCACGGCCTGATCTTTGGTGCTGCCTATTCGCTGTGGATGGTCAAGCGCGTGATCTTCGGCGACATCGTGCACCAGCACGTCCGCGAACTGGTGGACCTGAACAAGCGCGAATTCGTGATGCTGGGCCTGCTCGCCATCATGACGCTGTACATGGGCCTGTACCCGAAGCCCTTCACCGACGTGATGCACGCCTCGGTGGTCAATCTGCTGTCCCACGTGGCGCAGTCCAAGCTGTAATCGGGGAGAGATAACACTATGCAACCGTCGTCGACTCTCGCCCCTGTGGCGCCGATTATTTTCCTGGCGATCGCGATCGCCGCCGTCAACTGGATCGACCTTGCCCGCGGCAAGGGCAAGCCAAGCGTCGCCTACCCGCTGTCGCTGCTGTTCACGCTGGTGCTGACCGTCTGGTTTGGCATCAATGCCGCGACCGGCGAGACGCACTACGCGTTCGCCAACCTGGTCGTGATTGATCCGCTGGCCAATGTGCTGTCGGCCTTCTGCTCGGCCGGCCTGTTCATGACGCTGGTCTACACGCGCCGCTACCTGGCCGACCGCGACATGTACGCCGGCGAGTTCTACCAGCTGTCGCTGTTCGCGCTGGGCGGCCAGATCGTCATGATCACCGGCAACAACTTCCTGACCCTGTACCTGGGCCTGGAACTGCTGTCGCTGTCGTCCTACGCGCTGGTGGCGCTGCGCCGCGAGTCGCGCGTGACGTCGGAATCGGCCATGAAGTACTTCGTACTGGGCGCGCTGGCTTCGGGCCTGCTGCTGTACGGCATCTCGATGATGTACGGTGCGACCGGCTCGCTGAACCTGGGCGAAGTGTTCCGTGTGGTCGAGTCCGGCCGCGTCAACACGACCATGCTGGCCTTCGGCGTGGTGTTCATCGTCGCCGGCCTGTCGTTCAAGCTTGGCGCCGCGCCGTTCCATATGTGGATCCCGGACATCTACCAGGGTTCGCCGACCGCGGTGACGCTGCTGATCGCCGGCGGCCCGAAGGTCGCGGCGTTCGCGCTAATTGTGCGCGTGCTGGTGGAAGGCCTGCTGCCGCTGGCCGCCGACTGGCAGACCATGCTGGTGGTGCTGGCCGTCCTGTCGCTGGCGATCGGCAACCTGACCGCCATCGTCCAGACCAATCTGAAGCGGATGCTGGCGTACTCGACCATCTCGCACATGGGTTTCATCCTGCTGGGCATGCTGTCCGGCGTGGTGGCCAACAAGGCGGATGGTGCCGCGAACGCCTACGGCGCGTCGATGTTCTACTCCGTCACGTACCTGCTGACGACGCTTGGTACCTTCGGGCTGATCCTGCTGCGCACGACCAAGGGCTTCGAGGCCGAAACGCTGGATGACCTGAAAGGCATGTCGCGCCGCAACCCGTGGTTCGCATTCCTGATGCTGGTGATGATGTTCTCGCTGGCCGGCATCCCGCCGACCATGGGCTTCTATGCCAAGTTGTCGGTGCTCGAGGCCGTGGTGAGGGCCGGCATGACCTGGCTCGCCGTGGTGGCAGTGCTGTTCTCGCTGATCGGTGCCTTCTACTACCTGCGCGTGGTCAAGCTGATGTACTTCGATGCACCGGCGGGCGAAGAGCCGCTGGAGGCCACCGCTGGCCTGCGTTCGGTGCTGAGCCTGAATGGCGCGGCAGTGATCCTGCTGGGCATCTTCCCGGCGGCGCTGATGAACCTGTGCTATCAGGCCATCCGCGCAACGCTGGCCTCGTGATCCTACGAGGCGAACAGCGATGAGTTCCCCGGCGGGCGGCTGGTTTGTCATCCTGTTGGCACTGATCTGTGCCAACCTGCCATTCGTCAACCAGCGCCTGTTCGCGGTCATTCCGCTGCGCTGGAGTCGCAAGCCGTTGTGGCTGCGGCTGCTGGAACTGATCTGCTGGTATGCCGCAGCCGGCCTTGCCGGCTTTGCGGTGGAGGCGAGCCTCGGCAACGCCTTTCCGCAAGGCTGGCAGTTCTACGCCATTACGGCGTGCATGATGCTGGTGTTCGCCTTCCCCGGCTTTACCTGGCAGTACCTCGTAAAACACCGCACGGCCTGAAGCCGGTCATGAAGCCGCCGGGCGTGCGATTCACCCGGAGCGCTTATGACCGACAAGACCCTGGACAACTTCGACCCGCCGTCCGATGACGAGGGGCTCAAGGAAGTCTGCGTTGCCTCGGCAACGGTCCATCGCGGCAAATTCCTCACGCTGAAGCAAGATATCGTCCGCCTGCCGACGGCAAGCAGACGGGCCGCGAGTATGTGGTGCACCCCGGCGCGGTCATGATGATCCCGCTGTTCGACGACGGCTCCGTGCTGATGGAGCGGCAGTTCCGCTACCCGGTCGGCGAAGTCATGCTTGAATTTCCTGCAGGCAAGCTCGATCCCCAGGAAGGCGCGCTGCGCTGCGGCGAGCGCGAGCTGGAGGAGGAGACCGGCTACAGCGCGGCGCGCTGGGATTACCTGACCCGAATCCATCCGGTGATTTCCTATTCGACCGAATTTATCGACGTGTTTCTCGCGCGCGACTGACCGAGGGGCAGGCGAAGCTCGACGACGGCGAATTCCTCGAAACCTTCATCGTGCCGGCCGGCAAGGTGCTCGACTGGGTGCGCAAGGGCCGCATTACCGACGTGAAGACCATCATCGGCGCATTCTGGCTGGAGAAGGTAATCTCGGGGGCGTGGCAGCCCGGCGAGCAGCCGCTTCAGTCCTGAAGCGCAAAAACGGCGATAGCCGGCCAGCGGCTGGGCGGTTGTGCATCCTGCGCCATATGAATGCGGGAAATCCCTCCGGAAAAAGATTAGCACGACCTTCACAAATTTGATTCAACAGATACTATTGCTTTTGACGGGCTGGAAAGATCATGAAGGTGCTCGACCTGCGTTGCGCGCAAGACCATCGTTTCGAAGGCTGGTTTGCTTCCGAGGACGATGCGCAGTCGCAAATCGCACGCGACCTCGTCCAGTGTCCGGTCTGCGGTGACCACGCCGTGAGCCGGCTGCCCCAGTGCGCCGCGCCTGAACCTGTCAGGCGCGACGGCAGGCGCAGCGCGGTCCGGCGAAGACAGGGCAGGCGGCGCAAGCGCCGGCTCCCCTGGAAGCCTTGCAGGCGGCCTACATGAAGGCCGTGCGGCAGGTAATGGCGCAGACCGAGGACGTGGGCGAGCGCTTTGCCGAAGAGGCAAGGCGCATGCATTACGACGAGCGCCGGAGCGCGGTATCCGCGGTTCGCTTCCGCGGAGGAAGTGCAGGCGCTCGCGGAAGAGGGTATCGAGACTTTCCCGCTCGTGGTGCCGGATGTGCTGAAGCAGACGGCTCACTGAATTGCGTCCTGTGCCCGTTCCTGTCGGCGCAAGACGCGCAGGCAGAACTCATTGCCGGCCACGTGCCGGCATCACTGGAGACGGGCATGGATCTCAATTACTCGGCGTCCGACGACGCCTTCCGCGAGGAAGTGCGTAGCTGGCTGGAAGCCAACCTGCCGGCGGATATCAGCGCCAAGGTGCTCAACCATCGCCGGCCCAACCGGGACGACCTGGTGCGCTGGCACAAGATCCTGGCGGGCAAGGGCTGGTCGACCCCGCACTGGCCGGTGCAATACGGCGGCACCGGCTGGAACGCCACGCAGCGCCATATCTGGGACGAGGAAAATGCCCGCGCGGCGCGCCGGCGTGCTGCCGTTCGGCGTTGCCATGGTCGCGCCCGTGATCATGAAGTACGGCAACGAGCAGCAGAAATCGTACTACCTGCCGCGCATCCTGGACTGCACCGACTGGTGGTGCCAGGCTACTCCGAGCCGGGCTCGGGCTCCGACCTGGCATCGGTCAAGACCCGCGCCGAACTGACGATGGACGGCAAGCACTACATCGTCAACGGCCAGAAGACCTGGACCACGCTCGGCCAGCACGCCGACATGATCTTCTGCCTGGTCCGTACCGATCCCGAAGCCAAGAAGCAGGAGGGCATCTCGTTCCTGCTGATCGACATGAAGACGCCGGGCATCACCGTGCGTCCGATCATCATGCTCGACGAAGAGCATGAGGTGAACGAAGTGTTCTTCGACAACGTCCAGGTGCCGGTGGAAAACCGCGTGGGCGAGGAGAACAAGGGCTGGACCTACGCCAAGTACCTGCTCGGCCACGAGCGTACCGGCATTGCCCGCGTCGGCAATTCCAAGCGCGAGCTCGGCTTTCTCAAGCGCGTAGCGCGCCAGCAGCAGAAGAACGGCAAGCCGCTGCTCGAAGACCCGGTGTTCGGCGCCAAGGTCGCCGCGCTGGAGATCGAGTTGATGGCACTGGAGATCACCGTGCTGCGCGTGGTGTCGAGCGAAGCCGCAGGCAAGGGCCCCGGCCCGGAAGCTTCGATGCTGAAGATCAAGGGTACGGAGATCCAGCAACTGCTGACCGAGCTGATGGTGGAAGCCGTCGGCCCGTACGCGCAGCCGTTCGATCCGGCCTACCTGGAGTGCGAGCACGAGCACGCGGTGACCGGCTACGACGACGCCGCCCCGCTGGCCGCCTACTACTTCAACTATCGCAAGACCTCCATCTACGGCGGGTCCAACGAAATCCAGCGCAACATCATCAGCCAGATGATCCTGGGGCTGTGAGGAGACACGGAACATGAACTTCAATCTCAGCGACGAACAAAAGCAGCTGGCTGACGCCGTACGCCGTTTTATCGACAAGGACTACGACTTCGAGTCGCGCAAGAAGCGCTACGAAAGCGCCGCCGGCTATGGCGAGACCGCCTGGGGCTCGCTGGTCGAGCTTGGCCTGACCGCGCTGCCGGTGCCGGAAGAGCAGGGCGGCTTCGCGGGCAAGGCGCTGGACATGATGGTGGTGCAGCAGGAGCTCGGCCGCGGCCTGATCGTGGAGCCGTACCTGGCGACCGTCGTCGGTGCGTATGCACTGGGCCTGGCCGGTGGCCAGGAGGCGCTGCTCGAGCAGGTTGCAGGCGGTGAATTGAAGCTGGCCGTGGCCTTCAACGAGCCGCAGGCGCGCTATGAGCTGAACAACGTGCGCGTGACCGCGCGCGACGGCAAGCTCAACGGCCGCAAGACCGTGGTGCTGCATGGCGCCCAGGCCGACAAGCTGATCGTGTCGGCACGCAGCAGCGGCGCCGATGCCGACCGCGATGGCATTTCGCTGTTTCTGGTCGATGCCAAGGGAGCCGGTGTCAGCATCAAGGACTACCGCACGATCGACAACCTGCGCGCGGCTGACGTCACGTTCCAGGACGCGCCGGCACAACTGTTGGGCGAGTCCGGCAAGGCCTTCGCGCAGGTCGAGCAGGTGGCCGACTACGCCGCGGTGCTGCTGTGCGCCGAGGCCGTTGGCGTGATGGACATGCTCAACGCCGCCACGCTGGAATACGCCAAGACGCGGCAGCAATTCGGCCAGCCGATTGCGCGCTTCCAGGCGCTGCAGCACCGCATGGTCGAGATGTTCATCCATGCCGAACAGTCGCGCTCGATCACATTGCTGGCCGCGGCCCGCTTCGAGGAAGGCACTCCCGAAGAGCGCCGCCGTTACGTCTCGGCCGCCAAGGCCCGTGTCGGCCAGGCCGCACGCTATGTCGGCCAGGAGGCCGTGCAGATCCACGGCGGCATGGGCGTGACCAACGAACTGCCTGCCGCGCATATGTTCAAGCGCCTGACGCTCATCAACACCACGTTCGGTGACGTCGACCACCACCTGGCCCGGTTTGCGGCCAGGCAAGCTTCCAGGCAGCTGCCTGATCTTGCAATGCCAGTCGAAACCGCGCCGTAGTCCAGGCGCGGTTTTTTCTTTGCGCGCTGTTAGGGGCGGGTTCGGCAAATACGGACGCTCACCGTCACGGGCCATGCGATCATCGCGCAGTGAATGCAACAGCAGAGACGACGGAGACACAAGCGATGCTGTATTTCGAGGATTTTGAAGTCGGCAGCCGCCGCGAACTGGGCTCTTACCTCGTTACCGAGGAGGAGCTCCTGGCCTCGCGCGCCAGTACGACCCGCAGCCGTTCCATATCGACAAGGATGCCGCAGCCAAGAGCATCTACGGCGGGCTGATTTCGAGCGGCTGGATGACGTGCTCGATCATGATGCGCCTGCTGGTGCTGAGCACCACGGGCAAGTCGGCCAGCATGGGTTCGCCGGGCGTCGACGAGATTCGCTGGCTGAAGCCGGTCTGTGCCGGCGACACGCTCACCGTCGTGCTCAATGTGCTCGATACCCGGCCGTCGAAATCGAAGCCCGACCGCGGCGTGGTGCATACCCAGTGGGAAGCCACCAACCAGCGCGGCGAACTGGTCTGCACCGTCAAGGGTATGGGCATGTACGGGCGCCGCCCTGCTTGAGATCGCACCTCACCTACAACACATCGAGGAGATAACCGACATGCGTACCATCGCATCGCTCGAAGAACTGGAAAGCCTGCAAGGGCAGGAGGTCGCCGTCAGCGACTGGATGGAGATCACGCAGGAGCAGGTGAACCTGTTCGCCGAAGCCACTGGCGACCACCAGTGGATCCACGTCGACGTGGAGCGCGCCAAAGGAATCGCCGTATGGCGGCCCCATCGCGCACGGCTTCCTGACCCTGTCGCTGGTGCCAAAGTTCATGCACAACGCACTGCACATGCCGTCGAAGATCGGCGTGAACTACGGCCTGAACCGCGTGCGTTTCACTGCACCGGTACCGGTAGGCAGCAAACTGCGCGCGCGCATCAAGCTGCAAAAGGTCGAGCGGCTCGACCCGCTGCCGAAGTCGCCCGAGCTGGTGGGTGCGCAATCGACTTGGGAAGTGACGATCGAGCGCGAGGGCAGCGACCGCCCGGTGTGCGTGGCTGAGTCAATTAGTCGCAGGTACGGCTAAGCCGCTGTTGTTTTGTTGATACGGGAAGAAAAAGGCCGCCGCATGGCGGCTTTTTTCAGTTTTTGATGGTAATGATGACACTGCGACACATTTTTTGTGTCTTCTGCATCGCACCGTAAGATTGTCCGGTTTTCTGAACAGTGTGTTCTGCACCGTTGGGTTTACCCGTAATGTTGCATTGCGGTACAGTCGCGCCCACGATGTTTTACGTGTTGCACATTCCGGCCGAAACCGCGCTTGCTCACAAGGCAAGCTTGCCGGGAAGTGCAAAACTTCGTGGTTCAACGCTACCCGGCCGCAGTCTCGAGCCGGGACCGTTCGCGGTTTCGGCCATCAGGTGCCGCAGTGCCACCGCCTAAGGCGGGCCGCTCGCGCAGTCGTCAGTTGTCCTTCCGTGTTCATGGCGTTGTCAGGCCGCATGGTCATCCGGCGTTAAGTCCGCCAGACCTCAACGCCAGCTAAGGACACGTCCTTCCGGTTTTCCCTCAGCCCAACGCCTCTTGCTTCCGGCATCAGGCGGTGAAGCCACGCTTCGCCCAAGCGCGGCCTAACCAAACCAGTCGTGACATGAAGAAACCCATACTGCCGCGGTGGACGCGGTCCCTGCCAAGCCTCGGCCTGCTCGTGCTGCTCGCCGGCTGCAACATGACGCTGCTCGACCCGAAAGGGCAGGTAGGCGTCGATATCAAAGGCATCATCCTGATCGCCACCTGGCTCATGCTGCTGGTGGTGGTGCCGGTGATCGTCCTGACGCTGGTGTTCGCGTGGAAGTACCGCGCAAGCAATACCTCGGCACGCTATGAACCCGACTGGTCGCACTCGACCGCGATCGAAGTCGTGGTGTGGCTGATCCCCTGCCTGATCATCATCGCGCTGGGCATCATCACCTGGAAGTCTTCGCACGACCTGGATCCGTACAAGCCGCTGGAGTCCAAGCAGAAGCCGATCACCGTCGAGGCGGTGGCAATGAACTGGAAGTGGCTGTTCATCTATCCGGAACTGAAGATCGCGACGGTCAACCAGATCGCGTTCCCGGTGGGCACGCCGGTGAACTTCAAGATCACGTCCGATTCGATCATGAATTCGTTCTTCATCCCGCAACTGGGCAGCCAGGTTTACGCCATGGCCGGGATGGAAACCAAGCTGCACCTGATTGCCAACGAGGCCGGCACGTATGACGGCATGTCCGCCAACTACAGTGGCGGCGGTTTCTCGGGCATGAAGTTCAAGGCGACGGCCATGTCGAACTTCGAGTTCGACGCGTGGGTCGCCAAGGTGCGCGCCTCCGAACGTCAGCTCGCCAGCGCGGACTACAAGGTCCTCGCCAAGCCGAGCGAAGCGGAGCCGGTGCCTACTACGGCAAGGTCGAAGACGGCCTGTTCACCGGCGTCCTGCACCAATACATGGGCAACGACGGCCACGCCATGGCCCGCGAAGGTTTTGATGGCGGCCCGATCTGCACGTCGCGTAACACGCTCGGCGAAGAGCGGGTGTCCATGGCCACGCCGGCCAAGCCGGCGCTGGGCGCGCAATCCTAGGAGCAATGATGTTTGGCAAATTGAGTTTGTCGGCGATCCCGTTTCATGAGCCGATCATCATGGTCGTTCTGGCCGGCGTCGCCCTCGGTGGTGCTGCGCTGCTAGGCGCGATCACCTATTTCAAGAAGTGGGGCTACCTCTGGAATGAGTGGTTCACTTCGGTCGATCACAAGAAGATCGGCGTGATGTACTGCCTGGTCGCGCTGGTCATGCTGCTGCGCGGCTTTTCCGACGCCATCATGATGCGCGTCCAGCTGGCCCTCGCCACCAATGGCGGGACCGGCGTGCTGCCGCCTGAGCATTACGACCAGATCTTCACCGCCCACGGCGTGATCATGATCTTCTTCGTGGCCATGCCGCTGATGACGGGCCTGATGAACCTGGTCGTGCCGCTGCAAATTGGCGCGCGCGACGTGGCCTTCCCGTTCCTGAACACGCTGTCGTTCTGGCTGTTCGTGTCGGGTGCCATGCTGGTGAACGTGTCGCTGGGCGTTGGCGAATTCGCCAAGACCGGCTGGCTGGCCTACCCGCCGCTGTCGGGCCTGGACTATAGCCCGGGCGTAGGGGTGGACTATTACCTCTGGTCATTGCAGATATCAGGGTTGGGCACGCTATTGACCGGCGTGAACTTCCTCGTGACCATCCTGAAGATGCGCGCCCCGGGCATGACCCTGATGCGCATGCCGGTGTTCACCTGGACCGCCCTGTGCACCAACGTGCTGATCGTGGCCGCCTTCCCGGTGCTGACCGTGTCGCTGGCGCTGCTGGGCCTGGACCGCTACTTCGGCATGCACTTCTTCACGAACGACGGTGGCGGCAACGCCATGATGTACGTGAACCTGATCTGGATCTGGGGCCACCCCGAGGTGTACATCCTGATCCTGCCGGCGTTCGGTATCTTCTCTGAAGTCATTGCCACGTTCTCCGGCAAGAAGCTGTTCGGCTACAAGGGCATGGTGTACGCGACCGCCGCCATCATGGTGCTGTCGTTCATCGTGTGGCTGCACCACTTCTTCACGATGGGTTCGGGTGCGAACGTCAACGCGTTCTTCGGTATCACTACCATGATCATCTCCATCCCGACCGGGGGAGATCTTCAACTGGCTGTTCACCATGTATCGCGGCCGCGTGCAGATGACCACGCCGGTGCTGTGGACCCTGGGCTTCATGATCACCTTCGTGATCGGCGGCATGACCGGCGTGCTGATGGCCGTGCCGGCTGCCGACTTCGTGCTGCACAACAGCCTGTTCCTGATCGCCCACTTCCACAATGTGATCATCGGCGGCGTGCTGTTCGGCTACCTGGCCGGCATCACCTACTGGTGGCCGAAGGCGTTCGGCTTCACGCTGAACGAGCGCCTGGGCAAGTACGCGTTCTGGTGCTGGCTGGTGGGCTTCTACTTCGCCTTCATGCCGCTGTACGTGCTGGGCCTGATGGGCATGACCCGTCGCCTGAACCACACCGACAACCCGGCCTGGACGCCGTGGCTGTACCTGGCCGTGATTGGCGTGGTGTTCGTGGCCCTGGGCATCTTCTTCCAGGTGCTGCAGATCGTCGTGTCGATCCGCGACCGCAAGAAGCTGGCCGACGTGACCGGCGACCCGTGGGGTGGCCGCACGCTGGAATGGGCTACTTCGTCGCCGCCGCCGTTCTACAACTTCGCGCACACCCCCGTGGTGCGTGACCTGGATGCGTTCGCCGACATGAAGGCCCGTGGCGAAACGATCCCGACCACCGGCTACGAGCAGATCCACATGCCGAAGAACACCGGTGCGGGCTTCTACATGGGTGTGTTCAGCCTGGCGCTCGGCTTTGCCCTGACCTGGCACATCTGGTGGCTTGCCGCCGTGGGCCTGGTCGGCATGGTGGTGGCGTTCATCCGCCGCGCCAACGACGACCACATCGACTATTACGTGCCGGCCTCCGAGGTCGAGCAGATTGAAACGCGCCAACTGCAGCGCATTGCTTCGCAGGCCTGATGACCATGTCGACAGAAGTCCTTGATCGCTTCGGGGCGGCGCAAGCCCCGGCTCATGCGCACGCGCATGACGACACGCACGACCACGCGCACCACGACACCAGCGAGAACACCATCTTTGGTTTCTGGCTGTACCTGATGAGCGACTGCATCTTGTTCGCGTGCCTGTTCGCCGCGTTCGCCGTCCTGCGCGGCGAAGTGGCGGGTGGCCCGTCGGGCAAGGAGCTGTTCGAGCTCAACTACGTGCTCGTCGAGACTTTCATCCTGCTGTTCTCGTCGATCACGTACGGCTTCGCGATGATCTCGCTGCAGAACCGCTCGAAAGTGCGGGTGCTGGTCTGGCTGGGCATCACGTTCCTGCTGGGCGCGGGGTTCATGTACATGGAAATCAATGAATTCCATCACCTGATCGCCGAAGCGCCGGCCCGAGCCGCAGCGCGTTCCTGTCGTCGTTCTTCACGCTGGTGGGCACCCACGGCCTGCACGTCGCAAGCGGCATGGTTTGGATGCTGGTGCTGATGTGGCAAGTGAGCAAGAAGGGCCTGACCCCGACGATGTCCAAGCGTCTGAACTGCCTCAGCCTGTTCTGGCACTTCCTGGACGTCGTCTGGATCGGCGTCTTCACCATCGTCTACCTGATGGGAGCAATGTAAATGGCACAGCAACACGCAGCGTCGGCCCACGCCGAGTCGCATGGCCACAGCAGCTTCAAGTCCTATGTGATCGGCTTCGTGCTGGCGGTGATCCTGACCGTCATCCCGTTCAAGATCGTCATGGACGGCACCATGGACCGCGGCACGACCCTCCTGATCATCCTCGGCATGGCCGCAGTGCAGGTCGTCGTTCACCTGAAGTACTTCCTGCACATGGATGGTTCGAAGGAACAGCGCTGGAACGTGATGTCGTTCCTGTTCACGCTGCTGATCCTGTTCATCGTGCTGGCCGGTTCGCTCTGGATCATGCACAACATGAACGCAAACATGATGCCGTGGATGATGAAGTAAGCATCTTCGTCTTCCGGCGATGAACGAACGGGGCCCTCGGGCCCCGTTTTTGCTTGTGGCGGCGCACCATTCGCTGGCTGCGCGCCTGTTCCGGGCCGTTGCAAGCCCGTCGGCCGCCTTGCACCCGAATGCGCCGTGCACGAATGCGGTGCGTTCCGCTCTGTTCCCGCCCAGCACCAGTATGGTGCTTCCGCGCGGGAGCTTCCTCGAAATTGTCCCTTGCATGCCGCCCACCGGCTTCGGGCGGCATGCCATCGGCCGTCCCACACCATGGCACGCTAGTTGCAGAAGCACCACCCGGGGTGCGTTGAGTCCCGTAACCAAACGACAAACTGGGAGCTGCAATGAAACGACGTGACATGCTGAAGCTGTCGGCGGTAGCCGCCGCGGCAATGATCAGCGCGAGCCCGCTGGCAATGGCGCAGTCCAAGGAACCGATCAAGGTCGGCATCCTGCATTCGCTGTCCGGCACCATGGCCATTTCCGAGACGTCGCTCAAGGACGTGGCGCTGATGACCATCGACGAGATCAACAAGAGCGGCGGCGTGCTCGGCCGCAAGCTCGAGCCCGTGGTCGTGGATCCCGCGTCGAACTGGCCGCTGTTCGCCGAGAAGGCACGTCAGCTGATCACCAAGGACAAGGTCGCCGTCACGTTCGGTTGCTGGACTTCCGTGTCGCGCAAGTCGGTGCTGCCGGTCTATGAAGAACTGAATTCGCTGCTGTTCTACCCGGTGCAGTATGAAGGCGAGGAAATGTCCAAGAACGTCTTCTACACCGGTGCCGCACCCAACCAGCAGGCCATTCCGGCGGTCGAATACCTGATGAGCAAGGAAGGCGGCGGCGCCAAGCGCTTCTTCCTGCTGGGCACCGACTACGTCTACCCGCGCACCACCAACAAGATCCTGCGCGCGTTCCTGAAGAGCAAGGGCGTGGCCGACAAGGACATCGAGGAGGTCTACACGCCGTTCGGTCACAGCGACTACCAGACCATCGTCGCGAACATCAAGAAGTTCTCGCAAGGCGGCAAGACGGCGGTGATCTCGACCATCAACGGCGACTCCAACGTGCCGTTCTACAAGGAGCTCGGCAACGCCGGCCTGAAGGCCAAGGACGTGCCGGTGGTGGCCTTCTCGGTAGGCGAGGAGGAACTGCGTGGCATCGATACCAAGCCGCTGGTCGGCCACCTGGCTGCCTGGAATTACTTCATGTCGGTCAGAACCCCGAGAACGAGGCCTTCAAGAAGCAGTGGGCGGCATGGGTCAAGGCGAACAACCTGCCTGGCGGCGACAAGCGCGTGACCAATGACCCGATGGAGGCCACTTATGTCGGCATCCATATGTGGGCCCAGGCCGTGAAGAAGGCCGGTACGACCGATCCCGACAAGGTGCGCGCGGCCATGTATGGCCAGACCTTCAAGGCGCCGGACGGCTTTACGCTGACCATGGGCGAGAACCATCACCTCTACAAGCCGGTGATGATCGGCGAAGTGAAGGGCGACGGCCAGTTCACCGTGGTGTGGAAGACGGCGAAGCCGATCCGCGCGCAGCCGTGGAGCCCGTTCATCGCCGGCAACGAAGGCAAGCCAGACAAGGTGATGTAAGGCAGCGCGCTGCCGCACCCGGCAGCGCGCATCGCCGGCCCTTCGTGGCCGGCGGTCAATGATGCGCGCCTTTGCCGGCCCGGATTCCCCCAAAAAACAGGCCGCGACCACGCGCCGCCCATTCGCCCGCACCTATGTCCCAATCGTTACCGAAGATCGCCATGCCGTGGCTGCGCGCCGTGCTGGCTGCGCTGCTGCTTGCCGCGCCGCTATGGGCGGCCGCCGCAGGCGCATTGACGCAGGCCGACCTCAAGCCATTGGCCGAGGACGATTTCGAGGCCAAGACCGCGGCCTTGTCCGCGCTGGCCAAGGCCCCGCCGGAGCAGGCCGGCCCCATCCTCAAGGCGCTGCAGGACGATGCGCTGCAGTACGCCCCGTCGGTGGGCATGGTGCGCCAGGAAGGCGGCAAGACCGTCGATGCCGTCACCGGAAAGCCCGTCACGGTCAAGGCCGACGCGCTGGAATCACTGACCCTGAACAACAGCCTGCGCGCGATCGTGGATAGCGCGGCCAGCAGCCTGCAGTTGCAGTCGCCCGATATCGCGGTGCGCACGCAGGCCGTCAATACGCTGTACGACCAGCCCGAGAGTGCCTCGCGCACCGGCGTGGAAGCCGCGCGCAAGATGGAGGCCGATCCCGGCCTGCGCGCCCGGCTGGACGTGATCTGGGCCACCACCGTTCTGGCCGAAGAGACGAACGCCGGCGACACGGCGCAGCGTGATGCCCGGCTGGAAGCGATTCGCATCCTGGGCCACGACAGCAATCCGCAAAGCCGCCAGAAGCTGGCACCGCTGCTGGAACGGAGCAGCGATGGCAAGTACCGGGAACCCGATGTCGAGGTACGCGTTGCCGCGCAGCAGGCACTCGATGCACTGCGCAGCGACCAGCGCCGTGCCGATCTGATCGGCAACCTGTTCGCCGGCCTGAGCCTGGGCAGCGTGCTGCTGCTGGCCGCGCTGGGCCTGGCGATCACCTATGGCCTGATTGGCGTCATCAATATGGCGCACGGCGAATTCCTGATGATCGGCGCGTATGCGACCTACGTCGTGCAGACGCTGTTTCGCACGTATGCGCCGGGTGCGTTCGAGTGGTACCTGCCCGCTGCGCTGCCGGCGTCGTTCCTGGCGGCGGGCATCGTCGGCTTCGTGCTCGAGCGGTTGGTGCTGCGCCATCTCTATGGCCGCCCGCTGGAAACGCTGCTGGCCACGTTCGGCGTGAGCCTGCTGTTGATGCAGTCGGTGCGCACGCTGTTCGGCGCGCAGAACGTCGAAGTGGCCAATCCGGCCTGGATGAGCGGCGGCGTGGAATGGATGCCGGGCCTCGTGATTCCGTACAACCGCATTGTGATCATCCTGTTCGCGCTGGCCGTGGTGGCTGTTGCGTGGGCGGTGCTCAACCGCACGCGCCTTGGCCTGTTCGTGCGTGCCACGACGCAGAACCGGACCATGGCCGCCTGCGTAGGCGTGCGGACCTGGAAGGTAGATAGCTATGCGTTCGCGTTCGGCGCAGGGATTGCCGGCCTGGGTGGCTGCGCGCTGTCGCAGATCGGCAATGTCGGCCCGGACCTGGGCCAGGCCTACATCATCGATTCGTTCATGGTCGTGGTGCTGGGCGGAGTGGGGCAACTGGCCGGTACCATCGTCGGCGCCTTCGGGCTGGGCCTCATCAACAAGTTCATCGAACCGTTCTATGGCGCGGTGCTGGCCAAGATCTTCGTCCTGGTGCTGATCGTGCTCTTCATCCAGAAGCGGCCGCAGGGACTTTTCGCGCTCAAGGGGCGCAGCGCGGAGGCATGATGCAGAACATTCCATCCAATTCTGCGGCCACGCCATTCCGGCTGTCGGTCCCCGAGCGTCAGCCGCTGTTCACGCGGCGCGGCTGGTCGGTGCTCGCGCTGCTGACCGTCGTGGTGGCCGTGGGCGTGCCGGTCTGCGCGCTGCTGGTGCCGGAAGGTCATCCGCTACACCTGTCGGCCTATGCGCTGACGCTGATCGGCAAGATCATGTGCTTCGCGCTGGCCGCCATCGCACTCGATCTCGTGTGGGGCTACTGCGGCATCCTGAGCCTGGGCCATGGGCTGTTCTTTGCCCTGGGCGGCTATGCGATGGGCATGTACCTGATGCGCGCCATCGGTCGCGAGGGCGTGTACAAGAGCGACCTGCCGGATTTCATGGTGTTCCTCGACTGGAAGGAACTGCCATGGTTCTGGCATGGCACCGAGCATCTCGGCTATGCACTGCTGCTGGTGGTGCTGGTGCCGGGCGTGCTGGCGTGGCTGTTCGGGTTCTTCGCATTCCGCTCGCGCATCAAGGGCGTGTACCTGTCGATCATCACGCAGGCCATGACCTATGCGGCGATGCTGCTGTTCTTCCGCAACGAGACCGGTTTCGGCGGCAACAACGGGTTCACCGACTTCAAGCGCATCGCCGGCTTTGCCGTAGCCGCGCCGCAGACGCGCACGGCGCTGTTCGTGCTGACGTTCCTGGCGCTGATTGCCGGGTTCGTCGCGTGCCGCTATATCGTGACGTCCAAGCTGGGCCGCGTGGTTACCGCCGTGCGCGATGCCGAGATGCGCGTGATGTTCTCGGGCTACAACCCGCTCGGCTACAAGCTGTTCGTGTGGACGTTCTCGGCTGTGCTGTGCGGGATCGCTGGCGCGCTGTACGTGCCGCAGGTCGGCATCATCAACCCGGGCGAGATGTCGCCGGGCAACTCCATCGAGATGGCCGTGTGGGTGGCCGTGGGTGGCCGCGGCACGCTGATCGGGCCGGTGATCGGCGCGTTCCTGGTCAGTGGCGCCAAGACGATGTTCACGGCCTACTTCGCGGAATACTGGCTGTTCCTGCTCGGCGCGATGTTCGTGCTCGTCACGCTGTACCTGCCCGACGGCGTGATCGGCCTGTGGAGACGCCTGCGCGAACGCGGCAGCCGCGCCACGCCGGCGGCACCGGCCGCGACGGAGGCAGTTTCCAGTCCTGCCGTGGCCGGACGCACCGGAGGTGAAGCATGAATGCCGCGCTCGAATACGGCCAGGCGGAAAGCGGCAATGCCACCGGTCTTGGCCGCGTGGTGGAGCCGGGAACCATCGACGTCTCGCATGGCCCCATCCTCTACCTGGAAGACCTGACGGTGCAGTTCGGCGGCTTTCGCGCGCTCAACAAGCTGAGCCTGTCGATCGACCACGGCGAGCTGCGCTGCGTGATCGGCCCCAACGGCGCGGGCAAGACCACGATGATGGATGTCATCACCGGCAAGACCGGTCCGCGCAATGCGAGCGTGAGTGGCCGCGTGTTCCTGGGCCAGACCATCGACCTGATGCGCATGACCGAGCCGCGCATCGCGCAGGTCGGCATTGGCCGCAAGTTCCAGAAGCCGACGGTGTTCGAGCAGCACGCCGTCTGGGAGAACCTGGAACTGGCGATGAAGGCGGACAAGCGCTGGTGGTCGTCGTTGCGCGCGCGGCTGACTGGAGAAGGGCATCGCCGCATTGAGGAAACGCTGGCGCTGACCGGCCTTGAGGACGAGGCGTACCGCCTCGCGGGTCTGCTGTCGCACGGCCAGAAGCAGCGGCTCGAAATCGGCATGCTGCTGATGCAGCAACCGCAGCTTCTGCTGCTGGACGAGCCTGTGGCCGGCATGACCGATGAGGAAACCATGCAGCTTGCCGCGCTGCTGAACGGCCTGCGCGGCAGCTGCTCGATGATGGTGGTCGAGCACGACATGGAGTTCGTCGCAGCGCTGGCCGGCGGCGAAGGCAAGGTCACCGTGCTGGCCGAGGGCAGCGTGCTCGCTGAAGGCACGCTCGACAGCGTCAAGCGCGACGAGCGCGTGATCGAATCCTACCTGGGAAGATAGCCATGCTGCAGGTCAATGCATTGAACCAGTTCTACGGCGGCAGCCATATCCTGCGCAACGTCTCGTTCGAGGTGCCGCGCGGCAAGCTCACCACCTTGCTCGGTCGCAACGGCGTAGGCAAGAGCACCTTGCTCAAGTGCCTGATGGGCGTGGTGCCCACGCGCAGCGGCAGCATCGAGTGGGAGGGCCGCGCGCTGGAAAAGAAGCCGCCCTACGAGCGGGTCTCGGCGGGCCTGGCCTATGTGCCGCAGGGGCGAGAGATTTTCCCGCGGCTCACGGTCGAAGAAAACCTGCTGATCGGCGCGGCGAGCCGGGCGCGGCCCACCGGCGTGCCCGATCGCATCTACCAGCTGTTTCCCGTGCTGCGCACGATGCGCCAGCGCCGCGGTGGCGACCTGTCGGGCGGCCAGCAGCAGCAGCTTGCGATCGGCCGTGCGCTGATGAGCGAGCCTGAACTGCTGATCCTCGACGAGCCGACCGAAGGCATCCAGCCCTCGATCATCCAGGACATCGGCCGCGCACTGCGCCTGCTGGTCGACGAGTTCGGCATGACGGTGCTGCTGGTCGAGCAGTACTACGAATTCGCGCGCCATATTGCCGACCACTACGTGGTGATGAGCCGGGGCGAAGTCGTGGCGAAGGGCGAAGGCGCGAATATGGAGCAGGACGGCGTACGGGAGCTGATTGCCGTGTGACGACGCAGGCGGTGGAGACAGGTGCCGTTCGCCGCGCTTCCGTGGCGGCGGGCGGCGCGCTATGATTTGCGGCATCCGCTGCGGCGCCTGCCGCAGCTTGCCCCCGCGCTTGCATTGCCGGTCCACTCATCGAGCCATGCGTCATCCCGATTTTCCTTCGACCCTTGCCATGCCGCCCGCATGGCAGGCCAGCCTGCGCTTGCGTTTTGCCACGCGCGGCGGGCGCACCGCGCTGACCGAACGGCAGCATCGCGGCCCTTTGATGGTGCAGAAGCCGCTCTATCCGGAAGGCGCCGCCATCTGCCACGCCGTCATCCTGCATCCGCCCGCAGGCGTGGCGGGCGGCGATACGCTTGATATCGACGTGCATGCCGAAGCGGGCACGCATGCCGTCATTGCCACGCCTGGCGCCACCAAATGGTACAAGTCGCTCGGCCGTGATGCATCGCAGCATGTGCGGCTCACGGTCGAGGATGGCGCACGGCTCGACTGGCTGCCGCAGGAGAACATCGTGTTCGACGATGCGCGGGCGCGCATTGCCACCGAACTGGCGATTGCACTGGGCGGCAGTGCGATCGGCTGGGATGCCGTAGTGCTCGGTCGGCAGGCATCGGGCGAACAGTGGGCACGGGGGGCGCTGTGGCTCGATACGCAGGTGCGCTGCGATGGCCGCGCGCTGTGGATCGAGCAATCGCATTTCGATGCGGCATCGCCATTGCGCGGTGCCGTGGTGGGGCTGGACGGCATGCCGGTGCTAGGCACGCTCTGGGCGGTGGGCCGTGGCGCGACGCAGGCATTGGCCGAGTCGCTCGCGGAACGCCTGCCGTACACGGCCGACCTGCGCGCGGGGGTGACGTGCCTGTCGTCATCCGGCCAGTCGATGCTGCTGTTACGCGTGCTGGGCCACCAGATGGAAGCCGTCAGGCATCTGATGGTCGATGCGTGGAGCGTCTGCGCGAGCCGATCCACGGCGTGCCGGCGCGGCCGTTGCGCCTTTGGGCGACCTGACGCCGACGGAATACGAGAACAACAAGGACACCGACGATGGAACTGACACCGAGAGAGAAGGACAAGCTGCTGATCTTCACCGCCGCGCTGCTCGCCGAGCGCCGCCGCGCGCGCGGGCTCAAGCTGAACTACCCGGAGGCGGTGGCGCTGATCACCGCCGCCATCATGGAAGGCGCGCGCGATGGCCGCACCGTGGCCGAGCTGATGCACGAAGGCACCACTGTGCTGGGCCGTGACGACGTGATGGACGGCGTGCCGGAGATGATCCCCGAGATCCAGGTCGAAGCGACCTTCCCGGACGGCACCAAGCTCGTCACCGTTCATCATCCGATCGTCTGAGGGCGTACCGGATCCACTGACAACATCAACAATATCCACCGAGAGCCGATATGAACCGTTCCGCCTGCTCGCGCCTGGCCCTGGGCGCCACGCTGTCCCTTGCAGCCGTCTCCGCCTTTGCCCATCCGGGCCATGATGCCGCCACTGTCGGCGCGAGCCTGTCGGCAGGCCTGCTGCATCCGTTCACGGGCGCCGACCACCTGCTGGCCATGGCCGCGGTCGCGTCTGGAGCGCCCTGTGCGCGCGCTCGGCCGCCGATACGCTGCGGTTGCCGCTTGCCTTCGTCGCGCTGATGCTGGTCGCGCCGCGCTTGGCCTGGCCGGGCTGGCGCTGCCCGCCGTGGAGCCGATGATCGCCGCATCCCTGCTGGTCGTGGGCGTGCTGGTGGCACTCCGCGCGAAACTGCCTTCGTGGGCCGGCATGGCGATCGTCGGCGGCTTCGCAGTGTTTCATGGTTATGCGCATGGCGTCGAGTTGCCCGGCACTGCCGCAGCGCTGCCGGCGGTACTTGCGTATGTCGGCGGCTTTGCGGTCGCCACCATGGCGCTGCACCTGCTGGGTATCGTGGCAGGGACGTACCTGCGCCATCGCGCGGCTGGCTGGCGCGCGTCGCCGGTGCCGGCGTTGCGCTGTACGGCGCCGGCCTGCTGGTTGCCTGAGGAGATGGCGATGATCCCCGGTGAATTGATGCCCGCCGACGGCGAGATCGAACTGAATGCCGGCCGGTCCACGGTGAGCGTGACGGTTGCCAATACCGGCGACCGGCCGATCCAGGTCGGCTCGCATTTCCATTTCTACGAGACCAACACCGCGCTGTCGTTCGATCGCGAGGCCGCGCGCGGCTTCCGCCTCAATATCGCGGCCGGGACCGCGGTGCGGTTCGAGCCGGGCCAGACGCGCACCGTGGAGCTGGTGGCGCTCGATGGAGACCGCATCGTCTACGGCTTCAACGGCAAGATCATGGGAGCATTGTGATGGTGAAGATCTCCAGGCAGGCCTATGCGGAAATGTTCGGCCCAACCACCGGCGACCGCGTGCGGCTGGCCGATACCGGGCTCGTGATCGAAGTCGAGAAAGACTTCACGATCTACGGCGAGGAAGTGAAGTTCGGCGGCGGCAAGGTGATCCGCGACGGCATGGGGCAGAGCCAGCGCATGGCGAAGGACTGCGTCGACACTGTCATTACCAATGCGCTGATCGTCGACCACTGGGGCATCGTCAAGGCCGACATCGGGCTGAAGGGCGGACGCATTGCAGCGATCGGCAAGGCCGGTAACCCGGACATCCAGCCCGGGGTGACGATCGTTGTCGGCCCGGGCACGGAAGTGATCGCGGGCGAGGGCATGATCGTGACCGCCGGGGGCATCGATTCACATATCCACTTCATCTGCCCGCAGCAGATCGAAGAGGCGTTGATGAGCGGCGTGACCACCATGATCGGCGGCGGCACCGGTCCGGCCACGGGCACGTTCGCGACCACCGTCACGCCGGGGCCGTGGTACATGGAGCGCATGCTGCAGGCCATCGACGCGTATCCGATGAACATCGGGTTGCTGGGCAAGGGCAATGCCAGCCAGCAGGCGCCGATCCTCGAGCAGGTCGAGGCGGGCGCGATCGGCCTCAAGCTGCACGAGGACTGGGGCACCACGCCGGCGGCGATCGACACCTGCCTGTCAGTCGCCGATGCGACCGACACCCAGGTCGCGATTCACACCGACACGCTCAACGAGGCCGGGTTTGTCGAAGCGACCATTGCCGCGTTCAAGGGCCGCACGATCCATACGTACCACACCGAAGGCGCCGGTGGCGGCCATGCGCCGGACATCATCAAGGTGTGCGGCGAAGCCAACGTGCTGCCGTCGTCGACGAACCCGACGCGGCCCTACACGGTGAACACGCTGGACGAGCATCTCGACATGCTGATGGTGTGCCATCACCTTGATCCGGCCATTGCCGAGGACATCGCGTTTGCCGAAAGCCGCATCCGCCGCGAGACCATTGCCGCGGAAGACATCCTGCACGACCTCGGCGCGTTCTCGATGATATCTAGCGATTCGCAGGCCATGGGGCGCGTGGGCGAGGTCATCATCCGCACGTGGCAGACCGCGCACAAGACGGCGGCGCAGCGCGGCAAGCTGCCCGGCGATCCGCATGATGCGCGCGGCGGGCACGACAATTTCCGCGTGAAGCGCTATATCGCCAAGTACACGATCAACCCTGCACTGACGCATGGCATCGCCCATGAGGTGGGGTCCATCGAAGTGGGCAAGTGGGCTGATCTGGTGCTGTGGCGCCCCGCGTTCTTCGGCGTGAAGCCAAGCCTGATCCTGAAGGGCGGCATGATCGCCGCTGCGGCAATGGGCGATCCCAATGCCTCGATCCCGACGCCGCAACCGGTGCACTATCGTCCGATGTTCGCGTCGGCGGGTGGAGCGCTGCACAAGTCGTCGCTGACCTTTGTCTCGCAGTCAGCACTTGCGGCGAACGTTGGCGAGCGTTACGGCCTGGCGAAGCCGCTTTCGGCAGTGCGCGGTACGCGCACGGTGAGCAAGCGCGACATGGTGCACAATGACTGGCAGCCGCATGTCACCGTGGACCCGGAGACCTACCAGGTCGTGGCCGACGGTCAGTTGCTGATGTGCGAGCCCGCCACCGAGCTGCCCATGGCGCAGCGATACTTCCTGTTCTGACCCTGTCCACGATTCCCGCATGCTGAAGATCGACAAAGTCCTGAGCGCCCCGCACGGCATCGCCGCCGTGCTGGTGCGTCGCGCACCGAAGCTGGTCCTGCCGTTCGCCGAACGCAGCAAGAGCCGCCTGCGTGCCGTGCTCGGCAACGGCGAAGAGGCCGCGCTGTTCCTGCCGCGCGGCACGGTACTGCGCGGCGGCGATTTGCTGGTGGCCGAGGACGGCAGCTTCGTCGAAGTGCAGGCGGCACCGGAGCGTGTGCTGGAAGTGCGTGCGGCGGATCCGCTCGCGCTCATGCGTGCGGCGTATCACCTCGGCAACCGGCACACGCCGGTGGAGGTGGGCTGCGACTATCTCCGGCTGGAGTTTGATCCGGTGCTGGCGGATATGCTCGCGCGACTCGGTGTACAGGCAATACAGGCGGACGCGCCATTCGAGCCTGAAGCAGGGGCCTATGGGGGCGGACACAAGCACGGTCATGACGCAACGTTCGCGGAGGATTATGCGGCGGCGCAGGCGGTGTTTCATGAGCATCATGGGGATGAACATGGGCACTCGCACTCGCACTCGCACTCGCATGAGCATGAGCATGAGCATGAGCATGAGCATGAGCATGATCACGTTCATGACGAGCAATGCGGGCACAAGCATTGATGCAGGGGGGGCTCACGCATATGAAAGAGCCACCGTGCCATGAAATACCGACGCCGGAACTCCCCTCTCCCGCTTGCGGGAGAGGGGCGGGGGGAGAGGGCAGGCGCTTGCCAGCCCCCACATTCGCTCGAATGCTGAGGTCTAACCAAACAGAAGCAGAGCAATGCCTTTGGTTCCATTTCCGGGCTCACCGATTTCTGGGCCTGAAGTTCAAGCGCCAATGCAGGTTGGGCCCTTACATCGCGACTTCGTCTGCATGACCTTCAAACTCGTCATTGAAGTTGATGGAGCCAACATGGCGGCGCGGAGGACGTCAGGCGTGATGCTTGGTTTCTGCGCGAAGGGTTTCGCGTCCTGCGGTTTTGGAACCACGAGGTATTGGGGCATACGGACGCCGTACTTGAGACAGTTCGTCGGGTCTTGTTGGAGTTGGGGCTCGTGGAAGCGCCTGCCCTCTCCCCCAACCCCTCTCCCGCAAGCGGGAGAGGGGAGCCGACGGAGCCTTGGAGCGGAATACTGCCATGACACCGCTGCGTCAGCTCATCTCCCTGTTGCACCTTGCCTCACCCGCGCTCCCCATCGGCGGCTTCAGCTATTCGCAAGGCCTCGAAACCGCCATCGACAGCGGCTGTGTACGCGACGCCAATACCGCCGAACGCTGGATCCGCGACAACCTGCTGCACGTGCAGTCGCAATGCGAAGCGCCGTTGTGGCTGCTGCTGCATCGCTGCTGGAAGTCGATGGACGTTGACGGCGTGCGCGCGTGGAACGACTGGTTCCACGCCACGCGCGAGACGTCCGAGTTGAGGCTCGAGACCGAGCAGATGGGCTGGTCGCTTGCGAAGCTCGTCGGGCAGATGGAGTGGGGTGACAAGGTATTGCGCGAGCACCTTGTCACGCTGTCGCCGATCTGCCTGCCTGCGGCCTTTACCGCAGCCTGCGTGGCGCTCGACATCGATGAGCGCGATGGCCTGGTGGCCTACTGCTTCAACTGGGCGGAGAACCAGGTGGCCGCCGCCATCAAGGCCGTGCCGATCGGACAGGTGGCCGGCCAGCACATGCTGCGACGCATGCACGACGTCGTCCTGGCTGCAGTCGATGAAGCGATACAGCGCGCAGCGGAAACACCCCCGAGGCTTTCCACATTTTCACCGATGCTGGGCCTGCTTTCGTCGCGACACGAAACGCAATACTCCCGGCTGTTCCGTTCCTGAATCCCGAAGCGATCATGACCCAGGCTCGTACCAAGAAGAATCCTCCGCTGCGCGTCGGCGTTGGCGGTCCCGTCGGCTCCGGCAAGACCACGCTGCTCGAGATGCTGTGCAAGGCGATGCGCGACCGCTACGACCTGGTCGCCATCACCAACGACATCTACACCAAGGAGGACCAGCGCCTGCTGACGGTCTCCGGTGCCTTGCCTGCCGAGCGCATCATGGGCGTGGAAACGGGCGGCTGCCCGCATACGGCCATCCGCGAGGACGCGTCGATCAACCTCGAGGCCGTCGACCGCATGCTCGCCAAGTTCCCGGATGCCGACGTAGTCTTCATCGAGTCCGGCGGCGACAACCTGGCCGCGACGTTCAGCCCTGAACTGTCCGACCTGACAATCTACGTGATCGACGTGGCCGGCGGCGAGAAGATCCCGCGCAAGGGCGGACCCGGCATTACCAAGTCCGACCTGCTCGTGATCAACAAGACCGACCTGGCGCCATATGTCGGCGCTTCGCTCGAGGTGATGGAAAGCGATGCACGCAAGATGCGCGGCGAGCGCCCGTTCGTGATGGGCAGCGTCAAGTCGGGGCAGGGCCTCGACGAGGTGATCCGCTTTATCGAACGCCAGGGCATGCTGGGCGTCTGACCGTACTCGCTACTCCTGCCTGTAGCTGCCCTTGCGCGCGAGGCCCGGACCACTGCCGCCACGAGGTTCACCTCGGCTTCGTTGAGTTCGGCCATATGCCGGACGGTGGCTTCGATAGCGGCGTTCTGCGCATTGCCGAACACGGAGCGCGGCTCTTCCACTTGCACGACGGTGCCGCCAAGTTTCTCGAAGTCGAGCATCTGCGAGGGCGGCAGGCCGAGCGTATCGGCCAGCATGCAGATGTTGAGCAGCGCCAGGTTGCGCTTGCCACGCTCGATGCCGCTCAGGTAGGAGCGGGCCAGGCCGCTTTCCAGCGAGAGCGTTTCCTGCGACCAGCCGCGCTGCTTGCGCAGCCGCG
The DNA here is from genome assembly GCA_001725945.1 of Cupriavidus sp. UYMMa02A. GTDB lineage: Bacteria > Pseudomonadota > Gammaproteobacteria > Burkholderiales > Burkholderiaceae > Cupriavidus. The sequence continues at coordinate 18,182 of LRMT01000061.1, read as the reverse complement.
CAAGGTGCAATCCGAATTGTCTGAGAGTCTGTTTGGTCATGATGGAAGGAACATTGTTGCTCGGCCAGAGGCTAGAAGTTTGACGCTGCAGCAACGACACCTTATATTCGGACTCACCATCGGTGTCTGATCTGCAGTCTCAAGGGATGCGCCAGCAGAAGGCGCACACCATGGCATGAACCGGGCGGCCTGGTGGCCGTGCCAAACGGGGTAATACGCAATGACAGGCTCGCGTCGAATGCGCGGGTGTCGTTGCGTCTGTAAGGGACCATCGTGTCTCCTTCGCTCTGTCAGGGGATTGCCATGCAGATCTACTCGCTGTTCGACGCACCGATGCGTGCCTTCAGCCACGACCGCGCAGCTTCCGCGGACCTTCATATCGGACTTCACTCACGCCTGTTGCCGCCTTGTGCGGGACCGGGCAGCACCTGCGACTACGTCTTCCTGCAAGGTGGCCAGACGCAGCAGGTGTTCGTGGCAAGGCGCGGTGAGTGGTGGGCGTGCCTGCGCGGAGGCATCCGCGTTGCCGCACCGGACCATGAGCCTGTGCTGATCGGCAGCGCCGACATGTTCGCGCCGACGCCTGGCTTGCCGATGCAGGTGCATGCCGTGCTCGATAGCATCCTGGTTCGTATCGCGCCGGATGATATCCCCTGGCATGTTGATGCACGGCCGTATGAAGACACCTTGTTGCAAGGTGAGTTGCTGCGCTGCTCGCTCGGTTGTGTCGCGGCGATCGGCGACGGGGCCGGCCCGGCGCTGGAAATCGCGGACGGCGCCACGCGGCCGGTGCCGCGCATGCAGGCAGGGTTTGCGCAATTGCAGGCTGGAGAGTGCCTGCTGGCCGGCGGACTGAGCTGGGCGCTATGCCATCGCGGCGCGTTCTGCCTGCGCTGGAGTCAGGGTGGGGAGAGTTATCTGAATTTCGTTCAGCCCGGTACGCTGTTCGCGCCGGATCCGCACGAGTCATACAGCCTGGAGGTGCTGCTGCCAGGGACCGGGCTGCTGTATTGCAGCGGTGCCATGCAGCCCGAGGCGGCCGATGGGTTCCATGCTTCGTGCCTGCCGCGCGTCACGCATGGCGGCATCATGGAAATGCCGCGTGCGCCGTACGGAAATCGCGCGGAACTCCAGCCGGCGTGAACGGCGTCGCAGCCGCTGGCGGCAAAGCCTGCCGCCAGCGGTAGTCCGGCTTCAGTGACGCTTGTACTGTGTGGCCCCGAACAGCATTTCGCGGGCCTTGTCGTCCTGCAGCGGCTTGCGCGCATTGGCCAGGACTTCCACGCCGCGCTTGACGGCCGGGCGTTCGGCGATGGTGTTGAACCAGCGCTTCAGGTTCGGATAGTCGTCGAGTTCCACGCCCTGGTTCTGCCAGCTCCGCAACCACGGGAAGGTGGCGATATCGGCAATCGTGTATTGATCGCCGGCCAGCCACTCGTGGCGCGAGAGCCGCGTGTCGATCACGCCGTACAGGCGCTTCGCTTCATTGGTGTAGCGATTGACCGCATACTCGATTTTCTCCGGCGCGTAGATGCGGAAATGGTGGGCCTGGCCCAGCATCGGGCCGACGCCGCCCATCTGGAACATCAGCCATTGCAGTGCGTCGTACTTGCCGCGCACGTCTTCGGGCAGGAACTTGCCAGTCTTGCCGGCCAGGTAGAGCAGGATGCACCGGACTCGAACAGCGAGATCGGCTTGCCGTCCGGGCCATCGGGATCGACGATGGCCGGGATCTTGTTGTTCGGGCTGATGTTGAGGAAGTCCTCGCCGAACTGGTCGCCCGCGCCAATATTGATCGGGTGGACCCTGTACTGGAGGCCGCACTCCTCGAGCATGATATGGACTTTGTGGCCGTTGGGCGTCGCCCAGCTATAAACATCGATCATCGCAAGAAGTCTCCTGGCTGCGATACGGTGGTTCAGAGGGAAGGCCGAGCGATTTAAGCACAGAAGAAAAAACGCGCAGACAGGCTGCGCGTTTCCATACTGCCGGCAGGGGTGCCCGGCAGGTTACGTCAGGCTGGCTCAGAAGCCGCGAGCCACCGGCATCTTCACTTCCTGCGGATCCAGGCCCATGTGCTTGGCCAGTTCCAGCTTGGCGATGGCGTTGCGGTGCACTTCGTCCGGACCGTCGGCCAGGCGTAGCGTGCGCTGGTGTGCCCACCAGTTGGCCAGCGGGAAGTCGCTGGAAACGCCGGCGGCGCCATGGACCTGGATGGCCCAGTCGATCACCTTCAGTGCCACGTTCGGAGCGATCACCTTAATCATGGCGATCTCGGCCTTGGCCACCTTGTTGCCCACGGTGTCCATCATGTACGCGGCCTTGAGGGTCAGCAGGCGCGCCATCTCGATCTCGCAGCGGGCTTCGGCGATGCGCTCCTGCGTCACGCCCTGGCTGGACACCGGCTTGCCGAAGGCCACGCGCGACAGTGCGCGCTTGCACAGCAGTTCCAGTGCGCGCTCGGCCACGCCGATGCTGCGCATGCAGTGGTGGATACGGCCCGGGCCGAGGCGGCCCTGGGCGATCTCGAAGCCGCGGCCTTCGCCGAGCAGGATATTCGAGACCGGCACGCGCACGTTCTTCAGCTCGATCTCCATGTGGCCGTGCGGCGCGTCGTCATAGCCGAACACCGGCAGGAAGCGCTTGATGGTGATGCCCGGCGTGTCCGCCGGCACCACGACCATCGACTGCTGCTCGTGGCGGCCGGCATCGGGATTGGTCTTGCCCATCACGATGTAGACCTTGCAGCGCGGATCGCCCGCGCCCGACGACCACCACTTGGTGCCGTTGATCACGTAGTGGTCGCCGTCACGCTCGATGCTGCATTCGATATTGGTGGCGTCCGACGAGGCCACGGCCGGTTCGGTCATCAGGAAGGCCGAGCGGATCTCGCCGGCGAGCAGCGGCTCGAGCCACTGGTCCTTCAGTGCCTCGGACGCGTAGCGCTCCAGCGTTTCCATGTTGCCGGTGTCGGGCGCGGCGCAGTTGAAGACTTCGGCCGACCAGGGCACCCGGCCCATGATTTCGCACAGGGTCGCGTATTCGAGATTCGACAGGCCCTGCGGGGCGCGCGGCGAGCGCGGCAGGAACAGGTTCCACAGGCCGGCTTCGCGTGCCTTGGGCTTCAGTTCCTCGATCAGCTTGCTCGCCACCCAGGCGTTGCCGGCCTGCCGGTTGGCGTTGATCTCTTCGTGAAAGCGCTTTTCGTTCGGGTAGATGTACTGGTCGAAGAAGGCCAGCAGCTTGGCCTGCATTTCCTTGACCTTAGGCGTGTACTCGAATTGCATGTGGTCTCCTCGTAACCAGGTGGTGGTGCGCCGGCTTTCCGGCGACTCGGGTGGTACGGTCAATACGCGGCATGGGCCGATGCAATGCACTCTATCCGAAACTTGGTAATTACAAAAATGAATTTTCTGGATTTGGCAGTATCAATGTCCTGCATTCCGTGACAGAATGAGAGCCATGCAGCTATCTCGCATCGACCTGAACCTCTTCGTGGTGTTCGACGCTATCTACAGCGAAGGCAGCATCACCGCGGCAGCGCGCCAGCTCAACCTGACGCAGCCGGCAGTGAGCCATGCGCTGGGTCGCTTGCGCAACCTGTTCGACGACCCGTTGTTCGAGCGGCGCGGGCAGGGCATGGCGCCGACGCCGCTGGCGCGCTCGCTGGCGTCGGAGGTGCGCGCGGCGCTGCAGTCCTTTGCGCGCACGCTGCAGGACACACCGCATTTCGATCCGGCCAACACGGTGCGCCGTTTCACCCTGGGCATGCGCGACGCGCTGGAATCGACGCTGCTGCCGCCACTGATGGCGCGCGTGACCTCGGTCGCGCCGCAGGTCGAGATCGCCGCCATTCGCTTTGACCGGCGCGAGATGGAGTCCGAGTTGCTGGCCGGCACGATCGATGCGGCCATCGACATCCTGCTACCGGTGTCGCCCGCCATTCACCACGCGCCGTTCATGGCCGACCCGATGGTCGTTCTGGCGCGCCGCGACCATCCGCTGGTGAGGAAAGAGCTGACGCTGGAGCGCTATCTGGCCGCCGAGCATGTGCACGTGTCATCGCGGCGACGCGGGGCCGGCCTGGAAGACCAGGCGCTGCATCGCATGGGGCTCACGCGCCGGGTTCGGCTGCGCTGCCAGCACTACGCCGCGGCTTGCCGGGTGGTGAGCTGCACGGACCTGCTGGCGACGCTGCCGCTGCGCTACGCGCGCATCGCCAACGAACCTTATGCCAACCGTATCCTGTCGCTGCCGTTCAAGGTGCCATCGCTAGAGCTGCATCTGTACTGGCATGCCGGTGGCGAGAATGACGGTGCCAACCGCTGGCTGCGCGAGCAGCTCATGGCGGTGATGGCCTCGCTCGGTGGCGGCCCGCCGGAACCCGCGCCGGCAGCCTGACGCCGTGCGGTGCAGTGCGCGCGGGTCACACGTAAGCCATTGTTAGCGCGCTGGACGCTCGCAAACCGCCTCCCTACCATCGTCGGGTCACGTCTGCCCCCGGCGTCACCCCGCAAGCCCGCGCCTGCGTTCCGGTGATGTCCCGCTGCGCCTGCATTGCCGGGCTGCCACGGGCAGTTTCTCCATCAGAACCACGACTATCCAGATCGATGACCGGGAAACGCTTGCCTGCTGAAAACACATTCCATTCACCGAGTTCGCGCGCCGCGCCGCTTCGCTGGCAAACGCTTTGTGGGGCGGCCTTGCTGTCGGCGCTTGCGGCCTGTGGCGGCGGCGGTGATGGCGGTGGCAGCGGCGGTTCGGCCGCCGCCGGCAGCGCGCAGCCAGCGGGACAGAGCAGCTCGACGCAGGCGGGGACCTCAACGCCCGTGACGGCCGGCGGCTGCTACACGGTAAGCGGCACGAAGCCTTCCGCACCGTCCGGGGGCGGCGTGACGCTGCTGCCCGCGCGCGGCGGCGCCGTCGGCGACTATCGCGTGCTCGACGACGCGCGCAGCGCGGGCCTGTGCTATGCCAACTACCGGCGCGAGCAGGTCGGCCTGCCGCCGCTTGTGGCGCGCGATGCGCTCAACAACGTCGCGCAGAACCATACCGCCTACATGCTGGCCAACCAGACGCTCACGCACGATGAAGTCTCGGGCAAGTCCGACTACACCGGCGCCACGCCTGACGCGCGTATCCAGGCCGCCTATCCGACCGATGCCGATGCGGAAGTGGTAGCGGGGGCTAACAAGTGGACCTCGGTCGCCAACGCGCAGCTTTCGCTGTCGCCCAAGGACTCGCTCGTGTCGGACCTCGTCAATGCGCCGTTCCACCGCGCCGCGCTGCTCGGCAGCTACGGGTCTGCGGGCAGCGGTTATGCGGAAAGCGTGGGACCCAACGGCAGCGGCACCGCCGCCTACTACTACCAGACCATCGATCTTGCCGATGCCTCGAAGGGCGGCACGGACAACCAGATGGTCGCGTATCCGTTCGACGGGCAGGCCGACGTGCCGGCAAGCTGGGTCAACTCGGAAAGCCCCAATCCCGCGCCTGGCTACGACGGCAAGACCATGGGCTATCCGGTGTCGCTGCAGGCGATCAATACCTCGCTGCAGTTCGACGCGGACAGCTTCACGATCACCGACGCGCAGGGCCGCAATGTCGACTGCCTGAAGGTCGACAGCCGCTCGTCCGGCCTGTCCGCGCGGCCCGCGGCCTGGCGATCTGCACGCCGCTCGCGCCGCTGGCGAGTGGTCAGCGCTACAGCGTCGCCGTCAGCGGCAAGCTGGGCGGGCAGGAGGTCAATCTTAGCTGGTCGTTCACGACGCGCTGAACCTTGTTCGTCACCCCGGCGTGCGCTCTGGCGGACGTCGGCGGCGGCTTGTCGGGCTTTTTCCGACACCGCAGTGCGCCTGCGGGCACTACAATCGGCAGATCGTCCTGGCGGAGATATCGCATGGCTCACCTGCTTGCATCCCGATTGGCGTGGCGCGGTTCCATGATTGTGGCGTTCTCGGCGCTGCTGGCTGCGTGCGGCACGCAAGGCGCGGCCCCCGCTGCGCCTGCTGCCACGGCCACGCCGGCGGCACCTCCTCCAGCCACGGCAGCGCTGCCGCCTGCACCGGAGATTGCGTCGGGCTACCGCACCGACATGTCGACGGTCTATGCCGACCGATACATGGCCGCCGCAGCCAATCCGCTGGCCACCGAAGCGGGGCGCGACGTGCTGCGCCAGGGCGGCACGGCCATTGACGCAGCCATTGCCATGCAGGCGGTGCTGACGCTGGTCGAGCCGCAGGCTTCCGGTGTTGGTGGGGGCGCCTTCATCATGTACTGGGACGGCAAGCGCGTGCAGGCCTTCGACGGCCGCGAGACCGCGCCGGCCGGCGCCACCGAGAACCTGTTCCTGCGGCCCGACGGCAAGCCGATGGAATTCAGCGAGGCCCAGATCGGCGGGCGCTCGGTGGGTACGCCAGGCGTGCTGCGCGCGCTGGAAATGGCGCACCGCGAGCATGGCAAGCTCAAGTGGTCGCAACTGTTCCAGCGCGCGATCTCGCTGGCCGAGAAGGGGTTCCCGATCTCGCCACGCCTCTACGCGCAGGTGTCGAGTGACAAGTTCCTTGCAAACTCGCCGGAGATGGCGGCGTACTTCCTCGACGCGCAAGGCAAGCCCAAGCCAGCGGGCGCGATCCTCAAGAACCCGCAACTCGCGCGGACGCTGCGCGCGATCGCCGCGAACGGACCCAACGCGCTGTACACAGGCCCGATCGCGCGCGACATCGTCGCCAAGGTCAACGGCAGCGCGAATCCGGGCAGCCTGAGCACGCGCGACCTCGCGAATTACCGGGCCAAGCTGCGGGTGCCGGTCTGCACTGACTACAAGCGCTGGAAGATCTGCGGCATGCCGCCGCCGTCGTCCGGCGGGATTGCGCTGGCGCAGATCCTCGGCACGCTGCAGGCGCTGGAGACGCGCAACCCGAAATACGCGCTCGCAGCGCTCAAGCCGACGGCGGTCAGCACGCCGGCGGTGGTGGAAGCCAACCCTGATGCTGTCCACGCCATCGCCGAGGCCGATCGCCTGGCCTACGCCGACCGGGGCCTCTACGTCGCCGATTCGGATTTCGTGCAGGTCGATATCGCGGGCATGGTCAACCCGGCCTACCTGGAGCAGCGCGCCTCGCTGATCGGCGACAAGAGCATGGGCAAGGCCCAGCCGGGCGTGCCGCCGGGCACCACGGTGGCCTTCGCGCCGGACCGCTCGCCGCCGCGCATCTCCACCTCGCAGATCGTTGCGGTCGATGGCCGTGGCGGCGCCATTTCGATGACGACCACGGTCGAGTCTTACTTCGGCTCGCACATCATGGTGCGCGGCTTCATGCTCAACAATCAGCTCACGGACTTCTCCTTCCTCCCTAGCGAGAACGGCAAGCCCGTGGCCAACCGCGTCGAACCGGGCAAGCGCCCGCGTTCGTCGATGGCGCGCCGACGCTGGTGTTCGACCGGGAGAGCGGCAAGTTCCTAGGCACGGTGGGCTCGCCGGGCGGTTCGCAGATCATCGAGTACGTTTCGAAGACGCTGGTCGGCATGCTGGACTGGAACATGGACGTGCAGGCAGCCGTCGGCATGGCCAACTTCGGCAGCCGCAATGGTCCGACCGAGCTGGAGAAAGGGCTGGTTACACCTGCGCTGGCCGAGGCCCTGAAGCAGCGCGGCCACCAGGTGGCGGAGATCGAGATGACCAGCGGCACGCAGGCCATCATGCGGCGTCAGCGCGCTGATGGGCAGTTGGTATGGGCGGGTGGCGCCGATCCGCGGCGGGAAGGGGTGGCGCTCGGGGACTGAGCGCCGGGGCAAAGAGGGCGGGATGCGTAGTCCCGCCCGTTTCTATCGGACTTCTTCAACCAGCTGCCGCCGTCAGGCATCCAGCTTCACTCCCGCAACCTTCACCACCTTGGCCCAGCGCGTTTCTTCGGTCTGATAGAAGCGGCTGGTCTCTGCAGGCGTCATCGTCACCACTTCCGCACCCTGGCCCGCCAGCTGCGCGCGGATCTCCGGCGAGCGGATGATGCGGACCAGTTCCGTATTGAGGCGCGCGACGATGGCATCGGGCATTCCCGTGGGTGCCATTACGCCTTGCCAGGTGCCGGATTCGAAGCCGGGAACGCCCTGCTCGGCGATTGTCGGTGTCTGGCCGACCAGCGGCATGCGCGTGCGCTTGGACACCGCGATCAGCTTGAGCTTGCCGGCCTGCACCTGCGGCAGCGTAGCCAGCATCCCGTTCATCAGCACCTGCGCGGTGCCCCCGACCGTATCGGCAATCGCCTGCGAGCCACCCTTGTAGGGCACGTACTGCCATTTGGCGCCGGTGCCTGGGCCACGGCCACGCCGGCCAAGTGCGGTGCGCTGCCAATGGCCGTGACGGCGAAGTTCAGCTGCGTCTTTTGCGACAGGTCCACCAGTTCCGTCAGGTTCGATACCTTGATCGACGGATGCACGACCAGCAAGTGCGGCGAATACGCGAGCATCGCCACGCCCTTCAGGTCCTTGCCCGGATTGAAGGTCAGCTTGGTGTAGACGGACGGGCTGATGGCCAGCGCGCCCACGTCGCAGAGCAGCAGCGTGTGGTTGTCCGAGCCGGCCTGCGCCGCCATGGCCGCGCCGATGTTGCCGTTGGCGCCCGGGCGGTTGTCCACCACGATGGGCTGGCCCAGTGCCTCGCCGAGCTGCTTGCTGATCATGCGCGCGATGATGTCCGACGAGCCCCCGGCGGGGTAGGGCACGATCAGGCGGATCGGGCGATTGGGCTAGGCATCGGCAGCGCGGGCCAGACGCGGCACTGCCACGGAAGCGGTGCCAAGGGCGCCCAATGCGGCCAGGCTGGACGCCTGCTGCAGGAACGTTCGACGAGAGGTCATACAATGTCTCCGGAAATCGCCTAATTATCAGTCGTCATACAACATGACTGAATAGTAGATGTCTTTGTACGACTTCGATACCGGGAAAATACTGAGATTCGGCCAAACTCCATAACAGCGCGGGTTGCGGGCCGGAAACGCAACAGCGCGCCCAAGCGCGCTGTTGTCTGATGACACCGGTGCCACACGGAGAATTCGTCTCCGGCGACGGGCCTTTCGCTTACTGCTTGGCCTTCTTCGCGTACTCCCAGCCCATTTCCGCCATTGGGCGCGCCCGCTTGCCGGCATCGAGCGCCTGCGCCGACGACGCGGTGCCGTCGACCACGCGCTTCATGATGCCCTGCAAGATGCCTGCGATGCGGAACATGCTGAAGGCCAGATAGAAGTTCCAGTCGCCGGTGATAGGGCGGCCGGTGCGCTGCTCGTACAGCCGGCGATAGCTCGCCTCATCGGGAATGCCGAGTGCGGCATGGTCCAGGCCGGCGATGCCGCGGAACTGGCCCGGCGCGATGTGCCAGCTCATGCAGTGGTAGCCGAAGTCCCCCATCGGGTGACCGAGCGTCGACAGTTCCCAGTCCAGCACGGCCAGCACGCGCGGCTCGGTCGGGTGGAACATCAGGTTGTCGAGGCGGTAGTCACCATGGACGATGCTGGTGAGGTCGGCGTCCTCCTGCGGGATATGCTGCGGCAGCCAGTCCATCAGCGAATCCATGGCCGGGATCGACTCGGTTTCCGAGAGTTTGTATTGCTTGGTCCAGCGTTCGATCTGGCGCTGGAAGTAGTTCCCGGGCTTGCCGTAGTCGCCGAGGCCGATGGCCTGGTAGTCCACGGTGTGCATGGCCGCGATCACGCGGTTCATCTCGTCGTAGATGGCGGCACGCTCGGCCGGGCTCATGCCGGGCAGCGACTGGTCCCACAGCACGCGGCCGCTGACGAACTCCATGATGTAGAACGCACGGCCGATCACCGATTCGTCCTCGCACAGCGCGTACATTTTCGCCACCGGCACGTCGGTGCCGGCCAGCGCGGCCATCACGCGGTATTCACGTTCGATCGCATGGGCCGACGGCAGCAGCTTGCTTTTGGGGCCCGGCTTGGCGCGCATCACATAAGTCTGGCCCGGCGTGACGAGTTTGAAGGTCGGGTTGGACTGGCCGCCCTTGAACTGCTCCACGCTCAGCGGGCCGGCAAAGCCTTCCACATGCTGGCGCATCCAGGCTTCCAGTGCCTCGGTGTCGAAACGCTGCTGGTCCGCCACGGGGCGCGTGCCCTCGAACTGAGATACGTTGCTGCTCATGCTGTCTCCGGTGGTTTTCTGTCGGTATCGGTGATGAAGATCGGTATGCGGGCGGGCGGCCTCAGGCAGCGGGCTGCCGTCCGCGCAGGTACTGGTGCAGCAGGACTTCCATGGTCGTGTGGCGCGAGCCGCTGTGCACCGGCGTCGGTGGCGAATAGTTGGTCATGCGCACGACCCAGTCGAGCGGATCGTCGCCCATGTCCAGCACATTGATGCAGCCGGCGGTCTGCAGCAGCGAGCCGAAGAACATGCGCCGGCCACATGTGATGGCCTGGGAAAGGATTGCGCGGTTGGTGCCGCCGTGCAGCACCAGCAGCACCGTGTCCCAGCCGGGGTCGTCGCGCAGGCGTTGCAGCGCCGGCAGCACGCGGTCGAGGAACTGGCCGATGGTCTCGCCGTTCAGGAAGCGCTTGTGCTCCGGCACTTCGCCTTCGAAGGCGCCGACGAAGGCATCGCGCAGATCCTCGGTGGCAATCGTCGACAGGTCGCCGCCGCGGATCTCCCGGAAGTCGGGCCAGACCTCGGGCGATACGTCCTGCATGTCGGGCAGCTCGGCCAGCACGAGTTCGGCGGTCTCCACGGTGCGGGGCAGGCCGCTGACGATGACGCGGTCGAAGCGGATGTTCTCGGCCGCGAAGGCGCGCCCCGCGGCGGTGGCCTGCATGCGGCCGGTCTCGTTGAGCGGCACCATCTCCGGCAGGGCCGGGCGTCCGCCTTCATCGAAGTAGGACACGGCGCCATGGCGCATCAGTAGATGCGGCGGCGTGAGGACGGCGGCAATTCCATGCATGTCTCCCTCATATAAGCAGGCCCGTCTTGCGCGGGCTCCTGCGGCAGCGCGGCGGTGCGGAGGTCGCACCGCCAAGTTCAATGCAATGCTCAGCGATAGCGCGGCTTGCGCTTCTCCAGGAACGCGCTGATGCCTTCGCCGCCGTCCGGATGATGCAGCGCGGCCACGAAGTTGTCGCGTTCCGCCAAAAGGTGCTCGCTCAGCGAAGCCGTGGCCGCATGGTTGATCAGGCCCTTGATGCGGCCAACCGCGTGCGGCGACTGCTCGGCGATGCCTTCGGCCAGACGCAGTGCTTCAGTCAGGGCCTGGCCCGGCGGCGTTACGCGGTTAACCAGCCCGAACTGCGCCAGCCTGGCGGCATCGACCGGCTTGCCTTCCATCATCAGCTCGCTGGCGAGCGCGCGTGGCAGTGCGCGCGCCAGTTCGTACGAGCCGCCGCCATCGGGCGTCAGCCCTACCTTGACATAGGCCATGACGAACTTGGCGTCGCTCGCGGCCACGACGAAATCGCAGGCCAGCACGACCGAGAACCCCGCCCCTGCCGCCGCGCCTTCCACCGCCGCGATCACCGGCTTCGGGAACGCGTGCAGCGTCTCGATCCAGTGGTTCAGCGTCTCGATGCTCTGCGCCTGTACCGCAGGCGGCTTCGAGCGGTTGCCGAGCAGCCGGTTCAGGTTGCCGCCGGCGCAGAAGATGCCATCGGCGCCGGTGATGATGACCGCGCGCAGCGAGTCATCGCTGGCTGCGGCGTCGAGCGCCTCGAACGAGGCGGCGTAGATGTCCGGATGCAGCGCATTGCGCGCTTCCGGGTTCGAGATGGTCAGCACCAGCGTCGAATCGACGCGGGAGGAAAGCAGCTGGGCGGTCATGGGCAGCCTCGGATGTTGGGGGCAGGGAAGCCGGGGGGCTCCTCAGTTCTCTTCGGTCAGCAGCGACAGGCCCAGACCGGCACGGCGCCACAGCCACGGGCTCGGGCGGTAGCGCATGTCGCCGGTCAGCGCTTCCATATTGCGCAGCGTTTCCAGCACCAGTTGCGGGCCGACCGCGTCGCCGAGGGCCAGCGGGCCTTCGGGTAGCCGAGGCCGAGGTTCACGGCCAGGTCGATGTCGGCCGGCGAGGCAATGCGCTGCTGCGCGATATCGCTCGCGATGTTGATGATGCAGCAGAGCACGCGCTGCGCTACGAAGCCGGCCGAGTCGCGGATCACCGTGACTGGCGCGCCGTCGCTCGCGAACAAGCCATGCGCGGCGTCGCGCGCGGCGCGCCGGTGGCGGGCGTGGTCATCAGCGTGCGACGCTTGGTGGCCTCGAACGGCAGCAGCGTGTCGATGGCGACGGTGCGGGCCGGGTCCAGGCCCTGTTGCAGCGCGCTGGTGGTGGCGTCCAGGCCCAGCGGCGTGACGATGATCAGCGCATCGGCCGACGGTTGGTTGCCGCCTTCGGGGGTCACGCCCAGCGCGCCCAGCAGTTTGGTGACCATGGCGTGGCCGCGCTCGCTGGCGTGGCTGACCCAAACGCTCGACGGGCGCGCGGACGGCACCACGGCAGCCGCCGGCACCTGCTTCTGGCCATCGGCATAGCGGTAGAAGCCGGCGCCGGCCTTGCGGCCGATCAGGCCGCCGACCGAGCGGATCGCCGTGAGCGGCGACGGGCGGTAGCGCGGTTCCTGGTAGAACTGGTTGTAGATCGATTCCATCACCGGGTGCGACACGTCCAGCCCGGTCAGGTCCATCAGCTCGAACGGCCCCATGCGGAAGCCGGCCTGCTCGCGCATGATGTTGTCGATGTCGGCGAACTCGGCCACGCCTTCCTGCGCGGCCTTGATGCCCTCGATATTCATGCCGCGGCCGGCATGGTTGACGATGAAGCCCGGCATGTCCTTGCAGCGCACCGGCGTATGACCCATGCGGCGCGACAGTGCCATCAGCGCGTCGCCCACGGCCGGGTCGCCCGACAGGCCGTCGATGACCTCGACCACCTTCATCAGCGGCACCGGGTTGAAGAAGTGATAGCCGACGACGCGGCCCGGCGCCTTCGCGCCGACGGCGATCGCGGTGATCGACAGGGACGAGGTGTTCGAAGCAATGATCGCGTCGGGACGCAGCACGGCTTCGAGCTTCGCGACGAGATCACGCTTTACCTCGAGCTTTTCGACGATAGCTTCCACCACCGTGTCGCAGCCAGCCAGGTCTTCGAGCGCGCCGCACGGCTTCACGCGGGCTAGCGTGGCCTCGGCGTCGGCGGCCGAAATCTTGCCTTTTTCAGCGAGTTTGCCCAGCGTATCCTGCAGGTACTTGCGCGCAGCTTCCACAGCCTGCGGGTTGGCGTCGTACAGGTTGACGGTCAGCCCCGCCTGCGCGGCGATCTGGGCGATGCCGCGGCCCATGGCGCCGGTGCCGACGATGCCGAGCGTCTCGATAGTGAAAGTGCTCATCTTGCGTCCCTAAAGTTGTGGTTAAATTAGCACGATCGTACGTTTTGCATCTTTCCGGAAATGGCCGGAAGACAGGCGGCGTGCGCTGATCGGCCAGTCCGGCGGCATCAGAAGACCGGGATGGTTCACAATCGCTGCAGGCTTGCGCCTGCAAGCGTGATTCCAACAGGAGAGAGACGACATGCTGAAACTGTGCGGGTTTGCCGCCAGCAACTACTACAACAAGGTCAAGCTGGCGCTGCTGGAGAAGAACGTGCCGTTCGAGGAGGTGCTGGCCTGGATCGGCGAGACCGACGCGGCCGCATCGCCGGCGGGCAAGGTGCCCTACATGATCACCGAATCGGGTTCATTGTGCGAGTCGGAAGTCATCAACGAATACCTCGAAGCCGCTTATCCCCAGACGCCGCTGCTGCCGCGTGATCCGCTGCAGGCAGGCAAGGTGCGCGAAATCGTCACATTCCTGGAGCTGTACCTGGAACTGACCGCGCGCGAGTTGTATCCGGAAGCGTTCTTCGGCGGCAAAGTCAGCGATAACGTGAAGGAGCGCCAGCTCAAGCTGCTGACGCGCTACATCCCCGCGTTCGCCAAGCTGGCGAAGTTCTCGCCCTATGTGGCGGGCGATCGCTTCACGCTGGCCGATTGCGCGGCCGCGGTCCATCTGCCGCTGGTGTCCTCGTGCACGAAGATCATCTACGGCAAGGACCTGCTGGCTGATCTGCCGGTCAAGGATTACCTGAAGACGCTGTCGGAGCGCCCGTCCGTGCAGAAGGTCAATGCCGACCGCAAGGCGAATACCGAACTGATGCTGAGCCGGAACAAGTAAGCGCCGGCCTGTATTGCGCGCAAAGAAAAACGCCCGCGGTGTGTGTGCCGCGAGCGTTTCCTTATCCGATCACCAGACCTCAGAGCTTCGCCAGCCGTTCCAGCGCCAGCGCCAGCGTCTCTTGCTTCTTCGCGAAGCAGAACCGCACCACGCCCGACTCGCGCGGCTGCGTGTAGAAGGCCGAAACCGGAATCGCCGCAACGCCGATCTCGCCCGTCAGCCACATGGCAAAGTCCGCTTCGCTCAGGTCGGAAATCGCGGAATAGTCCACGCACTGGAAATACGTGCCTTCCGAAGGCAGCAGCTTGAGGCGCGAGCTGGCCAGCCCGGCACGGAAATAGTCGCGCTTGGCTGGTAAAACGCGGACAGCTCCAGGTACGGTGCGGGGTCGGCCATATAGTCGGCCAGGCCGTGCTGCACAGGCGTGTTCACGGTGAATACGTTGAACTGGTGGACCTTGCGGAATTCCGCGGACAGCGCGGCGGGCGCGGCCACGTAGCCGACCTTCCAGCCCGTCACGTGGTAGGTCTTGCCGAAGCTCGAAATCACGAAGCTGCGCCGCGCGAGTTCCGGATGCCGCGACACCGACGCGTGCGGCTGGCCGTCGTAGACCATGTGCTCGTAGACCTCGTCCGACAGCAGCAGGATGTCGGTGCCGGTCAGCAGTTGCGCCAGCTTGTCCATGTCGGCCGCGCGCAGGATCGTCCCAGTCGGGTTGTGCGGCGTGTTGATGAGGATCATCCGCGTGCGCGGCGTGATGGCAGCGGCCAGCCGGTCGAACGGCACGCGGAACTCCGGTGCCTCCAGCGTGACCGGCACGGCGGTGGCGCCGGCGAGTTCGATCGCAGGCAGGTAACTGTCGTAGCACGGCTCCAGCACGATCACCTCGTCGCCGGGATGCACGGCGCACAGGATCGCGGTCAGGATGCCCTGTGTGGCCCCCGCCGTGATGGTGATTTCGTTTTCCCAGCTATAGCGGTGGCCGTACAGCGTGGCGATCTTGTCGGCGATCGCCTGGCGCAGGCGCGGCACGCCGGCCATCGGCGGATACTGGTTGTGGCCGGTGCGCATGGCGTGGGTCACGGCGTCGACGATGCGCGGGTCGCAATCGAAGTCGGGAAAGCCTTGTCCGAGGTTGACGGCGTTCTTCTCGGCCGCGAGAGCGGACATCACGGTGAAGATCGTGGTGCCAACCGAGGGCAGGCGCGACACGGGCGGAGTCAGCGGGGCGAGGGTGGAGTCTGCGGACATGGCTGCGACGTGGGGTGCGAGGTGCGGAGATGGCGGAAAGCGGCTTGCCGGAGCGGCAACAGCGGCAATTCTAAAGCGATTCGGGCGGTCAGGCTGCGGCCGCCAGCGCGGCCAGCCATTGGCCGAACGCGGGCGGCGTCATCACTTCGACGCCGCTCGAGCGGCGCAGGCGGCCCCTGAGCTTGAGCACGGCCTTGTCCTTCGACACCAGGCAGGCGGCGCGGGAAAATGCGCGAGCTCGACGAATTTCTGGTCGTCCGTGTCCTTGCAGCGCGGCAGGCGGATGGCGTCGGCGTCTTCCTGCGTGGGCAGGGGCTCCAGCGTGCTGAAGCGGTCCACCGTGGCCAGCGCCGCGTCGATATCGACGGCAAAGCGCGCGAATTGCGGATAGGCGAGCACGCGGCGCAGTTCCTCGCGGCAGTCGGCGCGGATGACCGGGGCGATGGCGCCCGCTTCGAGCGCCGCGAGGATCGGCCTGGCGTGTGGGTCGCCGAAGACGAGGATGTCGACCCAGATGTTGGAGTCCAGTACCACGCGCGGGGCATGGCTGGTGGTGGATGTGATGCCGGCGGGGCAGGGCGACGGCGCGGGGCCGGAAGTCGGGTTGGTCATTCGCTACAATCTTGCCTTTGAGTTTCCCTCGATTTTGCCATGCTCATCGTCCTGTCTCCCGCCAAGTCCCTGGACTACGAGACACCCGCGCGCATCAAGACCCATACGCTGCCCCGTTTTATCGACCGCTCGGCGGTGCTGATCGAGCGCCTGCGCAAGCTCGCGCCGCAGGATGTCGGCGCGCTGATGGATATCTCGGACAAGCTTGCGGTGCTCAACGTCACGCGTTATGCGGAGTGGTCGGAGACCTTCACCGCCGCCAACAGCAAGCAGGCGGTGCTGGCCTTCAACGGCGATGTCTACGATGGCTTCGATGCGAAGAGCCTGTCGGCCGACGACCTCGGCTTTGCGCAGAAGCATGTGCGCATGCTGTCCGGCCTCTACGGCGTGCTGCGCCCGCTGGACTGGATGCAGCCCTACCGCCTGGAGATGGGCACGCGCCTCGACAACGTTGCGGGCAAGGACCTCTATGCGTTCTGGGGCGACGACGTGACCCAGCTGCTCAACCAGGACATGGCGGCGCTCAAGCACGAAGGCGCGCCCACGCTGGTCAATCTGGCCTCGGAAGAGTATTTCAAGGTGGTGCGTCCCAAGGTGCTCGATGCGCGCGTGATCACGCCGGTATTCGAGGACTGGAAGGGCGGACGCTACAAGATCATTTCCTTCCATGCCAAGCGCGCGCGTGGCACCATGGCCCGCTATGCGGTCACCCATCGCGTCACCGAGCCGGCCGCGCTCAAGCGTTTTGCCGAAGACGGCTACGCCTTCGATGCCGCCGCTTCCGACGATGGCCGCTGGGTGTTCCGCCGCCGCCTCGAAGACTGAACCCTGCCACGGAGCTGACCGTCATGACTTCAGGCCTGCATATCTCAACCCATTTCGATTCCGGTGCGATCGAGGTCGAAGCGCTCGACCATGCCGACGATATCCGCCTGCGCATCCGCGCCGATTCGCATGCGGACTTTCGCCAGTGGTTCCATTTCCGCCTGCAGGGCGCGGCCGGGCAGGCGTGCCGGCTGCAGTTCCTCAACGCCGGCGATTGCACGTACCCCGACGGCTGGCGCGACTACCGCGCCGTGGCCTCCTACGACCGCGCCAACTGGTTCCGCGTGCCGACGCGCTTCGACGGCCGCGTGCTGACCGTCGAATTCACGCCCGAGCATGACAGCGTGTGGCTGGCCTACTTCGAGCCCTACCCGGAAGAGCGTCACCTGTCGCTGCTGGCAACGTGCCAGCGCTCGCCGCTCGCAAAGCTCTCGCACCTGGGCAGCACGGTCGATGGCCGCGACATGACCCGCGTCACGGTGGGGCAGGCCGGGCCCGGCAAGAAGACCGTCTGGATGATCGCGCGCCAGCATCCCGGCGAGAGCATGGCCGAATGGTTCTGCGAAGGCGTGCTGCAGCGCCTGACCGGCACCGGCATGTGGGCGCACGACCCGGTCGCGCGCCGGCTGCTAGAGCGCGCCGTGTTCCATATCGTGCCGAACATGAACCCGGATGGCTCGGCGCGCGGCAACCTGCGCACCAACGCCGCGGGCGCCAACCTGAACCGCGAATGGATGACGCCGAGCCCGGACACCAGCCCCGAAGTCTGGCACGTGCGCCGCGCGATCGAGGCCACCGGCTGCGACCTGTTCTTCGATATCCACGGCGACGAGGGCCTGCCCTACAACTTCGTCGCCGCAGCGAGATGCTGCCGAGCTTCACCGAGAAGCAGCGCGACGAGCAGGCCCGTTTCATTGAAGCGTTCAAGCGCGTCACGCCCGACTTCCAGGACGTGCATGGCTATGCGGCGAGCAAGTACAACGCCGATGCGCTCAAGCTGGCGTCGAAGTACATCGGCCACACCTTCGGTTGCCTGTCGCTGACGCTGGAAATGCCGTTCAAGGACAACGCCGACCTTCCCGATGCCGCGGTAGGCTGGAACGGCGCGCGCAGCGCGCTGCTGGGGACGGCGATGCTGGAGGCGATTCTGGAGTTTCTTGGCTGAGGCAGCCAGCAACGTCTAAAGCCGTCAGTGTTGTCTCCCCTCTCCCATTGATGGGAGAGGGGCGGGGAGAGGGCAGGGGTCTCCACGAAGCGAGACGCCATGGTGCTTGCCATGCGCCTGCCCTCTCC
>LRMT01000060.1 GCA_001725945.1 Cupriavidus sp. UYMMa02A | reverse complement strand
CTAGTCCACTGCGTCATTGAAATGGCACCGGACGAATTCGTCGCGATGGATCGTCGTACTTCCATTTGATTGGCTTGGGATCCTTGTTGTGTTGACGGATATAGCGCATGAGCTTGCGAGCCAGATCCTTCACCGAGGTGAAGATCCCGCGTGTGATGACATCGCGCTGAATGCGCGCGAACCAGTTCTCCACTTGATTGAGCCAGGACGAATAAGTCGGCGTGTAGTGCAACCGGACATTGCGATGCTCACTGAGGAAGGTACGTACCAGGTCCGTCTTGTGACTACTGACGTTGTCGCAGATCAGGTGGATTTCCTGCTCCGCCCCCTGACTGGCGACAACGTCAGTCAGGAACGCGACGAATTGCTCGCTGGTATGGCGTGGTGCAGTCTTGCCGATTACCTGCCCGTTTGTCGTATTGAGTGCGGCAAACAGGCTGAGCGTGCCGTTGCGCTTGTATTCAAAGCCATGACTCTCGGCGCGCCCAGGCGACAGCGGCAACATCCGGTCCTTGCGATCCAAGGCCTGAATGGCGGTCTTCTCGTCCACGCAGAACACCACTGCATGCGCTGGCGGGTTCAGATACAGCCCAATCACGTCCGCAGCTTTGATCTCGAAGTCCGGATCGTTGGAGATCATGTGCTTGTCCAATCGGTGCGGACGCACGCCGTGCTTGCGCCAGATGCGCTGCACGGCTGTGACGGACACATCCCCCAATTCCGCCGCGAGCTTGTAGCTACTCCAATGCGTGGACCCATCCGCCGGCTTGCGTTTGAGCGTGTAGCTCAGCACGCGCGCTTCGAGTTTCTCGGGCGGCTGCAGCGGCGCTCTTCCAGGGTGGCGTGCGTACAAGCCGGAAAGTCGCTCGGCCAAAACCGACTCGACCATCGCGAGATGAAGCGCGAATCGCAACCAAGTCGCTGCATGATCGACTCGCGCGATGCGCCCTCGTCAAGCAGCAGGATCAGCCTCGCTCTACGCGCATCTGCCGAACGTACGGTGCGGCTCCGAGTCGCCGCCTGCAACTGTTCACGCTCAGACTCGGTCAAGTTCATCTTTTTCATGCACCTAATTCAATCACAAACGGGTGCTTTTTCAATGACGCAGTGGACTAG
>LRMT01000059.1 GCA_001725945.1 Cupriavidus sp. UYMMa02A | reverse complement strand
CCTGGGCGGGCTTGGCTGCGCCGGGGCAGCGGGCTTCGCCTGCGCACGACCGCGTCCGCCGCCCTGACCTCCACCCTGGCCACCGCCTTGGCCGCCACGCTGCTGGCGGCCCTTCTGGATCGGTTCGGCAACGATGCTGGGATCCACCTCGAAGCCGGACAGCACCGTCTGTTCGAGCTTGCGCTTGATCAGGCGTTCGATGTCGCGCAGCAGGCCAAGCTCATCGACGCAGACCAGCGAGATGGCCTCGCCCTCGGCGCCGGCGCGGCCGGTACGGCCGATGCGGTGCACGTAGTCCTCGGGCACATTGGGCAAGTCGAAGTTGACCACGTGCGGAAGCTGGTCGATGTCGATGCCGCGTGCAGCGATGTCGGTCGCCACCAGCAGGCGCAGCGTGCCGGCCTTGAATTCGGACAGCGCGCGCGTGCGTGCCGACTGGCTCTTGTTGCCGTGGATCGCCAGCGCGGACAGGCCGTCCTTGCTCAGTTGCTCTGCCAGTCGGTTGGCGCCGTGCTTGGTGCGCGTGAATACGAGCACCTGGTGCCAGTCATGCTGGCGCACCAGGTGGGCCAGCAGTTCGCGCTTGCGCTCGCGGTCGACGGGGTAGACGCGCTGCTCCACGGTTTCTGCCGTGGTGTTGCGGCGCGCGACCTCGATCGAAGCCGGATTGTTCAACAGGCGCTCCGCCAGTGCACGGATCTCATCCGAGAACGTCGCCGAGAACAGCAGGTTCTGGCGCTTGGGCGGCAGCACATTGAGGATCTTGCGGATGTCGTGGATGAAGCCCATGTCGAGCATGCGGTCGGCTTCGTCCAGCACCAGCAGTTCCACGCTCGACAGGTCGATCGTGCGCTGCGACACGTGATCCAGCAGGCGGCCCGGCGTCGCCACGACGATATCGACGCCGCGACGCAGTTGCTCGATCTGCGGGTTGATGCCAACGCCGCCGAACATGACCATCGAGCGCAGCCGCAAGTGTTTGCCATAGTTGCGCACGCTCTCTTCCACCTGCGCGGCAAGCTCGCGCGTCGGGGTCAGCACCAGTGCGCGCACCGCCGGCCGGCCCTGGCGCTGCGTGCCCGATTCGGACAGCAACTGGAGCATCGGCAGCGTGAAGCCGGCTGTCTTGCCAGTACCGGTCTGGGCGCCGGCCAGCAGATCGCCGCCCTTGAGGATGGCGGGGATTGCCTGAGCCTGGATAGGTGTCGGGGTGGTGTAGCCCTGTTCGGCCACAGCGCGCACAAGCTTGTCGGACAAGCCGAGTTCGGAGAAAGACATGAATGGATGCTTCGGCCGTCCGTTGTGCGCTGGGGGCTCCAGCCAACAGGCGGCCTGATAATCTGAAACAAGACCAGTCGGGGGACCGGCATAGCGGCGCGAGGCGTCCGCTGACGAAACAAAGGTCGGTAGTGTAACAGCCAAGCGCAAACCTATTGGGCACATGGACATGCAGTGCCGGCTGATGCACACGTCGCGAGCGTGTGGCGCTGCGCTATCATGCGGCCACCATCTCCCGGAGGGCGGCGCCGACGCGCCGCCGACGCCAGCACCATGCGGTTCCGATTTCTCGAAGACCAGGAAGTCACGCTGTTCGCGGCGATCCCGGTCGGCATTCTTGCAGCCATCGCGACAACCCTGTTCAAGGAGTCCCTGGAGCAGGCCGGGGTCGTCATCTTCTCCAGCAATGCCGATATCGTCGCGGTCTTTGCCGGGCTGGCACTGGCATGGCGCATCGTGGTGCCGGCGGCTGGCGGCGCGCTGGCCGGCCTGCTGCTCACGGCTGCCAACCGGCTGGCGGGGAGCGGCGGCGCGACCGACTACATGGAGGCCGTGGCCAACGGCAGCGGCCGCCTGCCCGTGCGCGTGACGCTGCTGCGCTCGCTGTCGTCGTTCTGCTCCATCGTCAGCGGCGCCTCGGTCGGCAAGGAAGGCGCCATGATCCAGCTCGCCGCGCTGTGCGGATCGCTCTTTCCATCGACGCGCATTGGACGGCCCGATGGCGCGTCGAACATGCGGCGCATGCTGACCGCGTGCGGTGCTGCCGCCGGGCTGGCCACGGTCTATCACACGCCGCTCTCCGCCGCCGTCTTCGTCGCTGAAGTCGTGTTCGGCGCCCTGGCGGTGCAGCGCCTGATGCCACTGTTCCTGCTTCGGTGGCGGGCGCCGTGGTCAGCCAGTGGCATGGCGGCCTGCAACCGCTGTATCCCGGCCTACACATCGCGCCCGACCTGCGCCCTCAACTGCTGCTGGCCGCGGCGGCCCTCGGCATCGCAGCGGGCATCGTCGGCGCGCTGTTCCTGCGTGGCGCGAGCATGGCGCGCGGGCGCTTTGCTCAAGTGCCCGGCGGACCCGTGGCCCGGCTGGCGCTGGGCGGCGCGCTGGTGGGCGTACTGGCCATGGGCGTGCCCGAAGTGGTCGGCAACGGCTTCTCCACGATCCAGACCATCCTGCAGGAACAGCCGCTCACGGTCACGGTCGGCCTGGTGCTGCTGGCCAAGCTTGCGGCGACGGTAATCAGCATGGGCTCGGGCGCGGTCGGCGGGGTGTTCACGCCTTCGCTGTTCGTCGGCGCCGCGCTCGGTCAGCTTCTGGCGCTCGCGATGCAGGCGGTAGTGCCCGGCGCGCCGGCATCGCCGGTGCTGCCGCTGGTGGGCATGAGCGCCTTCCTGGCCGCGACCAGCCAGGCCCCGCTGATGTCAGTGCTGATGGTGTTCGAAATGACGCTGGCGCCGGCGCTGCTGCTGCCCGCCATGATCGGCGCGGTGGCTGCGTACTACACGGCCTCGCGCTGCCAGACGCTGTCGCTCTACAGCGTGATCGCCGAGCGCTTGCAGGCCTCGGCCGCGGAGGAACACGCGCGCGCCATGACGCTGGCGGGGCTGTGCGACCCGACCGATACCACGTTGGCGCCGGATGCGTCCCTGTCGGCCGCGGCCGACAAGTTTGCCGAGGCCGGCACGCGCTACCTGTACCTGGTCGAGCCCGATGGTCGCCTGCTGGGCGCATTGTCGATCCACGCGCTGCAGCGTGCGCAGCGCGAGGACTCCGCGGCTGGGGTGCTCACGCTGGCCCAACGCGACTTCCCCGCGCTGACGCCGGAGTCGCGGCTGCGCGACGCGCTCGAGATTTTCGCCACCCACGGCATCAACCGCATCCCGCTGGTTCGCGATGGCGCGAGCCGCGAGCTGATCGGCACGGTTTCCAAGCAGCGTGTGCTGCAGGAAGCATCTTGTCTGTTCTAGGCGACGCAGCGACCATCTTGCGCGCGTGGCGCGGCACGGCACCGGTCGAGCGGGTAAAATAGTGGGTTACCCTTCAGCCCCCTTCCATCCTGAACCGCGCTTTTCCGGAGCCAATATGCCCACCGGCCGTTCCCTGCGTCAGAGTGCTTCATCGCGTTTCCTCATGCCGCTGCTGACGCTTTCGCTCGGCGCCGCGCTGTGGCTCGGCGTTGCCGGCGCCATGGCGCAACCGGTGCGCATGATCCCGGCCGATGCGCCGCAGGCGAAGCTGGTCGTCGCCGCGCCATCGGCAGGGGCACCGCAGACGGTCACGCTCGACGGCAAGGCCATTGGCGTGGCGCCGGGCCTGCGCGTGTTCAGCACCGATAACCAGTTGCTGAGCCCGGCTGCAATCGCCGGCCAGAAGCTGCCGGTGCGCTACAAGCTCGACCTGTATGGCCAGTTGCTGACCGCATGGGTGCTAAGCGAACAGGAACAGAAGGCGCTGAAGGCAAAATCCTGATCCACAGAAGTACGGAGGCGTTCGCGCCATCCGTGTTGTTGCCACACCCTGATGCCCCCAGGTGAACCACTGAGACCGGCACCATGAAGAAAGTATTTGTGAAGACGTACGGCTGTCAGATGAACGAGTATGACTCGGACAAGATGGTCGACGTCCTGAACGCAGCCAGGGGCTGGAACCCACCGACCGCGTCGAAGACGCCGACGTGATCCTGTTCAACACCTGCTCGGTGCGCGAGAAAGCGCAGGAGAAAGTGTTCTCCGAACTGGGCCGCATGAAGGCGCTCAAGGCCGTCAAGCCTGACCTGGTGATCGGCGTGGGCGGCTGCGTGGCCAGCCAGGAAGGCGCGAGCATCGTCGCGCGCGCGCCGTACGTCGACGTGGTGTTCGGCCCGCAAACGCTGCACCGCCTGCCCGACCTGATCGCGCGCCGCCAGCGCACCGGCCAGTCGCAGGTCGATATCTCGTTCCCCGAGAT
The DNA here is from genome assembly GCA_001725945.1 of Cupriavidus sp. UYMMa02A. GTDB lineage: Bacteria > Pseudomonadota > Gammaproteobacteria > Burkholderiales > Burkholderiaceae > Cupriavidus. The sequence goes on along the minus strand of LRMT01000059.1, from coordinate 97,851 downwards.
CGAGAAGTTCGACCACCTGCCGCCGGCCCGCGTGGATGGCCCGAGTGCGTTCGTGTCGATCATGGAAGGCTGCTCGAAGTACTGCAGCTATTGCGTGGTGCCCTATACGCGCGGCGAGGAAGTCTCGCGCCCGTTCGAGGACGTGCTGGCCGAAGTGGCCGGCCTGGCCGACCAGGGCGTGCGCGAAGTCACGCTGCTGGGCCAGAACGTCAACGCCTACCGCGGCAAGATGGGCGACACGACCGAGATCGCCGACTTCGCGCTGCTGATCGAGTACGTGGCCGAGATCCCCGGCATCGAACGCATCCGCTACACCACGAGCCACCCGAAGGAATTCACGAGCCGCCTGGTCGAGCTGTACGGGCGCTGCGACAAGCTCGTCAACCACCTGCACCTGCCGGTGCAGCACGCGTCCGACCGCATCCTGATGGCGATGAAGCGCGGCTACAGCGTGCTTGAGTACAAGAGCATCATCCGCAAGCTGCGCGCACTGCGTCCGGACATGTCGATATCGTCGGACTTCATCGTCGGCTTTCCTGGCGAAACCGATGCGGACTTCGACAAGCTGATGGCGATGATCGAGGAGATCGGCTACGACACTTCGTTCTCGTTCATCTTCAGCCCGCGCCCCGGCACGCCCGCGGCCAACCTGCACGACGACACGCCGCACGAAGTCAAGCTGCGCCGCCTGCAGCATCTGCAGGCCACCATCGAGGAGAACGTGCAGCGCATCAGCCGCAATATGGTCGGCACGGTGCAGCGCATTCTCGTCGAAGGTCCGGCGCGCAAGGACCCGACCGAACTGCACGGCCGCACCGAGAACAACCGCGTGGTCAATTTCGCGCTGCCGGGCGTGCCCCCGGCCCAGCGCGACCGCATGGTCGGCCAGATGGTCGATGTGTCGATCACCCAGGCCTTCCCGCATTCGCTGCGCGGCGAGATCGTGGTGCGGCAATGAGCGAAGGCACCCGACGCGCCAGGATGAAGACTGCCACCGCCGAATTCGTTGCCCCGCGCGATGACAATACCCGGCTGCAGAACCTGTGCGGCCCGCTCGACGAGAACCTGCGCCAGATCGAGCAGGCGCTCGACGTGACCATCCAGCGCCGCGGCCACCGCATGACGGTGCGCGGCAATAACGCACAGGATGCCGCCACTGCGCTGGAGCGCTTCTACAACCAGGCGCGCACCGCGCTGTCGGTCGACGACGTGCAGCTCGGCCTGGTCGAAACGCGCCAGATTTCCGCACACGGCAGCTACCTGCCGCAGGCCGACGACGTGGAGGGCCCCCCGGAGTTCGAGGACGAGTCCCCGGTGCTGCACACGCGGCGCGCCGGCCTGCAGGGCCGCACCGCCATGCAGCGCGAGTACCTGCGCCATATCCTGTCGCACGACCTGACGCTCGGCGTCGGCCCGGCCGGTACGGGCAAGACCTACCTGGCAGTGGCGTGCGCCGTGGACGCGCTCGAGCGCGATACGGTCAAGCGCATCGTGCTGACGCGCCCGGCCGTGGAAGCGGGCGAACGCCTGGGTTTCCTGCCCGGCGATCTCGCGCAGAAGGTCGACCCATACCTGCGGCCGCTGTATGACGCGCTGTACGACCTGCTCGGCTTCGACCGCACGCAGAAGATGTTCGAACGGCAGATGATCGAGATCGCGCCGCTGGCGTACATGCGCGGACGCACGCTCAATCACGCGTTCATCATCCTGGACGAGGCACAGAACACCACGCCCGAACAGATGAAGATGTTCCTCACGCGCATCGGCTTCGGCTCCAGGGCGGTGATCACCGGCGACACCACGCAGATCGACCTGCCGCGCGGACAGAAGAGCGGCCTGGTCGAGGCGCAGCACGTGCTGCGCGATGTGCGCGGCGTCGCCTTTACACGCTTTTCCAGCATCGACGTCGTGCGCCACCCGCTGGTGGCCCGCATCGTCGACGCCTATGACGAATACCACGCCCAGCACAAGGACGCGTAATTGAAAACCAGCAAAAGCAAGTCGTCCGGCGTCAGCCTGACCCTGTTCGATAACGAAGGCCGCGCGCGCAAGAGCGCGGCGCATGCCGTGCGCGTGCAGTTGCCCGACGGGCGCAGCCTGACCGTCGACCTGTCGCAGGCCGCCGACGGTGTCGTGGCCCTGCTGGCCGAACACACCGACACTCGCCAGCAGGCCGGCCTGCTGGTACGTCCCGACAACCATGATGCACTGTCGATCGCCGTCACCGCGACGCCAGTGGTCACCACGACGGGCACTCCAGCCACGCCGCCGGCGCTGGAACTCGAGGTGCAGCATGGCGACGGCGTCGGCAAGCGTGCCGGCCTGCCCGCGCGCAAGCAGATCGAAACATGGGTGAAGTCGGCGGTGTACGCCGACGCGGCGCTGACCGTCCGCTTCGTCGGCGAAGACGAAGGCCGCACGCTGAACCGCACCTACCGCGGCAAGGACTACGCCACCAATGTGCTGACCTTTGCCTACGCGGAGAGCCAGGACGACCCGGTGACCGGCGATATCGTGCTGTGCTGCCCCGTGGTCGAGGCCGAAGCCCATGAGCAGCGCAAGCCGCTCGAGGCGCACTATGCCCACCTGATCGTGCATGGCGTGCTGCACGCGCAAGGCTACGAGCACGAAGACGACGCCGAAGCCGAGGAAATGGAAGCCATCGAAACCGAGACGCTGCAGGCGCTCGGCTATGACGATCCGTACGTGGACGACCACACGCCCGTCGCGCACTGAGGCGCCGAGGTCCTGAAAGCCTGCCCGGACTCGCCGAATGTGAGCCGGCCCACACACGGCCGGCCGCATCGGCCGACCGTGTCACGGGAGTAAACGGGCTTTTAGTGTATCCTTCAGACGATCTCCACCACGCGCTTGCCGCGAAATGAACGACCCCTATCCCAGTTCGAAGCCTGCCCATCTCAAGCAGGCCGATCGTCCCAGATCGCTTCTCGAACGCCTGACAGACCTGATTTCCCCTGAGCCCGAGTCCCGCGCGGAGCTGCTTGCCGTGCTGCAGGAGGCGCATGAGCGCAACCTGATCGACGCCGATTCGCTGTCCATGATCGAGGGCGTATTCCAGGTCTCCGAACTGACGGCGCGCGACATCATGGTGCAGCGCTCGCAGATGGATATGGTCAATATCGCGGATGTGCCGCAGACCTTCATCCCCTTCATGCAGCACACGGCGCACTCGCGCTTTCCGGTGTACGAAGGCAGCCGCGACAACATCATCGGCATCCTGCTGGCCAAGGACCTGCTGCGCTACTACACCGACGAGCAGTTCGACCTGCGCGAGACGCTGCGCCCGGCCGTGTTCATCCCGGAATCCAAGCGCCTGAACATCCTGCTGCGCGAGTTCCGCAACAACCGCAACCACATTGCCATCGTCGTCGATGAGTACGGCGGCGTGGCCGGTCTCGTTACGATCGAAGACGTGCTGGAGCAGATCGTCGGCGACATCGAAGACGAATTCGACCTCGACGAGGACCAGGACAACATCCTGCCGCTGCCCGATGGCGGCTGGCGCGTGCACGGCCTGACCGAGATCTCGCAGTTCAACGAGGTGTTCGGCACGGCGTTCTCGGACCACGACGTGGACACCGTGGGCGGGCTGCTGTCGAACCATCTCGGCCATGTGCCGCATCGCGGCGAGATCATCACGCTGCCGCCGGTCCGCTTCGAAGTTCTGCGCGCCGACGCGCGCCAGGTGCACCTGCTGCTCGTGCACCGCGAGTCCACGAACCACCTCGCCGACGCATGAAGCGCCAGGCCCCTGCGCTGGCCGGCGCCCCCGGCAATGTGCGCGAGCGCGTCTCCGGCGCGATCATGACGCGCCTGCTGCTGGCTGGCATGCTCGGCATTGCACAGACCCAGGCCTTTGCCCCGCACGACTGGTGGTGGCTGCAGATCCTGTCGCTGGCCGGGCTGGCCGCGCTGGTCGCCGATGCGCCGCGTGCGCGCGTGGCCGCCGCCACGGGCTACGCGTTTGGCCTGGGCTGGTTCCTGTCCGGCATCTGGTGGCTCTACATCAGCATGCACGTCTACGGCGAGATGCCGGCCTGGATGGCCGCGCTGGCCGTGGTGCTGTTCAGTGCTTTCCTGTCGCTCTACCCTGCTCTGGCCAGCGCAGCATGGCACCGCCTGGCCACGCGCCTGCCACGCCTGTCGATCTGGACCCCGCTCGCGTTTGGCGCCGCCTGGGGCCTGTCGGAATGGCTGCGCGGGGTGGTCTTCACCGGGTTTCCGTGGCTGTCGGGCGGCTATGCGCATGCCGATGGTCCGCTCGCCGGCTTTGCGCCGCTGTTCGGCGTGTACGGCATCGGCGCAATGGCCGCCACTGTAGGCGCATTGCTGGTGCTGACCGTGCGCGCGTTCGGGCAGCGTACCCGCGGCCGCGCGTGGATCGCCGCCGTGCTCGCGGCGGGGTTGCCCGCAATCGGGATGGCCCTGGCCCCACTCGCCTGGACCACGCCTGCGGGCGACCCCATCACGGTCAGACTGCTGCAAGGCAATGTGCCGCAGGACATCAAGTTCGAGCAGACCGGCGTGCAGCGCTCGATCGAGCTCTACCGCGACATGATCACCGCGACGCCGGCCGACCTTGTCGTCACGCCGGAAACGGCATTCCCGGTCATCCTGCAGGACCTGCCGGTCGAGGTCGCCCTCGTCATGCGCGACTTCATGGAAAAGAGCGGCACCACCGTGCTGTTCGGCGCTGCGGGCGCCGATTCGCCGGTCGACTTCACCAACAGCGTGTTTGGCATCGGTCCGCAGGCACGCCAGCTCTACCGCTACAACAAGCACCACCTGGTGCCGTTCGGCGAGTTCATCCCGCTCGGCTTCCACTGGTTCGTCGACATGATGAAGATGCCGCTCGGCGATTTCCGGCGCGGCGGGCTCGACCAGCCGGCGATGCCCGTGCGCGGCATCCGCGTGGCGCCCAACATTTGCTACGAGGATCTGTTCGGCGAGGAAATCGCCCAGACGCTGCGGCACCAGGCCGCGCCGGCCAACGTGATGGCCAACCTGACCAACCTGGCGTGGTTCGGCGACACGATCGCGCTGGACCAGCATCTGCAGATTTCGCGCATGCGTGCGCTGGAGATGCGTCGGCCGATGCTGCGGGCCACCAATACCGGCATGACGGCCGTCGTGGCACCGGACGGCAAGGTGCAGGCGCGCCTGCCGACCTTCACCGTCGATACGCTGACGGCTTCGGTGCAGGGCATGCAAGGCTGACGCCCTATATTCGCTGGGGGAATGTACCGGTATTGGCCTGGTTCGCGGCCATGCTGGCCCTGGCCGCCTGGCGCGCACGGCGCGCAGGCTGAGGCGCCTGCCCGGTCACAGGCAGCAAGTATGCCGGGACGCGTCCGTCACGGGTAGCGAGGTACGCGGCCAGCTCCGGCATTGCCACGGTGTTGCCCGGCAATGCCGCATGCATCCGCCTGGCGAATCAGCCAAGCAGGCTCGTCACGGCCGAAACGGCTGCCGCGGCGATCATGACCGCGATGGCGAGCAGATAAGGTTTGCGAGAAAGAATAGCCATGACCCTAGTCCCCATTGGATAGCTGACAGCGGAACCCCGATCAGACATCGCGCCGCTCGCGCGGCATCGGTATCCGCTGCCCTTAGCAACTCTGACTGCCGGTTGCTTGGTAATACTGTATACAAAACATTATCGGCAAGGGTCCGGGAAGCCTTAAATCCCCGTCGGTGTTTTCCCGAGTCGTTGCGAAAGCCCGACATGGGCCCACTCCCCGCAAACGCAGGCCGCGCCCAAAAACCGATAGAATTCAGGGTTTGGCACCAACTATGCGTCGCCCGCTGCACTTTGGTTGCAGCCCGCGCCAGTGATGGCGCGGCATTGCGGCGGGACCTCCGATCTAGTCTCCCTATGCTGACCTTTCAACAAATGATTCTGACCCTGCAGGCCTACTGGGACCGGCAGGGCTGCGCACTCCTGCAACCGATTGATCTGGAGGTTGGCGCGGGGACTTCGCACGTGCACACTTTCCTTCGCGCGATCGGGCCGGAGCCCTGGCGCGCCGCCTACGTGCAGCCGTCGCGCCGCCCCAAGGACGGCCGCTACGGCGAGAACCCGAACCGCCTGCAGCACTACTACCAGTACCAGGTCGTGCTCAAGCCCGCGCCCGCGAACATCCTGGAGCTGTACCTCGGCTCGCTCGAAGCGCTGGGGCTGGACCTCAAGCAGAACGACATCCGCTTCGTCGAGGATGACTGGGAAAACCCGACGCTGGGCGCGTGGGGCCTGGGCTGGGAAGTGTGGCTCAACGGCATGGAGGTGACGCAGTTCACCTACTTCCAGCAAGTCGGCGGCATCGACTGCAAGCCGATCACGGGCGAGATCACCTACGGCATCGAGCGGCTGGCGATGTACCTGCAGAAGGTCGAGAACGTCTATGACCTGGTGTGGACCGAATGGGACGAGCACGGCGAAACGCGCCGCCTGACCTACGGCGACGTGTACCACCAGAACGAGGTCGAGCAGTCGACGTACAACTTCGAGCAGAGCAATACCGAGATCCTGTTCCGCCATTTCGCAGAGCACGAAGGTGAAGCGAAGCGCCTGATGGGCGATTCGGGCGCGGAAGGACAGACCGGCACCGGCGCACGGCTGGCCCTGCCCGCCTACGAACAGGTGCTAAAGGCTGCTCACACGTTCAACCTGCTGGACGCACGCGGCGCGATCTCCGTGACCGAGCGCGCCGCCTATATCGGCCGCATCCGCAATCTCTCGCGCCAGGTGGCGCAGGCCTATTACGCTTCGCGTGAAGCGCTGGGCTTCCCGATGTGCGGCGGGGCCAAGGCATGACGGTGCTCGCGCGCAGCGCACTGTGCTGCGCCCTGGCATTGGCCGTGCTGTCCGTATCGGGCGCTGCCGCCGCGGCGCGCACCTCGGCCCAGCCGTCGCCGAGTCCGCAGGCGCTGCTGCTGCCGGCCGAGCTGACCAACGTCTGCGAAGCCGATTCCCAGGCGCTGCAGTTGGCCATGACACAGCACTGGCGCCCGTCGCTGAACGCGCTCGACCAGTGGACACAGCTCGTGCGCTCGTTTGCGTGCGACCTGTCGGGCTCGCGCGATCTTGGCTGGCACCGCGTGCCGCTGCGCGCCTACGAGAGCGCGATCCGCTATCCGCTGACGTGGGTCGAGACGGAAATGCGCAACGGCCGGCCTCGCCGCGTCGTGCGCACCTACTACTCGGCCGCGCAGTTGCCGTCGAAGATCGATTTCTGGGTGGGCGGGCGCATCGACGAGATCCGCTACGACAAGCGGCTGCGCCGCATCGAGGCACGCTTTCCGGCCGCGGGGACCCGCGGCGCCGCCAGCAACGGCGCGGCCAGCTCCGTCGCCATGACGCAATGCGCGTCCACCACGCTGCAATTCCGGCAACAGAACGGCCTCTGGCTGCTCTCCGGTGTAGAACCTAATCTTGCGCCGCACTGCTGATTGCAGCGCGAGCCACAACCTGTTGGAAACGATTCATGTCGCAACCCATGACCGACTCGCTGCTGATCGAACTGTTCACCGAAGAGCTGCCCCCGAGGCCCTGGCGCGCCTGGGCGACGCCTTCGCGCAGGGCCTGTTCGCCGGCCTGCGCGAGCGCGACCTGCTTGAAGCCGATGCCGCCGTCACGCCCTACGCTTCGCCGCGCCGCCTGGCCGCGCTGGTGTCCGGCGTGCGCCGCAGCGCGCCCGACCGCGAGCAGCGCGAGAAGGTCCTGCCGCTGACCGTGGCACTGGACGCCAAGGGCGAGCCTACCGCGCCGCTGGCCAAGAAGCTTGCCGCGCTGGCCAAATCCGTCGGCGTGGCCGATATCGACTGGCAGACGCTGGAGCGCGCCTCTGACGGCAAGGCCGAGGCTTTCTTCTATCGCTACACCGCGAAGGGCGCCGAACTCGCGGCGGGCCTGCAGGCAGCGCTCGACGAGACCATCGTCAAGCTGCCGATCCCGAAGGTGATGAGCTACCAGCGTCCTGGCGGCGACACGGTGCACTTCGTGCGCCCCGCGCACCGCCTGATCGCGCTGTTCGGCAGTGAAATTCTGCCGGTTTCCTTGCTGGGCCTGCAGGCCAGCAACGTGACGCAGGGCCACCGCTTCCTGTCGCATGGCGCGATCGAGATCGCGCACGCGACGCAGTACGCCGACACGCTGCTCCAGCAAGGCAAGGTGATCGCCAGCTACGCGCAGCGGCGCGAATCGATCCGCGAGCAGCTGCTGAGCGCAGCCGGCGCCGACCAGGTCGTGATGCCCGAGGCGCTGCTCGATGAAGTGAACTCGCTGGTGGAATGGCCGGTGGTCTACGCCTGCCATTTCGAGGAAGCCTTCCTGGCCGTGCCGCAGGAATGCCTGATCCTCACCATGCAGACCAACCAGAAGTACTTCGCGCTGACCGATGCCGAAGGCCATCTGCGCAACCGCTTCCTGATCGTTTCTAACCTCGCCACGGAAACGCCGGAGTCGATCATCACGGGCAACGAGCGCGTGGTGCGTCCGCGCCTGGCCGATGCCAAGTTCTTCTTCGACCAGGACCGCAAGAAGACGCTGGCCTCGCGCGTGCCGCAGCTCGCGAGCGTGGTCTACCACAACAAGATCGGCACGCAGCTCGACCGCGTGCAGCGCCTGCAGCAGATTGCCGGCCATATCGCCGATGCGCTCAATGCGTCAGGCGTGGCCGTCGACAAGGCCGCCGCGATGCGGGGAGCCGAACTGGCCAAGGCCGACCTGCTGACCGACATGGTCGGCGAGTTCCCCGAGCTGCAGGGCACCATGGGCACGTACTACGCGCGCCACGACGACGAAGCCGAGGACGTGGCGCTGGCCTGCTCCGAGCACTACCGCCCGCGCTTTGCCGGCGACGCACTGCCCGAAGGCGCCGTCAGCACCGCCGTGGCGCTGGCCGACAAGCTCGAGACGCTGGTCGGCATCTGGGGCATCGGCCTGCAGCCCACCGGCGAAAAGGATCCGTTCGCGCTGCGCCGCCATGCACTGGGCATCCTGCGCATGCTGATCGAGAAGCCGCTCGCACTGTCGGTCGACGCGCTGCTCGCGCTGACCCAGCAGGCCTTTGCCGGCGTGCCGGCCGTCAAGCCCGCCCCCGACGCCATTGCCGATTTCCTCTATGACCGCGTGCGCGGCTACCTGAAGGACAAGGGCTACACCACGAACGAAGTCGAAGCCGTGGTCAGCCTGCGCCCGCAGCAACTGCATGACGTGCTCGGCCGCCTGGAAGCGGTGCGCACGTTCGCCGCACTGCCCGAGGCCGAAGCGCTGGCCGCCGCCAACAAGCGCATCACCAACATCCTGAAGAAGAACGCCGAAGCCGCGCAGGGCATCGCTGCGGTCAACCCGGCCTTGTTCCAGGAAGACGCCGAACGCGCGCTGCATGGCGCCATCGAGCAAGTGCGCCCCGCCGTGGAAGCCGCGTTCGCGCGCGGCGACTTCACCAGCGCGCTGCGCGACCTCGCCCAGTTGCGCGAGTCCGTGGACGGCTTCTTCGACAACGTGATGGTGATGGCCGAGGACGCGCAACTGCGCGCGAACCGCCTGGCGCTGCTGGCTTCGCTGCACGCGCTGGCGAACCGCGTGGCCGACATCTCGAAGCTGGCGGCCTGATCGCCCCGCAACACGTAACACGTACCAAGCCACGCGCCACACCGGAAGCCAGACATGCCGCAGACACCGCCCAAATTCGTCGTGCTCGATCGCGACGGGGTCATCAACCTCGACAGCGACCAGTTCGTCAAATCGGCCGACGAATGGGTGCCGATCGAAGGCAGCCTCGAAGCCATCGCCGCGATGAATCAGGCGGGGTACCGCGTCGTCATCGCCAGCAACCAGTCCGGCATCGGCCGCGGCCTGTTCGAGATGAGCGCGCTCAATGCCATGCATGAAAAGATGTACAAGGCGCTGGCCAATCTCGGCGGCCGCGTCGACGCGGTGTTCTTCTGCCCGCATACGGCAGCCGACAGTTGCGACTGCCGCAAGCCCAAGCCCGGCCTGCTCGACCAGATCAGCGAACGTTTCGGCATCGAGCTCAAGGGCGTGCCGATCGTCGGCGACTCGCTGCGCGACCTCGACGCCGGCGTGGCGGTCGGCTGCACGCCGCATCTGGTTCTGACCGGCAAGGGCCAGAAGACCCTCGACAAGGGTGGCCTGCCGCCGGGCACGCGCGTCCATGACGACCTGCGCGCGTTCGCCCGCTGGCTGGCCGATGGCGCGCCGCGTGGAACGCCTTCCTGACCTCAGCCCATTTCACCAAGCGCCCCCCTCGATGATCTACCTGCGTTCCTTTTGTTCGCGCTGTACCTGCTGGTGCTGACGCCGCCCTACGCGTGCGCCTGCTTTATCGCATTTCCGTTCCTGAACGCCGCGCGACGTTTCGATTTCGTGCGCGGCTGGACCCGCCTCGTGATCGGCGCCGCGCGCGTCCTCTGCGGCATCCGCTACCAGATCGAAGGTCGCGAGCATCTCGACGCGATGCTCGACAAGCCCGTCGTGCTGCTGTCCAAGCACCAGTCCGCCTGGGAGACCGTGGCCTATGTCGCGCTGATGCCCAAGCCGCTGTGCTATGTCTTCAAGCGCGAGCTGTTGCTGGTGCCGTTCTTGGCTGGGCACTCGGCATGCTGAAGATGGTCCACATCAACCGCAAGGAAGGCACCAAGGCGTTTTCCTCGGCCGCACGGCAGGGCCGGGAACGCCTGGCAGAAGGTGCCTGGATCATCATGTTCCCCGAGGCACGCGCACGCCATCCGGCCTGGCGAACCCGCGCTACAAGAGCGGCGGTGCCCGCCTTGCGGTGGAGACCGGCGCCTGGGTCATCCCGATGGCCGTCAATTCGGGCCGCGTGTGGCCGCGCAACTCCTTCCTCAAGTACCCGGGCACGATCACGATCTCGATCGGGCCGTCGATCCCGTCGGCCAACAAGACCGCCGACCAGCTCAACGTAGAAGTGCGCGACTGGATTGAACGCGACATGCGCCGCATCGACGCGCAGAGCTACCGGAACGTGGCTGCATGAGCTTGCTGCGCCCTGCCCCCGACGCCCCCGGCTTACAGCTGGAACTGCCGCTGGCCGACAGCGGGCCGGGGATCGTCGCCGGGCTGGCGCCGTCGCCGGGACAGCAGCCGGAACCGCCCGCCACGGCGTGGCCGACGCCGCAGCCCGATGCCCGCAGGCTTCAGGTGGGCGAGCACACGCTGCACTACACGCTCAAGCGCTCGTCGCGCCGCACGATCGGCTTCACGGTCGATGACCGCGGCCTCTCGATCACCGCGCCGCGCTGGGTCAAGCTCTCCGATGTCGAATCCGCCATCTTCGAGAAGCAGCGCTGGATCCTCGCCAAGCTCGGCGAATGGCGCCAGCGCGAATCGCGGCGCGTGCTGCCGACCGTGCAGTGGCGCGATGGTGCGAACCTCCCCTTCCTGGGACAGACCATCACGCTGGCACTGGAGTCGCCGATCGGCGCGGTGCTGTTCAATGGCGAAACGCGCGTGCTGCACCTAGCCATGCCCGGGCACGCCGACGAACAGCAGATCAAGGATCGCGTGCAGAGCTGGCTGCAGCAGCAGGCCCGCCGGCTGCTGCCCCAACGGCTCGACATCTACGCCGAGCGCCTGGGCGTACGCCACACCGGATTCGCGCTGACCTCGGCCGCCACGCGCTGGGGCAGCTGCACCGCGGACGGCAAGATCCGACTGAACTGGCGGCTCATGCACTTCCCGATGTCGATGATCGACTATGTCGCGGCGCATGAGCTGGCGCATCTCAAGGAGATGAACCACGGCCCGCGCTTCTGGGAAACCGTGGAATCGATCTTCCCGGAGTTCCGCGACGCGCGTGCGCAGTTGCGCGCGCATCCGCCCGAGTTGCTGCCGACGTTCTGAGTCGATTTCCGCGCGCTCGGCCGCCCCGCCGAGCTCGCCGGTGCGTTTCGCGCAAACGCACTAAAATGACGCACTCCCTCCAAGAACGACCCGACTCATAGGGCATCTCAAATGCGACTCCTCCACACCATGCTGCGCGTCGGCGACCTGCAGCGCTCCATCGATTTCTACACCCGCGTGCTCGGCATGCAGCTGCTGCGCGAGAGCGACAACCCGGAATACAAGTACCGCCTGGCCTTTGTCGGCTATGGCCCGGAAAGCGAGACCGCGGTGCTGGAACTGACCTACAACTATGGCGTCGACCAGTATGACCTCGGCACGGCCTACGGCCATATCGCCCTCGAAACGGACAACGCCGCCGCGGCCTGCGACCGCATCCGCGAGGTTGGCGGCAAGGTCACCCGCGAGGCCGGCCCGGTCAAGGGCGGGACGACGGTGATTGCCTTTGTCGAAGACCCGGACGGCTACAAGATCGAACTGATCGAGCGCCATTCCACGCGCGACGCCAGCCGTCCCTGAGCGCGCCTGGCATGAGTGCGCAAACCCTGAGCCGGCGTCCGCTGGATGGCGCAGCTATTGGCCTGATGGTGGTGCTGTGCGCCGCCTGGGGGCTGCAGCAGGTCGTGATCAAGCTGACTGCGCCGCTGATGGGTGCGGTGCTGCAGGCGGGCGTACGGTCAGCCGTTGCAGCGCTGCTCGTGTTCGGCTTTGCCGCATGGCGCGGCACGCCGATCTGGCAGCGTGACGGGACACTCGGCGCGGGTCTGCTGGCCGGACTACTGTTCGGTGCCGAGTTCTTCTGCATCTTCGTCGGGCTCGGCCATACGACGGCATCGCGCATGGCCGTGTTCCTGTACACCGCGCCGATCTTCACTGCGATCGGGCTGCATTTTGCCGTCGCGGGCGAACGGCTGCACCGGGGCCAGTGGCTCGGCGTGGTGCTGGCCTTCTGCGGCATGGTGCTGGCGTTTGCGACGGCATGACGGCAACGGCCGCGCACGGCAGCACGCTGGCTGGCGATGCGCTGGGGGTAGTGGCCGGCTTGCTGTGGGCGGCGACCACCGTGGTCGTGCGTGCGACGCCGCTAGCGGGTGCGCCGGCGAGCAAGACGCTGCTCTATCAGCTCGCGGTGTCCGGTGTGCTGCTGCTGGCCATGGCGCTGATGGCCGGGCAGGCGGAGAGCGTCGAGGTCAACGGCATTGTGCTGGCCAGCCTGTTTTACCAGTCGGTGCTGATTGCGTTTGCCAGCTATCTGGCGTGGTTCTGGCTGCTGCGCAGGTACCTGGCCTCGCGGCTGTCGGTGTTCTCGTTCCTGACCCCGCTGTTCGGCGTGGCTTTCGGGGTCGTGCTGATGGATGACGCGGTGGGGCCGCGCTTTGCCGTGGCAGCGTTGCTGGTGCTGTGCGGGATCGTACTGGTGAACCGCCGCGCCTGAGGCGCCTGATTCAGGCATGAAAAAACGCGCGGGAAACCCGCGCGTCAGATTGCTGACAAACCTGGCGTGCCTGCTTGTTTGCTCCCCTCTCCCGCTTGCGGGAGAGGGGTTGGGGGAGAGGGCCGGCGCATGGCAAGCACCGTAGCGCCTCACTTCGTCGAGGCTCCTGCCCTCTCCCCTGCCCCTCTCCCAAAATGGGAGAGGGGAGACAACACTCGCAGCGTTGACTCTGTCAGCGGCTGGCGAACGAGAACATGCCCAGCGCCTCGCGTACTTCATCCAGCGTCTGCTGGGTGATGGTCTTGGCGCGGTTGGTGCCCTCGCGCAGCAGGTCGAACACATAGTCCGGATCCTTGGCGAGTTGTTCACGGCGTTCGCGGATCGGCCCCAGCAGCTCGTTCAGCACGCTTTCGACGCGGCGCTTGAGCACCATGTCGCCAAGGCCCCCGCGACGGTAGTGCGCCTTCAGCTCTTCCACTTCCTCGGTATTCGGGTCGAACGCATCCAGGTAGGTGAACACCATATTGCCTTCGACCTTGCCCGGATCGGATACCTTCAGGTGATCCGGATCGGTGTACATGCTGTGCACGGCCGCCTTGATCTGCTCGGGGCTCGCGCCCAGCGCAATCGCGTTGCCCTGCGACTTGCTCATCTTGGCCTTGCCGTCGACACCCGGCAGGCGGCCGAACTTCGGAATCAGCGCCTGGCATTCCTTCAGCACGTCCCGGCCAACCTGATGGTTGATGCGGCGCACGATCTCATTGGTCTGCTCGATCAGCGGGGCCTGGTCTTCGCCCACCGGCACGATATCAGCCTTGAACGCGGTGATGTCGGCAGCCTGGGCAGCGGGATAGCACATGAAGCCGGCCGGGATGTCGCGGCCGAATCCGCGCGCCTGGATTTCTTCCTTGATGGTCGGGTTGCGCTCCAGGCGCGAGACCGTGACGAAGTTCAGGTACATCAGCGTCAGTTCGGCCAGCGCCGGCAGGTACGACTGCACCGTGATGGTGGTCTTCGTCGGATCGATGCCGACAGCCAGGTAGTCCAGCGCCACCTCCAGCACGTTGCGGCGGACCTTGTCCGGATCGTGCGCATTGTCGGTCATGGCCTGCGTGTCGGCCAGCAGCAGGTACTGCTCATGCGTGTCCTGCAGTTGCACGCGCGTCTTGAGCGAGCCAATGTAGTGGCCGAGGTGCAGCGGGCCGGTGGGACGATCGCCGGTCAGGATGACGGGACGCTTGTTGGTTTGCGTGTTGGTTGTCATTACGGCTGTCATTGCGGAAATTCGCGGAAATTTCTGGAAATCATCTGTCTGGCCCTCAGGCAGCCCGCCTGCCGGACGGGTCGCCGCCCAGGCGGCGCGCCAGTTCGACGTACTCGCCGACCGGCACCTCTTCGGCGCGGCGCCCCAGGTCGAAGCCGATCGCCTCGAAATCCACCTGGTCGCGCAGGAACGATAGTGTATTGCGCAGCACCTTGCGGCGCTGCGAGAACGCAGCGGTAACCAGGTCGCCGAGCACGGTGATGTCGCAATCGGCATGCGGCGAGCGCAGCCGGCCATCGGCCGTGCGCGGCCACGGGATCATGCGCACCACCGCCGAATCTACCTTGGGCGGCGGATTGAACGAGCCCGGCGGCACGTCGAGCACATGTTCCATGTGGTAGCGCACCTGCAGCATGATCGACAGCCGGCCGAACGCCTTGCTGCCCGGTTCGGCGACCATGCGCTCGACCACTTCCTTCTGCAGCATGAAGTGCTGGTCGTGGACGTGGTCGGCATAGTCCATCAGGTGGAACAGCAGCGGGCTGGAAATGTTGTACGGCAGGTTGCCGACAATACGCAGCGGCCGCCCGGTCACTGCGAGCCTGCCGAAGTCGAAGGCCAGCGCGTCGCCCGCGTGGACCTGCAGGCGGTCGCCGTAGCGGCGCCGCAGCCGTTCGACCAGGTCGCGGTCCAGCTCGACCACCTGCATCTGCGGCACGCGTTCGAGCAGCGGGTCGGTCAGCGCGCCAAGGCCCGGGCCGATTTCCACGAGCACGTCGTCGGCCAGCGGATTGATGGCATTGACGATGCCGTGGATGATGGAGTCGTCGACCAGGAAGTTCTGACCGAATCGCTTGCGGGCCACGTGGCCTGGTGCATGTTTGAACGCATGGAGGGATACGCCGCTAGTGCAGGGGCCGGGCCGGTGCATGCCTGCCATTGGCATGCCGGCATGGTGACCGCACTGCGGATGGCCTCGATCATGCTGCCGTGTTCGGCCTGGCCGCTGCCGGCCAGGTCGAGCGCGGTGCCGTGGTCGACCGAGGTGCGGATAAAGGGCAGGCCCAGCGTGATGTTCACGCCGTGCCCGAACGTGCCGTACTTCAGGGGCGCCAGCCCCTGGTCATGGTACATCGCCAGCACGCAGTCGGCGTCGCGCAGGTGGCGCGGCTGGAACAGCGTGTCGGCCGGGTAGGGGCCGCGTGCGTCGATGCCGGCATCGCGCGCCAGCGCCAGCGCGGTTCGATGACATTGATTTCCTCGCGACCCATATGACCGCTCTCACCCGCGTGGGGATTGAGCCCCGTCACAAGGATGCGCGGCCGCGCAATGCCGAACCGGCGGCGCAGGTCGCATCGATGATCGATAGCGTCTCGAGCAGCAGCGGCACGGTCACGGCGTCGGCCACCGCGCGCAGCGGCAGGTGCGTCGTGGCCAGCGCCACGCGCAGCATGGCGTTGTCATGCGCGGGCTGCGGGCCGGCCAGCATCATCACCACGCGCGGCACGCCGGCGGCTCGGCAAGATACTCGGTGTGGCCGGTGAACGGCACGCCGGCATCATTGATCGTGCTCTTCTGCACAGGGGCCGTGACCATGGCCGCGAAACGTGCGGCGGCTGCGCCATGTGCGCGGCAGCCGGCAATGGCGGCATCGAGCATCGCCAGCACATAAGGGCCGTTGCGCGCATCGAGCCGGCCGGGCTCGCAGGCTACGGCCAGCGGCACATGGTGGATGACTACCTCGCCTTCGGCAATGCGGCGCTCCCAGGCATGCGCCACGCCCAGCGCCGTGGCGCGCGATGCGAGCAGATGCGCATCGCCAAGCACATGGTAGCGGCAGTGGCCGTTCTGCCCCGCGAGCTGCAACAGCGCCCCGATGGTGATGTCGGGGCCGATACCGGCGGGTTCACCGGTGGATATGGCTAGCGCAAGCGGGTCGGGCATGTCGGGGTCGTGCGGCGGATGGGACGGGTACGTCAGCGCTGTCGGTTGACGCGGTACTCGACATACGCCGCCGAACGCAGCTGGCGCACCCAGTCATCATAGGCCGCGCGCAGCTTCTGTTCGCGGATTTCGGCGCGCGCGAAATCGCGCTGCTTCTCGGGAGCCATCTCGGTTTCGCGGCGGTTCATGACCTGGATCAGGTGCACGCCGAACTGCGTGACCACCGGTTCGGAGATCTCGCCGGGGCGCAGCCGGCTCATGGCCTGCTCGAATTCGGGCACCAGTTCGCCCGGCGAAACCCAACCGAGATCGCCGCCTGCCTGGGCCGAACCGTCCTGCGAGAAGCGCTTGGCGGCGTCGGCAAAGTCGCCGCCGTGCGTGATGCGGTCGCGCAGCGTGCCGAGCTGGCGGCGCGCCTCGGCTTCCGGCATGTTGGGGCCGGTGCGGATCAGGATGTGGCGGACTTGCGTCTGCGTGATGCGTGACGCCGCGGCCGGGTTCGAGGCGCCGACGCCGGGGCCGCACGCTTGGCAGTCAGCTTCAGGACATGGAAACCGTTGGCGCTTTCCACCACCTCGGGCGCCACGGTGCCCGGCTGCAGGTCGACCACGGCATTGGCGAACAGCGCCGGCAGGCGGCCGATCTCCCGAAAGCCCATGGCCCCGCCCTGCGCCGCCTCCGGCCCCTCGGAATTCGACTGCGCGAGCTGGGCGAAGTCGGCACCGCCTTGCGCTTGCTTGAGCAATTGCTCGGCCTTGGCCTTGAGCGCCTGCTTTTGCGCATCGGAAGCATTTTCCGGTACGCGCACGAGGATCTGGGACACGTTGAACTCGGCAGGCCCGGTCGCCGCGCCCTGGCCGCCGCGCGCCGCCAGGTAGTTGTCGATCTCGCCGTCGTAGACCTGTACCTTCGAGTCCACTTCGCGCTCGCGCAGGCGGATCACCTGCACCTGCTTGCGCAGCTCGTCCCGATACTTGGTCCAGGTCATGCCGCTGGACTCGACGCGACGGCGCAATTCCGTAGCGTTCAGTCGGTTCTGCTGCGCCACCGACTCGATCGCGCGGTCCAGTTCCTGGTCGGTCACCTTGATGCCGGCATCCTGCGCGGCCTGGGTCTGCACGCGCTCCATCACGAGGCGCTCGAGCACTTCACCGAGCAGGTCCGCGCGCGCCGGGACGGGCCGGTTGGCGGTGCGAAGCTGGCTTTCGATCTCGTCGGCACGGTCGAGCAACTCGCGGCGCGTAATGACGCTGTTGTTGACCACCGCGACGACTTCATCGACGAGCTGCGAACGCTTGCTGTTGCTGCCCGGCTGCGGGATGCCAAGTTGCGGCTGGCTCGACGGCACGGCCACGTCCGATGACTGCGGCACGAAGATGCCCGAGGTGCGCGGCGCTTGCGAAGGCGCCTTGAGCTGGGCCATGGCGGGCACCGCGGCAGCGGCCAGCACGGCCGACAGCAGCACGCGGCGCCACGGCGACAACATCAGGGAAAGCAAGGCGAATTCTTGACGTTTCATCGTAATCCGTCATTCATAGTGATCGAACTGGGTCGTCGGCACCGGCTTGGCGGTGACCGGCTCGTACCCAGGAACATTCAGGCGCAAGATATCCAGCGGATTCGAGCCGATTTTCGACAGCCCGCGGAACTCCACCTGCAGGAAGATGCGGCCGGTATAGCCCTGCGTGGTGTTGCGATAGCGCTGGTAGACCACGCGGCCAACCCAGCAGTCGGCCGCGTATTCCAGGCCGGCCAGCGCATCGACCATCTGGTTGGCATTGCGGTCGAACGCGAAACGGCCGATGCCGTAGGCGCGCCGGGTGATCGGCCACTGACCGGAAATCTCGAACTGGTCGATGGCGGTATTGTCCGTCACCGACGTGGCGCGCCGGTAACGGTAGCGACATTGAGCAGCTTGCGTGGCTCCGGACGCCAGGCAAACGCCAGGTTCGAATAGTTGATGTGTTCCGAGTCCGGATTGTATTGGATACCCGCGTCGACGTAGTAGCCGCGGAACAGCTGGATCGTCGTGGCCGCCAGCAGGTCCGAGCTGCCGGCCTCGGATCGGGCAGCGTGCCATTGATCTGCACGCGCTGGCCGCTGAAATCGTAGCGTTGCGCGATGGTGCCGCGGAAACGCTCGACACCGGTATCTGACTCGATCAAGCGAGTAGTCAGGCCGGCCGTGAGCTTGTTGTTGTCGGCAATCCGGTCATAGCCGGTAAACGGGTTCTCCGAGAAGATCTGCCCGTAACCGAAGTCCGATTGCACGGTGTCGAACAGCGGGAACTGGCTCTGGTCGCGGAACGGCGTGTAGACGTAGAACAATCTCGGTTCCAGCGTCTGCAGGTAGTTGACCCCGAACAGCCGGCTCATGGTCGGCGCATCGCGCTCGAACGTCATGCCGGAGTCGAAGCTGAAGGTCGGTACCGTGCGCGACAGGTTGTTCTGTGCCGTCGGTGTATTGCTCTGCGCCTCCATCTGGTACTGCGTCGCGTTGAAGATGACCTTCGGCGTCGCATACCAGCCCGGCCGCACGATCGGATAGCTGATGGTCGGCTGCACGAACATGCGCTCGCCCTGCGGCTGCTGGAAGCCCGTCGAGGTCAGCGGGATGCGGAAACGCGTGTAATCCGCCTCCACCTGCACGTCGAAGCCGCCCAGGTCATAGCGCATGTACTTGCCGTTGAGCTGTGGCACGCGCTCGTACGAGGGCTGGCTCGGCAGCAGCGTCTGGAACTTCTGTACGCGCGCCAATACAGTGAAGTCCTGCCAGTTGTACGTGACACCGCCTTCCTGAACGTACTGCCGCTGCGTCGATTGCGCCACGGTACGCGTCAGGTCGTCCGGATACCTGTCGTCCGATACCCGGTTCAGGTTCAGGTAGGCATTGAGCCCCTTCGCAAGATTCTGTGTGTGTTGGAACGAATAGGACCAGCGGTTGGAGCCGGTCTGGCGGTCGTCCGGCAGGATTTCCGCACGCAGTCGCCCCGAATAGCCTTGCCCGATGTACCGGTAGTCGCCGCCAAGCATGAAGCCGCGCGACGTCATGATGCGCGGGTAGAGCGTCAGGTCCCGGTTCGGGGCGATGTTGAAATAGTACGGCAGCGTGACATCGAGGCCCGATTTCGACCCGTAGCCGAACAGTGGCGACAGGAAACCGCTGCGGCGCTCATCGGTGAGCGGGAAGCTGAACACCGGCGCGGCCGCGATCGGCACATCGAAGAAATGCAGCACGCCGCCGTATGCCACGCCGACCTCGCGGTCGCTGTCCAGGTCGAGCTGGCGCGCACTGAAATACCAATCGGCATTGTCAGGCGAACAAGTCGTGTAGGTCGCCCGCTTGATCACGCTGCGGTCCTTGTCCACGAAGTCGATGCGTTCGGCCTTGCCCGTACCACCGGTCTGCTGGAAATAGTAGTCGGGCGAGAGCATGTAGCCCTCGTTCGCCTCGACCTTCAGGCGGGCTTCAGGGCCCACAGCCAGCGCGCCGCCACGCGACACGCGGGCATTGCCGTGCACGAAGGCCTCGTCGGTGTCCTGGTCGTAGGTCAGCTTGTCGCCCTTGACCACGGCGCCGCCGCGGCGCAGCTCGGCGTTGCCTTCGAGCACCACGCCGCGCTCGTTGTACCCGGTGAGCCGGTCACCCGACACGAATGCCGGCGGATTCTCCTCGGTCTGGCCGGATTTGGCGGGCTCGGCCAGGCGCGGCACGAGTTCACCGGACACAGGCGGTGCCGGCGGCACATCCGGCGCGGCTTCAACCACCGACTCGGTCTGGTCGATGTCGGGCACGGCCGAACTGGACATCTGCGCGTGCGCGCCCACCGACAGGCCGGCCATGGCCAGCACCAGCGGCCGCAAGGCGCTGGCTGGCCGCCGGCCGGTGCGGCTGGAAAGGCCGGGAAGCGCAGGCGGCTTGGTGGCTCGATTGTTCGGTGATCGTTGTTGTTCGGTCATGCGAGCGGGTTGTCAGTCACGTCGGCGGCGACGGCTTGCCTGCTAGCCGCCAACCCCCGCCGGAACAGGCTGCGGGGCAACGGTGGGCTCCTCCCGGGAGCCGCCCGGCGCCCGGGTCTGGTCGGGTATTATACGGGGCAACCAATTCTCCCTTTCCCGCATGGCAGCACTTCCCCACGACCCACGCCTGGACCAGCTCAAATCCTGGGTGTCCGGACTCGGTCCGGACTGGTCCATCGACCCCGATTCCTGCGCCCCCGCTTCGGCCGATGCCAGCTTCCGGCGCTACTTCCGCGTGAGCACCGGCAACGCCGCGCACCCGAGCGCCATCGTGATGGATGCGCCGCCCGCCCATGAGGACTGCCGGCCGTTCATCCACGTCGCGGCCCTGTTTGGCGCCGCAGGCGTCACGGTGCCGACGGTGCTTGCGCAGGATCTCGAACAGGGTTTCCTGCTGCTGGCGGATCTTGGCAACCAGACCTATCTATCGCGACTCGACGATGCCTCCGCCAACGGCATGTACGCCGATGCGGCCGTCGCGCTCGTGCGCATCCAGGCCGCTACGCGCGCGCGATTGCCGGCCTACGACCGCGCCCTGCTCCAGCGCGAGCTGGACCTGTTCCCGCAGTGGTATATCGCCAAACATCTCGGCGCGACGCTCACCGACGCCCAGCAGGCCGATCTGCGCGAAGTGATGGATACGCTGCTCGCCAACAACCTGGCGCAGCCGCAGGTCTATGTGCACCGCGACTATCACTCGCGCAACCTGATGGTACTGCCCGGCGGCGCCAACCCCGGCGTACTCGATTTCCAGGACGCTGTGATCGGGCCGATCACCTACGACGCGGTGTCGCTGTGGCGCGATGCCTACATCGAGTGGGACGAGGAACAGCAGCTCGACTGGCTGATCCGCTACTGGGAACGCGCGCGCAAGGCCGGGCTGCCGGTGAATGCCGACTTCGGCGAGTTCTACCGCGACTTCGAGTGGATGGGCCTGCAGCGCCACCTCAAGGTGCTCGGCATCTTCGCGCGCCTGTATCACCGCGACGGCAAGGACGGCTACCTCGCCAACCTGCCGCTGGTGCTCAAGTACACGCGCCAGGCGGCTGGCCGCTACACGGAGCTGCGCAAGCTGATCCGCCTGCTCGACGCGCTCGAGGGCGCCGAGAGCCCGGCCGGCTATACGTTCTGAACGGGCTCGACAGTGCCCACGCCTGACCTTCCCGAGGCCCCCTGAGCATCACACGCTCCGGCGAGTGGTGGGCAGGCATGCGCGCGCTCGCGCCGATGCTGCTCGGCGTGGTGCCATTCGGCCTGATCTACGGCGTGCTGGCGGTCGGCGCCGGCATGCCCGCGTGGCTGGCCTGCGCGATGAGCGCCATCGTATTCGGCGGCGCATCGCAGATGATCCTCACGCAACTGTGGTCGGCCGGTACGCCGGCGCTAGTGATTGCCGTCACGGTGGCGATGGTGAACCTGCGCCATGCGCTCTACTCGGCCACGATCGCGCCGACGCTCGCGCACCTGCCGCGCCGGTGGAAGGCGCTGATCGCCTACCTGCTGACCGATGAAGCGTTTGCCGCCATGACGCACCGGCTGGCCGACACGGGGCCGCGCCAGCAGTACCGCCACTGGTACTACTTCGGCGGCGGTTTCGCGCTTTGGGCAAGCTGGCAGGTGTCGACGCTCGCCGGCGTGCTGGTCGGCGCGCAGGTACCGCGCGACTGGCCGCTGGATTTCTTCCTGCCGCTGACCTTCATCGGCATCATCGTGCCGGGCCTGAAGCACCGCGCACAGGTGGCCGCGGCGCTGGTCGCGACGGCCCTGGCAGTGGCCTGTTTCGGCATGCCGCACAAGCTCGGCCTGATGGTCGCGGCCCTGGGCGGCATTGCCGCCGGCATGCTGCTGCTCGGCCGCGGCAAGGCTTCGGGCGAGCGCCCGGCAGGCAAGGCCGCCATCGGCAAGGAGGCGGCATGAACGCGCTGACCTTGCTGTGGGTCTTCCTGGGCGCGGGGCTGGCCACGTTCCTGATCCGCCTGTCGTTCATCGCCGTAGAAGGCCGCGTGCGGCTGCCGGCGTGGTTCCGCACCGCGCTGCAGTTCGTGCCGGCGGCCATGCTCTCGGCACTGATCGCACCCGACCTGCTGATGCGCGGCGGCGAGCTCTACGTGAGCCCGTTCAACGCGCGGCTGGTCGCCGGCCTGGTCGCGATCGTGATCGCCGCGCGCACGCGCAGCATCGGCTGGACCATCATTGGCGGCATGGCCACCCTGCTCGCCATGGAGACCCTGATTTGAAAACCATGATCTTTGCCGCGGGCCGCGGCGACCGCATGCGCCCGCTCACCGACACGTGCCCCAAGCCGCTGCTGACAGTGGGCGGCAAGCCGCTGATCGTCTGGAAGATCGAGGCCTTGGTGCGCGCCGGATTGCGCGACATCGTCATCAACCATGCATGGCTTGGCGAGCAGATCGAGTCGGCGCTCGGTGATGGCAGCCGCTTCGGTGCACGCATTGCGTACTCCGCCGAAGGCAGCGCGCTCGAGACCGCGGGCGGCATCGCCCAGGCATTGCCGCTGCTGTCGCAGGCGCCGGAACGTGGCGAGATATTCCTGGCCGTTTCCGGCGACATCTTCTGTGAATACGACTTTCGCACGCTGCTGCCCCGCGCTCGCGAGATGGCCGGTGCGCAGGCGCCGCGCATGCACCTGGTGATGGTGCCGAACCCGGCGTTCCACCCGGCGGGCGACTTCGCGCTTGGGTCCGACGGCTTGCTGGCGCTCGACCCGGCGCCCGGCGCAGAGCGCCTGACCTTCGGCAATATCGGGCTATATGACACGCGCCTGTTCACCGACATTGCGCCCGGCACCAAGGTCGCCATGACGCCCTGCTACCGCGCTGCCATCGCGGCAGGCACGGCCAGCGGCGAGCGCTTCGGCGGCCTCTGGGAAAACGTAGGCACCCCGGCCCAGCTCGCCGCGCTCAACGATGCCGTCGCCGCGCGCAGCACCGCCCTCGCAGGCGGCGCCTGAGCCGCTTTGCGCTGCCGCCGGGGCGTGAGCGCCGGCGGCGTAGAATCTGACGCATTCCCTCTCTCCAGTTGGCGATCCTATGTCCGCACCCGATCCTGCCCTCCTGGCCGCCTGCCGAGACCGTCGCGCGCGCGTGCTGCAGCACCTGCGCGCCGGCGGCGGCGGCGTGGCCATCCTGCCCACGGCGCCGGAAGCCATGCGCAACCGCGACAGCGACTACCCGTACCGGCACGACAGCTATTTCTATTACCTGACCGGCTTCACCGAGCCCGAATCCGTGCTGGTGCTGGTCGCCGGCCAGGGCGCCGAAGCCGACCGCAGCATCCTGTTCTGCCGCCCCAAGCACGAAGAGCGCGAGATCTGGGACGGTTTCCGCTACGGCCCCGAAGGCGCACGCGCGACCTTTGGCTTCGATGAAGCGCATTCGGTTGAGGAGATCGACGCCGCCCTGCCCGGCCTGCTCGCCAACCGCGCGCAGCTTGCGTACCCGCTGGCTGCCTCGACGCGTACCGACATGCAGGTACGCCGCTGGCTCGATGCGGTGCGCATGCAAGCCCGCGCCGGTGTCACATCGCCTTCGGTCGCGGTCGACATCCGCACGCTGCTCGACGAGATGCGGCTGATCAAGGACGCCGGTGAACTGGCCACGATGCGCCGCGCCGGCGAAATCTCCGCGGGCGCCCACGTACGTGCCATGCAGGCCACGCGGCACGGCCTGCGCGAGTACCACCTCGAAGCGGAGTTGCTGTACGAATTCCGCCGCCACGGCGCGCAGAGCGTGGCCTACAACTCGATCGTCGCGGCCGGCCCGAACGCCTGCGTGCTGCACTACCGCGCGGGTCCCGCCGAGTTGCGCGACGGCGACCTGTGCCTCATCGATGCCGGCTGCGAATTCGATGGCTACGCTTCCGACATCACCCGTACCTTCCCTGTGTCCGGCCGCTTCTCGCCGGCCCAGCGCGAACTCTACGACCTCGTGCTGGCCGCGCAGGACGCCGCCATTGCCGAAACGCGCGTGGGCGTGCCCTACAACGTGCCGCACGATGCCGCCGTGCGCGTGCTCGCGCAGGGCATGCTCGACACCGGCCTGCTCGACCGCAACAAGGAAGGCACGCTCGACGACGTGCTCGCCAGCGGCAGCTATCGCCGCTTCTACATGCACCGCACCGGCCACTGGCTTGGCATGGACGTGCATGACGTGGGCGAGTACCGCTCGGCCGCGCCGGCAGCGGACGGCGAACGCCCCTGGCGGCCGCTGGAGCCGGGCATGGTCGTGACGGTCGAGCCGGGCATCTACGTGCGCCCGGCTGAAGACGTGCCTGAGCGCTACTGGCATATCGGCATCCGCATCGAGGACGATGCGGTCGTCACCAACGGCGACTGCGAGATCATCACGCGTGGCGTGCCGGTCAAGGCCGACGAGATCGAAGCCGTGATGCGGGACCGAAATCCGGCAAACAATCCGGCAAACAATCCGGCAAACGGAGGCAAGGCATGATCGGATGGCTGCGCAGACTGTTTCCGGGCAACGCGGGCACCCCTCACAACGCGCCCATGAAGCGCCACGTCGATCCGGCCGAGCCGTTCGTGATCAACCTCTACGATGACCGCGTGGTGGTGCACCGCCCCGACGGACAGCGCGAGGAAGTCATGTGGGATACGCTGGAGCGCGTGGTGGTGCGGGTTTCCAATGCTGCGCCGTGGGCCGGCAAGGCCTGGCTGATCCTGGTTGGCGCCCCCGACAGCGGCCAGGGCTGCGTGACGCCGATGGACGCGGCCAACTACGGCGAGCTGTTGGCGCGCGTGCAAGCCCTGCCCGGCTTCAACCAGCAAAAGCTCGACAACGCGCTGCGCGATGCCACGGCCGGCAAGTCGCGCTCCGACGCCATCTGCTGGAAGCGTGGCGCGCAGCCAGAGCCGGCTTCGGATGCGAATACGGACGGGAGCGCCGGCGATGACCCAGGCCGAGCCTGAAGTCCGCGACATCGCCATCGTCGGTGGCGGCCCCGTAGGGCTCGCGCTCGCGTGCCAGCTTCTGCTGGCCACCGACTGGCGCATCACGCTGATCGATGCCGCCACGCCGGCGCGCGCCGCGCGCGACCCGCGCGCCATTGCGCTGTCCCACGGCAGCCGGCAACTGCTCGAGCAGATCGGCGCTTGGCCCGTGGCCGGCACGGCGATCGAGCATATCCATGTTTCGCAGCGCGGACATCTCGGCCATGTGAAGCTGCACCACGATGACTACGGCGTGCCGGCGCTCGGCTATGTGGTGCGCTATGGCGAGCTGTGCAATGTGCTCGAACGCGCGCTGGGCCGCGCGGCGCAGCGGGCCGGCGAATCGCGCCTGCTGCGCGTGTTCGAGACCCGCATCGACGATCTGCAGCAGGATCCGCTGGTCGGCGGGGACTTCGCCGGCCCGGACGCCATGGCCGGCGCGGTCCATCTGACCGGTACGGCGGCGGACGGCCAAGCGGCGCGCTATACCGCGCGCATCGCCGTGCAGGCCGAAGGCGGCCTGTTCCACCAGCAGGCCGCGCATGCTGGCCAGGGCGCGCGGCACCGAGACTACGGCCAGACCGCGGTGATCGGCCACGTCGCTTGCTCGCGGCCGCGGCCGGGCTGGGCCTGGGAACGGTTCACCGGAGACGGGCCGCTCGCGCTCCTGCCTTACGACGAACACGGTATCGACGGCTATGCGCTGGTCTGGTGCTGTCCGCCCGAACAGGCAGCACGGCGGCTGGCACTGTCCGACACGGCGTTCGCGGCCGAACTCGGCGCGGCGTTCGGCGATCGCATGGGCCGCTTCACGCTGGCCGGCAAGCGCCATGCGTTTCCGCTGGGGCTCAATGCTGCGCCGGTGACGGTCGACGGCCGCATCGTGGCCGTGGGCAACGCCGCACAGACCCTGCACCCGGTGGCAGGCCAGGGCCTGAACCTCGGACTGCGCGACGCGTTCGCACTGGCCGATTCGCTGCGTGCTGGCTGCACGCCCCACGCGCTGCAGGTATTTGCGTCGCGCCACCGCCTGGACCGGGCAATAACCATCGGCGTGACGGACCTGCTGCCGCGCGTGTTTGGCATCCCGTATCCGCTGGCCGCGCATGCGCGCGGGGCTTCGCTGGCAGCGCTGGCGTGCGTGGCGCCGCTCAAGCATGCGCTGGCGCGGCATATGATGTTCGGCATGCGCCGCTGACGCCATGGCGGGACCGCACGTGCGGTTACCGCCCCTTTCGGCTAACTGATTCGAGGCATTTTCAGACGCCGCCTCTTGTACTGATGCTCAATTCTTGGGCAGCAGCAGTCGTTTGGCGGTAGAATCCAGCCCTCGCTCATGCCCGTGGAATTGCCGACAGCGGTTCGGCACGGGCGTGTTTTTTCGTTTCACTTCTTTTTATCGCCGGGCCACCCTGCTCCGCATCGCGCTTCGCGCATGCCGTCGAGGGGCCATGGCCGCCGGAACCGCCGACCCAACGTGCAGATCGGACCACACCAACTTCGCAACAACCTGTTCGTCGCTCCCATGGCCGGCGTGACGGACCGCCCTTTCCGCCAACTGTGCAAGCAGCTTGGCGCGGGCTACGCGGTGTCCGAAATGGTGGCGTCGAACGCACAGCTGTGGAAGAGCGAGAAGACCATGCGCCGCGCCAACCATGCCGGCGAGGTCGAACCGATCTCGGTCCAGATCGCCGGCGCGAGCCGGCCATGATGGCCGAAGCCGCGCGCTACAACGTCGACCGCGGCGCGCAGATCATCGACATCAACATGGGCTGCCCGGCCAAGAAGGTCTGCAATGTGGCCGCCGGCTCCGCGCTGCTGCAGAACGAGCCGCTGGTAGTGCGCATTGTCGAGGCCGTGGTGGGCGCCGTGGGCGATCGGGTGCCGGTCACGCTCAAGATCCGCACGGGCTGGAACCGCGAGAACCGCAATGCCTTGCGCATTGCGCGCATGGTGGAAGATGCCGGCATCAGCATGCTGACCATCCACGGCCGCACCCGCGCCGACCTGTACCACGGTGATGCCGAGTACGACACGATCGCCGCGGTCAAGGCCGCCCTGCGCATTCCGGTGGTGGCCAACGGCGATATCACCACGCCGCAGAAGGCAAAGCAGGTGCTGGCACTGACGGGCGCCGATGCCATCATGATCGGCCGCGCGGCGCAGGGCCGGCCGTGGCTGTTCCGCGAGATCGAGCATTTCCTGGCGACCGGTGAACTGCTGCCGTCGCCCGAAGTGGCCGAGATCCGCGCGATCATGAACGCGCATCTCGAAGACCACTATGCCTTCTACGGCGAGTTCACCGGTGTACGCACCGCACGCAAGCATATTGCGTGGTACACGCGCGGGCTGCGCGGCGCGAACCTGTTCCGCCACCGCATGAACACGCTCGAGACCACCGGCGAGCAGCTCGCCGCGGTCAACGCCTTCTTTGACGAGCAGGCGCAGTGGTCGGACCGGCTGGTCTATGTCGACGAAGCTGTTGCCGGGGACGCGCAGGGCGACGGGAAAGATGAAACCAACAACAACAAAAAAGGGGAGTTGCTTGCCGCATGAGCCGCAACGCTATCGACCAGTGCATCCGGGACAGCCTGGATAGCTACTTTCGGGACCTGGACGGCGAAGAGCCTTCCAATATGTACAACATGGTGCTGGAGGCCGTAGAGCGCCCCTTGCTCGAAGCCGTGATGGTGCGCGCCGAGCGCAACCAGTCGCTGGCCGCCGCCTACCTCGGCATCAATCGCAATACGCTGCGCAAGAAGTTGCAGCTGCACGGTTTACTTTGAATTTGAAGCGTTTCGCACAGCCATGATCAAGCAAGCCCTACTTTCTGTTTCCGACAAGACCGGCATCGTCGAATTCGCGCGTGAACTGAACGCGCTCGGCGTCACGCTGCTTTCCACGGGCGGCACCGCCAAGCTGCTGGCCGACAGCGGCCTGCCCGTCACGGAAGTGGCCGACTACACCGGCTTCCCCGAGATGCTCGACGGCCGCGTGAAGACGCTGCACCCGAAGGTCCACGGCGGCATCCTCGCGCGCCGCGACCTGCCCGAGCACATGGCCGCGCTGGCCGAGCACGGCATCCCGACCATCGACCTGCTGGTGGTGAACCTTTACCCGTTCCAGCAGACCGTGGCCAAGGATGACTGCACGCTGCCGGACGCGATCGAGAATATCGACATCGGCGGCCCGACCATGCTGCGCTCGGCGGCAAAGAACCACCGCGACGTGACCGTGATCGTCGACCCGGCCGACTACGCCGTGGTACTCGATGAAATGCGCGGCAACGGCAACAAGGTCGGCTACGACACCAACTTCCGCCTGGCCACCAAGGTATTCGCGCACACCGCCCAGTACGACGGCGCGATCACCAACTACCTGACCAGCCTCGGCGCCGACAAGTCGCACCAGGGCCGCAGCGCCTACCCGCAGACGCTGAACCTGGCCTTCGACAAGGTCCAGGAAATGCGCTACGGCGAGAACCCGCACCAGTCGGCCGCGTTCTACCGCGACCTGAAGGCCGTGGACGGCGCGCTGGCCAACTACGTGCAGCTGCAGGGCAAGGAGCTGTCGTACAACAACATCGCCGACGCCGATGCGGCGTGGGAATGCGTGAAGTCGTTCGACGTCACCACGCCGGCCTGCGTGATCATCAAGCACGCGAACCCGTGCGGCGTGGCCGTCGGCGTCAATGCGCTCGAAGCCTACGACAAGGCCTTCAAGACCGACTCGACCTCGGCCTTCGGCGGCATCATCGCCTTCAACGTGGAACTCGATGAAGCCGCTGCGCAAGCCGTCGCGAAGCAGTTCGTCGAAGTGCTGATCGCCCCGTCGTTCAGCGCCGGCGCGCGCGCCGTGTTCGCGTCCAAGCAGAACGTGCGACTGCTCGAGATTCCGCTGGGCAAGGGGGTCAACCAGTATGACTTCAAGCGCGTCGGCGGCGGTCTGCTGGTGCAGGGTCCGGATGCCAAGAACGTGAAGCCGTCCGAACTGCGCGTGGTCACGCGCCGCCACCCGACGCCCAAGGAAATGGACGATCTGATGTTTGCCTGGCGCGTAGCCAAGTACGTCAAGTCCAACGCCATCGTGTTCTGTGGTGGTGGCATGACGCTCGGCGTCGGCGCGGGGCAGATGAGCCGTGTGGATTCGGCGCGTATCGCGAGCATCAAGGCGCAGAATGCTGGCCTGACGCTGGCAGGGTCGGCCGTGGCGTCGGACGCCTTCTTCCCGTTCCGTGATGGTCTGGACGTGGTGGTAGACGCTGGCGCAACCTGCGTCATCCAGCCGGGCGGTTCGATGCGCGATGATGAGGTGATCGCCGCCGCGGACGAGCGCGGCATCGCCATGGTCCTGACCGGCACCCGCCATTTCCGCCACTGATCAAGGCGCAAAAAAGAAGCTCCGGGCGCGGGCCAGACCCGCGCCCCGGAGCTTTTTGTTTTCGGCACAAGCCGCAGGCACGGCACCCGAACGAGGCCCACTCCCGCCTCCCGGGTCAGGGGGACGGCCCGTCAACGAAGGTGCGCGCTCTCGTCAGTGAGCGACAGGCAGCCGAACTGACCCCTGAAGCCAATACCCGTACAAAAACACTGGCACACTACGGTCAATATTCGCCCGTTAGGGCAAGTCAACGCGCTTTTTGGTTACTTTTTGTTCGCTCGGACAAAAGTGACTCGCCGCTACGCCGGCGAACAGCCGCGCACGCCAAGAACGAAGCCCTGACAAAAGCGCCACCCACCCAAAAACCATCAATGCGCATTTTAGGCATCGACCCCGGCCTCCGCACCACCGGCTTCGGCGTGCTGGAAAAGCATGGCAACAAGCTTTCCTACATCGCCTCGGGCACCATCAAGAGCAATGGCGAGACCGATCTGCCTGCGCGCCTGAAGACGCTGTTCGACGGCATCAGCGAGGTGGCGCGCACCTATGCGCCGGACTGCGCGGCGATCGAGAAAGTGTTCGTCAACGTCAACCCGCAATCGACCCTGCTGCTGGGCCAGGCGCGCGCGCGGCGATCTGCGGGCTGGTGGGGCAAGGCCTGCCGGTGTTCGAGTACACCGCCCTGCAGCTCAAGGTGGCCGTGGTCGGCTATGGCCGCGCCAACAAGGAGCAGGTGCAGGAGATGGTCATGCGGCTGCTGAGCCTGCCGGGACGGCCGAGCACCGATGCCGCCGATGCGCTGGGGGTCGCCATCTGCCATGCCAATGGCGGCGACACGCTGGCCACGCTGTCGGGACTGGCCCCGGAACTGGTCCGCAAGGGCATGCGCGTGCGCCGCGGACGCCTGATCGGCTGATCGGCTGATCGTCCAGCGCGGCTTCTGCAAGAGGCCATCGCCCGTCTCTTACAATCGAGGGCATTTGCCGCGCCCGGCACGCCCTGCGCGCGGCGGTCACGGACCTCTTGCCATGCACCGCTTCCGATTCTGTCTTCGCGTAACCTTCGCTGCGGCCATTCTGGCCGCTGCGCCACGACACCAGCTCCGCCTCCCGCATCGAAGGCAACGACCGCACCGCGCGAAGCGCCGGAAGCCACGGCACCGGCCGCGAAACCCCTGGTCATCGCGCACCGCGGCGCCAGCGCGCTGCGCCCCGAACACACGCTGGCCGCCTACGCCAAGGCCATCGAAGACGGCGCTGATGTCATCGAGCCCGATCTCGTCAGCACGCGCGACGGCGTCCTCGTCGCGCGCCATGAGAACGACATCAGCGGCACCTCCACGTCGCCGAGCTGCCGCAGTTTGCGAGCCGCAAACGCACCAAGGTAATCGACGGCGAGCGCCTGACCGGCTGGTTCACCGAGGACTTCACGCTGGCCGAGCTCAAGACGCTGCGGGCGCGCGAGCGCATCCCGAAGCTGCGCCCGGCCAACGCACGCCTGAACGACCAGTTCGAGATCCCCACCTTCGACGAGATCGTGCGCCTCGCCCAGCAGGCGTCGCTGCACAACGGCCGGCAGATCGGGCTGTACCCCGAACTGAAGCATCCGAGCTACTTCCGCGGCATCGGCCTGCCGCTCGAAGACAAGCTGGTCGACGCACTGCGCCGGCAACCGTATCTGCACGAGGCACCCGTCTTCATCCAGTCGTTCGAGGCCGGCAGCCTGCGGCACGTGCGCAGGACGATCGGCCACGGCATGCCGAATGTGAGGCTGATGCAGCTCATCGGCAAGCCGAAGCAAACTCCGCCCGACTGGCGGCTGGCCGGCGATACGCGCACCTATGGCGACATGCTGAGCGTGACCGGCCTGCGCGAGGTGGCGACCTACGCCGACGGCATCGGCCCTGAGAAGAACAGCGTGGTGCCGCGCGACGCGCAGGGCGGCCTCGGCGCGCCTTCGGCCGTCGTGCGCAATGCGCATGCGGCCGGGCTGCTGGTGCACCCTTACACGTTCCGGCCCGAGAACGCGTTCCTGCCCAAGTCGTTCCAGACCGGCGGCGACGATGCCACGCGCAGCCCGGCGGATGGTGCGCGAGGTGCAGGCCTTTGTCGCGGCGGGCGTGGACGGCGTCTTTACCGACGACCCTGCGCTCGGCCGGCGCGCCATCGACGACAAAGGCCAATGAAGCACGGGCCAGCCGCTGGGCTACACTTGCGGCCTCCTGCAAGATCGTTGAACCGACCTTTACCGCAAACACCATGATCGGACGCATCGCCGGCACCCTCATCGAGAAGAATCCTCCGCACCTGCTGGTGGACTGCCACGCGTCGGCTACGAGATCGACGTGCCGATGAGCACGTTCTACAACCTGCCCGCGACCGGCCAGCCGGTAACGCTGCTGACCCAGCTGATCGTGCGCGAGGACGCGCACCTGCTCTATGGGTTCGGCACCGCAACCGAGCGCAACACGTTCCGCGAATTGATCAAGATCACCGGGATCGGCGCGCGCATGGCGCTGGCGGTGCTGTCGGGCATGTCCGTCTCAGAACTGGCGCAGGCCATCACGCTGCAGGAGGCCGGTCGCCTCACGCGCGTGCCCGGCATCGGCAAGAAGACCGCCGAGCGGCTGCTGCTGGAGCTCAAGGGCAAGCTGGGCGCGGAACTGGGCCATGCGCCGGGCACGGCTGCCGCCCATGACAACGCGGTGGACATCCTCAATGCGCTGCTGGCGCTCGGCTACTCGGAAAAGGAAGCCGCCACGGCCATCAAGCAGGTGCCGGCCGGCACCGGCGTATCGGATGGCATCAAGCTCGCGCTGAAGGCGCTGTCCAAGGCGTGAGGCGTAAAATGGCGCAACACCTGACGCCGCAACCATGATTGAAACCGACAAGTTCTCCGCCCCCGACCGCGTGATCTCGGCCACGCCTGCTTCCACGCACGAAGAGGCGTTCGAGCGCGCGCTGCGCCCCAAGCTGCTCGACGAGTACGTGGGCCAGGAGAAGGTGCGCGGACAGCTCGACATCTTCATGCATGCGGCGCGCAACCGCCGCGAGGCGCTGGACCACGTGCTGCTGTTCGGCCCGCCTGGCCTGGGCAAGACCACGCTGGCCCACATCATTGCGCGCGAGATGGGCGTGAACCTGCGCCAGACCTCGGGCCCGGTGCTCGAGCGCCCGGGCGACCTGGCGGCGCTGCTGACCAATCTTGAGGCCAATGACGTGCTGTTCATCGACGAGATCCACCGGCTCTCGCCGGTCGTCGAGGAAATCCTGTACCCGGCGCTCGAGGACTACCAGATCGACATCATGATCGGCGAGGGTCCCGCGGCGCGCTCGGTCAAGCTGGACCTGCAGCCGTTCACGCTGGTCGGCGCCACCACGCGCGCCGGCATGCTGACCAATCCGCTGCGCGACCGCTTCGGCATCGTGGCGCGGCTGGAGTTCTATACGGCCGAGGAACTCGGGCGCATCGTCACGCGCTCCGCCCAGTTGCTCCAGGCCCGGATCGACCCGCACGGCGCGCTGGAAATCGCCCGGCGCGCGCGCGGCACACCCCGCATTGCCAACCGCCTGCTGCGACGGGTGCGCGACTATGCCGAGGTCAAGGGCGATGGCACCATCACCCGCGAGATCGCCGATGCCGCGCTGGCCATGCTGGACGTGGACCGCGTCGGCTTCGACCTGATGGACCGCAAGCTGCTCGAGGCCGTGCTGCACAAATTTGGCGGTGGCCCGGTAGGCGTCGACAACCTGGCCGCGGCGATCGGCGAGGAGCGCGACACCATCGAGGACGTGCTCGAACCCTACCTGATCCAGCAGGGCTACCTGCAGCGTACCCCGCGCGGACGCGTGGCCACCGCGGCGGCCTACCGTCATTTTGGCCTGGCCTCGCCCCAGGCCGGCGGCGCCGGCGACCTGCTGGACGGCGAATAAGCGTTCCGCAGCGCCTTGCTGCGTTGCCGCAACGTCCCTGGCAGGGGCTGACCGCCTGCGCCGGAACGTCAATTAACGTTTTGTCTCGCCCCCCAAATTTTCGAAGTGGATTGCTGGCCCCTGCCCGTTTGTCCACAATGGCTTCAACGGTACCCTCGCCTCGGTACCTGGCAGCCGTGCCGCCCGGCATGGCCCGTTCACGATCGCCAAGGAAAGCCATGATTCGTCGCCCCTCCTCGCTGCCAGCCGCGGTGTTCGCTGCTGCCGTGCTCATTGCCAGCAGTGCCTACGCCCAGCGTCCGCAGGCGCCGGTCGGCGTGGCCGAGGAGGCCGTGGTCAGCGGCAAGATCATCGATATCGATCCGAACTCCAAGGCCGTGCTGGTGCAGGGCCCGCGCGGCAATGTCGTCGAACTGGTGGGCGGCGACGAGGTGAAGAACTTCGGCCAGGTCCGCAAGGGCGACATCGTCACCGTCGCGCGCGGCGCGGCGCTCGTGGCATCGCTGGAACCGGTGGACAGCAAAGCGACCGCGCTCGCGGAATCGGTGGAGCGCACCTCGCGCGCGGCCGAAGGCGGCAAGCCGGGCATCATGCGCGAGATCACCACGACGGTGACGGCCGAGATCACGAAGGTTGACCCTGCCAAGCACCTGGTCACGTTCCGGGGCCCGCGCGAAACTTTGCGCACGGTCAAGGTGGAAGATCCTGCCATCGATCTCAACAAGATCCAGCGTGGTCAGATGGCAAAGATCGTCTATCGTGAAGTGGTAGCCATTACGGTCAGGGCCCCGGCTGCCTCCGCAGCCAACTGAACCCATACCGGACGCGGTACTTTTCCCCACCAGGAGGTCTCCTATGAATCGACGCCATTTTGTTACCCGGATTGCCGGATCGGGACTGCTCGTCGCCACCGCGTTTACGGCTGGCTGCACGACCACAGGCACCAAAGCCCCAACCGATACGGCAGCAAAAAAACACGAAATCGATGCCGGTGTGGATGGCGCGCTCAACCGCCTGTATTCCTCGGTCAACGGCTCGCGCGACCTGGCTAACCGCGCGCAGGGCGTCCTGGTGTTCCCGCGCGTCATCGCGGCCGGCTGATCGTCGGCGGCGAGTACGGCGAGGGTTCGCTGCGCTCCCACGGCTCGACGGTCGGCTACTACAGCACCGCGCAGGCCTCGGTTGCCTGACCGCCGGCGGGCAGTCCAAGGCCATCATCATCATGTTCATGACGCCGGAGGCTACAACAAGTTTGTGTCGAGCAAGGGCTGGACGGCCGGCGCCGATGCGAACGTGGCGATTGCCAAGGTCGGCGCCAATGGCCAACTGGATACCCTCACCAGTCAGCAGCCGGTGGTGGGCTTCGTGCAAACCAATGCGGGCCTGATGTTCGACGTGTCGATCAACGGCGCCAAGGTCTCCAAGCTCGATATCTGAACCCGGAGCGCAGGCCGACGGCCCAGCCTTACGGCCCGCTCTCCCGCACCATCCGGCCCCGGCCGGGATTTTTCTTGCGCCACGGCAGAGCGGCCCACCGGCTGGCATAATCGCCCGAAAAAGCGGCAAGCGCAGGCATGCGCGCCGCCATACCGGGAACCTCCATGTCCGCCCTGCCCGCCGCCGCCCATTCCGGGCGCGTCTACCGCTATTACGATCTCGTCATGGTGGCCTTCGTCACCGTGCTGCTGTGCTCCAACCTGATCGGGGCCGCCAAGGCCGCGCAGGTCACGCTGCCATTGCTGGGGCCGGTCACCTTTGGCGCAGGCGTACTGTTCTTCCCGATCTCGTACATCTTTGGCGACGTGCTGACCGAAGTCTACGGCTATGGCCGCGACCGCCGCGTAGTATGGGCCGGCTTCGCGGCACTGGCCTTTGCCACGTTCATGAGCCTGGTGGTGCTGCACATGCCGGTAGCGCCGTTCATGGCCGACTACCAGAAGAGCCTGGAGGAGGTGTTCGGCAATACCTGGCGCATCGCGCTCGGGTCGCTGATCGCGTTCTGCTGCGGCAGTTTCGCCAACAGCTATGTGCTGGCCAGGATGAAGCTGTGGACGCGCGGGCGCTGGCTGTGGACGCGCACCATCGGCTCGACCCTGGCCGGTGAACTCGTGGATTCGTCGCTGTTCTATGTGATCGCGTTCTACGGCATCTGGCCGCTGGAAAAGGTGCTCCAGGTCGCAGTGGCGCAGTACGTGCTGAAGACCGGCTGGGAAGTCGTGATGACGCCGGTCACTTACAAGGTCGTGAACTTCCTCAAGCGCGCCGAGAACGAGGACTGGTACGACCGGAACACGAACTTCACGCCGTTCCGCATCCGCGTCTGAGGCGCCGGCCGGCGGACACCGTCAGGGAACGCGCCGGTCCACTTCGTCTAGCGCCAGCGTTTCGAGATGCGCCACGTCCGCCCACTGGGCCAGCGTCAGGTGGTGGCTGTCGCTGCGCAGGCGGTTGATGCTGGCATTGAGCAGCTCATGCTGGCGCGGCGCCTCCAGCGTCATGCCAGTGGCCTCGCGGTAGAGGCAGTCGAGCACGCCACCGTGGGCAACCAGCGCGATGCGCTCGCCCGGGTGCCGGCGCGACAGCGACAGCGCGATCTCGACGGCCCGCTCGTGGAATTGTGCGAGCGATTCGCCCTGCGGCGGCGCATAGTCGGGTACGCGGGCCTGCCAGCGCGCGAAGTCTTCGGGCCGCTTCTCGGCTACCTCGGCATAGGTCATGCCCTCCAGCGTGCCATAGCTGCGCTCGCGCAGGCGCGGCTCGGACCGGACCTTCAGGCCGAGCGCCTCGGCCAGGGGCGCGGCGGTCTGCATGGCGCGGCCCAGGTCGCTGGAGTAGACCGCGTCGATCGGCTCGCCGCAAGCGCTGCGCCAGCGCGCGCGCTGCGCTTCGCCGAGTGTCGTTGAGCGGGATGTCGATCTGCCCCTGGAGCCGGCGCTCGCGGTTCCAGGCCGTCTCGCCATGACGGATCACGATCAGGTGCGTGTAGGCCAGCGAATGCGGCCCCGAGCTTTGCAACATGCCCTTTCCTTGTATTTCATTGCCCTTGCCGACGCGCGCGCGGGCACGCGGCTTCAGCCCGCGACCTCGGATTGAGCGTGTAGGTGCCGGTCAGGCTGGCCTGCGCAAGCACATGGCCGCGGATGGCTTCCAGCACCTGGGCGCCGTGAACTGGCCCTCGAGCGGCACCCGGTCGATGTCCAGCGCGTAGATCGTGAACACGTAGTGATGCAGCAAGGTGTCGTTCCACGGCGGGCACGGGCCGTCGTAGCCGTAGTAGTCGCCCTTCATGTCCGCGTCGTTGGCAAACCAGCCGGTATAGTCGTTGATGCCGTGGCGCAGGCCGCCCGCTGTGGCCGTGCCGCCGGCCGCTTCGGGGCCTGGCTTGCCGCGCGCGATCACGCCGTCGCTGTGCGAGCCGGCGGCAATCGTGGTCAGGCCAGGCGGAATGTCGGCCAGCACCCAGTGGTAAAAGTCCACGCGCGGCAGCGATGCCGGCACTTCGCGGCCTTCCTGGTTGACGTCATCGCCCTTGCTCGGGACATCGCGGTCATGGCAGATCAGGACGAAGGACCGCGTCTGGGGCGGCGCGTCGTCCCAATGCAGGTCGGGATTGCGGTTGCTCGACAGCGCCACATGGGCGGCGGCGTCAGGCACGCAGAAGGCGAACTCACCGGGAATCGGCGCATTGTCGGCGAAGGACTTGCTCCAGATTTTCATTTGTCTCTCCTGTCTGTCGATGCCGCGCCGGCGCGGCCATCGTGGTTTCTCGCTGTCGGTCCTGCATTGCGTCCATTCAGGCGCTTGCCGGGGGCGGCACACGCAGCCAGAACGTCACCGGTCCGTCGTTGGTCAGGCTGACCTGCATCATCGCCCCGAACTCGCCGGTCTGCACATCCGGGTGCGAGGCGCGCGCCCGCTCGACGAAATACTCGTACAAGCGGCGCCCGTCCTCGGGCGATGCGGCCGGCGTGAAGCTCGGCCGGGTGCCGCTGTTGGTATCCGCCGCCAGCGTGAACTGCGACACCACCAGCAGCCCGCCCGGGCCGCCGTTGCCGTCCATGTTCTGCACCGGCAGGTTCATCTTGCCGTCCGCGTCGGAAAACACGCGGTAGGACAACATCTTGGCGAGCAGGCGGTCGGCCTGCGCCTCGGTATCGCCGCGCTCGGCGCAGACCAGTGCCAGCAAGCCGGCGCCGATCTCGCCCGTGGTGCGCCCGCCGACGGTCACGCTGGCCTGCGCTACACGCTGGATCAGTGCGATCATCGCCCGCCTCAGGCCAGCGTCACGCGGGCAAAACGGCGCTTGCCGACCTGGACCACGTAGGTGCCCGCGGCCACCTTGACGGCCTTGTCGCTGACGGTCGCGCCGTCGATCTTCACGCCGCCCTGCTCGATATTGCGGTTGGCCTCGGATGTGGACGGCACCAGGTTGGCCTGCTTGAGCAGCTGCGCGATGCCCAGCGGCGCGCCTTCCAGGCTGAGCGCCGGGATATCGTCCGGCACGCCACCGCGCGCGCGGTGATTGAAGTCCTCGAGCGCCTTCTCGGCATCGGCCTGGCTGTGGAAGCGCGCCACGATCTCCTGCGCCAGCAGCACCTTGCAGTCGCGCGGGTTGCGCCCGGCCGCGATTTCCTGCTTCATCAGGTCGATCTCGGCCAGCGGGCGGAACGACAGCAGCGTGAAGTACTGCCACATCAGGTCGTCCGAGATGCTCATCAGCTTGCCGAACATCTCGCTGGGCGCCTCGGTCACGCCGACGTAGTTGCCCTTGGACTTGGACATCTTCTCGACGCCGTCCAGGCCGACCAGCAGCGGCATGGTCAGGATGCACTGCGGCTCCTGGCCGTATTCCTTCTGCAGCTCGCGCCCGACCAGCAGGTTGAACTTCTGGTCGGTGCCGCCAAGCTCCAGATCGGACTTCAGCGCAACCGAATCGTAGCCCTGCATGAGCGGATAAAGGAACTCATGCACCGAAATGGGAATCCCAGACCGGAACCGTTTGGTGAAGTCGTCGCGCTCCATCATCCGGGCCACGGTGTATTTGGCGGCGAGCTGGATCATGCCGCGCGCGCGAGCGGGTCACACCATTCGCTGTTGTAGCGGATCTCGGTGCGCGCCGGGTCCAGCACCAGGCTGGCCTGGCGGTAGTAGGTCTGGGCGTTGGTCTCGATCTGCTCGCGCGTGAGCGGCGGCCGGGTGCTGTTGCGGCCCGACGGATCGCCGATGGTCGAGGTGAAGTCGCCGATCAGGAAGATTACCTGGTGGCCCAGGTCTTGCAACTGGCGCAGCTTGTTCAGCACGACCGTATGCCCGATGTGGATGTCGGGCGCGGTGGGATCGAGGCCAAGCTTGATGCGCAGGGGGACGCCGTTGCTTCGCTGCGGGCCAGCTTCTGCAGCCATTCGGCTTCGATCAGCAGTTCGTCGCAGCCGCGCTTGGACACCTCCAGCGCGTGCATCACCGACGGCGTGAGGGGATATTTGGCCGCGGGGCCGGAGGAAGCTTCAGTCATGACGTAAGTCTTTGAAATACATGAAAATTTGGCGGATTCGCCACTCGGCCCCGGGCCGATTCTTGGTATAATCCGCGCTTTCCGGCGCATCGCGGCTCCAAGTCCGCGCGCCACCCGCCATTTTAGTGCCCACGTTCAAGGGCCAATGGCAGCAAATAACGATGAACAAGCCCGCGCCGCACCTCGGGGGAGGAAGGCAGACGACAGATATCGTTGCGGCAGCGGTGCCCAGACCAAGGTTGAATTTTACGTGATGTGGTCCAGACTCCGCGAAGTTTTCGCGCGTGAACTGGTGGTTCTCGTCGACCCGACCAACCCCCAGCACGCGCGACGGCGCAAGCAGCTCACGGCTTCCGTGGGCGCGATGTTCACGCTCGGCATGGCCGCCGCCATGGGCGTGGCGCCCCGCAGTGCCTTCGACGACCCACGCGCGCCGCGCGTGAACGAGCCGCTGCGCATGCCCGATGTGCGCGACCAGCTCGAACAGCTTACCGATATCGACACGGACGCCGTCTATGTGCGCCAGGAGCGCATGCAGCGCGGCGACACGATTTCCTCGCTGCTGCGCCGCCTCGGCGTGGACGATCCTGACGCGCAGGCGTTCATCCTCAGAACCCGACCGCGCGCGGCCTGTTCAACCTCAATCCCGGCCAGACCGTGCAGGCGCAAATCGACGACAGCAATATGCTCGTGTCGCTGCAGGCGAACCTGGGCGGCGACGCCGCGATCTCGCGCGAACTCGTGATCGAGCGCGTCGAGCCCGCGAAGGCGGACGGTACGACCACGTACAAGGCACGCGTGCAGAATGTCAACAACGACCTGCGCTATGAAATGGCGTCCGGCTCGATCTCGTCGGGCGGCTTCTTCAAGGCCATGGACGCGGCCCATGTGCCCGATGACGTCGTGCAGCAGATGCTGTCGATCTTCTCGGGCGTGATCGACTTCCAGCATGACATCGCCAGCGGCGACCGCTTCCGCATCATCTATGAAGCGGGCTTCCAGGACGGCGCGTTCATCCGCAACGGCCGCGTGGTCGCGATCGAGCTGATCAACCGCAACCAGCTGCACCAGGCCCTGTGGTTTGCGCCGGAGGGCGAGAGCAACGGCGCGTACTACACGTTCGACGGCCGCAGCATGAAGCGTCCGTTCCTGCGCTCGCCGGTCGAATTCTCGCGCGTGTCATCGGGCTTCGGCGGCCGCGAGCATCCGCTGCACCACGCGTGGGCCCAGCACAAGGGCGTGGACTTCGCCGCGCCGACCGGCACCAAGGTGCTGGCCACCGGCGAAGGCACGATCGACTTTGTCGGGCAGCAAAACGGCTACGGCAACATCATCATCGTGAAGCACGCGAACGGCTACTCGACCTACTACGCGCACCTGTCCGGTTTTGCCGGCATACAGCAGGGCCAGCGGGTGGCGCAGGGCCAGCTGATCGGCTATGTCGGCCAGACCGGCTGGGCCACCGGGCCGCACCTGCACTACGAGTTCCGCTTCAACGACGTGCCGCAGAACCCGCTGAGCATCGCGCTGATGGAAGCGCCGGTGCTGACCGGCAAGGCGCGCCAGGAATTCCTCGGCTATACCAGCACCATGCTCAGCCGCATCAACGCGCTGCGCACCTATAACGTCCTGACCGCGGCCAACTGACGGCCGCTCCGCCCGGAGACTCCATGCGCGCGCACGGCGACCGCTATATCGGCATCATGTCCGGCACCAGCATGGACGGCGCGGATGCCGTGCTGGTCGACTTCAGCGGCGAGCGCCCCGCCGTGCTGGCCGCCGCGCACGAGCCCTTTCCCGACGCGCTGCGCGCGGACTTCGGCCAGTTGCAGCAACCCGGCGACAACGAAATCCATCGCGAGGCGCTGGCGGCCAACGGGCTCGCGCGCGTCTATGCGGGCTGCGTGACTGCGCTGCTCGGGCAGACCGGGCTGAGGCCGGACGACATTGCCGCCATCGGCGCGCATGGCCAGACCATCCGCCATCGGCCGGGCCTGTACGATGAGACCGGCTACACGCGGCAGAGCCAGCATCCCGCCTTGCTCGCGGAGCTGACGGGCATCGACGTAGTCGCGGACTTCCGCAGCCGCGACGTGGCCGCGGGCGCCAGGGTGCGCCGCTGGTTCCGGCGCTGCACCAGGCACTGTTCGGCGACGGCGCCGAGGCGCGCGTGGTCTGCAATATCGGCGGTATCTCCAACATCAGCGTGCTGCCCGGCAACGGCGGCGCCGTGATCGGCTTCGACTGCGGACCCGGCAATGCGCTGCTCGACTACTGGATCGGCGAACAGCTCGGCATGCGTTCGACGACGACGGCGCATGGGCCGCGAGCGGACACGTGGACGAAGCCCTGCTGGCCCAATGCCTCGCTGATCCATACTTCAATGCGGCGCCGCCCAAAAGCACAGGCCGCGACCTGTTCCATCCCGCCTGGCTGGAAGCGCGTCTTGCGACTCGGGGCGGACCCGCACCGTCGCCGGCCGACGTGCAGGCGACGCTGGCCGCGCTCACGGCCGAAGCCATTGCGCGCGATGTCCGCGCGCATGCGGCGCAGGCACGGCGCCTGATCGTCTGCGGCGGCGGCGCGCGCAATGGCTACATCATGCGGCGCCTGGCACAAGCGCTGCCGGGAGTGGCCGTGCAAACGACGGAAGACTTCGGGGTGCCGGTCTCGCAGGTGGAAGCCATCGCCTTCGCGTGGCTGGCGCGCCAGTGCCTGCTCCGCTTGCCGGGCAACGTCGCCACCGTAACCGGTGCAGCCGGCCCGCGCGTCCTCGGCGCGATCTATCCTCGCTGATCCGCCGTGCGCCGGCCAGGCTCAGG
Source organism: Cupriavidus sp. UYMMa02A (assembly GCA_001725945.1). GTDB lineage: Bacteria > Pseudomonadota > Gammaproteobacteria > Burkholderiales > Burkholderiaceae > Cupriavidus. The sequence continues at coordinate 55,669 of LRMT01000059.1, read as the reverse complement.
CCGGCACCGCATGCCCGCTTTCCACTACCCAGTCGATGAATGCCTGTGCGAGCGGCGACGCGCGCGCCGCCTGCGCGCGCGCCAGCACGACCCGTTGCGCGGTCACCGACTCGCGCAACGGCAGGCACGCGATGGGCAGGCCATCATAGCTATGGTCCCCGGCAGGACGCGTGCACGATAGCGCCACGCCGTAGCCATGCGCCACCAGCCCGCGCTGCATCTCGAACGTCTGCGTGTACTGGTGCAGCGTCGAATGCAGTCCGTGGGCCCAAAAGAGCGACAGGAAGTACTCACGTGTCTGCGGGATGTCCTCGAGGATCAGGCGCTCACCGGCCAGCTCCGCGAGACTGATGTCGTGCTGGTTCGCGCGCGGGTGGCCCGCCGGCAGCAGCGCATAGGGCGGCAGGCTTGCCAGTACCCATCGGTCGACGCGCTGGTCGAAGCCCAGGTCGTAAGTGAGCGCAAGTTCGGCCTTGCCGGCCAGCAGTGCACGGTGAACGCTGGCCAGGTCCGCCTCGAACAGCGTCACGGAAACCCCGGGGTGGCGCTCGCGAAAACCTGCCAGCAGGCGCGGCACGAAGTACGGGCCCAGGTCCTGGAAGCACGTCAGCGACAGCCGGCCGCTGAGCCCCTGCTGCCCCGCTTCATCGAGGGCAATCCCCGCCGCCAGCGCCAGGATATCGCGCGCCCGGCTCAGCAGTCGCTGTCCGGCGGGCGTGAGCGCCAGGCCACGGCTCACCTGCCGACGGAACAGCGCCTCGCCCAGCGTGTCCTCCAGTTGCGCGATCGCCGTCGACACCGATGGCTGGGAAACATGGCGCGCCCGCGCAGCCGCGCTGATGCTGCCGTGCTCGGCAGCCGCGACGAAGTACTCCAGTTGGCGAAACGAGAAGGGAATCATGATTTCCTATACTACAGCATAGGAAATATATGCTTTTCCTATCGACCAAGGTTGCCGATACTGGGCTCGTCCCCGCATCGGAGCCTTGCCATGGAAATCACCGCAGAACAGGTCAGCACCTACCAGCGCGACGGCGTGCTCGTGCTGCGCGGCGCCTTCACCGACTGGGTCGAGCGCCTGCGCGACGGCTTCGAACAGAACCTGGCGCAGCCCGGGCCGTTCGCGATCGAAAACGTGCGCAACGGCGAGCGGGGGCGCTTCTTCGAGGATTACTGCAATTGGCAGCGTATCAAACCGTTCAATGCTTTCATCCGGCATTCGCCGGCCGCCGCCATTGCCGGGCGAATCATGCAGTCGCAGGCGGTGCAGGTGTTTCACGAGCACATCCTCGTCAAGGAACCTGGCACGGCCAAGGCGACGCCATGGCATCAGGACCTGCCCTACTACTGCGTGGATGGGCTGCAAACTGCGAGCTACTGGATTCCGCTGGATCCCGTGACACAGGCCAACACCTTGCGCGTGGTCGCGGGCTCGCACCGCTGGCCGCGGCTGGTACGGCCCAAGCGTTGGGCCAGCAATGAGAATTTCTATGGCGGCGACGATGCCTTCATGGAAATGCCTGATGTCGAAGACGGCAGCCACATCATCCTGCAGCCGGAGCTGGAGCCCGGAGATGCGGTGGTATTTGACTTCCACACCGTTCATGGGGCTGCCGGCAACACCGGCACCGGCCGGCGGCGCGCGTTCTCGGCGCGCTTTCTTGGAGACGATGTGCGGTTTTGGAGCGGCCCGGCCGTACCTCGCCGCCGTTCCCCGGGATCGGGCAACAGACCGGCGAGCGGATGCGGGAGGACTGGTTTCCGGTGGTGTGGCGGGCGATGCCGGAATAAAAAAAGCGCACCCGGAGGTGCGCTTTCCTGGCGGCAAATCTCGCCTCAGACCGAGAACGACGACCCACACCCGCAGGTGGTGCTCGCGTTCGGATTCTTGATCACGAACTGTGCGCCGTTGATGTCTTCCTTGTAGTCGATCTCGGCGCCGACCAGATACTGGTAGCTCATCGAGTCGATCAGCAGGGTGACGCCGTTCTTGACCATCGTGGTGTCGTCTTCGTTGACTTCCTCGTCGAACGTGAAGCCATACTGGAAGCCTGAGCAGCCGCCGCCCTGCACGAACACGCGCAGCTTCAGCTCGGCATTGCCCTCTTCCTCGATCAGCTGCTTGACCTTGTCGGCTGCGCTGTCGGTAAAGACGAACGGTGCCGGCACGTCCTCGGTAGCGGGTGCCTCTGCGACTGCGTTCATGGGGTTCTCCTATTTAGATACGCCTGTATTCTAAGCGCTACTGGGAAATCGTGCCGAAACCCTTGGTTTTCAAGGGCTTCTGGCAAGTATTACGCGTGGCACTTACGCCGCTTTGCCGGCCCCGGCGCCGTCGCCTGGCAGCGGCACATCAACGGCGTCCTCGACGTCATGGTGCGCGGGTGACGGATTGGGCAGCGCCTTGATCTCTTCCTGGCCCAGCGGCACCAGCCGGCCTTCGACCAGCGCCCCCTGGTGCATCTCGAGCGCAGCGTAGCGCACCTCTCCCAGTACGCGCGCGTGCGGCTGGAGTTCGAGCAGTTCGCCCGCGTGGACCGGCCCCTTCACCGTCCCGTTCAGGATCAGGTGCCCGACGCGATCTCGCCTTCCACCATGCCCTTTTCGCTGATGACCAGCATGCTCGGCTTTCGCCTGCGGCGCGAATACTTGCCGCGCACCTTGCCATCCAGCCGCAGCGCCCGAGAACACGAGATCGCCGTCGATGGCCGTGCCTTCGCCGATCAGCGTATCGATGGAGAGCCCCTTCTTCTTGGAAAACAACATCCCTCACTCCTTGACTGGATTCTTTGTGTCCGTAGGCCGCACGCCGGAACGCGGCCGGGTCTGAAGCAGCGAGCGGCTCGGCAAGGCATCACGCGACAGGTTTTTCCAACCCCGCCCGCCCGCAGTAGTGATGCTCCGGCAGCCCGGCCGTGATTTTATCTGCGCTCAGCCATTACCCCTGCAAAGGTAGGGAGATGAAATTGTGCCTTTTTTAGCATGTGGCGGGACCTCGCGGTACTGGCCGCCCGTCCGACGAGAGACGAAACCGCACACAAAAAAAACCGCACGACCAGCGTGCGGTTTTTTGGCTTCGCGCGATCCGGCTGAGCCGGACCGGCGAAAACACATCAGCGCTTCGAGAACTGCTTGCGGCGACGTGCCTTGTGCAGACCGACCTTCTTACGCTCGACTTCACGCGCATCACGCGTGACGTAGCCAGCCTTCGACAGGGCCGACTTCAGCGTTGCATCGTAGTCGATCAGGCGCGGGTGATACCGTGACGCACGGCACCGGCCTGGCCGGTTTCACCGCCGCCGGTAACGTTGACCTTGATGTCGAACGTTTCGGCGTGCTCGGTCAGTTCCAGCGGCTGGCGCACGATCATCAGGGAAGTTTCGCGAGCGAAGTATTCCTTGATGGGCTTGCCATTGACGACGATGTCGCCCTTGCCCGACTTGATGAAGACACGTGCCACGGCGCTCTTGCGGCGGCCAGTACCGTAATTCCAGTTACCGATCATGGATTGGCCTCCTTAGATTTCCAGCGCCTTGGGCTGCTGCGCTTCGTGCGGATGCTCGGCTTCGGCGTAAACCTTCAGCTTCTTGATCATCGCGTAGCCCAGCGGACCCTTCGGCAGCATGCCCTTGACAGCCTTCTCCAGGGCACGGCCCGGGAAGCGCTGCTGCATCTTGCCAAACGTCGTTTCGTAGATACCGCCCGGGTAACCCGAATGGCGATAGTACTTCTTGTCCGTTTCCTTGGTACCCGTGACACGCAGCTTGGCTGCATTGACGATGATGATGTAATCACCCGTGTCGACGTGCGGAGTGAATTCCGGCTTGTGCTTGCCGCGCAAACGGCGTGCCACTTCGCTGGCGACACGGCCGAGGACTTTGTCCGTCGCGTCAATCACGTACCAGTCGCGCTTTACCTCAAGAGGCTTGGCGGAAAAGGTCTTCATGATTTTTCCTGACTATTAGAGAACTGCCCGATTCCGACTCGCGAAGGCTTGTACTCGCCCCTGCAAGTCTCTTCGGCCGATCCTGAGGACCTGGCCTTCCTGCTTGTTTTTGCAGGCTCTCCCTGATTCTTTTCCCGCGGGCATGGCGGAAAAACCGTAGATTATACTGGCGGTCGCGATCCGGACACAAGCAAAGTCAAGGGATTTTGCCAAGATCGCCACGACCCGAGCGCTTGCGGCTCGACTTATGGCTCCTGCGGCACTCGCCTGGCACAGATGAAAAAAACCCAAGCCGGTCTGGCTTGGGTTTGAATCCACCAAAGGAGGAGGGTGGAGGAGACACTTGGAGATCGACGGTGTTCTGCGGGCGGTGCGGAGGGCTTTGCCGGGGCTTCGCTTTCGCACTCTGGCGCGCTGTCTGCGCCGTCGTTCAATGATTGGAATTATACATGGGGTAATCCCTGATGCAAGCTTAATTTGCACTGCGAAATGTAATTTCACATCATGGGAATCGAACCGCCGACCCAAAAAATTTAACTTCTCCTTTAAAATCAGTAGGTTGATCCCTAAAAGATGATGTCAACAGACTGACACATTAGAAGAAACCCTCGGTTTCCATAGGGTTATCGCGCCCGGCCACCAAACTTTACGATGTCGTATCTTGAAAAAAGCAAGATTCGAGATCACGCGCTTGCGCTCAAAGACACACAACTCAGACGACAGGAACGAACAAAATGGAATGCAAAGTGACATGGATGGGTGCCGAGGGCATGAGCTTCGTGGCCCAGACCGGCAGCGGTCATATCGTCGCCATGGACGGCGCCCCGGAAGGCGGCGGCCATAACCTGGCGCCGCGTCCGATGGAAATGGTGTTGCTGGGTACCGGCGGCTGCACCGCCTACGACGTGGTCCTGATCCTCAAGCGCGGCCGCCAGGAAGTGACCGGCTGCAGCGTGAAGCTGGAGGCCGAGCGCGCCGGCGAAGATCCGAAGGTCTTCACCCGCATCAACTTCCATTTCGTGGTGACTGGCAAGAACCTGAACCCGGCCACCGTCGAGCGCGCCATCAAGCTGTCGCACGAGAAGTACTGCTCGGCGTCGATCATGATCGCCAAGACCGCGGAAATCACGCACACGATGGAAATCGTCGAAGGCTGACGAGAGATGAATGCCCGGGCAGATGTACTGGCCGGGCATATCGGAAGACAAGTGCAAAGCAGGCCGATAAGCCGGATTCTGTGCACGCCACCGCACCTTGCGGCGGGCGGCGCGTGACAACCATTCCTCTAGGCCGGCTGTTGCCAGCCGGCTCCAGCTCCCTACCCGCAGGCTCAGCGGGCCGCCTCAATGCCTGCCTATTTGGGATTGCTCCAGGTGGAGGTTACCGCGTTTCACCCTTCCCGCCAGGCGAACCTGGCGGCAAGACTCGTCTCTGTGGCCCTATTCCGCACGTTACCGTGGATGGCTGTTAGCCAACACCCTGCCCTGTGGAGTCCGGACTTTCCTCCCCTTGCACCTTGCGATGCAAGCAGCGATTGTCTGGCCTGCTTTGCGGCCCGAAGTCTAACACCAATGCGGGCTGCCGGTCAGCCTGCGACTTCCCGGCGCGCCGGGCCGGAATACCGTCACGTCGGCATAGAACGCTGCATCGGCATTGGCGTCGCACCAGCCGGGAATGCCCATGACGGGCAACGGCGTGAAGCTGCGCCCGCCGCGCAAGCGGCCAGCGTCGGCCGCAGCCAGCAAAGACGCGGCGACTGCGCTATCCACCATGGTCGATCCGGCCGATGCGGGCGGCAGTGCCAGCGGCCATGCGTGGGCCGTGACGGACTTGTACGGACTCACCAGCTTTTCCAGCAGCGCGTGGCCGAACGGCACCGCCACGCACCGGTCGCCCCAGTTCGGCCGACGCCGGACAAACAGCTCCTGCCATCCAAATCCGCGCAGCGCCGCCTCCAGACTGGCGTCAGTACTCAGGAACAAGACGGCGTTCTCGTCGAACAGCGTGGCCGCGTCGCGCACGCCTCCCCGTCCGGCCTGCACCCCGGCGCATTGAATCACCTCGGCCTGGAGCGCGTTGAGCCGCACCTTTGCTTGCGGGAAATGCAGCCAGATCAGCGCATTGAAGAAATCATGGAGGTTGTCGCGGGTGGGCACCGCCCCGGTGGCATGGATATGCGCCTCGTAGGCGGTTCCGGCCGGCAGCTCGTCCTGCGCGGTGAAGCGCAACGGCAGGCCACGGGCATTGTGCAGCCCAGCCGCGGCGGCTTGCTCGTTCAGGCAAGCATGCAGGGAGGCGCCGCCCGCCACGGCTGCGGCCAATCGGGCTCCGACCGTCGCAAAGGGCCCGAACCACGGCCGCGTCCAGTCAATCGCTGAAAGCGAAGCGGCGAACCCCTGGTTCGCCGCCGTTTGGATTGCAGTCAATGACCTGCGACCTGCGTGTCAGCGCGCCTTCCAGCGCAGCGTCTCGCCCGCGCGCAGCGGCACCAGCGTGGTGTCGCCGTAGGGCAGCTCGGCCGCAGTTCCCAGTCTTCGCGCTCCAGCGTCAGCGTGCCGGCATTACGCGGCAGGCCGTAGAAGGCCGGACCGTTGAAGCTGGCGAAGGCCTCCAGCTTGTCGAGCGCGCCGGCGGCGTCGAAGGCCTCGGCATAGAGTTCCATCGCATGCAGCGCCGTGTAGCAGCCGGCGCAGCCGCAGGCATGTTCCTTCAGCCCGCGCGCGTGCGGCGCGCTGTCGGTGCCGAGGAAGAAACGGTCGCTGCCCGACGTTGCGGCGGCGACCAGTGCCTCGCGATGGGTCTCGCGCTTGAGCACCGGCAGGCAGTAATAGTGCGGGCGGATGCCGCCGGTGAAGATCGCGTTGCGGTTGTACAGCAGGTGGTGCGCCGTGATGGTCGCGCCGACCGGGCCGCTGGCGTCACGCACATATTGGGCGGCATCCTTCGTGGTGATGTGTTCGAACACCACCTTCAGCTCCGGGAAATCGCGGCGCAACGGCGTCATGACGCGGTCGATGAAGACGGCTTCGCGGTCGAAGATGTCGATGTCCCCATCGGTCACTTCGCCGTGCACCTGCAGCGGCAGGCCCACGCGCTGCATCGCCTCGAGCGCGGCCGCGCAGCGGCGGATGTCGGTCACGCCGGCATCGCTGTTGGTGGTGGCGCCGGCCGGATACAGCTTGACGCCATGCACGAAACCGCTCGCCTTGGCCGCGATGATTTCCTCGGCCGGGGTGTTGTCGGTCAGGTACAGCGTCATCAGCGGCTCAAAGCTCATGCCGGCCGGCAACGCGGCCAGGATGCGGGCGCGATAGGCCTGCGCCTGTTCCACCGTGGTCACGGGCGGCTTCAGGTTCGGCATGATGATGGCGCGGCCGAACTGGCGCGCGGTGTCGGGCAGCACAGCCGCGAGCGCCGCGCCGTCGCGCAGGTGCAGGTGCCAGTCGTCCGGGCGGGTGATGGTGAGCTTCTGGGTCATGGCTTGCTGGGCCTGCCGCCGCTAGCGCGGCAGGCATACTGGAAGTTAGAGAATCAGGATGGCGCGGTAATCGTTCACATTGGTGCGTGTCGGCCCGGTGACCACCAGGTCGCCGATGGCATCGAACAGGCCCCAGGCGTCGTGCGCGTCGAGCTGGCGGCGCGCCGGCATGCCGGCCGCCTCGGCGCGCGCGAGGGTGGTCGGGTCCGCGAGCGCACCTGCATTGTCCTCCGAACCGTCGATGCCGTCGGTGTCGGCCGCGATCGCATGCACGCCGTCCATGCCCGCCAGCTCGATGGCCAGCGACAGCAGGAATTCGGAGCAACGCCCGCCCCTTGCCTTCGCACCACCACCGTCCGCCGGCAATGTGACCGTGCATTCGCCGCCCGACACCAGCGCCACGGGCGCGGCGAACGGCGCATTGTACGCGCGAATTTCCCGCACCAGCGCGGCGTAGACCCGCGCGACCTCCTGTGCCTCGCCCGTCACTGTATCGCCGAGGATCACCGGGGTGATGCCGCGCTCGCGGAACAGCGCGGCGGCAGCCTGCAGGCTGCCGTGCGCGGTGGCGATCATGCGGTTGTCGACGCGCGCGAACAGCGGATCGCCGGGCTTGGGTGTCTCGGGCACCTCGCCGCGCGCCCCGCGCTCGAGATGCGACTGGACGCTGGCTGGCACAGTCGCGCCATAGCGCCGCAGGATATCTAGCGCGTCGGCGAACGTGCTTGGGTCGGCCACGGTCGGCCCGGACGCGATCGCGCTGGGATCATCGCCGGCCACGTCCGAGACGATCAGCGTCGTCACCGGCGCCTGGCTGGCTTGTGCGAGCCGGCCGCCCTGGATACGCGAGATGTGCTTGCGCACGATATTCATCTCGGTGATCGGCGCGCCGCAGCGCAGCAGTTCCTTCGTCGTGGCCTTGAGATCGGCCATCGGAATGCCCTCGGCCGGCAGCGACAGCAGGCTTGAACCGCCGCCCGACACCAGCACCAGCAGGCGGTCCTGCGGCGTCAGCGCGGACACGCGGGCCAGGATCTCGGCCGCAGCCTGTTCGCCGGCTTCGTCCGGCACCGGATGCCCGGCCTCGATCACGCGCACGTGCTCCGTCGGCAGGCCATGCGCATAGCGCGTGACCACCAGTCCCTCGATCTGCGTCTGGCCGGCGTAGGCCTGCTCCACCGCCAGCGCCATCGACGCCGCGGCCTTGCCCGCGCCGACGACCAGCGTGCGCCCGCCTGCCTGAGGCGGCGGCAGATGCGCGGCCACGATCTTGAGCGGATCCGCCGCCGCAACCGCCGTATGGAACGTTTCCAGCAGCAGCGCGCGCGGATCGCCCGTAAAACTGCCCGCGGCGCTCACAATGCCTCCGCGATCGCGCGGCCCAGGTCCTCGGTGCCGGCCTTGCCGCCGATATCGCGCGTCAGCGGCGCATGTTCCGGGCCCGCTGCCAGTACCTTTTCGATGGCGCCCAACACCGCCGCGCCCGCCTGATCGTGGCCGAGACGCTCCAGCATCATGGCGCCGCACCAGATCTGGCCGATCGGGTTGGCCACGCCGCGCCCCGCGATATCCGGTGCGGAGCCGTGCACCGGCTCGAACAGGCTCGGATAGGTGCGATCCGGATTGATATTGCCAGACGGCGCAATGCCGATGGTGCCGGTACAGGCTGGCCCCAGGTCGGACAGGATGTCGCCAAACAGATTGCTGGCCACCACCACATCGAACCAGTCCGGATGCTGGACGAAGTGGGCGGTCAGGATGTCGATGTGGTACTTGTCCACCTTCAGGCCGGGGTAGTTCGCCGCCATCGCCTCCACGCGCTCGTCCCAGTAGGGCATCGTGATCGAGATGCCATTGGATTTCGTCGCCGACGTCAGGTGCTGCTTAGGGCGCTTCTTTGCCAGTTCAAATGCGAACTTCAGGATGCGGTCGACGCCGATCCGGCTCATCACCGTTTCCTGCATCACGATCTCGCGCTCGGTGTTCGGGAACATGCGGCCGCCGATGCTCGAATACTCGCCTTCGGTGTTCTCGCGCACCACATAGAAATCGATATCGCCGGGCTTGCGGTCGGCCAGCGGACTCTTGATGCCTGGCATCAGGCGTACCGGCCGCAGGTTCACGTACTGGTCGAAGGAACGGCGGAACTGCAGCAGCGACCCCCACAGCGACACGTGATCGGGCACGGTGTCAGGCCAGCCCACGGCGCCAAAATAGATGGCGTCGTACTTCACCAGCGTGTCGAACCAGTCGTCAGGCAGCATCTTGCCGTGGCGCGCGTAATAGTCACAGCTCGAGAAATCGAAGTGATCCCACTGGAAATCGATGCCGAACTTGCGTGCGGCGGCATCCATGACGCGAATGCCTCGGGCATCACTTCCGTGCCGATTCCGTCCCCAGGAATCACGGCAATCTTGTATTGGCTCATAGCGGTCGGGAGGGTGGTGCAGGATGGCGTGGCGCGCCCGAAACCGTGCGCTTGGCAGCGGCCCGGGTGCGCGGGATAATGTCTGCATTCTATTGCAAAGCGGCAGCCCCCTGCCGACCCGGTGCCCCGCCATGTGCCAGCTGCTAGGCATGAACTGCGCCACGCCGACCGACGTGACGTTCTCCTTCACCGGTTTCGCCGCCCGCGGCGGCCTGACCGACCACCACGCCGACGGCTTTGGCGTGGCCTTCTTCGAGGACAAGGCCTGCCGGCTCTTCATCGACAACCAGTCGGCCGGCACCTCGCCCGTGGCCGACCTGATCAAGCGCTACCCGATCAAATCGAAGAACGTCATTTCACACATCCGGAAGGCCACGCAGGGCACGGTCCTGCTCGAGAACTGCCACCCGTTCATGCGCGAGCTGTGGGGCCGGCACTGGATCTTCGCCCACAACGGCGACCTGCTGAACTTTGCGCCGTTCCTGTCAGGCGTCTACCAGCCGGTGGGCGACACCGACAGCGAACTCGCGTTCTGCACGCTGATGCAGGGGCTGCGCAAGCGCTTCCCCGGCTCGCAGCCGCCGCTGAACGAGCTGTGCCACGCGCTGGCGGACATCACGCGTGAAATCACGACGCACGGCGTATTCAACTACCTGCTATGCAACGGACAGGCCTTGTTCGCGCACTGCTCGACGCGGCTGTACTACATTGTCCGGCAATGGCCGTTCTCGACCGCGCACCTGATCGACGCCGACCTGTCGATCGACTTTGCCCAGGTCACCACGCCGGATGACCGGGTCGCGGTCATCGCCACGCAGCCTCTGACCGACAACGAGACCTGGACGCGATTCGAACCGGGCGAGCTGATCATGTTCATCGACGGACGTCCGGAGATGAAGCTGTCCGTGCCAATCCCGCCGGAAGTGCAGGCGAAGAACGCGGCCAACACAGCCTGTACCTGAGTCCAGGAAGGGCCGGCAAGAAAAAAGGGACGCTGCGTGCGTCCCTTTTTCATGCAACGAGGTGCAAGATCTCAGTGATGCAGGATCTTCGACAGGAACTGCTTCGCCCGGTCCGAGCGCTGCTCGATATTGCCGAAAAACTCTTCCTTGGCGCAGTCCTCGACGATCTTGCCGGTGTCCATGAAGATCACGCGGTTGGCCACCTTGCGTGCGAAGCCCATTTCGTGGGTCACGCACATCATGGTCATGCCTTCCTGCGCGAGCTGCACCATCACGTCCAGCACTTCGTTGACCATTTCCGGGTCCAGCGCCGAAGTCGGTTCATCGAACAGCATGCAGATCGGGTCCATCGACAGCGCGCGCGCGATCGCCACGCGCTGCTGCTGGCCGCCCGACAGCTGGCCCGGAAACTTGGCCGCCTGGCTCTTCAGGCCCACGCGGTCCAGGTACTTCAGCCCCTTGGCCATGGCCTCGTCCTTGGAACGGCCGAGCACCTTCATCTGCGCGATGGTCAGGTTCTCGGTGATCGACAAGTGCGGAAACAGCTCGAAGTTCTGGAACACCATGCCCACGCGCGAACGCAGCTTGGGCAGGTTGGTCTTCGGGTCGCCGACCGAGGTGCCGTCCACGAGGATATCGCCCTTCTGGAACGGCTCCAGCGCGTTGACGGTCTTGATCAGCGTCGACTTGCCCGAGCCCGACGGCCCGCAGACCACCACGACCTCGCCCTTGGCAACCCGGGTGGTGCAGTCGGTCAGCACCTGGAAGGTGCCGTACCACTTGGAGACATTGTTGATTTCAATCATATGGCCACCTTTTTCTGGTAACGCTTGACCATCAGCGAAACGGAGTAGCAGATAACAAAATACACGAGACCGGCGAACAGCAGCATTTCCACGATGCGGCCGTCGCGCTCGCCAACGCCATAGGCCTGGCCGAAGAAGTCCGCCAGCGCGCTCACATAAACCAGCGACGTATCCTGGAACAGGATGATGCCCTGCGTCAGCAGCAGCGGCACCATGTTGCGGAAGGCCTGCGGCAGGATCACCAGCTTCATGGTCTGCCCGTAGGTCATCCCCAGCGCCTGTGCGGCGAACATCTGCCCGCGCGACACGCTCTGGATACCCGCCCGGATGATCTCGGAATAGTAAGCCGCCTCGAACAGCGAAAATGCGATCAGCGCCGAGGTCATGCGCAGGTCAGAGGCCGCCGACAGGTGGAAGATGTTCTGCAGCACCTGCGGGATGATCAGGAAAAACCACAGCAGCACCATCACCAGCGGGATGGAGCGGAAGATGGTCACGTACCCCTGCGCAAACCAGTTGAGCGGCTTCACGGACGACAACCGCATCATCGCCAGGATGGTGCCCCAGACGATGCCGACGATGATGGCCGTGACCGTGATCTTGAGCGAGACCAGCATGCCCTCGCCCAGCACATTCAGCGTGGCCGGGGTGATGGAGCTGAAATCGAATTCGTATGCCATGGCGCCCCCTTACTTGCTGCCGATGAAGCCAGGTACGCGGCTGCGGGCTTCGACCCAGCGCATGACCAGCATGACGATGACGTTGATGAGCGCGTACATCAGGGTCACCGCGATGAACGACTCATACGGGCGCGCGGTGTAATCCACCAGTTGCCGCCCCTGGGCCGCCAGTTCCAGCAGGCCGATGGTCGACGCCACCGCCGAGTTCTTGAAGATGTTCAGGAATTCGGAGGTCAGCGGCGGCACGATGACGCGGAACGCCATCGGCAGCAGCACGAAGCGGTAGGTCTGCGGCAGCGTGAAGCCCATGGCCAGTCCCGCGCTCTTCTGGCCGCGCGGCAGCGAATTGATGCCCGAACGCACCTGCTCGCAGACACGCGCCGCGGTGAAGGTGCCCAGGCACAGCATGGCCGCCAGGAACTGCTGGGTGAACGGGTTCATCTGCTTGATCGCTTCGCCGCCGGGCAACAGCTCCGGGCCGACGAAATACCAGATGAACAGCTGCACCAGCAGCGGAATGTTGCGGAAGATCTCGACGTAGGCCGCGGCAAAGCCCGACAGCCACTTGTTGGGCACCGTGCGCAGCACGCCGAGCACAGAGCCGATGGCCAGGGCAATGACCCAGGACGAAAGCCCGAGCGCGATCGTGACCTTCAGGCCGGAAATCATCCAGTCCAGGTAGGTCTCGTTCTGGGCAGCCTGCTCGAGGAATACTCCCCAATGCCAGTTGTAGTTCATGATGCGTCCTCAAAAAGAAACGGAAGGACTCGCCTTCCGTTTCGCACGCCTGATTTCAGCAGGTCAGTCGAGCGCCTTGTCGTTCGGATTCTTGATGAGCGCCTTCATGTCGTCCGACAGCGGGAAATCGAGATTCAGCCCCTTCGGCGGCACCGGCTGCATGAACCACTTGGTGTACAGGGTGTTGATCGCGCCATCCTTCATCATGCCGGCGATCACGTTGTCGGAGACCTTCTTGAACTGCGGGTCGTCCTTGCGGATCATGCAACCGTAGGCCTCGCGCGATTGCGGCTTGCCCACGACGATCCAGTCCGCCGGGTTCTTGGCCTTGGCGCGCTCGCCGTACAGCAGCGCGTCGTCCATCATGAACGCTACCGCGCGGCCGGACTCCAGCGTCAGGAACGACTGGCCATGGTCCTTGGTGCTGATGATGTTCATGCCCAGCTTCTGGTCATCGTTCATCTTGCGCAGCAGCCGCTCGGAGGTCGTGCCGGCGGTGGTCACCACGTTCTTGCCCTTCAGGTCGGCCCAGTCCTTGATGCCGCCGTCCTTCTTCACCATGATGCGCGTGCCGATGATGAAGATGCTGTCCGTGAACGAAACCTGCTTCTGGCGTTCCAGGTTGTTGGTGGTCGAGCCGCACTCGATGTCGATGGTGCCGTTCTGCAGCAACGTGATGCGGTTCTGCGAGGTGATCGGGATTTCCTTCACCTGCAGGTTCGGCATCTTGAGCTGGTCCTTGATGGCTTCCACGATCTTCATGTTGATGTCGTAGGAATAGCCGACCTGACGCACGCCACCCAGGTTGTAGTTGAACGGGATCGACGAATCGCGCACGCCAAGCGTAATCACACCGGTGTCTTTGATCTTCTTCAGCGTGCCCGTCAGTGGCTCGGCTGCCTGTGCGGCTCCGCACATCAGACCCACAGCCACCATCAGGGAAGCCAACTTGGCAATTTTCATAACATCTCCTTGACCATGAAGAGAAAGGCGGGATTCTACTGATGAATGTCCCACAGATGAAACAGTATTGCGCAGCATCCCGCTCAAAACAACTGGGTTTTACTCCTAGAAGTCGGATTCACGGCATACGTGCGCACCGGCGCCGAATACGACAACGCGGCCCTGGGACAAATCCCGGGGCCGCGTATGGCAATCATATCGATTTTGGTGCGCCGCAATAAATCAATGGGCGGCACAACGGCAATCGCATCAGGGGTAGAGGCCGCGCATTTCGCGCGCCTGCAGGATCCGGCTGCAAGCCACGATGAACGCGGCCGTGCGCAGCGTCACCTTGTTGTCCTGCGCCACCTGCCAGATTGCGCGGAATGCCTCTTGCATGATCCGTACCAGGCGTGCATTGATTTCCTCTTCGGTCCAGAAGAAGCTGGAAAAGTCCTGCACCCACTCGAAATACGACACGGTCACGCCGCCGGCGTTGGCGATCACGTCCGGTGCGACCAGGATATTGCGCTCGCGCAGGATGTCATCGGCTTCGGGCGTGGTCGGGCCGTTTGCACCTTCGATGACCAGCTTTGCCTTGATCTGGGGCGCGTTCTTCGCCGTAATCTGGCCTTCCAGCGCCGCCGGGATCAGGATGTCGCAGTCAACCTGCCAGAACTGCTCCGACGAAATGACTTCCGCCCGGTAGCCATCGACCGTGCCGCTGTGCGAGGCGTATTCCATCACGCCGGCACGTCCAGGCCGGCCGGGTTGTACAGCGTGGTGCGATGGTCCTGCACCGCCACCACCGTGGCGCCGGCCTCCTGGAACAGCTTGGCGGCCACGGCACCAACGTTGCCGAATCCCTGCACCGCCACGCGGGCGCCCTTGATCTCCAGGCCGATATTGCGCGCGGCCTCGGAACCCACCACGAACACGCCGCGGCCGGTTGCCTCATGGCGGCCCAGCGAGCCGCCCAGCGAGATCGGCTTGCCGGTCACGACGCCGGTGGCCGTGCTGCCCGAGTTCATCGAATAGGTGTCCATCATCCACGCCATCACCTGAGCATTGGTATTGACGTCCGGCGCCGGGATGTCCTTGGTCGGCCCGATGATGATGTTGATTTCGCTGGTGTAGCGGCGCGTCAGGCGTTCCAGCTCGGCGTGCGACAGCGTGCGCGGGTCCACGCGGATGCCGCCCTTGGCGCCGCCGTAGGGCACGTTCACCGCGGCGTTCTTCACCGACATCCACGCCGACAGCGCCATCACCTCCGACAGTGTCACGTCCTGGTGGAAGCGCACGCCGCCCTTGCCCGGGCCGCGCGACAGGTTGTGCTGCACGCGGTAGCCCTCGTAGTGGGCGATGGTGCCGTTGTCCAGCTCGATGGGTACGTCGACGATCATCGCGCGCTTGGGGCGCTTGAGGGTTTCAACCCAGCGTGCCAGCGAGCCCAGGTAAGGCGTGACACGGTCGACTTGTTGCAGGTAGATGCCCCAGGGGCCGAGGTGGTCGGCGTGAGGTAGGACGGCAGTGCGTGCTTTTGGCCAGCAGTGTTGGTCGGTGCTGCGGAAGACATCGGGTGGGTTCCGGGGTGGAGAATGCCCGCAAGCTTAGGCTTGGGGCACGTCCTGAATCCAATGCCGTTTGATTATTCGGTCATGCAAAACGTGCATAACGTTTGAGAGGTGATTTGGTGACGGAGCGGTGGGTCTTTGCGGGCTGTTGGCGCGCTCCCTCTCCCGCAGGCGGGAGAGGGTTGGGGAGAGGGCCTGCGCGTCCACGCAGTACACGCCTGTGGTATACAAGCGCCCACCCTCTCCCCCGGCCCCTCTCCCGCAGGCGGGAGAGGGGAGAAAACCATCCCTAGTCAGTCGTCAGCCTCGACCACACCTGGTCCACAAGCTGCCGCTTCCGCCGCGCCGCCGTGGCCCGCCGGTCGTTGCCATTCTCGCCGGGCCGCTCGCGGTACAGGCGGATTTCCATGTCGATAGACAGCGGCAGCCCGCGCGCCGACTCGGCCCGCACCAGCCGGCCCTGCGCCACGTCGTCGCGCACCGCGCTCTCGGGCAGGAAAGCCATGCCATGCCCGGACAGCGCCATGACCTTGAGCGCCTCGGCCATATCGGTCTCGTAGCATTTGTCGAGCTTGAGCTCTTCCGAGGTATCGGCCAGCAGCATATCCACCATGCGGCCAAGGAAGGCATTGGGCGTGTAGCTCAGGAACGGCACCGGCTTCTTGTCCGTGCCGGGCAGCCGGTACAGCGGCTTGCCGGTGCCGTCCGGCACGCTGTACGGCGACAGCCGCTCGATGCCGAGCACGAGCATGTCGTAGCGGGCCGGATCGAGCTGGATCGCCTGGCGCGCATGGTGGTAGACCATGACGAGGTCGCAGCCGCCCTCCACCAGCATCAGCACCGCGTCGTGCACGTTGAGCGCGCGCAGCCGGCACGGCAGCGTGCCGATCTTGCCTTCGAGCGCCTTGAGCCACTCGGGAAAGAAAGTCAGCGACAGCGTGTGCGGCACGGCGAATTCGAGCACCTGCGCGTTCGACGAGCGCTGCCCGCGCATCAGCGCGCGCGTCTCGCTGACCTGCGCCAGCATGGCCAGCGCCTGTTCGTAGAACACCTTGCCGGCGGCGGTCAGGCTGGTCGGGTAGCTGGAGCGGTCGATCAGTTCCGTGCCGACCCACGCCTCGAGCGACTGGATCCGGCGCGAGAACGCCGGTTGCGTGACGTGCCGCAGTTCGGCCGAGCGCGAGAAGCTGTGGGTCTCGGCCAGGCTGACGAAGTCTTCAAGCCATTTGATTTCCATGACGCGGATTATCCACCGGGCCCGGGCACTTGCGGCAGGAGTGCGCAAGTGTTCCGTGGAATCGTGCGTGTATAGAATCAGATTCCATATATGATGATATTCCAAGCATACAGTTGCATGATTCGTCGCGATCGGACGACAGAATGCATGCCTTTGCTCCGGAGCCGCTCCTATGATTTCCCCATACCAAGAACGTCACGGAGCCAGCCATGCAATCCCGCCCCGCCACCGCCACTGGCGGCATGTCCACCATCCATGCCGGCCCGCTGGGCCAGCTCGCCCACAGCATGGAGGCAACCTTCGCGCACAGCGCGCGCATGGTGGCCGGCAATATCGACACCTGGCTGCCCGATACCGACACCCTGCTGGCCTGCCTGCCGCCGGGAGCGCTGCTCGGCAGCCCGGACACCTATACGCGCCACCTGGTCTATGCCGACCCGCTCGCGCGCTTTTCGGCGATGCTGCTGGTCTGGCGTCCCGGGCAGTCGAGTCCGGTGCACGGGCACCGCACCTGGTGCGCCTATCGCGTGCTGCGCGGCACCCTGAGCGAGCGCCACTACCAATGGGATCCGGCCACCCGCCAGGCCACGCAGGTCGGCGGCGTCGAACGCCGGGCCGGGGCCACCTTCAGCGTGCCGGCGGGCCTGCAGCATATCCATGCGCTCGGCAATGCCAGCGATGCCGTCGCCGTGTCGCTGCATCTGTACGGCGTGGATCAGGATCACATCTCAACGGGCGTCAACCTGCTGGTTGATGCGACGACGCCTGAGACGCGCCCGGAGCGGCGCATGAGGACCGCCGCCATCCCCGAAAAGGAAACAGACATCGATGGACCGCTACGACAAGCAGATCCTTGCCATCCTGCAGGAAGACGCCACCGTGCCGGTGGCAGAGATCGGTGAACGCGTCGGCCTGACCTCGACGCCGTGCTGGCGCCGCATCCAGAAGCTCGAGGAAGCGGGATTGATCCGCAAGCGCGTGGCGCTGCTCGATGCCGACAAGCTGAACGCCGGCGTGACGGTCTTCGTCTCGGTCCGCACGGCCCAGCACAACGTCAAATGGCTCAAGCAGTTCCACGCGCTGGTTGCCTCGATTCCCGAGGTGACCGAGTTTTACCGCATGGCCGGCGATACGGATTACCTGCTGCGAGTGGTCGTACCCGATATCGCCGCCTATGACCGCGTGTATAAAAAGCTGATTCAGGGCGCGGAGCTGGCTGACGTGAGTTCGAGCTTTGCGATGGAGCAGATCAAATACACCACGGCCCTGCCGCTCGACTACGCGTAGCAGCCATGCGCTCAGGCGTCCTGCGTCGCGTCGCCCACGTCGATTGCCAACTCGTCGGCCACCGTCTCGCCCTTCGCCGCGCTGCGCGCCTGGATTTCCCACATCTCCGCATAGCGCCCGCCGGCGCGCATCAGCTCGGCATGGGTGCCGCGTTCCACGATGCGCCCGCGGTCCATCACCAGGATCTGGTCGGCATGAACGACGGTGGACAGCCGGTGCGCGATCAGCAGCGTGGTACGGTTCTGCGCGAGCCGCATCAGCTCGGCCTGGATGGCCTGCTCGGTACGCGAGTCGAGCGCCGAGGTCGCTTCGTCGAACACCAGGATCGACGGATTCTTCAGCAGCGTACGCGCGATGGCCACGCGCTGCTTCTCGCCGCCTGAGAGCTTCAGGCCGCGTTCGCCCACGGGCGTGTCGTAGCCCTGCGGCAACTCGCTGATAAAGCCGTCGATCTGCGCGGCACGCGCCGCCGCGATGACTTCATCATGCGTCGCATCGGGCCGGCCATAGGCGATGTTGTAGAAGATGCTGTCGTTGAACAGCACCGTATCCTGCGGCACGATGCCGATCGAGCGGCGCAGGCTCTCCTGCGTGATGCTGCGGATATCTTGCCCGTCGATCTGGATGGCGCCATCCCCGACGTCGTAGAAGCGGAACAGCAGGCGCGCTAGCGTCGATTTGCCCGAGCCGCTGTGGCCGACCACGGCGGTGGTCGTGCCCGCTGCAATGGTGAAATCGACATCGTCGAGGATCACGCGGTTCGACTCGTAACCGAAACGCACATGGCGAAAGCGCACTTGCGCGCCTGCACCTTGAGCGGCTGCGCACCGGCAGTGTCGGCCACTTCCTGGTGCGTGCCGAGCAGCACGAACATGCGGTCCATGTCGGTGGTCGCCTGTTTGATCTCGCGGTAGATCACGCCAAGGAAGTTCAGCGGGATATAGAGCTGGATCATCAGCGTGTTGACCAGCACCAGGTCGCCCAGCGTCAGCTTGCCCGCGACCACGCCCACGGTGGCGCGCCACAGGATCAGGATCAGCCCGACCGCGATGATGGTCTGCTGCCCGAAGTTGAGGAAGGACAGCGAGTTCTGCGAGCGGATCGCCGCGGAGCGGTACTTCAGCAGGTTCTCGTCATAGCGCCGCGCTTCATATTCCTCGTTGCCGAAGTACTTGACCGTCTCGAAGTTGAGCAGCGAATCGATCGCCTTCTGGTTGGCGCGTGAATCGAGCTCGTTCATCCTGCGGCGGAAATGCGTGCGCCACTCGGTCACGACGATGGTGAAGACGATATAGCCCACCAGCGCGCAGCCCGTGATGGCCGCGAACCAGATGTCGTAGTGCAGGATGAAGAAGCCGAGCACCAGCGCCATTTCCACCAGCGTCGGCAGGATGCTGTACAGCGAGTACGAGATCAGCGACTGGATGCCGCGCGTGCCACGCTCGATATCGCGGCTCATGCCGCCGGTCTGCCGGTCCAGGTGGAAGCGCAGCGACAGCGCGTGCAGGTGCTGGAACACCTGGAGCGCGATCTCCCGCACCGCGCTCTGCGTGACCTTGGAAAAGAGGATTTCCCGCAACTCGGTGAACAACGTGGCCGACAGCCGCAGCACGCCATAGGCCACGATCAGCCCGACCGGCACCACCAGCAGCGCGCGCGGGTCGCCGGCGGTGATGTTCATGCTGTCGATCAGCCGCTTCATCAGCACGGGCACGCCGAGGTTGGCCACCTTGGCCGCGACGAGGCAGACCAGCGCAAGCATCACGCGCCACTTGTAGTGCCAGACATAGGGCAGCAGGTTGCGGACGGTCTGCCAGTCGCTGCGTGGCGCACGCTGGCCGGGGAACAGAGTGGCGGGCTTTGCGGGGGGCGGTTCCGCGGTCGTGGAATAGCGGCGCATACGATAGAATTCAGGCCAATGGCACCGATTGTCGCAGAGATCGCGCCGGCCGGCAGGAAGCCTTGCGGCTGCGGCCCGCGGGCACCTTTGCCCTCCTCCCCTCCCTTTCCTCGGTTCCCCGCAATGAATTCGCCCCATACCGTTCCCGCCCTGCCCGCCGGCAAGAGCCCTGCCCTGCGCGTTGTCCCGATGCCCGCCGATGCCAATGTGCATGGCGACGTATTCGGCGGCTGGATCATGGCGCAGGTGGACATCGCCGGGTCCATTCCGGCGGTGGAACGCGCCCAGGGCCGTGTGGCCACGGTGGCCGTCAATTCCTTCCTGTTCAAGCATCCGGTGTTTGTCGGCGATCTTGTGAGCTTCTATGCCGACATCGAGAAGACGGGCCGCACCTCGATCACGGTGTCGGTCGAGGTCTATGCGCAGCGCATGCGGCACGCCAATGAAATCGTCAAGGTGACGGAAGCCACGCTGACGTATGTGGCAACGGATGAGAGCCGGCAGCCGCGGGTATTGCCGGCGGCTTGATGGCAATGCTCGGCAGGAGGATCTTGCCGGGTGTTTTCTCCCCTCTCCCATTTATGGGAGAGGGGCGGGGGAGAGGGCAGGAGCCCCCACGAAGTCAGGCGTTACGATGCTTGCCATACGCCTGCCCTCTCGCCCAACCCCTCTCCCGCAAGCGGAGAGGGGAGCAAATCTGCGGTAGAGAAAAGGCTCTCAGCGCCTACGCGAACTTCGTGAAATCCGGCTTCCGCTTCTCGAAGAACGCCGAGAACGCCTCCTTCGCCTCTGGTGCCACCAGCATGCGCCGGAACACCTCGCCCTCCTCGGCCATTTTCTTTTCCACGGCCGCCACATCACCGCCCTTCATCAGCTGCTTGGTCTCGCGCAGCGACGAAGCCGGCAAGGCGGCCAGCTTGCGTGCCTGCTGCAGCGCGAACGCATGCAGTTCCGCCACCGGCAGCACGCGCGTGACCAGCCCGAGCTGGTGGGCTTCCTGCGCGCCAAAGGGCTCGCCGAGCATCAGCTTTTCGGCGGCACGCTGGTAGCCGACCAGGCGGGGCAGCAGCAGGCTCGATGCGGCCTCCGGGCACAGGCCGAGCTGCGCGAACGGCAGCGACAGCTTCGCCGTTTCCGATGCATAGACGAAATCGCAATGCAGCAGCAGCGTGGTGCCGACGCCCACCGCCGCGCCGCTGACCGCGGCGACGATCGGCTTGCTCGCATGGCTGATCTGATAGAGAAACTGGAATACCGGTGCCTGCTCCGCGCCTTCGCCACCGGTCGGCGGGCGCCGCATGAAGTCTTCCAGATCGTTGCCGGCGGTGAAAATCTCGTCCTTGCCACGGATCAGGATCACGCGGACCGCGTTGTCCTCTTCGGCCGCGCGCAGTGCGTCGGCATGGCCTGGTACATCGCGGCCGTAATGGCGTTCTTCTTCTCGGCACGATCGAATTCGATCGTCAGGATGCCCTGGTCAATGCTGGTG
Source organism: Cupriavidus sp. UYMMa02A (assembly GCA_001725945.1). Taxonomy (GTDB): domain Bacteria; phylum Pseudomonadota; class Gammaproteobacteria; order Burkholderiales; family Burkholderiaceae; genus Cupriavidus. Next base: position 34,202 of record LRMT01000059.1, on the reverse strand, counting down.
CTGATGCTCATGGATGCCTCTCGTGGTGGTGCGTTGCTGCAATGACTGCGCTGCTGCCGCTATGCGGGCGGCGTCGCACGGGCGGGACGCCACGGCTCGTGTAGCGCGGAAGTTGTCTCGCGGCGCGCCAACGTCGGCACCGCATTTCTTCACCTGACAGAAGGACCGGAGCGGCGCAACATGGCGCCGCTCCGCTGGCGCGTTTCCTCAAACGCGTTCGAAGATGCCTGCCGCGCCCATGCCAGTGCCGACGCACATGGTCACCATGCCGTATTTCAGGTTATGGCGACGCAGCGCGTGCACCACGGTGGCCGAGCGGATCGCGCCGGTCGCGCCGAGCGGGTGGCCCAGCGCAATGGCGCCGCCCATGCGGTTGACCTTCGTCGGATCGAGCGCCAGGTCGCGCATCACCGCCAGCGATTGCGCGGCAAACGCTTCGTTCAGTTCGATCCAGTCGATCTGGTCCTGCGTCAGGCCGGCGGCCTTCAGCGCCGCGGGGATCGCTTCCTTCGGGCCGATACCCATGATCTCCGGCGGCACGCCGCGCACCGCGAACGACACGAAGCGCGCGAGTGGCACCAGGTTGAACTGCTTCAGGATCCGCTCGGACACCAGGATCAGCGCACCCGCGCCATCGGACGTCTGCGAGCTGTTGCCGGCGGTCACGCTGCCCTTGTTGGCGAACACCGGGCGCAGCTTGCCAAGGCTTCCAGCGAGGTCTCGGGGCGCGGGCCTTCGTCGAGCGAGATCGTGCGCGTCTTGATGCTCACCTCGCCGCTGGCCAGGTTCGGGAATTTCTCGACAATCTCGATCGGCGTGATTTCGTCGTTGAACTCGCCCGCTTGTTGCGCGGCGATGGCCTTCTGGTGCGAAGCCAGCGAGAACGCGTCCTGGTCCTCACGGCTCACCTTCCACTGCTGTGCAACCTTCTCGGCGGTCAGGCCCATGCCGTAGGCGATGCCGACATTCTCGTCGCGCGTGAAGATGTCCGGCGACATCGACGGCGAGTTGCCCATCATCGGCACCATGCTCATCGACTCCACGCCGGCGGCGATCATCACATCGGACTCGCCCACGCGGATGCGGTCGGCAGCCATGGCCACCGCACTCACGCCCGAAGCGCAAAAACGGTTGACGGTGATGCCGCCCACGGTGTTTGGCAGGCCCGACAGCAGGGCGCCGATGCGCGCAACGTTCAGGCCCTGCTGCGCTTCGGGGATCGCGCAGCCGACGATGGCGTCTTCGATCAGCTTCGGGTCGAGGTTCGGCACCTGGGCCACGGCGGCCTTCAGGATCATCGCCAGCAGGTCGTCCGGGCGCGTGTTCTTGTATGCGCCCTTCGGCGCTTGCCGATCGGCGTGCGGGTCGCGGCAACGATGTAGGCGTCTTGCAGTTGTTTCATGATGTCGGTTCCTCGCTGCCTTAGTTGCGGACGGGCTTGCCGGTCTGCAGCATGCCCATGATGCGTTCCTGCGTCTTGCTGGTGCCGAGCAGGTCGACGAAGGCCTTGCGCTCGAGCGCCAGCAGCCATGCTTCGCTCACGAGCGAGCCGGCTTCGACGTCGCCGCCGCACACCACTTCGGCAATGCGCGTGGCAATCAGGAAGTCATGTGCCGAGATGAAGCCGCCGTCGCGCATATTGACCAGCGATGCCTTGATGGTCGCGATGCCCGAGCGGCCAGCAACCGGCACCAGCGTCGGCAACGGCGCGCGATAGCCGGCGTCTGCCAGCGCGCGCACTTCGTTCTGCGCCACGTGGAGCAGTTCATGCACGTTGAAAACGACCTTGTCCGAGGACTGCAGGTAGCCCATCTGGCGTGCCTCCAGCGCGGAAGCCGACACCTTGGCCATGGCAGCGCTTTGGAAACGATTGGTCAGGAACTGCAGGTAGTTGGTGCTGCCTGCTGCCTGTGCGGCACGCGCTGCCGCCAGCGCGGCTTCCTTCAAGCCACCACCTGCAGGTACCAGGCCCACGCCCACCTCGACCAGGCCGACATAGGTTTCCAGTGCGGCGACGCGCGACGCCGAATGCAGCATCAGCTCGCAGCCACCGCCGAGCGCAATACCCGATGCGGCCGAGACCACCGGCACGGCCGCGTACTTCACGCGCATCATGCCGTCCTGGAACTTCTTGACGAAGGGCTCGATGCCCTTGGCGCCGCCCATCATGAAGGCCGGCATCGCGGCTTCGAGGTTGGCGCCCGCCGAGAACGGACCACCCGGCGCACCGAGCTGCAGCGACGTCGGCTGCCACACCACGAGGCCCTTGTACTCGGCTTCGGCAAGATCGATCGCACGCGTCAGGCCGTCGATCACGTCCGGCCCGATGGTGTTCATCTTGCTCTTGAACGAGACCACCAGCACATCGTCCTGGCCTTCGGCCACCCAGATGCGCACGGCGTCGTTCTCTTCCACGGTGCGGCCGGCCTTGCGCGGATCCAGCTCGGCCGTGCCCTGCAACGCGGCACGGAAGACCTGGCGCTGGTACACCGGCAGCGTGCTGCGCGCGACGAACTGCTGCGTGGCCGGCGACCACGAACCCTGCGCGGCGTGAACGCCTGGTTCTCGGCCACCGGGCCTTCGAACACCCACGCGGGCATCGGTGCCTTGGACAGCGCCTTGCCGGCGTCGATGTCTTCCTTCACCCATTCGGCCACCTGCTTCCAGCCAGCGGCCTGCCAGTCCTCGAACGGGCCCGAGTTCCAGCCGAAGCCCCAGCGGATCGCGAGGTCGACATCGGCCGCCGAATCGGCGATCTGCTCGAGGTACACGGCGATGTAGTGAAACACATCGCGGAAGATGGCCCACAGGAACTGCGCCTGCGGATTCGTCGATTCGCGCAGCAGCTTGATGCGTTCCGCCGGCGCCTTCTTGAGCATGCGCGCGACGATCTCGTCGGCCTTCTTGCCCGACTCGACATACTGGCCGGTCTTGGCGTCGAGCACCTTGATGGCCTTGCCTTCCTTCTTGTAGAAGCCGGCGCGGTCTTCTGGCCCAGCGCGCCCGCATCGACCAGTCCCTTCAGCACGGCCGGCGTTTTGTAGACCGGTGCAAACGGATCTTCATGCAGGTTGTCCTGCATGGTCTTGATCACGTGCGCCATGGTGTCCAGACCCACCACGTCAGCGGTGCGGAACGTGGCCGACTTGGCACGGCCCAGCTTGGAGCCGGTCAGGTCGTCCACCACATCGAACGGGATGCCGAACTTCTCGGCCTCGGCGAATACCGCCAGGATCGAGAAAATGCCGACGCGGTTCGCGATGAAGTTCGGTGTGTCCTTCGCGCGCACCACGCCCTTGCCGAGCGTGGTGGTCAGGAACGCTTCGAGCTTGTCGAGGATTTCCGGCTGCGTGGTCGCGGTCGGGATCAGCTCGACCAAATGCATGTAGCGCGGGGGGTTGAAGAAGTGCACCCCGCAGAAGCGTGCCTTCAGTTCGGCATCGAAGCCGTCCGACAACCCGGTGATCGACAAACCCGAGGTATTGGTCGCGAAGATGGTGTTCGCGCCCAGGTGCGGCGCGACCTTCTTGTACAGGTCGTGCTTCCAGTCCATGCGCTCGGCGATCGCCTCGATCACCACATCGCATTCCTTGAGCAGCGCGATATCGTCTTCGTAGTTGGCGGCCTGGATCAGCCCGGACTCGTCCTTGATGCCCAGCGGCGCGGGCGACAGCTTCTTCAGGTTCTCGATCGCGCGCAGCGCGATGCCGCTCTTGGGGCCTTCCTTGGCCGGCAGATCGAACAGCACCACCGGCACGCGCGCGTGACGAGATGGGCGGCGATCTGCGCCCCCATGACGCCCGCGCGAGCACGGCGACTTTCTTGACGATGAAATTGGACATGAGCGCTCCTAGGTCAGTGAGCGTTGAGGTGAAGGTATTTGCGCGAGCGTGCGACTCTATTGCCAGTGGTTCGCTCCCCTCTCCCATTTATGGGAGAGGGTTGGGGAGGAGGCGGCGCTTCGACCAACGATATTGCATGTCGACCTCCTGCCCTCTCCCCCGGCCCCTCTCCCGCAAGCGGGAGAGGGGAGCAAACCAGCGGTATGGGAAGCCGCCCCGTCAAATCAGAACAAATCGGCGTCCAGCGCCATCAACGTGGCCGAGCGGCGCGCGCCTTGCGGATCTCGGCCGCCGTTTCGGGCAGCAGCTTGGCAAAGTAGAAGCGTGCCGTCGCCAGCTTGGCCGTATAGAACTTGTCGCCGCCGGCTTCCTTCTCCAGCGCGATCTTGGCCATGCGCGCCCAGAAGTACGAGAACACCAGGTGGCCGACCACGCGCAGGTACGGCACCGCGGCGGCGCCCACCTCGTCGGGGTTGCCCATGGCCTTCATGCCGATTTCCATGGTCAGCTTCTGCACCTTGTCGCCCAGGTCCGCCAGCGGGTTGACGAACTCCTGCATGGCTTCGCTGGTGCCCTCTTGCTCGACGAATTCCTGCACGATCTTGCCGAAGGCCTTCATCTTGGCGCCCATGTCCCCAAGGATCTTGCGGCCCAGCAGGTCCAGCGCCTGGATGGTGTTGGTGCCTTCGTAGATCATGTTGATGCGGGCGTCGCGCACGTATTGCTCCATGCCCCATTCGGAGACGTAGCCGTGGCCGCCGAACACCTGCATGCCTTCGTTGGTGCTGGTGAACGCGTTGTCGGTCAGGAAGGCCTTGATCACCGGCGTGAGCAGCGCGACCAGGTCGCCGGCCTGCTTGCGCACGGCCTCGTCCGGGTGCGACAGCTCGCGGTCGATCTGCAGCGCGGTCCAGTAGCTGAAGGCGCGGCCGCCTTCGACGTAGGCCTTCTGCGTCAGCAGCATGCGGCGCACGTCAGGGTGCACGATGATCGGGTCGGCCGGCTTGTCCGGTGCCTTGGGGCCGGTCAGCGCGCGCATCTGCAGGCGGTCCTTGGCGTAGGCCAAGGAGTTCTGGTACGCGATCTCGGTCAGGCCCAGGCCTTGCGCACCGACGCCAAGCCGTGCGGCGTTCATCATCACGAACATCGCGTTCAGGCCCTTGTTGGCCTCGCCCACCAGCCATCCGCGCGCACCGTCCAGGTTCATCACGCAGGTGGCATTGCCGTGGATGCCCATCTTGTGCTCGATCGAGCCGCACTGGATGCCGTTGCGCTCGCCCGGATTGCCGCTCGCGTCCGGGATGAACTTCGGCACGACGAACAGCGAAATGCCCTTGGTGCCCTGCGGCGCGTCCGGCAGGCGCGCGAGCACCAGATGGATGATGTTCTCGGCCATGTCGTGCTCGCCGGCCGAGATGAAAATCTTGGTGCCGGTGAGCAGGTACGAACCATCGGCCTGCGGTTCAGCCTTGGTGCGCAGGATGCCGAGGTCGGTGCCGCACTGCGGCTCGGTCAGGCACATGGTGCCGGTCCACACGCCCGACACCAGCTTGGGCAGGTAGACCTGCTGCAGTTCCGGCGTGCCGTGCGCATGAAGGGCCTCGTAGGCGCCGTGCGACAGGCCCGGGTACATGGTCCACGCCTGGCCGGCCGAGTTCAGCATCTCGAACAGCACGTTGTTGACCACGATCGGGAGGCCCTGGCCGCCGAACGCCGGGTCGCAGGCGAGTGCGGGCCAGCCTGCTTCGACGTATTGCTGATAGGCTTCCTTGAAGCCCGTAGGCGCCTTCACCACACCGTCGCCGACGTAGGTGCAGCCTTCGCGGTCGCCCACCTGGTTAAGCGGGAACACCACGTCGGCGCAGAACTTGCCTGCTTCCTCGATGACCTGGTTGATGGTGTCCGCGTCGATGTCCGCGTGCGGCGGCATCGCCTTGAGTTCGGCTTCAGCGCCGAGCAGTTCGTGGAGGACGAATTGCATGTCGCGCAACGGTGCGGTGTACTGGCCCATCAAAAGCTCCTTTGGAGTTTCACGATGCCGCCACGCCGCCCGTGCATCGCCCGCAGGAGGCGGGCGCTACGGTCCGTACGCAGCAGCTTCAGGTACGGTAAGACTGAATCAGTTTGTTGAGCGCGACCATGGCAAGCTCGGCGCTGTCCGGCAGGCGCAGGAAACGGGCGTCATGATGCAAGCCTAGTTCAAGGCTGTACATCTCGAACAGCATCAGCGCGGATCGCAGTCCGCGCGCAAGTGCCCCTCTTCCTTGGCCTGGCTGATGGCGCGCATCAGCGCGGCGCGCCAGATGGTGACGCTCTTGACCAGCTCGTCACGCACCAGGCTTTCCGCGCGGTCGTCGTACTCGACCGCACCGCTGATGTAGATGCATCCTGTCGTCACTTCCTGGATGCGTTTCTCCATCCACCGGCGCACCATCGACCACAGCCGGGGCAACCCGCGCGGCTCGTGCAGCGAGGGGTAGAACACCTCCTGCTCGAACCGCCGGTGATACTCCCGCACGACTTCCACCTGCAGGTCTTCGCGCGAACCGAAATGCGCGAATACGCCGCTCTTGCTCATCTGCATGCGTTCCGCCAACAGGCCGATGGTCAAACCCTCGAGCCCGTCGCGGGACGACAGTTCCAGTGCGGCATCCAGAATCGCCACGCGCGTCATCTCCCCCTTGCGCATCGGCGCGGGGGAAGCGGTGGCGGATTCGAGACGGGCTGACTGGTGTCGCATGTTATTTCTCCGTTCTTGTGGCGCCTTCGTGGGGCGCCACGTATGACCTTGACGTTGCTTTGTTACCTGCGGTGGCGGCAAAATTGCCGGTTTCCGCCGCGAATGCACGCAGTCTAAGCCAAAAAAGAACGGTCGTTCAGATTATTCTGTCGCGACCCCGTTGCCATCAAGCTTTTAATTAGACCCACGTTTCTAAACAGGCTGCGTTGCAACATCAACGCGCAACCTGCCACCGCAACCGACGCAGCGAAATGCATGCTGCGCGGCAATATCGGCGCCCCGGCTCAATAGCGTCCCGTCACGCCGGCAATAACGACGCCTACGCGCAACACCATGTACGCTGCCCAGTTGGCCACACGCCGCAGCGTCGAGCGGCGCGCATGCGCTTCGGGCATGACGCGCGCGCTGCACTGCGCGATGGCGCGCTCCAGTTCGGCGCGCAAGCCCGCGGCGAAGGCGGGATCATAAACGCAGACGTTGGCCTCGCGCGCGAGCAGCAGGCTGAATGGGTCCATATTGCTCGATCCGACTGTCGCCCAGGCCTCGTCGACCACGCCGACCTTGGCGTGCAGGAAGCTCTCCGCGTACTCGTAGACCTCGACGCCGGCATCCAGCAGGCTCGCGTAGAGTGCGTGCGTGGCGAAATGCTGCAGGCGGTATTCGACCCTGCCTTGCAGCAGCAATCGTACCCGCACACCACGCTCGCGGCAGGCCAGCAGCGCGCGCCGCATCTTGTGGCCAGGCAGGAAATATGCGTTGGCCAGGATCACGTCGTCGCGCGCCGCGCCGAGTGCGCGCAGGTACTCGCGCTCGATGGTGCGGCGGTTGCGCAGGTTGTCGCGCAGCAGCAGCGCCGCGAATACGCCGCCTTCGGTTTCGCGCCGCGGCGGCAGGTCGGTGACGAGCGGGTAGCTCGCCGCCGCGCCGGCCAAGCCGATGTCGTGCACCTCGCCACGCAGCGACAAGCGCCACCAAAGCCGTTCGGCCGTAAGCGCGACGTGGTCCACCAGCGGCCCCCGCACTTCCACGGCGAAGTCGTAGCGGGCCCCGAGCCCTTCGTGCTCGAACGGCCCGTGATTGTAGTCGTCGATGATATTGATGCCGCCCACGAACGCCACGCGCCGGTCGATCACCGCAAGCTTGCGGTGCAACCGGCGCAGGTGGCGGCGCGCCAGACGGAAGCCGCGCAAAACGCGGTAGACACGCAGTTGCACGCCGCCGTCGCGCAGGCGCTGCGCAAGTTCCGCGGACATGTTGCCGGCGCCGAAGCCGTCGACGGTCAGGCGCACCGACACGCCGCGGGCCACCGCGCGGATCAGCGCATCGCTCACGGCGCGGCCAACGTCGTCGTCAGCGTAGATATAGGTTTCCAGTACGACCTGGAAGGCCGCCGAGTCAATGGCGGCGATCAGTGCGGGAAAGAAGTCCCGTCCGCCGCTGAGCAGGCGTACCTGGTTGCCGCCCACGGGCTTGCCGTGCCGCCCTGCCAAGCGCAACAGGCGCCTGCGCGTGCCGCGCGCAACCGCGCCAGGACTGTCATCCCGCGCCGCACCATGCGCCACGCCAGCGCGCACAGCAGTAGGCTTGTCGGTGTCGGATATCCGTGACATGAAGCGATTATGGGTCAGACGGCGCTATCTGCACATGGTGCGGTGCATCTCTGCTATCGTCGATGCACTCATGCACCCTGGGATAGCACTGTGAAGGTATTCGGCATCACCGGCTCGTCGGGCAGCGGCAAAACCACGCTGCTGGATGCGCTGATCCCCCGTTTCGTCGCGGCCGGCCTGCGGGTCAACGCCATCAAGCATACCCACCACGGCTTCGATCCCGACACGCCCGGCAAGGACTCGTGGCGCATGCGCGAGGCGGGCTGCCGCAACGTGGTGCTGGTCGCGCGCGCCATATGACGCTGATGCGCCACTACCCGGAGGATGTCCCCTCGCCCGAGCTGGACGAAGCGCTCGCCGTGCTGCCCGCGGATACCGACCTGGTGCTGGTCGAAGGCTACAAGCGCAGCGATTTCCCGAAGCTGGAAGTCTTCCGCCCGTCGCTGGGCCGCGCGCCCCTGTGGAATGAGTGCCCGGCGTGGTCGCCGTCGCGAGCGATGCACCGGCAGCGGTCGCCGAAATGACGACGTTGCCCGTGCTCGACCTCGGCAATCCGGACGCTATTTTCAGTTCATCAGCAGCCTGTCGACGGAAAAGAACGCCTAGCGCCTAGGCAGCTTTGCTCGCGGCCTGCGCCAGTTCGGCCACCAGCGGCACGTGGTCCGAGCGCTGTGCCCAGTCGCGCCCGGTCAGCGCGTGCGCGCGCTCGATCTCGAAGCCGCGCACGTAGATGCGGTCGAGCTGCCACCACGGCATATGGCTCGGAAAGGTGTGCAGGCGCGCCCCGCGTGCATGCGACGCCTCCATGGTGCCGAGCGTGTTGCAGATCTGCGCGTCGAGCCGGTGGTTCCAGTCATTGAAGTCCCCGGCGATCACCAGCGGCGCGCTGGATGGCACCACGTTGCGCACGCGCTCGACCAGCGCTTCCGCCTGCCGGGCGCGGCTGCGCGCGAACAGGCCGAAGTGTACGCAGATCAAATGGGCTTCCGTGCCGTTCACGTCGGCCACCGCATGCAGCAGCCCCCGTTGCTCGAAGCGATGGTCGGAGATGTCGAGGTTTTCCGACATCAGGATCGGATGGCGCGACAGGATCGCATTGCCATGGTGACCATGCTCGTAGACGGCATTGCGGCCGTACACCGAATGCGGATACGCGTCCGTGGCCAGGTAATTGAGCTGGGTGTGGTCGGGATCGAACAAGGCCGCGGCGACCAGGCGGTCGTTGCGGTCCTGCACTTCCTGCAGGAACACGATATCCGCATCCATGGCCTGCAGCCCCGCGCGCACGTTCTGGATGCGGGGGCGGCGGGAGATGCCGGTCACGCCCTTGTGAATGTTGTAGGTGACCACGCGCAACTTCATCAGTCGGCTCCACAAATGGCCGGCCGGCCCGCGACGCGCCACGATAGCTGGCGCACCGCCTCCGCGTTGCTGCTGGAAAAGCATTGCTGCGCCGCGGCCTCCCACGGCAGCCAGCGCGACTGCAGGTGCTCGCGCGGCGCCAGCGTCACAGGCAGCGGCCCGGATACGCACAGCCCGAACCAGTGTTCCGTGTTGCGCGTGACGCCAGCCTCATACCGGTGGCGCCACTGCGGATAGATGTCGTACTGGATGGTGTGCTGCCAGTCGGCGAGCTGGTGTTCGCCCGCGATGATGCCGGTTTCCTCGAACACCTCGCGCGCGGCGGTCAGCGCGAGCGGTTCGTCGAGCGTATCGAGGCTCCCGGTCACAGATTGCCAGAAGCCCGGCCGATCGGCGCGTTCCAGCAACAGCACTTGGAGATCTGGCGTGTAGATCACGACCAGCACGGATTCAGGGATTTTGTAAGGCATGGAGCGGAGTCCGATGGACATCCCCAAGGATAGCGCAGCCGTGCCCGCTTGCCACGCGAACCCGCGAATTGCCCCGGCCTTCAGGCAGCGTTGCGTTGTGCCTCGGTGTCCATCGGGTCGATGCGCAGCCAGGTATCGAAGACATCCGGCGCGTCCCCATGCCCCCAGGCCTCGCGCAGCTGCTCCATCAGCGGCGCCAGCGATTCCCGGTAGCGCTGCGCGGCTTCGCGCGCCTGGAAGGCCAGATCGTCGGCGCTGGCTTGCGCCTGTTCGCGCAGCATGCCGCGCTGCTGGACGATTTCCTTTTCGCGCTGGCCCAGTGCGTTGTACTTCTGGATCAGGAAGCGCTGATAGTCGCCAGCTTCCACGCCCTGCGCCGACTGGGCATTGACCTGTTCGAAGCGCAGCACGATGCTGGCCGTCTCCTGCTCGACCTGGGTGGCTTCGGCTTCGAGCGCGTGGAGCGAGTCCTGCCGGCGCTGCGCGTCGCGCCGGCTGTCCTGCACGCGCGCGGCCTCTTCCTCGAAGGTACGCTGTGCGTACAGGTAGGCCTGCACCACAGGTTGCGGTGCCACCACGAGCAGCGGATCGCACCGGCGGCACGCTGGCCGGTCAGCAGTGCGTCATCCGGCAGCCGCAGGTTGCCCAGTTCATCGAGCCAGCGGCCGCGTGCCATCACCGCGGCCACGGTGTCGAGCGCCACGCGCCGCAGCGCGTCGGCGCGCTGCGATGCGACCGGCTCCACGGCCGGTACACCGCTAGTCGCCTGCGCGGCGGCATGGGCAACATCGGGCACGCAGGCCGCCACGGTCGTCGCCACCGATTCGGACATCGCTTGTGCGGACTTGCGCACCGCGCGGCGCAGCTCGAAGCGCGCCAGCAACATCATGACAAAGCCGGCCACCAGCCAGGTCAGGATCGTTTCGGCATGGGCCAGCAGGAACTGGCGGATCAGCTCGGTATCCAGGTTCATCTTGTATTCCTCCCGCGCGCCGGCCACCTCAAGGCGGGGGCTCGGTCAGCGCCTCAGATAAAAAGAGACAGTGCCATCCGGGGCCATGTTCCGGCCAGTAACAAATGGAAACTTCGGCGTGCAGCGGCCGGGAACTCCTGGTGGCGGAAATAAAAACCGCGCACAAGGCGCGGCTTTTTGGGTCAGAAGCGTCCCGCTCAGGCCGTGGGCTTCGGCTCTACCGCGCGCAGGCGGATATGCAGCTCGCGCAGTTGCTTCTCGTCGACCGCGCTCGGCGCTGCGTCAGCAGGTCCTGGGCGCGCTGGGTCTTCGGGAAGGCGATCACGTCGCGGATCGAATCGGCACCGGCCATCATGGTGACGATACGGTCCAGGCCGAAGGCCAGCCCGCCGTGCGGAGGCGCGCCGTATTGCAGCGCATCAAGCAGGTAGCCGAACTTGGCACGGGCTTCCTCGTCGTTGATCTTGAGCGCGCGGAATACCTTGGTCTGGATGTCCGAACGGTAGATACGGACCGAGCCACCGCCCATTTCCCAGCCGTTCAGCACCATGTCGTAGGCCTTGGCGATGCACTTGCCCGGATCGGTTTCCAGGTACTGCATGTGCTCGTCCTTGGGGCTCGTGAACGGGTGGTGCATGGCCACCCAGCGGGCGTCTTCCTCGTCGTACTCGAACATCGGGAAGTCGACCACCCACAGCGGCTTCCACACGTCCTCGAACAGACCGCTGGTCTTGCCGAATTCCGAGTGGCCAATCTTCAGGCGCAGCGCGCCGATGGAGTCGTTGACCACCTTGGCCTTGTCGGCGCCGAAGAAGATGATGTCGCCGTCCTGCGCGCCGGTGCGCTTCAGGATCTCGGCGATTGCCGCGTCATGCAGGTTCTTGACGATCGGCGACTGCAGGCCGTCACGGCCCTTCGCCACTTCATTGACCTTGATCCAGGCCAGGCCCTTGGCGCCATAGATGCCGACGAACTGGGTGTAGGCATCGATTTCGCCGCGCGAGATCGCGCCGCCGCCCGGCACGCGCAGGCCGACCACGCGGCCGTTGTCGCTGTTGGCGGGCCCCGAGAACACCTTGAAGTCGACGTCCTTCATCACCTCGGTCAGCTCGGTGAATTCGAGCTTCACGCGCAGGTCAGGTTTGTCCGAGCCGAAGCGTGCCATGGCTTCGCGGAATTCCATCACCGGGAAGGCATCCAGGTCGACGTCGATGGCGTTCTTGAACACCGTGCGCATCATGTCCTCGAACAGGTCACGGATTTCCTGCTCGGTCAGGAACGAGGTCTCGCAGTCGATCTGCGTGAATTCCGGCTGGCGGTCGGCACGCAGGTCTTCGTCACGGAAGCACTTGGTGATCTGGTAGTAACGGTCGAAGCCCGACACCATCAGCATCTGCTTGAAGATCTGCGGCGATTGCGGCAGTGCGAAGAAGTGGCCCGGGTTCACGCGCGACGGCACCAGGTAGTCGCGAGCGCCTCGGGGGTGCTCTTGCCGAGCATCGGCGTTTCGATATCGATGAAGCCCTGGGCATCCAGGTACTTGCGCACTTCCATCGCCACCTTGTAGCGCAGGCGCAGGTTGTACTGCATCTGCGGGCGGCGCAGGTCCAGCACGCGGTGCGTGAGGCGCGTGGTTTCCGACAGGTTGTCGTCGTCGAGCTGGAACGGAGGCGTAACCGACGGGTTCAGCACGCTCAGCTCATGGCACAGCACCTCGATCTTGCCCGAGGTCAGGTTGGCGTTCTCGGTGCCGGCCGGACGCGGACGGACCTTGCCGGTAATACGGATGCAGAACTCGTTGCGGATCTCTTCGGCAGCCTTGAACATCTCCGGGCGGTCCGGATCGCACACCACCTGCACCAGGCCTTCGCGGTCGCGCAGGTCGATGAAGATCACGCCGCCATGGTCGCGGCGGCGCTGGACCCAGCCGGTCAGGGCCACTTCCTGGCCCGAGAATTGTTCGGTCACCAGACCGCAGTAGTGAGTACGCATGGAGGACATTAGGATATTTCCCGGTAATACGCGGCCGCCCGCCGGGCGGCCCGTGATCAATTGGTATGCGAAGGATCGACCGTCTCGACCGCTGCTTCGCGGCCGGCGCCTGCGCCGGTCGCCCTGGCAGGGCTGACGGGATCCGCCGGGCGGCCCGGGCCGCCGTTCTTGCGGGGCAATTCCGCCGGTGCCACCACGCCCATCGAAACGATGTACTTGAGCGCGGCGTCGACGGTCATGTCGAGTTCGATGGTGTCGGCCTTGGGCATCATGAGGAAGAAGCCCGAGGTCGGGTTGGGCGTGGTCGGCACGTAGACGCTGACGTATTCGCCCTGCAGGTGGTTCTGCACGTCGCCGCCCGGACGCCCGGTCAGGAACGCAATGGTCCACGAGCCCTCACGCGGGTACTGCACCAGCAACGCCTTGCGGAACGCATTGCCCGACGACGACAGCAGCGTGTCGGACACCTGCTTGACGCTGGTGTAGATCGGGCCCACGACCGGGATATGGCCCAGCAGCGCTTCCCACCAGCGCACCAGGCGCTGGCCGATGAAATTGTGCGCGAGCAGCCCGACCAGCAGGATGCACAGCAGCGTCAGGATGGCGCCAAGACCCGTCACGCGCTTGCCGAACAGCAGCTGATCCGGACGCCAGGCCTCCGGCAGCAGCGCCAGGCTCTGGTCCATGGTGCCGATGATCAGGCTGAGCACCCACAGCGTAATGCCCAGCGGCACCAGCACCAGCAGCCCGGTCAGGAACCAGGTCTTCAGTGCGGAGGTTTTCTTTGCGACCACGGCCGGCCTGCGATCAGTGGCAGGCGCAGGCGCTGCCGCAGCCGCCGGCAGCGGGTGCCGCGGAGGCGAGGTGCTGGACGACGATTCGGTCGAGGCCGAGCTCGAAGTCGAGGCCGCTGCAGGGCATCCGCGCCAGCGGGCGCCGCGCCGGACGCCGCCGGGGCGCTGGCTCCGCCGCTGCCGCCGCGGAAATCGGTCACGTACCAGCCCGAACCCTTGAGCTGGAAGCCAGCTGCGGTGAGCTGCTTCTTGAAGGCTCCGGCGGTACCGCAAGACGGCAATCGGTGAGCGGGGCATCGCTCATCTTCTGCAGCACATCGCGCCCGTGGCCGCAGGCGTCGCAACGGTAGGCATAGATCGGCATGGTATTTATTTCGCGAAAATTCTGGATCGGAACGGTGCAGGCACCGCCCGCGCAACCGCGCACGACGATGCAAAGCCTTGAATTATAAACCCTTACCGGGTTGCCTGACGGGCGGAAATGCGGGCACAAAGCGGCACAACAGCCGCCACGGGGCCAGGACCGGCCAGACAGGAAGCCGTGCCGCCGCGCCGGCGGTCAGGCGATATGCACTTCCTTGACCGGCGCGTGATCCGCAATCCACTGCGGGAGCAGCGAACCGACCACCATGCCGCTGATCGAGAACATCAGGCCCACCATTGAGGCGGCACCGTGGCGTCGGCGAAGGCGATCTCGCACGTGAGCCAGGATCCCAGGCCGAGCAGGATGGCGGCCAGGCCGCCCTGCCGCGTGGCCGGCTTCCAGAACATGCCGAAGGCGAGCGGCACGAACGACGACACCAAAGTGACCTTATAGGCATTTTCGACCATATGAAAGATCGAAAGATGCGAGTTCAGCGCGAACAGCGTTACGGTGCCGGTGAATACCAGCACCACGGTCTGCATCACGCGCAGGAACTGGCGGTCCTCGAGATGCCGGAAATACGGCCTTAGAATGTTCTCGGCAAAGGTCACCGACGGTGCCAGCAGCGTGGCCGACGCGCAGCTCTTGATAGCCGACAGCAGCGCGCCGAAGAACATCACCTGCGCGAACATCGGCGCGTGCTGCAGGATCAGTTGCGGCAGAATCAGCTGGGAATCCGCGTTGATGTACTTGTCCACCATGCCCGGATCGATCAGCGTGGCCGAGTAGGCGAGGAACATCGGGATGAAGGCGAAGAAGAAATACAGCACGCCGCCGAGCACCGACGCGCGCCCGGCGATCTGCTCGGTGCGCGAAGACGTGACGCGCTGGAACACATCCTGCTGCGGGATCGAGCCCAGCATCATGGTGAACAGCGCCGCGGCAAACCCGATGATCTGCAGGAGATCCAGCGACGGCAGGAACTCGAACTTGCCGGCCGCCGCCGCGTGCGAGATCACCACCCCGACGCCGCCGGCCTGGCCGCTGACCTCGTAGCCGATATAGAGCATGCCGACCACGATGATGATCATCTGGATGAAGTCGGTCACCGCGACCGACCACATGCCGCCGAACAGCGTGTACACCAGCACGCTGGCCGCGCCGATCATCATGCCGGCATCCTGCGACAGCGCGCCGTCGGACACCGTATAGAACACCAGCCGAGCGCCTTGATCTGCGCGGGACCCAGCCCAGGTAGGACACCACGATGCACAGCGTGGTCAGCACCTCGGCCAGCCGCCCGTAGCGATTGTGGTAGTAGTCGCCGATGGTGAGCAGGTTCATCCGGTACAGCGGCCGCGCGAAGAACAGCCCCACCAGGATCAGGCACAGCGACGAGCCGAACGGGTCGGAAACGACGCCCGACAGGCCCTCTTTCAGGAATACCGCGGGAATGCCCAGCACGGTTTCGGAACCGAACCAGGTGGCAAAGACGGTGGCGGTGACGATGTAGAACGGCAGGCTGCGCCCGGCCACGGCGAAATCGGTCGTGTTGCGCACGCGCAGCGCGGCCCACAGGCCGATGCCGACCGAGATTACCCAGTAGATGATGACGAACCAGATCAGCATGCCGCTGCCCTATGCAGAAAATGCCCTTGTGGCGAGAAACCGAATGCCGGGCCGGCCGCATTATCTAGCGCCTTCCCGGAGTCCAATTCATCGGTCGGGGCCGGGGCATTGAGTCGCCGTTCCCGGAGAGGGTTGGCGCACTTGGCCTGCGGTCGTAGCCGAATCAAAACGCGGATTATAGCGACGCAGATCGTGGCGGGCGAAAATTCCCCGTCGCGCAAAACGTCGTTCCCGCGCTAACGGGAACCCGACGGCGCTAAAAGGCGCTGGATTCCCGCCTCCGCGGGAATGACGGCCGAGATGGATATGTCATCACTTCACGCAGGCCGAGCACCGGGATCAGCCGCGGCGGCGCCAGACTTGCCAGCGCTCCTGCCCCTCGAAGACCGGCAGCGGCTCGGCGGAAGCACGGTCCTCGATACGCTCGACGCCGGGCCGAGCAGCGCATCCAGTTCGGACGCCGGCATGGCAAACGGCGGCCCGCCGCGCTTGTCGCCAAGGAAGAAATAGCCGGCCAGCAGTCCGCCAGACGGCAACAGCAGCGCCACGCGTTCGGCATAGGCTTCACGCAGGCCGGGGGCAGCGCGCACAGGAAGGCGCGCTCGTAGATCAGCTCGCACGCGGGTTCGGGCGTGTAGGCAAAGAAGTCCGCTCGCGCACGATGGCGCCGGCCGGGCCCAGCGCGCGCCGCGCCGAAGCGACCGCCTGCGGCGAGAAGTCGATGGCCGTGACCGGCCAGCCGCGCTCGAACAGCCAGCCCGCTTCCCAGCCATTGCCGCAGCCGGGCACCAGCGTCGGGCAAGGCGGCTTGCCGGCAATGAACTGCTGGAATTCGGCCGGCACTCCATGCAGATCCCAGGGCGTGTGGCCCTGCTCGAAGCGTTCGTCCCAGAATGCCGGGTCCGCCGCATTGCGGGTGGTGAATGACGGCGTGCTCGGTGCCTTGTCGGCCGGGGTCATGTCCTGTCTCCTTCGAACGCCTGAACTGCCTTGAATTGCCTCGAACTGCCATTTGCCCGCTTACCAGTATCCGGCCAGGCCGAACACATGTGTCAGCACGATGCCGGCGATAAAGCCGCCCACCAGCAGCAGCGTGGTGCCGACCAGCCGGTTGGTACGGCGCTGCTCGGTCACCAGCATGGCCAGCAGCCGCTCCTGCTCGCCATTGGTATTGAGCGCGCGCCGCTCCAGGAACTGGTGAGCGAGGCGCGGAAAGTCCGGCAGCATCTTGGCCCACAGCGGCGCCTCGACCTTGATCCGCTCCCACGCGCCCTTCCAGCCGACCTGCTCGTGCATCCAGCGCTCGAGGAACGGCTTGGCGGTCTTCCACAGGTCCAGGTCCGGGTCGAGCTGGCGACCCAGGCCTCGATATTGAGCAGCGTCTTCTGCAGCAGCACGAGCTGGGGCTGGATCTCGACATTGAAGCGGCGCGAGGTCTGGAACAGGCGCATCAGCACCATGCCGAGCGAGATTTCCTTGAGCGGCTTGTCGAAATACGGCTCGCAGCAAGCGCGCACCGCGCTTTCCAGTTCCTCCACACGCGTGTCGGGCGGCACCCAGCCCGACTCCACGTGCAGCAGGGCCACGCGGTGGTAATCGCGGCGGAAGAATGCAATGAAGTTCTGCGCGAGGTAGTTCTTGTCAAATTCCGACAGCGCGCCGACGATGCCGAAGTCCAGCGCGATATAGCGGCCGAAGGTCTCAGGCTGCACCGACACCAGGATGTTGCCGGGGTGCATGTCGGCGTGGAAGAAGCCGTCGCGGAACACCTGCGTGAAGAAGATCTCCACACCCTCTTCCGCGAGCTGGTGCATATCCACGCCGGCCGCCTTGAGCGACTCGGTGCGCGAGATCGGGATGCCGTGCATGCGCTCCATCACGAACACCGTGCTGCTGCACCAGTCCCAGAACACCTCGGGCACCAGCAGCAGGCTGGTGTCGGCGAAGTTGCGGCGCAGCTGGCTGGCGTTGGCGGCCTCGATCATCAGATCGAGCTCGTCGTGCAGGTACTTGTCGAACTCGGCCACGACCTCGCGCGGCTTCAGGCGCTTGCCGTCGGCCCAGAAGCGTTCCAGCCAGGTGGCCAGGTCGCGCATCAGCGCCAGGTCGCTGTCGATCACCGGCAGCATGCCCGGGCGCAGCACCTTCACCGCGACCTCGCGGCCATGGTTCGGGCCGCCCTTGAGCGTGGCGAAGTGCACCTGCGCGATCGACGCGCTTGCTACGGGCTGGTGCTCGAACGTCTCGAACAGGTCTTCGAGCCGACGCCCCAGCGAACGCTCGATGATCTTCACGGCGACCACCGAGTCGAACGGCGGCACCTGGTCCTGCAGCATGGCCAACTCGTCGGCAATGTCCGGCGGCATCAGGTCGCGCCGGGTCGACAACACCTGGCCGAACTTGACGAAGATCGGGCCGAGCTTGGTCAGCGCCCGCCGCAGCCGCTCGCCGCGCGGCATGTCGAGCTTGCGGCCAATGGTCATGACGCGGACCAGAAAGCGGATCTTGCGGTTCTGGAAGCCGGACAGCACGAGCTCATCGAGCCCATAGTACAGGATGACGAAAAGGATCTTGCCGAGGCGCAGAAGGCGGGTCATGCGGCGGTATTCAGGGAACGGTGGCGCTGCGCGGAACGGGCGGCAGCGAAAGTAGGCGTCATGCCGGCGGCGCGATCAGCGGTGCGCGGACGGCAATGCCGCCGGCCCCGCGGGACGGGTGCGTTCGAGCCGCTCCAGGCGTTTCTCGAGGCGGGCCAGGTCATCACGCAGGCGGCCCACATCGGTGCCGAAGTCGTCCAGTGCGAAGTGACGCACCAGCGTCGGCTTCTCGTCCAGCAGGTATTCAGTGACGTTCTCCACGAGCGTACGGCCCACGCGCGTGGCTTGCTCATGAACCTGGCGCGCGCCGTCGACCATGCGCTGGGCCAGGCTGTCGCTCGCCGGGCCGCCCAGGATTCCGCGAAACGCGCGCGACAAGTCCTCGGCCGCGTCCCAGCGCAGGTTGCGCGCGAGCATGGACACCGTGTTGGCCAGCTCGGCATCGCCCTCGAGGCGCACATGGCGCATCGCCGCGGCCTGGCCGCCGTCCGCCACGTCAGCGGCCACCAGCGGCCATTGCTGCAACGGTACGAGCAGGGACACCGCCGGCGCTTCGGCGGCCGGCGCCAGCTCCGTCGTGCCGTCCTCCGTCACCCGCAGCGACAGCGCGAACGCCGCAGCGTCGAAGCGGATCACGCGCCGGCGAACGGCACCAGCTGGCCGCGGGCCCAGGGCTCCTGTTCGAGCAAGTGGTTCAGCGCGGCAACGGCGGGCGCGGCCAGGGCGGAAGGCAGAGGATTCATGGCAAGGGGCATGCGGCGGCACGGCAAGGCGGGCAGGCTGACACGGGTCAGGGACCGCCTCCAAACAGAAAAGGCCCGCGCTTTCGCGCGGGCCTCCATTCTAAGCTACTCCCCGACAGCGCCACCGCCGTGGGGAATAAACCGCACTCAGGATTCCTGCTGGATGCCGGCCAGCAGCCAGCCACCCGTGCCGGACACCGGCTTGGCCAGGTTCCAGACCTCGCCAAACGGCTGCGCGGCTTCGCCGGCGCGCTCGCGGATCATGCCCGAGAAACGCACGCTGGCCAGGTGCTGGCTCGGCGAGGACTCGATGCCGAGCAGCTGCGCTTCGAGCGTGACCACGTCGGTCTTGTTGACTTCCGCACCGCGCTCGGACAGGTCCATCTTGATCTCGGCAAACATTTCCGGCGTGGTGAACTCGCGGATATCGTCAAGGTTGCCGGCATCCCACGCTGCCTGCAGGCGCACGAAGTGCACCTTGGCGTTGCGCAGGAAGGCCTCGGTATCGAAGTCGGCGGGCACGCCCCAGGGCTGCGGGGCCACCGCATCGGCCGCGACCGCGGCTGCGCCGGCCGCCGGCATCACCGGATTGCTGGCAGGGGCCGGCGAAGGCGTCTGCTCCCGCAGTATCGGCTCGGCGCCATGGCCCATGCCGCCGGCATTGCCGGCACCGGCATAGGCCGGCTGCTGGGTACGCTGGCTGCCGCCACGGAACTTGCGGATCAGCCAGATCGCCGCGAACGCGACCAGCGCGATCAGGATCACGTTGGACAGGAAGCTCGCAGCTGCACCGGCCAGGCCAAAGTGCGACAGCAGCGCAGCAAGACCCACGCCAGCGGCGATGCCGCCCAGGATGCCACCCAGTTGCGCTTGGGTGTGGCCGCCGCGGCTGCACCGGCTGCGCCGGCCGTGGCCGGTGCCGCCTGTTGCGCGGGTTGCTGGGCCGGCTGCTGCGACGGCGATTGTTGAGTCGGCGCCTGCTGGCGTTGCTGCGTCACGGTGGACGATTGCTTGCCGATGCTGCGCGAGCCGCCGATGCGCTTGGCGTTGGCGTCCAGCGCCACGCCCAGCGCGATCGCGGCAATCAGCGACCCCACCAGGAATTTTCCGCGAATTGATGACATATTCAGTAATCCCCTGTCAGTTTCCGCTCAAAACCGGTATTCAATGCCGGATTCGAGCCAGGAATGGCGAGTTCTAATACTTGCGCCCGACGTGGAGCGCCACCACTCCAGCCGTCAGATTGAAATATTCGACATTCTCAAGCCCAACTTGTTCCATCAAGCGTACAAGCGAGGCCTGATCCGGATGCATTCTGATCGATTCTGCCAGATAACGATAGCTGGGGGCATCCCCCGCCACCTTCTGTCCGATCCACGGCAGCACCTTGAACGAGTAAACATCGTAGGCCTTCTCCAGCGGTTTCCACACCTTGGAGAACTCCAGCACCATGACCTTGCCGCCCGGCTTCACCACGCGGCGCATCTCGGCCAGTGCAGCATCCTTGTGAGTCATGTTGCGCAGGCCGAACGCCACCGTGACCAGGTCGAAGTAGTTGTCCGGGAACGGGATGTGCTCGGCATCGCACAGCGCCACCGGGGTGACGATGCCCTTGTCGAGCAGCCGGTCACGGCCCACGCGCAGCATCGACTCGTTGATGTCGGTCAGCCAGACCTGGCCGGTCGGGCCGGCCTGCTTCGCGAACGCTTGGCCAGGTCGCCGGTGCCGCCGGCAATGTCCAGCACCTTGTGGCCGGGCCGCACGCCGGCCTGGGCGATCGTGAACATCTTCCACAGCCGGTGCATGCCGCCCGACATCAGGTCGTTCATCACGTCGTACTTGCTGGCGACCGAATGGAACACGCCGGCGACCTTGCCGGCCTTCTCCGTTTCGTCGACCTTCTCGAACCCGAAATGGGTTTCGCTCATATCTCAGACTCCAGGTACAGATCAGTGGTGATGGCCGCAGCCATGGCCGCCGGCAGTCGCCATGGGCGTGTCGCGATCGACCCCGGCGGCTTCCAGGCGCTCGAGATAGTCGGCCCACAGCGCTTCCTGCTGGTCGCCGAGGCGGTACAGCAGTTCCCAGGAATAGATGCCGGTGTCGTGGCCGTCGCTAAAGCGGATCTGGATCGCATAGTTGCCCACCGGCTCCACCGCGGCGATGCCGACTTCGCGCTTGCCGGTCTGCAGCACTTCCTGGCCGGGGCCGTGGCCCTGCACTTCGGCCGACGGGGAGTACACGCGCAGCAGCTCGAACGGCAGGCGGAAGCTGCGCCCGTTGTCGAAGCCGACTTCAAGCACGCGCGATTGCGTGTGCACCGTCAGCGCGGTGGGATGGGGAGTATCTTTTTCGAGGCCTGCCATAGTGGATGCGCCGGCATGGGCGCCTGGTGAGTTGGCGTGCCGCGGTTCGCGGTCACGCCTCGCATACGACCCGATAGCTTACCGCAGCGCCCACACCTTGCCCATCTTGCGCCCCGGCGCCGTCGGCTGGCACATAGCGCAGACGCCGGCCGTGAAAGGCCGCCACGGTGCTGCGGTGGGCAATGCTGATGATCGCGGCATCGGGCAACGCCTCCACCATCAGGCGGTACATGACGCCTTCGGTCTCCTCGTCGAGTGCGCTGGTGGCCTCGTCGAGGAACAGGTACTGGGGCTTTTGCAGCAACGCGCGCGCAAAGGCCAGTCGCTGCTGCTCGCCCGGCGACAGCCGCAGCGACCAGTTGTCGAACACGTCGAGCTGGTCCACGAGTTGCGGCAAGTGCGCCTGCCGCAGTACGGCCTGCAGCGATTCACCGTCGTGGGCCGTACCCGCGTCCGGATAAGCGAGCGCGTCGGCTAGCGTGCCGATCGGCAGGTAGCTGCGCTGCGGCAGGAACAACATGCGCGCGCCGGACGGCATGGTGATGGTGCCGGAGCCATACGGCCAGATGCCGGCCAGCGCGCGGAACAGCACGCTCTTGCCGCAGCCGGACGGCCCGCTCACCAGCCAGCGCTCGCCCGGCGCAACGGCTAGCGAGAATGGCGCGACCAGCGGACGCTGGCCGACACTGGCGCCGCGTTGGGCGCGTACCGGCAGAGCCAGGCCGAGACCGTCGACGTGGATGCCACCCTTCGGTTCGCCGCTATGTTCCACTTCGATGTCGCGCGTGCCGGTATGCGTGACGTCCTGGCGCTCCGCGACGCGGATCGCTTCCTGGAAATCGATCAGCCGGTTCGCCGCGGCCTTCCACCCCACCAGTGTCGCGTAGCTGTCGACGAACCAGGACAGCGCGCCCTGCACCTGCCCGAAGGCCGAGCTGGTCTGCATCAGCCCGCCCAGCGTCATCTTGCCGGCGAAGTAACGCGGCGCCGCGACCAGGATCGGGAAGATGATGGCGAACTGCGCGTAGCCCGAACTGACGAAAGTCAGCCTCCGTGTATAGCGCATGAGCTGGTTCCAGTTCGCGCGGATGCGGTCGAAGCGTGCGCGCAGCCCGGCCTGCTCGGTCGGCTCGCCGCGGTACAGCGCCACGGGTTCGCTGTTCTCGCGCAGGCGCACCAGCGTGAAACGGAAATCGGCCTCGTACTGTTCCTGCTGGAAGTTCAGGCCGATCAGCGGCCGCCCCACGATATGCGCGATCAGCGAGCCGATCACCGCATAGCCCGCGGCAAACCAGACCATGTAGCCCGGGATCACGAACTCGCTGCCGCCCAGCGCAATGCTGATCGGGCCCGACACCGTCCACAGGATGCCGACGAACGACAGCAGCGTCACCACCGAATTGAGCAGGCCCAGCGACAGCGACAGCGCGCCGTCGGTGAACTGGCGCAGGTCGTCCGAAATACGCTGGTCGGGGTTGTCGGTGGTATGCGTCTGCTCGATCCGGTAGTACGCCTGGTGGCCCATCCAGTGGCCCATGAACTGGCCGGTCATCCAGGTCCGCCAGCGCATCTGCAACATCATCGTGTAGTACTGCCGCGAGATCGCGGCGACGATGAAGAAGGCCGCGATCCATGAGAAGCGCAGCAGCAGAACCTTGAACGACGCATAGTCGCGCTGCTCCAGCGCGTTGTAGAACACGCGGTTCCACTCGTTGAGCAGCACGTTGATGTAGACGATGCCCAGGTTGAGCGCGACCACCAGGGACAGCAGGCCCAGCCCGGCCTTGCGGTCTTCGGACTTCCAGTAGGGCTTGATCAGCGCCCAGGTCGCGGCCATGCGCAGCCGGCTCTGGATCTTGAGAGCCCGTGCGGGAACGGCCGGGCCCGGTACGGTCACGGATGTCGGTGTGGTGGACATAGCGGCAACGGTTCGCCCGCAGCGCAGCCGCGGCGGACTTGTTCTTGTGGGTAGGCGGCGGCACGGACGACGGCCGCATCGACGACAGGATTCAGACGCGCCGAGGCAACCGGGGGTTCCGCGCCGGCATGCCAGCTCATGGCGCCGGGCGCGAGGCGTGGCGGTCAGTCCCCGGCGTCAAGCGCGGAAAGTGCAGTACGCAGCGCCGGCAACCTGCTGACCAGTTCGGCCACGCGCGCGGTGTCGGCCACGCGCTGCGGCGCGGCCCAGATCGCCTCGGGGAAATGCGTGTCCCAGCGGTAGCGCGGAATGATGTGCCAGTGCAGGTGAGGCACCATGTTGCCGAACGCGGCCAGATTGACCTTGTCCGGCGTCATGACCTCGCGCACTACCCGCTCCACGCGCGCCACCAGCCGCATCAGCCAGGCCTGGTCGGCCTCGTCCAGGTCGCTCAGCTCGGCCACGTGGTCATTCCAGACGATGCGGCAAAAGCCGGGGAAGCGGTCATGTTCGACCAGGATCAGCCGGGCACGGTCGCCCATCCAGACCAGTTCGCCGCCATCGGCTCGCAAAGGGCGCAGTTGGGAATTCGGCTCATGAAACGAATTTGTCAAATGTTGAATGGCGGGCTACGCGTAGCGCCCGGGGCGGTAGGCCACATGCGCCGCATTCCGGCATTTTAAGTAATGTCCGATTTTATTACCTTCCCCCGGCTGGAATACTGGCTCGTTCTCCGTCGTCAATGTCAGCAGCCATGTCCGGCCACTCCAGAAACCGCCACCGCAAGCCATTTCGCCTACCTGTCGCGTTCTGCGCAGTCGTGCTGCCGGCCCTTTGGCTGCCTGCGCCGGCAGCCGCCGATTGCAGCTTCGCCGCAGGCAGTGGGCTTGGCACCGCGACCATTTCATTGCCGGTGCAGATCAGCGTGCCCCGCAATACCCCGGTGGGCAGCATTCTGTACGATTCCAACTGGGTCACGGCAGGGCCCACCAGCATTGTCTGCCAGGGCACTATCGTGCAGAAGTGGGGCTACGCGAGCCCGATGGTTCCCGTGCCGGGATACAGCAACGTTTACCAAACGCCCGTGAGCGGCATCGGCATCAAGACAGCCTGGGCGAACTGGCTCTCCGGCTCGCCCACCATCGACAGCGCGGCGCTGGTCTCGCCACCGGCCACGCTGTCCGTTCCCAACCCCAGCCCGACGCCTTACGGCCCGATGGGGCGCTACCGGCTGCAACTCATCGTGACGGGTCCGGTCATGCCGGGCATCATCACGCTGCCGGGCCTGCTGGCCCAGGCCAGCTATGGCACGCTGAACGTGAATCAGCTTGCAGTGCCGGGCAGCACCAATATCGTGCGCCCGCCTGCACGGTACAAAATACGTCAGTGGTGGTGAACATGCCGACGATCAGCGCTTCGGCCTTGCGCGCCGCCGGCGCGACAGCCGGGCAAACCGGCTTCAATATCTCGCTCAGTTGTTCCGGGGCCACCGCGGTCACAATGACCATCACCGACGCCACGCAGCCCGGCAACGTCAGCAGCAATCTGTCGCTCGCCAGTAAGTCGGGCGCTCGCGGCGTCGCCTACCAGATCCTCTATCAAGGCACGCCGGTGAGCTTCGGACCGGACTCCGCCAATGCCGGCAATCTGAACCAGTTCAACGTCGGCACCCTCACGGGCGCGGCCAACCTGACGATCCCGCTGGCGGCACGCTACGTACGCACCGGCACCGTGACGCCAGGGTCGGCCGTCGCCAACGCGACCTTCACAATGAGCTACCAGTAACCGGAACGTCAGCAACACTCAGACGAGCACGCGCTCGATACCGCCGGCGTTGGCCCTGGCAACGTAATCCGGAAGCCAGTTTTCACCGAGCAGGAGCCGGGCCATCTCGATCACGATGTAATCGGCCTGGACCGAAGCATCTTCCTTGTAGCGCGACAGCCCCTGCAGGCATGACGGGCAGCTGGTCAGGATCTTGACGTCGCCGGTAAAGCCATCGGCGCGCAGCTTGTCGGCGCCCCGGGTCATTTCCTCTTCCTTGCGGAAGCGGACCTGCGTCGAGATATCCGGACGCGTCACCGCCAGCGTGCCCGACTCCCCGCAGCAGCGCTCATTCTTCTCGATCTTGCCCAGCCCGGTGTTGCCGCCCATCAGGTCGTTGACCAGCTTGGTCGGGTCCATGGTCTTGATCGGAGTGTGGCAGGGATCGTGGTACATGTAGCGCGTACCCGTCACCCCTTCCAGCTTGACGCCCTTTTCCAGCAGGTACTCGTGGATGTCGACGATGCGGCAGCCCGGGAAGATCTTCTCGAATTCATACCCGGCGAGCTGGTCGTAGCAGGTGCCGCAGCTGACCACCACGGTCTTGATGTCGAGGTAGTTCAGCGTGTTGGCCACGCGGTGGAACAGCACGCGGTTGTCGGTGACGATCTTCTCGGCCTTGTCGTACTGGCCGCTGCCGCGCTGCGGATAGCCGCAGCACAGGTAGCCCGGCGGCAGCACGGTCTGCACGCCGACGTGCCACAGCATCGCCTGCGTCGCCAGCCCGACCTGCGAGAACAGCCGCTCCGAGCCGCAGCCCGGGAAGTAGAACACCGCTTCCGATTCCGGCGTGGTCGCCTTCGGGTCGCGGATGATCGGCACGATCTCGTTGTCCTCGATGTCGAGCAGCGCGCGTGCGGTCTTCTTGGGCAGGTTGCCCGGCATCTTCTTGTTGATGAAGTGGATCACCTGCTCGCGCACCGGCGGCTTGCCCACCGTGGCGGGCGGATGCGCGGTCTGCTTTTTCGCGAACTTCTTCAGCACCTCGTTGCCGAGGCGCTGCGCCTTGTAGCCCCAGTCGATCATGACCTTGCGGGTAAGGTTGATGGTCTCGGGGTTGGTGGCGTTCAGGAAGAACATCGACGCCGCGGTGCCGGGGTTGAACTTCTTCTGCCCCATCTTGCGCAGCAGGTTGCGCATGTTCATCGACACATCGCCGAAGTCGATCTTCACTGGGCACGGCGTCGCGCACTTGTGGCAGACCGTGCAGTGGTCGGCCACGTCGGAGAACTCGTCCCAATGCTTGATCGACACGCCGCGGCGGGTCTGTTCCTCGTACAGGAAGGCCTCGACCAGCAGCGAGGTCGCGAGGATCTTGTTGCGCGGGCTGTACAGCAGGTTCGCGCGCGGCACGTGCGTGGCGCACACCGGCTTGCACTTGCCGCAGCGCAGGCAGTCCTTGACGCTGTCGGCAATCGCGCCGATATCGCTCTGCTGCATGATCAGCGATTCATGCCCCATCAGGCCGAACGATGGCGTGTAGGCATTGCGCAGGTCGCGCCCGGCAGCAGCTTGCCTTTGTTGAAGCGGCCCTGCGGATCGACCTTCTGCTTGTAATTGCGGAAGTCGCCGATCTCTTCCTCGGTCAGGAACTCGAGCTTGGTGATGCCGATGCCGTGCTCGCCCGAAATCACGCCGTCGAGCGAACGCGCCAGGTCCATGATGCGGGCCACCGCGCGGTGGGCGTCCTGCAGCATGTCGTAGTTGTCCGAATTGACCGGGATGTTCGTGTGCACGTTGCCGTCGCCGGCGTGCATGTGCAGCGCCACGAAGACGCGCCCGCGCAGCACTTCCTTGTGGATCGCCTGCGCCTCGTCGAGGATCGGCTTGAACTCGCCGCCATTGAAGATCTTGCGCAGCTCGGCGCGCACTTCACCCTTCCAGGACACGCGGATGGTGCGGTCCTGCAGCAGGTGGAACACCGTGGCGTCCGGCTGCTGCACAAGGCGTGCGTCGAACGCCTGGCCCAGCAAACCAAGGCCATGGCCGATCAGCGACGCTTGGCGGTAGCCAGCGGCGTGTCCAGATGGTCCTGCAGATAGCGCCAGCGCGCGCGGATCTCGCGCAGCAGCGTGAGCGCGTGCTGCACGCGGTCTTCGAGCAGCTCGGCGCTCGGGATCTCGTTGGCGTCGTCGCTGCGGCCCAGCGGCAGGTTGCCGCGCGCAAAGAACGCTTCCAGCGCCTCGACCAGCGCGAGCTTGTTCTTGATCGACAGCTCGATATTGATGCGCTCGATGCCATCCGTGTACTCGCCCATGCGCGGCAGCGGGATCACCACGTCCTCATTGATCTTGAAGGCGTTGGTGTGCTTTGCGATGGCGGCGGTGCGCGAACGGTCGAGCCAGAACTTCTTGCGTGCCTCGGGGCTGACGGCGATGAAACCCTCGCCGCTCTTGCCGTTGGCCATGCGGATCACTTCCGAGGTGGCGCGCGCGACGGCGTCTTCATCGTCGCCGACGATATCGCCGATCAGCACCATCTTCGGAAACGCGTTGCGCTTGCTCTTGGTGGCGTAGCGACCGCGCGAAGGTAGCGCTCGTCCAGGTGCTCCAGGCCGGCGAGGATCGCGCCGCCCGGCGTCTTGGACTCGCGTCGAGGAAGTCCTTGATTTCGACGATGCTCGGAATCGCGTCGCGCGCCTGGCCGAAGAACTCCAGGCACACGGTGCGGATGAACTTCGGCATGCGGTGCAGGATCCAGCGCGCGCTCGTGATGATGCCGTCGCAGCCTTCCTTCTGCACGCCCGGCAGGCCCGCGAGGAACTTGTCGGTAACGTCCTTGCCCAGGCCTTCCTTGCGGAACTTGCGGCCTTCGATGGCCAGCGTTTCGGTGCGCAGCACCTCCTCGCCCGGCGCACGGTTGCCGTTGGACCACGTCAGCTCGAAGGTGGCGACCGGCACGTCGTGGATCTTGCCGAGGTTATGGTCCAGGCGCGTGACTTCGAGCCAGTTGCCTTCGGGATCGACCATGCGCCACCAGGCGAGGTTATCCAGCGCGGTGCCCCACAGCACGGCCTTCTTGCCACCAGCGTTCATGGCCACGTTGCCGCCGATGCACGAGGCGTCGATCGAAGTTGGATCCACCGCGAACACCAGGCCGGCCTTGTCGGCGGCGTCGGCCACGCGGCGCGTCACCACGCCGGCGCCCGAGAAGATCGTCGCGACCTTGTGCGCCACGCCCGGCAGGTCGGTTTGCTCGACCAGGCCGAGCTGTTCCAGCTTCTCGGTGTTGATGACCGCGCTCATCGGCGTCAGCGGCACGGCGCCGCCGGTGTAACCGGTGCCGCCTCCGCGCGGGATGATGGTCAGGCCGAGCTCGAAGCAGCCCTTGACCAGGCCGGCGATCTC
This sequence comes from Cupriavidus sp. UYMMa02A, assembly GCA_001725945.1. Lineage (GTDB taxonomy): Bacteria > Pseudomonadota > Gammaproteobacteria > Burkholderiales > Burkholderiaceae > Cupriavidus. The sequence goes on along the minus strand of LRMT01000059.1, from coordinate 5,631 downwards.
TTCCTCGGTGTCCGGCGTCAGCACCACGAACGGGTACTCGACGCGCCAATCGGTGGCGTCGGTCACGTGCGAGACGCGCGACAGGCCGTCGAACTTGATGTTGTCCTTCTGCGTAACGCGGCCCAGCACGCGCTGCGCGCGCTTGCGCAGGTCGTAGGCGGCGGCGAATTCGTTCTTGAAGTCCTCGACCGCCTGCTTGGCGAACACGACGAGCTGCTCCACGCGGTGCGACCGGTCTTCGGCGGCCGGCTCGGCGTGCACGGCACGGTCGGCGGCGCGGCGCTTCTCGATCTCGCTCAGGCGGTGGTGCAGCGCGCTCACCAGCATCTGGCGGCGCTTGGGGTTCTCGAGCAGGTCGTCCTGCAGGTACGGGTTGCGGCGCACCACCCAGATATCGCCGAGGACTTCGTACAGCATGCGCGCCGAACGGCCGGTACGGCGTTCGCTGCGCAGCTCGTCCAGGATGCGCCAGGCTTCTTCGCCGAGCAGCCGGATGACAATCTCGCGGTCCGAGAAGGACGTGTAGTTATAAGGAATTTCGCGCAGGCGCGGCGGGGCGTCCTGCGCGGCGAGCTTGGCGTCGAGCACGAGTGGGGCGTTCATGGGGGACCGCTTCCTGCTGCGCACTGATTAAGTGCGCCGATCGTTCATTGAAGGGCGATTGTACTGCATGCCGCGGTTTTGCCGCGCCGCAACATGGCACAACCCGTGTCGGAACAAGGGTTTAGCAAGGCTTTGTATGCCGTCAAGCACACGACGCTTCAGAACCAGCTTCTGAGGACTTCGGCAATGTTGTGCCAAAAACTGTCCGGAACCCACAGCAGACTGGCTGTCATTGCCAGGTATCGCAGGAATTTGCCAACTGCCATATAGGCAAGGCTGGGCCAGAACGACAACCGCAGCCAGCCCGCCAATGTGCACAGCGGATCACCAATGGCAGGCAGCCACGACACCAGCAGCGTCGGCGGGCCCAGCCGCTTCATCCAGTGGAAGTAACGCGCGTCGAGTTTCGGCTTGGTGGGCTTGCGCACATGCCGACGGTGCTCCAGGTGCTCCTGTTCATGCTCGCGCATCTGGCGCCGCTTGCGGTAACGCACCAGCGCCAGCTTGGCCGCGTAGCCGAGCCACCAGTCGATGGCGCCCCCTGCGGTGTTACCCAGCGTGGCCACCAGCACCGCTGGCCAGAACATATGGGGATTGAGCTTGATGTAGCCAAACACCGCCGGCTCCGACCCCAGCGGCAGCAGCGTGGCCGAGACCAGGCTGACGACGAAGATCGCGGGCAGCCCCACTTTCGGGAGGGCAACGGTCTCGAACAGCCAGTCGAAGAAGGCTTCCATGTGGGGGGCCGGGTATCTGGAGATGCCATGGCGGCCTAAGCATTCTAGCCGCCCTCCTTTCGGGGCACGGCCAACCCGCATGGCACCGCCCGGCGATTTGTGATTAACTGTTAGAGCCCGTCGCGGCCAAACGTTCGCTGGTCGCCGGGGGTTTCCCTCCCGCACGGCCGCCGCCGTGGGCAGCACCGGCAGCACCAATATCACGAAATAGCCGTGGCAAACGGCAGTACCGCGTCGTGGCCAGTCCCGCGCTGTTCTTTCGGGTTTCTGGGAATTGGTCATGCGCGTCCACCCCACATGGAGACAAGCATGCCGATTCCGATCCGCCTGACGGTCAATGGCAAGGCCGTTGACGCGCAGGTAGAACCCAACACCCTACTCGTCCAGTTCCTGCGCGAACAGCTTCGGCTGACCGGCACGCATGTCGGCTGCGATACCGCGCAGTGCGGCGCCTGCACGATCCATCTGGACGGGCGCGCGGTCAAGTCGTGCAACATCCTAGCCGTGCAGGCCGATGGGGCTCAGGTCACCACCATCGAGGGACTCGCCGGGATACGCGTCGGCAATGGGTCGCCGGCCATGCATCCGATGCAGGAAGCCTTCCGCGAATGCCACGGCCTGCAATGCGGCTTCTGCACGCCCGGCATGGTCATGGCGGCTACCGCGCTCGTGACCGCCCGGCCGGACGCCGATGCCACGACGATCCGCCAGCAGCTCGAAGGCAACCTGTGCCGCTGCACGGGGTACCACAACATCGTCAAGGCCGTGCAGCAAGGCCAGGCAGCCATGCACGCGGGCACCGCCGCGAGCGCCGAGTAAGGGAGGCCCAGCCATGAACGCACCCGAATCGCAAAAGTTCGTCGGCACGCCGGTCAAGCGCAAGGAAGACTTCCGCTTCCTGACCGGCAACGGCCAATACACCGACGATATCGTGCTGCCGCAGCAGAGCTACGGCTGCTTCGTGCGCTCGCCGCACGCGCATGCGCGCATCAAGTCGATCGACAAGAGCGCCGCGCTGGCCTCGCCCGGCGTGATCGCCGTGCTGACCGGCGACGACATGGCCGCCGACAAGGTGGGCGGATTGCCGTGCGGCTGGCTGATCCACAGCATCGACGGCACGCCGATGAAGGAGCCGCCGCACCCCGTCATCGCGCAGGGCAAGGCTCGCCATGTCGGCGACCAGGTGGCGCTGGTGGTGGCCGAGACGCTGATGCAGGCCAAGGACGCCGCCGAGAAAGTCGAGGTCGACTACGAAGAGCTGCCCGCCGTGGTCAATGCCGCCGACGCGGCGGCGGCCACGACGCTCGTGCATGACGACGTGCCGGCCAACACCTGCTACACCTGGGGCCACGGCGACAAGGCCGCGACCGACGCCGCCTTTGCCAAAGCCGCGCACGTGACCACGCTGGAGATCGTCAACAACCGGCTGATCCCCAACGCCATCGAACCGCGCGCCGTCAACGCCAGCTACGCGCGCCAGGACGACAGCTACACGGTCTACGTGGCCAACCAGAACCCGCACGTCGAGCGCCTGCTGATGGGCGCCTTCGTGCTGGGGTTGCCGGAATCGCGGCTGCGCATCATCGCGCCCGATGTCGGCGGCGGCTTCGGCTCCAAGATCTTCCTGTACCCGGAAGACGTGGCGCTGACCTGGGCCTCGAAGAAGGTCGGCCGGCCGATCAAGTGGACGGCCGAGCGTTCGGAGTCCTTCCTGACCGACGCCCATGGCCGCGACCACGTGACCAAGGCCGAGCTCGCGCTGGACAGCGACGGCAAGTTCCTGGCCATGCGTGTGCACACCACCGCGAACATGGGCGCGTACCTGTCGACGTTCGCGAGCAGCGTGCCGACCATTCTGTACGCGACGCTGCTGGCCGGGCAGTACGCCACGCCGGCCATCTACGCCGAAGTAAAGGCCGTGTTCACCAACACTGCGCCAGTGGATGCCTACCGCGGTGCCGGCCGGCCCGAGGCCACGTACGTGGTCGAGCGGCTGGTGGAAGCCGCCGCGCACGAACTGAAGACCGACCCTGCAGAGCTGCGCCGCAAGAACTTCATCCGCCAGTTCCCGTACGCCACGCCGGTAGGCCTGACCTATGACACCGGCGACTACGAGCCCTGCCTCGCGCGCGCGCAGGAACTCGCCGACGTGAAGGGCTTCCCGGCCCGCCGCGATGAAGCAAAGCAGCGCGGCAAGCTGCGCGGTCTCGGCTATTCCTGCTACATCGAGGCCTGCGGCCTGGCGCCATCGAACATCGCCGGCGCATTGGGCGCACGCGCGGGCCTGTTCGAGGTCGGCGAGATCCGCGTGCACCCGACCGGCACCGTCACCGTGTTCACGGGATCGCACAGCCATGGCCAGGGCCACGAGACGACGTTCGCGCAGATCGTGGCGGACCGGCTCGGCATTGCGCTCGAATCGGTCGAGATCGTGCATGGCGACACGGGCCGCGTGCCGTTCGGCATGGGTACCTACGGCTCGCGCTCGCTTGCGGTGGGCGGCTCGGCGATCATGAAGGCGCTCGACAAGATCGAGGCCAAGGCCAAGAAAATCGCCGCGCATTTGCTGGAGGCGTCCGACGCCGACATCGAATTCAGCAATGGCGTATTCCGCGTGGCCGGCACCGACCGCACCAAGACCTTCGGCGAAGTCGCGCTGACCGCCTACGTGCCGCACAACTATCCGCTCGACAAGCTGGAGCCGGGCCTGAACGAAACGCGTTCTACGACCCGACCAACTTCACCTACCGTCGGGCCCTACGTCTGCGAGGTAGAGGTCGACCCGGAAACCGGCGAGTCGCAGGTGGTGAAGTTCACCGCGGTCGACGACTTCGGCAACATCATCAACCCGATGATCGTCGAAGGCCAGGTGCATGGCGGCATCGGCCAGGGCCTTGGCCAGGCCATGCTCGAGCAGTGCATCTACGACAGCGACAGCGGCCAGTTGCTGACCGGCTCGTACATGGACTACGCCATGCCGCGCGCCGCCGACCTGCCCGACTTCACCGTGGAAACCGCCAAGGGCACGCCGTGCACGCACAACCCGCTCGGCGTGAAGGGCTGCGGCGAAGCTGGCGCCATCGGCTCGCCGCCGGCCTTCATCAATGCGCTGGTCGATGCGCTGTCGCCACTCGGCGTAAAGGACCTGCAGATGCCTGCGACGCCGCACCGTGTGTGGCAGGCCATGCAGGCCGCCAAGCCCTGAGCCCGCTGACGAACCAGAAAGGAAACCGACATGTACGCATTCCAGTTTGAACGTGCAGCGGATGCCAAGGCGGCCGTCGCGAAGCTCAAGGCCGACCCGGACGCCAAGTTCCTGGCCGGCGGCCAGAGTCTGCTGGCTGCCATGAAGCTGCGCCTCGCCTCGCCATCCACGCTCATCGACGTGGCGCGCATTCCCGGCATGGCCGACATCCGCATCGAAGGCAACGAAGTCGTCATCGGCGCCGCCGCGCGCCACGCGGACGTCGCCGCCAACGCCGACGTGCGCCAGCGCATTCCCGCGCTGGCCGCGCTGGCCGAAGGCATCGGCGACCGCCAGGTCCGCGCGATGGGCACCATTGGCGGCTCGCTCGCCAATGACGACCCCGCCGCGTGCTACCCGGCCGCCGTCCTGGGCCTGAACGCCACCGTAGTCACCGACCGCCGCACCATCGCCGCCGATGATTTCTTCAAGGGCTTGTACGAGACCGCGCTCGAGCCCGACGAACTGATCACCGCCGTGCGCTTCCCGGTGCCCGAGAAAGCCGCCTACATCAAGTTCCGCAACCCGGCCTCGCGCTTCGCGCTGGTCGGCGTGATGGTCGCGCGCACGGGTGGCAACGTGCGCGTCGCCGTCACCGGCGCGGCCGACAGCGTATTCCGCTGCCAGCCGCTGGAACAGGCGCTGTCGGCCAGCTTCACGCCGGCGGCAGCGAAGGCGGTCAAGGTAGATCCGTCGAGGCTGAACGCTGACCTGCACGCATCCGCCGAGTACCGTGCACATCTGATCCCGGTGCTAGCGGCAAGAGCTGTAGAGGCAGCGGGGTAGAGCAAAGAGGTGCCGATCAAGGGAGAAAGCAACCGCAGCCAACGCCACCTGAACCGCGACGGTTTGGTTGTTCTCTCCCCTTGAGCGCGCCTCGCGCTGAGCCAGCTCCGCGGTCGTCCGGGGCATGGCCCCGGACAAGCTTGCGCATTGTCTGAGCGGCCGTTCAGGCTGCGAGTTTTGCGCAAGCGCCGCGGAGCTGGCTCAGCGCGAGGGGGTTTCGCCGATCACGGGGTCGCCTTTCTTGCTTCTTCTTGGCGAGAC
>LRMT01000058.1 GCA_001725945.1 Cupriavidus sp. UYMMa02A | reverse complement strand
CCAGGTGGCCGGGCGCCGGCCGCGGGACAGCACATAGCCGAGCCGGAAGAACGCTTCCAGCGTATGCGCGCGGTGCACGCCGTACGCGTCGAACACTGCCTGGTACACCGCGTCTTCGCCCGTCAGGCTGGCCGTATGCGACTGTGCCGAACGCGCGCCGGCCGCCGTGGTGCCGACCTTGGTAATCACGACCGGCTTGCCGGCCGCGCGCGCGGCGGCGAGCGCCTGGCGCAGGCGCGTGCGTCGCGACAGCCTTCGATATAGGCAAGGATCACGCGCGTGTTCGGGTCATGGGCCAGCCACTCGATCACATCGGCGACCTGCAGCCCGGCCTCGTTGCCCGTGGTCACCCAGTGGCTCAGGCCCAGGCCCGCTTCGCGCGCGAGCGCATACGCGTAGGCGCCGAACGCGCCGCTCTGGCTGACCAGGCCGACTTCGCGACCGGCGGCACGCCGCTTAGCGGGATCGGCGAGAAGGTTGCGAACATGCGCTCGCGCAGGTTCATCGCACCCAGGCAGTTGGGGCCGAGCAAGGTCACGCCGGCTTGCCGCGCGCTGCGGGCGAGCCTCTCCTGCATATGCGCGCCGGCATCGCCAGCCTCGGCGAACCCCGATGTGAAAACCACAGCCGCGCGCGTGCCATTGCCGCCAAGCTGCGCCATCACGTCCTGGCTGGCACTGGCCGGTACGGCAACGATCGCCAGGTCCACGGGTTCGCCGATGTCGGACAGCGAGCCATAGGCGCGCAGGCCCTGCACTTCGGCGGCCGACGGGTTGACCGGATAGATGCGTCCCGCATAGCCCAGTTCGCGCAGCAGCCGGATGGGCATGCCGCCCACCTTGTCCGGCTGGGTCGAAGCACCGATCACTGCGATCGAACGCGGGTACAGCAGGGAATTCAGGTCAACCATAAGGGAGTCTCCAGGTCTTGTTGTCGAGCAGTGGCTGCCGCTACAGGCCGGTGGCGATCTCGATGGAGCGCACCATCTCCATCAGCAGCGGCGCCACCTTCTTTTCCATCATCCCGCGCTTCACCTGCGAGCCGGGCACGGCGCAGTTGAACAGCAGCGGACGGTTCAGGTACCGGATGCGCGAATGAACGCCTACGCCATGCACGCCAACCCCGGCGTCGCCCTCGTTGATCGCAAAGCCGCGCTTCGGGTAATGGGCAACGTTGTGGCACAGCGTGTCGTAGAACGCCGCGTACTCGTCGGGCCGTTCCTCTCGTGCGGCCGTCATCAGGCTTTGGAACTCGGCCTTCGACAAGGTGCACAGGTAGGCACGCCCCATGGCCGTGCTGAGCACCGAGCGCACGGCGCGGTGTCGGGGCGCGCCGGCGTGCCTTCGTTGTGAATGCACGATTGCAGGTACGTCACGTCCAGCCGGTGCGCCACGCCCATCGACACGGCGCCCTCGATACGATCGGCCAGCACCTGCATGAGCGGACGTGCCACGTGGCGTACCTGCAGCCCCGTCAGGTAGGGATAGCCGAGCGCCAGGACCTGAGCGCTGACGAAGTACTTGTCGAGCTTTGGCTCCCAGTCCAGGTAGCCAAGCTCGAACAGCGTGCGGCAGATGCGCGACACGGTGGCGCGCGGCAACTGCAGGCGCTGCGCAAGTTCGCCGTTGCCAAGCGGCCTCGGCTCGTCGATAAAGCAGCGCAGCAGGGCAAACCCTTTGGCCAGCAGTCCGCCGAAGGACGGGTCCTCGCGGCGGCGCTCGGCAATGAATTGTTCGACGGGCAGGTTCATGGCGTTTCCTCTTTATCCAGTCTGGACAGCGAGCCGCCCGGTGTCAAAATGTGGAATCAATTTCCATATATTGGAAATATAGGCCATGACTTGACCCGTTTCACGGGTACGCCATAAGGTACTCCGGACACCGATTCGACGCCGGATTGCGAAAATGCGACTCGGCCAGGTCCAGGATTTCATTGCGGTGGGGGAAGGCGGCAGCATCCGCGGCACGAGCGCGCGAAATCGAGCACGACTTCATCTGCGATCCGCTCTGCAACAACGATTCCGTGGTGGCCGCGCCTGAGGGCTACCCGCTGCGCCACGCCTGCACGCTGCGCGAGCTGGTGGATTCGGAATGGATCCTGACCGCCAGCCGCGGGGGCGGCCATCATGGATGCGTTCCGCGCGCAGGACCTGCCATTGCCGCGCGTCGGCGTGCGCTCCGATACGTTCAGCATCATCCAGACGCTGCTGCAGGACCGCAGGCTGTTGTGCATGGTGGCGCGCCAGCTCATGCAAGGCCGGTCGCGTCGTCGAGCGGGCTGGCGGTCCTTCCGATCGAAGAACCGCAGCCGAGCCACACGGTTTGCCTGATCTACCGCGCCGATTCACCAATCCCGCCGGTCGTCGCCAGCATTGTTCGCCAGGTACAGGGCCTGTCCGCCACGATCAGTTGAGGGTCGCACCCGCCTGCTTCACGATCCTGGCGTGCCTGTCCAACTCGGTCTTGAAGAACGCGCCGGCCCCCTCGGCGCCTGACGTGGAGACCAGCACGCCCTGTTGTGCGAGGTGTTCCTGAACGTCCTTCTCTTGCAGGGTCGCCTTGATCTTCGACTGCAACTGCGCAACGCTTTTCGGCTGCATGCCCGCCGGCCCCACGATTGCAAGCCAGGCATCAAAGCTGTACTGCGGCAAGCCCGACTCTGCGAGCGTCGGGACATCCGGCAACGAAGGAACCCGCTGTGCGGTCGATACCGCGACAGCCTTCAGTTTTCCAGCCTTCACCAGCGGCAGAACCGTCTGCAACGTCAGAAAGCCGAATTGGACCTGACCACCGACCAGGTCCGTGGTGTAGTTTCCTGTGCCCTTGTATGGAACGTGGCTGACGTTGACCTTCGCTTCGCTTGCGAAGAGCTGTGCTGCCAGATGCAGGACCGTTCCATTGCCCGAGCTTCCATAGTTGAACTCACCCGGCTTCGACCTGAGCAGTGCGATGAGGTCCTTCGTATTGCTCGCATGGACCGAAGGATTGACCACCAGCACCAGGGGCAAAGTGCAATTACCGTAATTGGCGTGATGTCCTTCAACGCGTCGTAGGGCATGCTCTTGTATATGAACGGATTGATGACGTGATTCGAAGAGACAAGCCCCAGCGTGGAACCATCTTTCGGTGCCCGCACGATCTGCTGGGTCCCTGGCACGCCCCCCGCACCCGGAAGGTTCTCCACCACGACCGAATTGCCCAGGTTCTTCGCGAGTGACTGGCTTATGGCGCGTGCCACGCGTCGGCTTGCGAGCCCGCCTGGGTCGGCACGATCAGGCGGATCGGCGATTGCGCCAACACAGGGGAAACAGGCGTAGCGAGAACTGTCGCGGCAGCCAGGACAGCAAGCGCGTTGCGCGCCTGCCGGTGCAGTGAGGTGGGCATCTGTGTCTCCGTCTGTTGTGTGGCACCGGCGGGAGCCGACGATGCCCTATGGGACGCAGTGTAGTGCCGACCTTTGCCGCGCAAGCGTGCTAATCCGATACACCGGATATCTCACGCCGGCATATCTCGGCGTGGCCCAGGTGAATCAGTCCACGGGGTGCTTGAGCGCCTCTATCAACGCAGCGACCGCGCGCAGCCGCGGCACCTTGTAGGGGGCGTAAATCAGGAGCTGCCGCTCGCCCCATGGCTCGCTGAGTGGGATGCGCACGAATCGATCCGATCCGGCATAGGCTGCGCTCGCGCTTGCCGGGAGCACGGCTATGCCCAAACCGGCCTCTACCATCCGGCATCCGGCTTCGAGCTTGATACCCCCACGCTCTGATTGAAAGCCACCCTGAGATTGGTGGCTTGCTCTCTCAATTCCTGCGCAAGCGCGCCTCCCGGCTGCACGACAACAAGCGGGTGATCCAGGATCTCGGCGTATCGGAGGCTTTCTCTGCCGGCCAGCACGTGCTGCGTCGGGACGACAACGTTCAACGGGTCGACTGCGAACGGCCATGACTCGAGACCCGCGGGCATCGGCTGCGACGCCGATTCCGACGTCAACAGCGTCATCCAGGCAAGCGCGCAGCGTCTCTGCCGTGGAGCGCTCGAACAGGGCAATCTCTATATGAGGATGTGCCAGCCTGAAGGCATGCAGACGCTCCGGAAGGAATCCAATGATGGCCGAAGGGCTGGCGGAGAGGCGGACCACCCCCGCAAGGCGGTCTCCCAGGTCCTGAACCTCGCGAGCGAAGGCGGCGATGTCCTCATTCAGTTTGCGGCCCAGTTCCAGAGCACGCGCACCCGCATCTGTGAGCGCCACGCCACTGGGCGAGCGGATAAACAGAACCACCCCGAGGCTTCTCTCGAGCTCCGCCATGCGGCGGCTCAGTGCAGACTGGGCAATATGTTCGATCTCGGCTGCGCGCTTGATGGAGCCCTCGCGAGCAACGGACAGGAATAACTGGATGTTGACCGGATCTACTCGATGCATATCTATGGGGACGGCTCGCTCGCCGGTAATGGGGCACCTCGCATCGATTCCCGCGATCACCAAGGGAATCCCCGATATATCAATGCGCGATACCGGAGATGCTACATCAGCGCTACATCCAGGGAAACAGACCAACGTAAAGTCCGACGAAATCCCACAGGAGACTTCCATGAACGTCCTCGAGCCAGGCGGCCGCATCCTGTATCTGGCCGACTCCGCGACGGCAATGGCAAAGCAGTTGCAAGGGCAAGAGCTGACCCTCGCCACAGCGGAACCGCTGCGCGACGACGTGTCGACGGACGAGATTACGCCCGTCCCGATTCTGACTCACTACGACGACGCGCTGGGAAGTTTCCCCTACACCGGCTACAAGGTAGGCGGCACGCTGCCCTTTGGGCCGGATTCAGTTCGCCATGGCAATTTCTCGGTGACGGTCGCGGGGAACCGGTATGGCAAAGGTTCGTCGCGGGAACATAGCCCCGCGGCCGAGAAGCTTGCCGGCATTCGCGTGGTCATTGCGAAAAGCTTCGAGCGGATTTACCGCCAGAACGCCGACAACATCGGGCTTTACACGTCCACGGATTTCGGCCTGGTACCGCGTCTTGAAGCAGGGGAGGCCCTTTCTGTCGACGACCTCGTTGCAGGGCGCGATGCGCTCGCGGCATCGATCCTGAAGCACGGTGGCCTGCTAAAGTTCGGGCAACAGTACCTTGCCAAGGTCACCCCGGCGGGCAAGGCCGACGACCAGCGTCCCCAAACGCTGTTCGAGAAGATTGTCCGGCGCAATCTCCTGACGACGCCGGTCACGCCTTCCAATCCCAGGCCTGGCGACGGCGTGTTCGTGCAGGCTCACTGGCGGTTCATTCACGAGTACTACACCGGAATGTGTGCGCACATGCTGCACACCACATTCGGCAAGCCAGTGCCATTGAAGCAAGCCGACCATATTGTCGTCTTCGAGGACCACACCTCGTATGTGAGCGAAAGCCCCGCCCACGTTCGCAACGGACTCGTGGAAAACGTGGTGCAGATGCGATTCGCGCAGCGCGATTTCGTCAAGACCTATGGCCTCACCTTCCATCGCACCCTCACGGAAGAGGAGGGACTTGGGGATGACGGGAGCAATATCGCGGGCATCTCCCATGCAATGATGGCAGAGCGATATGCACTGCCGGGTCAGGTCGTTGTCGGCACGGATTCTCACACGCCTCACAGCGGAGCGCTGGGATGCGTGGCCTTCGGTGTCGGCACGACCGACATGGCCAATGCCTTTGTCACGGGCGCGGTTCGGATGACGCTGCCCGAGTCGATCCGCGTATTTCTGGGCGGCACGCTGCAGACCGGCGTGACTGCCAAAGATGTCGTGCTCCAGCTACTGGCCCAGCCCGCCATCAAGGCCGGCGCGGGGGTCGGCAAGGTCTTCGAATTCACGGGGCCGGTCGTTTCGGCCATGAGTATGGACGAGCGCGCAACGCTTACGAACATGAGCGCGGAACTGGGCGGCTTCACTGGCATCGTGGCGCCCGACGCCGAGACCGTGCGCTTCCTTCGAGAGAGGCGTGGCATCGAATTCAGGCTGGAGAGCTGGATGCACAGTGACGAAGGCGCAGGGTATGCCGCGGAGCTGGAGGTCGACTGCAGCGTCCTGTCGCCAATGGTCGCGTGCCCCGGTGATCCCGGCAACGGCTTGCCCCTCGCCGCTCTCGATGAGACGGTGAAGGTTGATATCGCCTATGGAGGTTCCTGCACTGCCGGCAAGCGCGAGGATTTCGACCAGTATCACGCGGTATTCCAATGGGCCGCGGAACGCGGCCTCAAGGTTCCCGAACACGTTACCCTGTATCTGCAGTTCGGCACGACCGATGTACGGGACTACTGCCGCAACAAGGGCTACCTGAGCGCATTCGAAGCCGTGGGGGCACGCCTTCTGCAACCCTCGTGCGGCGCCTGTGCAAATTGCGGCCCGGGATCATCGACGAGTCGGGAGCAGGTCACGGTAAGCTCGATCAACCGAAACTTCCCGGGACGGTCCGGCCCTGGCCAGGTTTGGCTCGCGAGCCCGCTCACCGTGGCTGCCAGCGCCATCGCAGGAAGACTCGTTTCGTTCGACGAACTGCAGCGGCAACAATCCGCATCATCGCATTGAGCACGTCTCCCATGGCCCCGCGGCGAATGCGGGACCTGGTCAAACGGATCGGCCGTTACGTCCTCGCTCAGTTCTTTCGGTCGAAAGTCCGCGCTCCGCTTGACACGATCCTCCCCAGGAACGGAGCCGGCTCCCAATGCGCGCCGTGCTCGTCCCGCAACGCGCGAATCCTGGCAAGCACCTTGTCCAGGCCAAGTGTCTCGGCGTAGAACATCGGTCCGCCCCGCCAGGCCGGAAAGCCATAGCCGTGCACGTAGACGACGTCGATATCCGACGCCCGCTGGGCGATCCCCGCCTCCAGGATGTGAGCGCCCTCATTGATCAGAGCGAGCATGCAGCGCTCCACAATTTCCTCGTCTGAAATGGTGCGCCTGACGATGCCCGCCTCGCGGGCACAGGCCGCGATCAACTCGTCGATGACCGGGTCGGGAATCGGCGTGCGGCTGCCAGGCTCGTAGCGATAGTAGCCACCGTTTGTCTTCTGCCCGAATCGCCCCTTTTCGCAGATGCGGTCCGCCACCCTGGAGTACCTCAGGTGCGCAGGCCGCGTCGGGGCCAGCCGCTTTCGCGTTGCCCAGTTGATGTCCATGCCGGCAAGATCGGCCATGGTCAGCGGCCCCATCGCCATACCGAACGCGGAAAGCGCCCGGTCGACTTGCTGCGGCGAAGCGCCCTCTTCGAGCAGGAAGCCCGCTTCGCGCCAGTACGGCGTCAGCATCCGGTTGCCGACAAACCCTTCGCATACGCCGACCAGCACCGGAACCTTCTGGATGCGTTGCGCGATGGCGAGGCAGGTGGCAATGACGTCGAGGCTGCTTGCCTTGCCGCGCACGACCTCCAGCAGTTTCATCACATTCGCCGGGCTGAAGAAATGCAGGCCAATCACATCGCCCGGCCGCTGCGTGGAGGCCGCAATGACATCCACGTTCAGCCGTGAGGTGTTGGTTGCAAGAATCGCCGCCGGCTTGCAGACCTTGTCGAGCCGTTCGAAGATTTCCTGCTTGACCGCCATGTCTTCAAATACCGCCTCAATGACCAGGTCGGCATCGGCAAGGGCATCAAACTCCAGCGACGGCGCAATCAGTGCGATGCGCTCCTCGATCTGCGCCGGTGTCAGCTTGCCTTTCGACGCGGTAACGTCGTAGTTCCGTCGGATCCATGCCATGCCCCTGTCGAGCGCAGCCTGTTCGCGCTCGACCAGCGTGACCGGGATGCCGGCATTGACGAACGACATCGTGATGCCAACCCCCATCGTCCCGGCACCAAGCACCGCCACGCGATGAATGTCGCGCAGCGTTGCACCTTTTCCGTCGCTGAACTTCGGAGCTTCCCGCTCGGCAAAAAAGATATGGCGAAGCGACTGCGACTCGGAACCAGCGACCAACTCATCAAATCGCGCGCGTTCGAACGCAAGTCCGTCGCCGAAGGACAACTGGGTCGCAGCCTTAACACAGAGAATGCATGCCCTCTGCGCCGCAGCGTTTCGGGACTTCCTGCTGACCGATGCAAGCCTGGCGTCGAAATCGACGGACGATCCCTGGACTTCACGGGCTGCGACCAGCGGATGTGCACTCGAGCTGATCACGGCCTGACGACAGAACTCAACGGCCAGCGCGACGACCTCGCCCGCGTCACGGGTCTCTTCGGCGCCTTCTGTAGCGGCATCGGCCAGCCCGATTCGCACGGCGGCCTTGCCGGTGACCGGTGCGCCGGACTGGATCATATCCAGCGCCCGCTCCACCCCAACGAGGCGTGGCAGCCGTTGCGTGCCGCCCCCGCCGGGGACAAGCCCGATGTTGACCTCCGGCAGCCCAAGCCGCGCATCGTGCGCCACCACGCGATAGTGACAGCCCAGCGCCAGTTCCAGCCCGCCACCCAATGCTACGCCATGAATGGCCGCCACCACGGGCTTGCGCGAGGCTTCAATGAGCTGCTGGACATCCCTGGACAGCGGCCATGCTGTCGCAGCGGGAGTATTGAATTGCCGGATATCGGCACCGCCGCAGAACACCTTGCCCGAACCTGCCACGACGATTCCGACGACGCTTTCGTCTTCGATCGCCCGTTTCAGCCCGGCATGGATTCCTGCCCGCGTGGTATCGCCCAGTCCGTTGACCGGGGGATTATCGAGCCACAATACGGCGATATCGGCTTGCTGCCGATAGCTGACGGTGGGAGAAAGACGAACGGACTCAGAAGCTAGTGGCATCTCGATTTTCTGGAACGATATGGCGGGGCACGCCAACCTGGCGCGCGGCCAGCGCTTGCAAGCCGCGCCTATGGATGGATCGAAAGAATCGCGGTGGCCTGGCTGGAGAGCACGCCGCCATTCCCGTGCACGAGCGCAGTCTCCGCGCCTGCGACCTGGCGCGCCGCCGCTTCCTTGCGCAGTTGCGTCACCGCCTCGATGACCAGGAAAATGCTGTACATGCCAGGATGCACACACGACAGACCGCCGCCATTTGTGTTCATGGGGAAGTCCCCGCCAGGCGCGATACGCCCGCCCGAAACAAATGCGCCGCCTTCACCCTTGGCACAGAACCCGAGGTTTTCGAGGAAGAGAATCGGGTTGATCGTGAACGCGTCGTACAGCTCGACAATGTCAATATCCTTCGGCGTCAGCCCTGCCTGCGAAAACGCCTTGCTCCCGAGTCGATCGCCGGCGTGCGCGTGAGGTCGTCCATGCAGGAGATCTGGCGGTGCCAGTGGGCATGGCCGACACCCAGCACATAGATTGGCTTCACATGCAGGTCCCGGGCACGGTCGGCGCGCGTCACGACAAACGCGCCCGCACCGTCCGTTACCAGGCAACAATCCCGCACCGTCAGCGGGTCCGAGATCATCTTTGCGTTGAGCACATCGTCGATCGAGAGCGGATCACGTGCAAAGGCATCCGGATTGAGCTGCGCCCACTTGCGCGCCGCCACGGCGACTTCGGCAAGGTGGGTGCGCGTGGTGCCGTACTCGTGCATGTGCCTGGCTGCGGCCAGCGCATAGCTCGTCACAGGGTTGAACGGCTTGTACGGGTGCTCATAGGGTTGCGGGTCGAGTTCCGCGCGCATGGCATTGACGCGTGAACTGCTCGGGATGCTGCGCGGGTTGCTGCCATAGCAGATCAGCACGTTCTCGCACTCGCCGGCTTCGATGGCCATTGCCGCGATGCGGATGTCGGCGATAAAGGACGATCCGCCGAACATCGTGCTGTCGGAGAAGCGCGGCCGGATGCCAGGTACTCGGACATCCGCATGACCCACCAGGCGAAGTCAGGCTCGACGTAATGATGCCGTCGATGTCCGCCATGTGCAGCCCGCTGGCGGCCACGGCCGCCCTGGCCGCCTGGGCGATGATTTCTTGCTCGGTACGTCCGCCCGCGTGCCCGAGACCGGCGAGGCCCGCCCCCAGGATCGCCACACCGCCGCGGTCAGTTGCCTTCTTCATTTATCCTCTCCAGCCGGACTGAATACGAGGAGCGCTGCCCCGTCTTCCTGTGTGATGTTCGCCTTCACCCGTGCCCCGATCGCTACCGCGTCGGGCTCGATGCCAACAACGCGGCTCATCAGGCGTGGCCCCTCGTCAAGATCCACGAGGCAAACGTTGTGGCTGCTTGCTTTTCCCCGAACTACCGAGGTCGAGTAGACGCGACCATAGCCGGACGGGGCAACCCATTGCAGGTCGTCCGAGCCACAGAACGGGCAGATCACGCGCGGGAAGAAGTGATGCCCGTCACATGCGCGGCACCGGGGAATCTCGAACGCGCCTTGCGCAAGCCGACCGAAATAGTGTTCGTCTGCGCTTTGCTCTTTGCTGTCAGCCATGCCTCTCTCACTGGTCGATGTGTACACCGGTCACCTTCACGGCGTTCTGCCACTTTGCCACCTCGGCTTCGACATACTTGCGGAATTCAACCGGATTCAGGCCTCCGGCCGCTTCGGCGTTTTGCCGCCTGAGCTTCGCCACCATGTCCGGCGAGGCCATGATGCGGTTCACCTCGGCATTCAAGCGCGTGACGATCGCCTGCGGCGTGCCCGCGGGCGCATAGAGTCCCAGCCAGGTATAGGCGTCGAAGTTCTTGTAGCCTGCCTCTGCAATGGTCGGCACGTCGGGGAACAGCTTGCTGCGTTCTGCGCTGGTCACCGCGATGGGGCGCAGCTTTCCCGCGGCGACAAACGCGGAAACGCTCATGGAGTCCTGGAACACAACGGGAATCTGCCCTGCCACCACGGCATTGGTCGACGGTGATGCGCCCTTGTACGGCACATGGACCAGCGGAGCGCCGGTCATATGACGGAACAGCTCACCGGCCAGGTGGGTGGAGCCACCCGCCCCCGCCGAGCCATAGGGAACGCTGCCCTGTTCCTTTGCCCATTTGACGAATTCGGGGACGGTATGGACCGGAACAGACGGATTCACCACGAGCATGTTGGGCGCCTTCGCGATCAGGGCGATCGGCTCGAAGTCCAGCACCGGCCGGTAGCGAACCGTTTTCTGGACAGCCGGCCCGATGACATGGCCCGTGGCGCTCAGCAAGAGCGTGTAGCCATCAGCGGGCTTTCGGGCTACGTATTCCGTGGCGATCTGTCCAGCGGCGCCGGGCCGGTTCTCGACAACGAAGCTCTGCTTGAGCGACTCGGTGAGTTCGGCCGCTACGAGTCGTCCCACGATATCCGTCATGCCTCCGGGGGCGAAGGCGACCACAATCGTGACCGGCTTGCCCGGATAGGTATCGGCATGGGCCAGGTTGCCCATTGCGCTGCCCAGGACTACGGAAGCGCCAAGCGTAGCGACAAAGCGCCGGCGGATAACGCTTCGAATCATCAATGTCTCCTGCGTCGTTCGCACGTGACCGCGATCGCGTCGTGTTTTATGGTGACGTCAGTATATTTTGTGATTCGAAGACACCTATCCGAAAGTTTCGAACTGGGTGTTCGTGGTTTTTCAACTCCCCCGATTGGACACGGCCGGGGTATTCCCTCATCACATGAGGAGGAGGCCGCGTGCACATCGGCGGCCCGGCCCTCAGGTCACCGGCGCCGGATTGAACAACGCCAGCGCGTTATGCAGCCTGTGGTGCTCCGCCCAGGTCTTCTTGCGGCCGCTGGCCACATCGATCATCAGGCGGAACAGCTCCCAGCCCACGTCTTCGATGGTGGCTTCGCCGGTGGCGATGCGGCCCGCATTGACATCCATCAGGTCATGCCAGCGGCGCGCCAGGTCGCTGCGCGTCGCGACCTTGATCACGGGCACCTCGGCCAGGCCGTAAGGTGTGCCGCGCCCCGTCGTGAACACGTGCAGGTTCATGCCGGCGGCAAGCTGCAGCGTGCCGCAGATGAAATCGCTGGCCGGCGTGGCGGCGTAGATCAGGCCCTTCTGCCTGAGCTTCTCGCCCGGCGACAGCACGCCGGTGATCGGCGCGCTGCCCGACTTGATGATCGAGCCCATCGCCTTTTCCACGATGTTCGACAGCCCGCCCTTCTTGTTGCCTGGCGTGGTATTGGCGCTGCGGTCGACGCGGCCGCGCTCGAGGTAGCGGTCGTACCAGTCCATTTCGCGGATCATCGCCTCGGCCACCTCGGGGGTGGCCGCGCGCGCGGTGAGCTGGTCGATGCCGTCGCGCACTTCGGTCACTTCGGAGAACATCACGGCGGCGCCGGCACGCACCAGCAGGTCGGTGGCAAAGCCACTGCAGGGTTGGCCGTTACGCCGGAGAACGCATCGCTGCCGCCGCACTGCACGCCGACGACCAGGTCCGATACCGGGCAGGTCTCGCGGCGGCGCGCGTTGAGCCGGGCCAGGTGCGTCTCGGCCATCGCCATGATCGACGCGATCATCGATGCAAAGCCGACGTGCTGTTCGTCCTGCAGGCAAACCACGCCAACCTGCACCTCGCCCGCGCCGGTCTGGATGGGAATGGTGCCCGCCGGCATCAGGCGGTCCGGCTGCAGTTTCTCGCAGCCGAGGCTGACCATCATCGCGGTGCCGCCGAAGTTGGGATTGAGCGCGATGTTGCGCAGCGTGCGGATCGGAATCACCGCATCGGGCGCGTCGATGGCCACGCCGCAGCCGTAGGTATGCTCCAGGCCGATCACGTCGTCGACATTGGGATAGCGCGGCAGCAGTTCTTCGCGGATGCGCCGAACGGCATGCTCGACCACGCCCGATACGCACTGCACGGTCGTGGTGATGGCAAGGATATTGCGCGTGCCGACCGAACCGTCCGGATTACGGAAGCCCTCGAAGGTATAGCCTTCCAGCGGCGGCAGCGGCGCCGGGACGCGCGTGCCGATCGGCAGGTCGGTCAGGCCCGGCGCCACGGGCATCTCGATGACGCGCTCGTTGACCCAGCTGCCGCGCGGCAGGTCCTTCAGCGCGTAGCCGATCACCACGTTGTAGCGCACCACCGCGTCGCCCTGTTTCAGGTCAGACAGCGCGACCTTGTGGCCCTGGGGCACGGCCTCGCGCAGCACCAGTCCGCAAGGGAACGCCGTACCGGCTGGCAGGCCGCCGTCGTTGGCGACGATGGCCACGTTGTCTTCAGGATGAATGCGGATATAGAGCGGGGCCTTGGCTGCCTGGGCCGCCTGCGCGCCCGAATCGTGTTCTGACATGCTGTGCTTCCTGCTGTTATTGCGGGTGCCTGAGTTCCACGCGGCGGATGTCCTTGACGATCACCAGGTAGCTCAACACCGTGACCAGTGCATGGATCCCGACGAACACCAACGCACCGTTGAAGGAGCCGGTGACGCTCAGGATATAGCCGATCGCGATCGCGTGACGATGCCGGCGATATTGCCGAACGTATTGAAGATGCTGCCCGCCAGACCGATCACCTCCTTGGGCGCGGTGTCCGCCACCACGGCCCAGCCCAGCGCGCCGATGCCCTTGCCGAAGAAGGCCAGCGCCATGAAGCCGACGACGAGCCATTCGGCATCGACATAGTTGCAGGCAATCATGCTGACCGAGAGCAGCATGCCGGCCACGATCGGCACCTTGCGCGCCATGGTCAGCGTATGGCCGCGGCGCAGCAGTGCGTCGGAGATCATGCCGCCCAGCACACCGCCAAGGAAACCGCAGATCGCCGGCAGCGACGCCACGAAACCCGCCTTGAGAATGGACATGCCGCGTGCCTGCACCAGGTACACCGGAAACCAGGTCAGGAAGAAATACGTGAGCACGTTGATGCAGTACTGGCCCAGGTACACGCCGGCCAGCATGCGGTTGCTCAGGAGCTGGCGCGCATAGAACCAGCCCGCTGGCGCCGCGGCCTTGCCGGCGGCGCGCCCGGCGCCCTCGTTCATGTGGATCAGGCCGCCGCCCTGCTCGATGTGCTCGAGCTCGGCACGATTGACCGCCGGATGGTCGGCGGGGCTGCGCATGACCTTGAGCCACAGGATGGCCAGCGCCATGCCGATCACGCCCATCCACAGGTAGACGTGGTGCCAGCCCCAGCTATGCGTCACCCACGCCATCAGCGGCGTGAACACCACCGCGGCGAAATACTGGGCCGCATTGAAGATGGCCGACGCAGTGCCGCGTTCCGACGTGGGGAACCAGCTTGCTACCACCTTGGCATTGGCGGGGAACGCCGGCGACTCGGCCAGGCCCACGGCAAAGCGCAGCATGAACAGCACCGTCATCACCGCGCCCATCGAGGCGAACGCGCCCACCCAGGCCTGCAGCAGCGTGAACACCGACCACAGGCAGATGCTGGCCGCATAGATGCGGCGCGCGCCAAAGCGGTCAAGCAGCCAGCCGCCGGGAATCTGCGCCATGACATAGGCCCAGCTGAAGGCGGAGAAGATGTAGCCCATCTGCACGGCGGAGAAGCCGAAGGCCTCGCGCATGGCGGGGCCCGTGATCGACAGCGTGGCACGGTCGGCATAGTTGACCGTGGTGACGATGAAGATCATCGCCAGAATCCAGTAGCGGACATTGGTGCGGCGCGCGCTGGCCGCGACGCCGGTCGCAGGGTGCGCCGCGGCGGGGGTGGGACTTGTGTTCATGGGTCTCCTCATGGCCGTATGCAAGACGATCTCACGGCGATTGAGATATGTCGTCGTATGACATCGGATTATAGGGATATGACCCCCGCATCGTAGTGCGCGTTTACCCTATAAAACTCGGAATTCCTGCGGGGCCTTCTTTCGTTTTCCTTGCAGGGATTGGAATCTCGGTTCCATTGAGTTCAAGAAAAGCCTCTGACCGGCGGCCCCAATCACGGGGTTTTCCCGGAATTTGCCGCGATCACTCTTGTCTATCGGCTCGCCTAGTTGTACGATGACGTACATTGATAACGCCACAGCAGGAACGCGGACGCCCGCCCTGCCCGATCCCCATCACCACTTGCCGCCTGCGGCCCAGGATGAGAGACATGACGACACCGCAAGAACTGAAGCAGATCATTTCCGAGGCCTGCTGTCCTTCCCCGTTACCGACTTCGACAGGCAGGGCAACTTCCGCCCCGAAACCTATGTCAAGCGCCTGGAATGGCTGGCACCTTATGGCGCATCGGCGCTGTTCGCCGCGGGCGGCACCGGCGAGTTCTTCTCGCTGACGCCGGATGACTACTCCAATGTGATCCGCACCGCGGTGGAAACTTGCGCGGGCAAGGTGCCCATCCTGGCCGGCGCAGGCGGCCCGACCCGCATGGCCATTGCCTACGCACAGGAAGCCCAGCGCTTGGCGCCAAGGGCGTGCTGCTGATGCCGCACTACCTGACCGAAGCGTGTGAGGAAGGCATTGCCAACCATATCGAAGAAGTCTGCAAGGCCGTCAACATCGGCGTGATCGTCTACAACCGCGCCAACTCGCGCATCGGCGCCGAGCTGCTGGAGCGCGTGGTGGATCGCTGCCCGAACCTGATCGGCTTCAAGGACGGCGTTGGTGAAATCGAGGCCATGGTCCGAGTGCGCCGCAAGCTGGGAGACCGTCTTGCCTATCTGGGCGGCCTGCCGACCGCCGAAGTCTATGCCGCCGCCTACAAGGCGCTGGGCGTGCCGGTGTACTCCTCGGCCGTGTTCAACTTCATTCCGCGCACCGCGATGGAGTTCTACCGCGCGGTTGCCGCCGACGACCATGCCACTACCGGCCGCCTGATCGATGAGTTCTTCCTGCCCTACCTGGACATCCGCAACCGCCGTCAGGGCTATGCGGTAAGCATCGTCAAGGCGGGCGCGCGCCTGGTGGGCCACGACGCAGGCCCCGTGCGTGCGCCGCTGACGGACCTGACGGAAGACGAGGTGGAGCAGCTCGATGCGCTGATCCGCAAGCTCGGACCGCAATAAAGTCGCCCCGGAGCACGGGGCACGAATTGGGATACCCCGCCACGCGCGGGGTATTTTTTTGCGTTCATCGCCGCGTTCCGGCCGTTCGGCGCTCAAGGTAGGCCCTCCCCGAGACACGAGGAATTGCCGGTTCTGACCCATCGGTCGACGTCACCTGTCAGCTTACCGGATTGCGTGCCATGACAATCCACGCCGCGCCGTTGATCATCACCGACCGCTCGCCGGGGAGGCCCGCGAAGGCGGCACGAATTGCGGCCGAGGCGCGGGCGCGGATGTCGTCGGGCTGATCAGCGAGCGCACGCGACAACGGGCCGACCTCGAGTGTCATCTTCACCGCGTCGTCGATCGCAGCGTCCCGCGTCCCGCCCTCGCCGAACGGGACGGAAGCGTCGAAGGGGGCGATAGCAATATCGGTGAAGCCGGCCGCCGTCAGGATGCGTGCCACGCGCCCCCGGTCGCCGAACGAAAACGGGCCGGGCGCTTCGGGATCGGGCAGCGCGCTCGGCGGGACGATGCCCTTGAGCGCGCCCATCGGCAGGCGCACCCAATCGTTCTCGGCCGCGCCGCGCCAGCAGACGAAAGCGACCCGCCCGCCCGGCCGGAGCGCGCGTCGCATGTGGGCGAACGCCGCTATCGGATCGTCGAAGAACATCACCCCGAAACGCGAGAACAGGATGTCGAACGCGCCCTCGGGCAGCTCTGCGCTGCTGGCGTCGGCCACCTGAAACAGGGCCGGCGTATCCTGTTGCGCAAGCGCGCGCGCTCGGCCGATCAGCGGTTCGGATATGTCCACGCCCAGCACTTGGCCCCCTGCGCCGACGCGGGCTGCGAGAGCCAGACTCGACGCGCCCGCGCCGCAGCCGATGTCCAGCACGCGCTCACCCGTCGCGGGCGCGGCGGCTTCTATCGCGGCCTGACCGAACACCGCCACCATAGCGTCGAGCCGGGCCTGGTTGGCGACCCAGCGCTCCCCGCTTTGACCATTCCAGTCACCGACCTGGTCTGCACTTTGCTCTGCCATGTCATCTCCTTGACTCGACGATCCGTCCTTCACCGCGCCGATCTACGCCAAAGCTATCGAAGGCGACGACGCAACGGGAGAAAGGAATCTGTGCTCTCAAACAACCATCGACTGCTGGGCGAAGATACCCGCCATCGCGCCCTGCGATGATGCCTGGGTGACCGACGGCAAAAAGGGCGTGGCGAGGTCGCCAGCGGCGTAGATGCCGGGAATGCTGGTTTGGCGGCGCTCGTCGACTTTGAGGACGATGCCAGTGGGCGTATCGACCGTGTCGAGGCCCAGTGATTCATGCAGGCTTGCGGACGGCTTGTTGCGCGGATGGGCGAACAGGACGTCGACCGCGACATTGCGGCGGCTATCGAGATTGACGGTGGTGATATGGCCCTCGTGATGGGCGACCTCGACGATCCGGCCATCGACGACAGGTATGTTGCGGCGCGCCAGATCGGCCTGGATATCGGCCGCAATGTCATGACCATCGGCGAAGACAGTCAACTTGTCAGTCCAATCGCGGAACAGCCTGGCAGACTGGTGCGACTGTGGGCCGGACCAGAGGAGGCCCCAATGCTGGCCGGCGACTTCAAAGCGTCGCAATATGGGCAGGGCACGATGGACGTGCCCCAGCTTTCGGCAAAGCCGGAACTTCAGGCATCTGGTCGGCGACGCCATAGCTCAGGATGAGGCGGCGCGCCCTTAGGCTTTCGTGATCGTCAGTGACGACGCAGAAATCGTCGATGGCGCCAGACACGCTCTCGGCCCGAGCATTGACCAGCCTGATCGTTGGATAGCGCGCAAGCTGCTGCCGCGCCTCGACTAGGATGTCCAGCGGCGGCTTGTGATCATGGCCGAGCAGGCCATGCGAGTGGCCGGCAAAGCGGTTGCGCGGCCGGCCGGTATCGAGAACGGTGACCTTGCGGCGGGCACGGCCGAGCTGCAGGGCGGCGGCGAGGCCGGCAAAGCTGCCGCCGATGATGATGACGTCATTCATGGTGATGGGCTCCGTGTTGTGGATGGAGGGGTGGGCTGGGCGTGGTGTGCAATATCGTCCGGCGATACGCGCTTTGAGACGGTCAGCGAGCAGGGCTTCGGCATTGGCGAGAAAGTTGCCCATGGCTGTATTGACCGGCCGGACAATGCCGCATTCGTTATCGCCGGCAGCCCGGGGAAAGCTGATTTGGACAACCGGTTGAAACCTACCCTTGGCTTGCACATTTGCGATACTCCGTGGTATCGTAGTGCAAGGATTCAAATACTGTCAAGTACCGGAATTGTCGTGACCGAAAACAGCCAGGGCCGGCGCGGCCGGCCCGCCAACGAGGCGCTTCGCCAAACGATAGTCGACACCGCCTGCGAACTTTTCGTGGAACTGGGTTTTCAAGCGACGACCATGGACAAGGTCGCCCAGCGGGCAAAGATATCCAAGCTAAGCATCTATCGGCACTTCGAGAACAAGGAGGCGCTGTTCAGCGCGGCCATGGTGGCCCGCTGCGAGCAGTTTGCACCGCAGGCCCTTTTTGAAGGCGTCGACGGTTCGGCCGAAGATCAGCTCATGGCGGTGGGGTCATCCCTGCTTCGCACGCTGTTGAGCCCGGACGTCCGCAGTGTCGAAGCCATGGTTTGGCCGACAAGACGAATCAAAAGTCGTTAAGCAAGCTCCATTACGAAGCCGGGCCCGCCCATGTCATCGCCCAAATCGAGGCCGTGTTGCGTCAGTTGCACGCGAAAGCGATTCTGAACGTACCCGATGCTCTCCAGTCCGCCCGCTTGTTTGCCGCGCTTTTCAAAGGATCCGATCTCCTGCTTATCGCCCGCTTCGACGAGGCGAGAGCAGAGGACGACAACGAAATCGAATCCTATTGCCGGTCGGCCGTCGCCATGTTCATCGCCGCGCACGGTGGCATCTAAAGATGGCGGCCGATGAAGAACACGCAGCAGTTGCATACGCTGTTCGCCCTGAGCAACCTATGGATGATGCGTGGACGACTGATGGGCGAGGCCATTGCATGAGCGCAAAAGCCGTCCGCGCGGGCAGGCAGAGGCCGCTTTACACACGATAGCGGCCGCTACTGCGGCCTAAGTGGAACGACAAAGGGTCGGGTAGCGCCGACCGGCGCCCTCCCCTCGGACGCCTGAAGTCAGCGTCGGCCACTGACCTGCGCATTCAAGATGGATGCGCGATCGCCGACCCGCACCTTCAAGCGCATGATCGGAATTCCGGCGGCCCGGGTCAGCGTCCTGCGCAACTCGTCGCTATTCACCCGCTTCGTTCAAACTTCCCGCAAACAGCGTCCTACACTGGCGTCTCGTTTCAACCGAAATGAGAGCCACCATGAATACCGCCACCCAATCCACATGCAACTGTGTTGTTTGTCCCGGTGCAGGCTGTGCCTGCGGCTGCCAAGGAGCTGCGGAGCAAAGAGCGTGTGCCTGTGGCCCGCAATGCCCATGTGTACCGCGATGCGCCTGCAGGCCACAATGCCAGTGCGGCGCTGGATCCACCTGACATAGAAAAACAGCAGGAACAAAGTCGATGGGGTCTCGAGCAAGAAGAACGCCGGCCACACTAAGAATGGAGGCAGCTTGCGGACAGTCGAATACCACTTTTCCACCATTTGGCGCATCGATGCGCCAGTGCAGGAAGTATGGGCGGCAATCCAGGATTCGGCACGCTGGCCCGAGTGGTGGATTAACGTCGAGCGAGTGGACCAGCTAGAGGCCGGTTCCGATCAGGGCGTGGGCGCCATACAACGCTATACGTGGAAAGGCTGGTTGCCCTATCGACTCGTGTTCGATATGCGGGTAACGCGCGTCGATCCGTTGGTCGCGCTGGAGGGCGAAGCTAGTGGCGACGTCGAAGGCGCCGGTCGATGGAGCTTTTCGAGCGACGGACGCAACCTTACCGTGGTCCGTTATGAATGGTGCGTGCATACGAACCGCGGTTGGATGAATGCATTGGCGCCGCTGTTGCGACCGATTTTCCAGTGGAACCGCGATGCAGTGATGCGCGAAGGTGGCGCGGCGCTCGCGCGGCGGCTAGGTCTCCCTTTGTTTTCGCTGCAGTTTACCGGGCTAGCCACCCCAAGTAGCCATGCGGGTTTCCGGGCCGCCACGTAGAAAAAGCGCCAGTAAATCAATAGGTTGCTGTCTACTCCCTTTCTATTTTTTGGGGTGCCGTAAACGGCATATTGTTGTACTGAATGTTGCGACCACCTCTCATTGCGGCTACCCTCCGCAGTCCGTCTCAAGCTTGGGAGAAGCTCGATGGACCACTGGCGGTTGGCCTACCTCGGGATGCGGCAGATCCCACAGGAACTCAGCGAGTTCGAGCTTGCCACGTTCTTCACCTACTCCCCCGAGGAGCGGACACTGATTGATGCTAGGCGTAGTCCCTTGTATCGCTTTGCCGTTGCCGTACACATTGGCTTTATCCGAATGACGGGACGCACGCTTGATGCCTGCAAGCAAGTGCCCAGATTTCTCTGGGCGCATGTCGGTGCCCAGGGTGGTGTGACGCCACCGGATATGGGCACGCTCAACGCACTCTACGATGGGCGCACCGATACATTGTCAAATCACCAGATGCTGGCTTACCAAGTCCTCGGCTTCAGTCCGATGGCTGAGCACCAGCGCCGCTATGTCACGCGCTGGCTCAAGGAACGTTTGACGGGACAGCCGAGCCGCTCCGAGCTGTTTCACGAGCTGAAGCGCTGGCTGTATGAACATCGGATACTGATACCCCATGATCGCGCACTAAAAAGACTGATCAGCCAGGCCGTCGCCACGGCCGAGGCGGCGCTTGCCGTCGCTCTGGTGCGCGCCTACGGCGCCTCCGTGGACACGTGGGGCATATCACTTGCGCGCCCGCATGGCGATCACACGAGCCTGCAGCAATGGCTTTGGGCCGTCCCGTTGCGAACCTCGACCCACCAGATGGGGGAATTGTTCGACAAGGTCGAACTCCTTTACAAGATGGGCATCCACCGAAACTGGCCGGCGGCGTGTAACGAAGCGCTGTTACGCTACTATGCCCGGCGCTGCGCCAATCGGCCGCCTTCAGTGAGCAAACGAGTCGCGCAGCAACCCCGCCGATTGGAAGCCGCTTGCTTTCTGCGTTACGCTTTATGCGCCGCCACGGATCATCTGGCGACCATGTTGCGACACTGGATTCAGAAGTCCGTCAATGACGTGCGGCGCCTGATTGAGGCTGGCCGACCGGACCCTGGCACCCAAATGCGAGAGTTCGCGACCGCGGTCAAAGCGCTGGCCGCGGATGAGACGCTAACCCGTGAAGCACTCTGCCAGCAGTTGTCGGCGCTGGCAGACGCGGCGCTCAACCGGCGAGCGCCCAGCCGTGCCAGCCTGATCCGCGCGCAACTTCTGTCGCGACACCGCCAAGCTCGAGCGTTGCTCGGCAGGTTGGTTCTGCTGCCATTTGCCGCCCTGTCAGCACACCCGGTGATTGAAGCGTTGGCAGTGCTCCAGGAACTTTACGCGCGGAAGTCCAATCATCTTCCCGACCCAATCACGATTCGACTTGGTCGCGCCTGGCAACCCGCTCTGGACGGAGAGGACCGACACAGCGGGCCCTGGCCGCATTCGAGTGGGGTACGCTTTTCGCCCTGCGGGTGGCATTGCGCAATGGCTCAGTCTTCCTTGAGCACAGCTTTGCCTTCCGGAGCCAAGCGACCCTCTTGATCGGCGCCAGCGATTGGAAGGCCAAACGCAATCACTACTATGGCCATCTTAAGCTCCCACAGGATGCTCAGGCATTCCTGAAGCCCGTGATCGCGCATCTGGACGAAAGCCTCGCCAGGCTTCGGGACGCTGTCGTGTGTGGGGAGCTCATGATTGACAATGCGATCCACATCCACCCCTTGGTAGCAAGCGCCACGCCCGCGAATGTGGAGACATTGCGAGGCGCACTGTTTGAACGGCATCCAGGCGGTCAATTGCCTGAGATCCTGCTCGAGATCGACAGCGCCACTCACTTCAGTGAATCGCCCGCTGGAGAATGTGCACCGCTTTACCGCGGTTCAGCACGTGCTGCATCTCATGGCGAAATGCGGTATTCGTAAAATAGTCGATCATGAAGATCGTACGAAACAACCGTCCGAGATGCAGGTGCCGGAGCTGTCGCCGCCCGCGATTCGGCAGATGTTGGCACCGGGTCGTGCATGCCTGCGAGCAAGTCAAGACTGTCGGCTCGCTCGAAGATCTGGAAAAGCGGCTACTGCGTGCCCGTGGACATCCCTACAAGGTCGAAAGGCTCCATCAACGAACGTACCCTTGCGTGGCTTCACAACTTCGTCGACTCCGCATTCGCTTTGAACGTCGGGCTGACATCCATGCGGCCTTCCTCAAACCCGGCTGCGCGCTCGTCGCGATGCGAGCGCCCCGAGCCATTTGCGTCACCATTCGTCCAGCAGCTCTCTTGCCTGCCGCCAATCCACGGCGAGGATGCCATCGCCCAGCGACTTGGCCACATACCCCTCATAGTGATGCACGGCTTCCATCATCAGCGCCACGACCGGGTCGATCAGACTGCGGGCCTCCTCCGGGTCCAGATCTTGGATCAACGCGGTCGAGCCAGCCATGTTAGCCAGGCGGCCGCCTGAAGTGGTTGCGCTTTTCAATGAGTTGGTGGAGGAGGCTCTCCTCTGTCTGTCCGTGGACGTGCTAATGCTGGGAGTATTCGAGCACTTTCCAACCACTCGCGCCAATTCGCCTGTTCCTGTTTTGACCAGGCATTGGCGGACCGCAGCGCCCAGTAGTACCCGCCATAGTCTTGCCAAGGGCGCGGATTGCGCCGCCCCCCATGCGTTCCGTCCGCCGAGCTGCATGGGCCATTGGAAAGGGTGATGCTCCCACTCCTAGTTTCTCACTATGTGATATTTAATCTCATATGTTGATAATTTTAACTCCATGGGGTAATCTTCGGCGACGGTCGCGCGCCATCGAAACCGCAAGACCACTCCCATGAAAAAGCACAAGGGCCGGCGGTATCGCGCCCCCAAAGGAGGCTCAATTGGTAACAAGGAAACTCAAGGCCGCGATCATCGGATCGGGCAATATCGGCACGGACCTGATGATCAAGATCCTGCGCCATGGCAAGCACCTCGAGATGGGCGCCATGGTCGGCATCGACCCGGCGTCGGATGGCCTGGCGCGTGCTGCCCGCATGGGCGTGGCAACCACCCACGAAGGCGTGGAAGGCTGATTAACCTGCCGAATTCGCCGAAATCGACGTCTCTTCGACGCCACCAGCGCCGGCGCCACATGAAGAACGACGCCCGCCTGCGCGAAGTCAAGCCGGGCATCCGCATGATCGACCTGACCCCGGCGGCCATTGGCCCGTACTGCGTGCCGGTGGTCAACCTGGACGACCGCCTCGACGCCCTGAACGTCAACATGGTCACCTGCGGCGGCCAGGCGACGATCCCCATGGTCGCGGCCGTGTCGCGCGTGGCGAAAGTCCACTATGCCGAAATCGTTGCATCGATCTCCAGCAAGTCGGCCGGCCCGGGCACTCGCGCGAACATCGACGAGTTCACCGAGACGACCTCTAAGGCGATCGAGGCGATCGGTGGTGCCGCCAAGGGCAAGGCCATCATCGTCCTGAACCCGGCCGAGCCGCCACTGATCATGCGCGACACCGTCTACGTGCTGAGCGCCGACGCCAACCGCGCGGAGGTGGAAGCCTCCATCGAGGAAATGGCCGCCGCCGTGCAGCAGTACGTGCCCGGCTACTGCCTCAAGCAGAAGGTGCAGTTCGACGAGATCCCGGCCAGCGCTCCGCTCAACATCCCGGGCCTCGGCAAGTTCAGCGGCCTGAAAACGTCGGTGTTCCTGGAGGTCGAGGGCGCCGCCCACTACCTGCCCGCCTACGCCGGCAACCTGGACATCATGACCTCCGCCGCCCTGGCCACCGCCGAGCGCATGGCGCAGGCCGCACTGACTGCTTGAGGAGACACCCGCCATGCCTTTCAACCCCGGCAAGAAGCTCTACATTTCCGACGTGACGCTGCGTGACGGCAGCCACGCCATCCGCCACCAGTACTCGATCCAGAACGTCAAGGACATCGCCCGCGCGCTCGACAAGGCCCGTGTCGATTCCATCGAAGTCGCCCACGGCGACGGCCTGCAGGGTTCTAGCTTCAACTACGGCTTCGGCGCCCATACCGACCTGGAGTGGATCGAAGCAGTGGCCGGCGAGATCTCGCATGCGCAGATCGCCACGCTGCTGCTGCCCGGCATCGGCACCATCCATGACCTGGACAACGCCTACAAGGCCGGCGCGCGCATCGTCCGCGTGGCCACGCACTGCACCGAGGCCGACGTCTCGCGCCAGCACATCGAGCGTGCGCGCGAACTCGGCATGGATACGGTCGGCTTCCTGATGATGAGCCACATGACCACGCCGGAGAACCTGGCGGTCGAGGCGAAGAAAATGGAAAGCTACGGCGCAACCACGATCTACGTGGTGGATTCCGGCGGCGCGCTCGGCATGGATGACGTCCGGGCCCGCTTCCGCGCGCTGAAGGCCGTGCTCGATCCGTCGACCACGACGGGTATGCACGCCCACCACAACCTATCGCTCGGCGTAGCCAATTCGATCGTCGCTGTCGAAGAAGGCTGCGACCGCATCGACGCCAGCTTGGCTGGCATGGGCGCCGGTGCGGGCAACGCGCCGCTGGAAGTCTTCATCGCCGCCGCCGACCGCATGGGCTGGGACCACGGCACCGACCTGTACGCGCTGATGGACGCCGCCGATGACCTCGTTCGTCCGCTGCAAGATCGCCCGGTGCGCGTCGACCGCGAAACCCTTGCCCTGGGCTACGCCGGCGTGTATTCGAGCTTCCTGCGCCACTCCGAAATCGCCGCGCAGAAGTACGGCATCAAGGCCGTCGACATCCTGGTGGAGCTTGGCAAGCGCCGCATGGTCGGTGGCCAGGAAGACATGATCGTCGACGTGGCGCTGGACCTGCTCAGCAAGGCATAAGACGGCTGAAACTGCGTTCGGCTTGCGTTCGGAATACGCTCGCGCAAAGTGCCGCCGGACACCTCCGGCGGCGTTACACTTGCCGGCATGACCGACACCACCAACCCCACCCGCACCCTCGCCAGCCAGACGCTTTTCCGCGGCCTGGACGTGGTCGATGCCGTCGCGGCCGGTTCGCAGACCGTGCAGGACATTGCGAACCGCACCGGCCTGCCGTTCAGCACGACGCACCGGCTGCGTCGGCGCTGGTGCAGGCCCGCTACCTCCATTTCGAGCCGCGACGCGGCTACCGGCTGGGCCCGCGCCTGCTGGAACTCGGCTTCGCCGCCTACCGCGACTCCGACATCACCCGCAGCGCGCGGGCCGGGATGGAAGAACTGGCCGAGCAAACCCGGGACACCATTCACCTCGCCCAACTCGACGGCGACGAGATCATCTACCTCGACAAGATCGGCGGGCAGCGCCCGATCAGCGTCAACTCCCGTATCGGCGGCCGCAAGCCGGTCTGCTCGACCGGGGTGGGCAAGGCGTTGATCCTCGACGAGACCGAGGACAAGTGGACAGCTCGCTACGAATACGATGCGAAGCGGGACAATGTGCACGTCCCCCTCGATCGCTGGCTCGCCGGCATGCGCGCGTACGCCCGGGGCGGCTATGCCTTCGACCTCGAGGAAGACGCCCCGAGCATCTGCTGCGTGGCGGTGCCCATCAGGGATGCCAGCGGCCAGACCGTTGCGGCCATCAGCGTCACGGGGACGACCGATTACACCGACGAAGCGCAACTGCAAGCGCTGATTCCGGTGGTGCGACGGGTCGCGGAGTCCATCAGCGAAAAGCTTGGTGGAAAGCTGGAGTAGCGGTCCTCGATGGCTTGCTGGCGGATCAGAAATTTGTCGCGATGCGGTGGCATCGAACTCAATCGCGACGAGGGCGGACGAATCCTCTTCGCATCCACCACGATAGACATGATTCAACAAATTTCTGCAGAAGGGACGGGGCATGCGCCGGCGTGGCGGAGCATGCGTCCCGAGCGCATTCTGATTCAGGAATAGTTGTGCTGCGCCCCAACGCGACACGGAACTGCGACAGACTCCCGGACCCGATGGCTTTCGGGCACGTACAGGGGGCAACATGGTGCCGATTCATTTCGTTGGGTATCTGTACGGGTGCGGGCATCTGGCCCTGCATTGCTTACGCTCTCCCTGCGCGTATCCCGCGGGAGTACTTCGGACTGGTGCGCAAGCCCCGTCACCCTGCTCGTAGCTCGTGAGCATGCTCTCTCGTACTGTCTGTCGGGACTCTGAATTTTCCGCGGGCCAAAGGCTGCGCTCCGCGCTAGCCGGACGACACCTCCCCCGGCATGATTCGGGGCTCCCCTTCCGCCAAGATTGTCCGGGACCATACCTGCGCGACCGTGCTCGAACACTCCCAGCATTGGCACGTGACTCAAAAATTCAAAGCGATCTTTCCGAAGGCTCGTTGCTCAGCGCGTGCGTGGGCGTGGGTCGCTCGGCCCCAGGGTTGAAATGTCACCCCGGCCACACCGCTTTACGGGCATAACTGAGGCTGCTGCCGCGCATACGTATGGCTCGCGCTAAGCGGGTAGGCATGCCGCCTTGAATTGTTTCCAAAGGGGCGCAGCGCCAACGCTTAGCCGTTTCGCGATATTGCCACGCAGATAGCCGCTTGAGGCCTAACCAGTGCCGACGCCAATCCATTGGATTCGCCTTTACCTATGCTCGGCATGCGTACGGGCCAGCTCCAAATCATCAAACCGCTTTTCCGATTCTCGACGCCCCCCGGCCATATACTGCCCAAGGTCTACATCGTCAATCTGCTCTGGGCGCATGAAGCGCTCTGCGTAGCGACGGTACACGCTGGAACTCAGAAGCAACTCGAACAGATCGGGATCGAGATGCTGATGCGTGGTCGCCACCGCCATGATGCGCACGGATTCGGACAGCGTCTTCGCCTTCTTGTACGGTCGATCCGCCGCCGTGAGCGCTTCGAACATATCGGCAATGGCCATCATCCGTGCCAGCGGACTCATGTCGTCACGGAATAGCCGTCGCGGGTAGCCGGTGCCGTCCATCTTCTCATGGTGGTTGCCGGCGATCTCCGGCACCCCGCGTAGATGTTTCGGAAACGGCAGGCGCGAGAGCATAATCTGTGTCTGTACGATGTGATCCTCGATCTTGAAGCGCTCTTCCTCAGATAGCTTGCCCCGGCCGACCAGCAGGTTGTGTAACTCGCCGCGGTCGTACAGGTGCGCGGGCGTGTTCAGCTTAAAGCCCCATGGGTTGTCTGCGGGGATGGTGTCGTGCGCGGTGCGCGCGATCACGTGTTCGGGCTTGTCAGCCAGCAGCCGCTCCTGCGCGGGCAGCGGGGCGATCGGGCAGCACGCCTTGCGGGCCAGTTCCTCCTGCGAGAGGCCGAGATGGTCGTCCAGCGTGCGCGTCCATGTGCGCGCGGCGATGCGCTGCAACCGCTCTTTCTGAGGGGCATCCATGAACTCGGCGCCTGGTTGCACCCGGCGACGAATGCGAAGTCTACGTCCAGCCCATGCAGTTCGGTATCGCGCTGGTGCCGCGCGACCTCGGCGTCTTCGCCATCAGCCAGCGCCCGCAGGTAAGCGATCTCGGCATCGCGCTTGAGCACTTCGAAACGCAAGCGTATCTCGCGGATGCGGTTGTACAGCATCTCCAGTTTGGTCGCTTTGTCGATGACGTATTCAGGCGTGGTGACCTTTCCACAATCATGCAGCCACGCGGCCACGTGCAGCGCCTCCCATTGCGTTTCACTCATCTGGAACGATTGGTAAGGGCCGTCGGTAGCGTCGCAAGCGGCCTTGGCCAGCATCTTGGCGAGTTCCGGCACGCGCCCGCAGTGGCCACCCGTGTGGGGGCTCTTGGCGTCGATGGCGCCTGCCATCACGCGGATGAACGCGTCAAACAACTTGCGTTGGGCGTCTGTCAACTCGCGCACTTCGAGCGCACCCGCGCACAGGTTGGCGAGCGTGCTGACAAAGCCGAGCTGCGCCGGCTCCATCGGCGTATCGCGCAGCACCAGGACCACTCCCTGCAGTTCATGCTGGCGCGTGGAGAGCGGAATGGTCACCGCATAGCAAGGCGCGACCATTTTGAGCGGTGCGAATTGCGCCGCATGGAGGTCGTCCAGCGTCAGCGCGCCGCCTTGAGGCTCAATAGTATCGGCCGCAGAGCGGACCAGCGGCAAGATCTGGGTCGAGCCGACTTGCTGCATTGTAGACGCGACATCCGCGCCGCTACGGTCGAACGCAGCGGCCGCATTCAACGCGTCGCCGTCCGCCAGGTACATCACACCCGCATTACCGCCGGCCGCGTTGAGCATCTTGCGCAGCAGGACGGGCAGGAGTTGATCAAGTCGCTTTCCGCGGAGATGGCCTGCACAACAAACAGGAAGCGCTGGATGGTCTGCCGCATCTGCTCCGTCGCATCACCAAGCGCGCTGACCTCGGCAATGCGAGAGCGAACGGCAATGGATTGCTGGAAGTCGAACCGGCGGATGGCCTCCACACCGTCGCCAGCATTTGCAGCGGCTGGGCGATCCGGTGCGCCGCCAGCCAGATCAATGGCAAGGACAGCAGGATGACCAGCCCCGTGGCACCCATGCCCAGCCACGCCAGCTGTCGCGCACCCTTCAGCAATTCGTCCTTCGGTACGGCCGAAACCAGAAAGCGGCTTGTCGCCAGCGGGTGACAGCCGGTCGACAGTTGTGTACCAGGCTTCGCCGCCCGCCATAACCACCTCCTGCCGGCTGGCCGACGCGCTCAGGCGCCCACGCCGGCGGCCAACTGCGTCAAGATGGGCAGGCCGTAGTCGGCGGGTGCCGCGAGCAGGCCTGACCGGATGGTATCCGGCGCCGAGGCGGATTCGGGCAGGGCCCGGTCGATCGCGATCACCTGCTCGCTTGCATCTAGCAGCGCCAACATGGACCGCGGGACGGTCTCCTTGCGTGCCAACATTTGCCCCAGCCGGTCGAACCGGAAGTCGCCCCCTACTACGGCATGGCGCGAGCTGGTAGGGAGGGCCAACGTGGCACCGGCTTGCCGGTCCGAGAAGAATATATAGGGCTCCGTGCGGATCAGACCGCCTGCAGCCGTAGCCGATGTATACCAAGGCCGCTGCCGCGGGTCGAACTTCGCGGCAAAGTCCCAGGCATCGGTTATCTGGATGACCGCGAGTTCCCTATCCAGAAAATACAACCGCCCCTGCCCGGCGCCGTTGGCACGCTCGACGCTGCGCACGACAAAGGCGGCATGTGTCGGGGCACGGAAGACCGCACGGTCGGCGTCCTCGCGCAGCGGGCGGACGTAGAAGAAGCTGCCGTCCACATAGCCGATATACAAGGCTTGCAGCACCGGCGAAGTGTCCAGCGCATCGCGCACAAGTGGCAGGCGCGCTAGGCGCTCCTCGATCGATTGCGCCTCGGCCAGGGAGCTGTGGCTTATGAGCCTGATCGCCATCTGCGCGGGCGCCAGCAAGTCTTCGACCTCCTCAAGCGTTTCGCGACTGATCCGATGCGTGGCCTCGGATGCAGCGGCCTCCAGTGCGGCCTTGGTCATCAGGAAGTTGATTCCGCACGTCAGTACGCCAACCACAAGCACCAGCGATCCGAATAGCACCCACAAGTGAACATGAAGCGGGTGATTCCTGCTTGTTCGCATGGTTCCGTCACTCGACAAGAGGTTGCACCGCATTCGGTGCAGATCGCCGCCAGACCCCCACGAGCCCATACCGCTGGCTCAATGCAGTTTCGATGACGTGACCGTCAAGGCCCGTGTATATGCGGAGCCAATTTACCGGCCAGTGTTTTAAAAACGAGCACCGCAAGGCGGAATTCCCTGCGACTCTGTCGTAGTAAGGATCCAAAGCCGTCCGCCTCACTACGCACGTGGCCACCGGGCCGCGCCAACTGTGGAGTTGGGAATGACCACCTGCCAACCGGCGCTTCTTCTTCGATAGTGTCCACGTGTGCACCTATTCGTTAAGCGGACACGATAATCCCAAGGCAATTCAAGATCGGTTGCCCGGAACCTTACCGTGACACGAGGTTCCAACGTTGTACTGCGGTAGTCATCTCGGATAATTGCCAATCTTTAACTCAGACTACCGCAGGTATCCGCAACGATAATGCAACTCTCATCTAATTTTTTAGACACTCAGTCGAGCCTCAAATTGGTTGTGGCTGCAAAGTTTCTCCAACGGGCAGTGTCCTCGCGAATCGTGGCTCCGAACTCGGATGGTGAGTTTCCCACAACGACCAGTCCCAATTCCTCGAGTTGCTTTCGCACCTCGGGATTCTTAAGCGCCTTTACATACTCCATATTTAGCCGACTTATGATATCTGGCGGCATTCCCCGCGGCGCCATCAGGCCGGACCAGGTGGGCACCACAAAGTAAGCGCCCGGCGAACCGCCGTCTTGGCATCAGGCTTGGGCATGAAGGCGACGTAGTCGCGCTTCATGGTTTTCACGAAGCTCTCGGCCATCCCGTTGCTTTGCGGGCTGCAGACCGGCGTGGTCAACGGCTTCAAG
>LRMT01000057.1 GCA_001725945.1 Cupriavidus sp. UYMMa02A | reverse complement strand
CGAGTTCCTGCATGGTGTTGTCGATCTTCGGCACGCGGTGCTGCACGTCCTGGTAGCCCTTGCCGTAGAAGTCGCCCGACGAGGTCTCGATGATCTGCGTCTTGCGCGCTTCCTCGGCGTACTCGGGGTAGTCGGCAGCCATCTTCAGCATCATCTCGGCCAGCTCGCGCACCGAGTGGATGTTGGACGGGTTGCCGATGTTGAAGATCTTGCCGGTCGCAACGCCATTCGGGTTCTCGATGATGCGCATCAGCGCCGAGATGCCGTCCGAGACATCGGCAAACGCGCGCTGCTGCGCACCGCCGTCGACGAGCTTGATCGGCTCGCCGCGCACGATATGGCCGAGGAACTGCGTGACCACGCGCGAGGAGCCTTCCTTCGATTCGAAGATCGAATCGAGGCCGGCGCGATCCAGTTGAACGGCCGGAACAGCGTGTAGTTCAGGCCTTGCTCCATGCCGTAGGCGTGGATCACGCGGTCCATGAGCTGCTTGGAGCAGGCGTAGATCCAG
The DNA here is from genome assembly GCA_001725945.1 of Cupriavidus sp. UYMMa02A. Classification (GTDB taxonomy): domain Bacteria; phylum Pseudomonadota; class Gammaproteobacteria; order Burkholderiales; family Burkholderiaceae; genus Cupriavidus. The sequence goes on along the minus strand of LRMT01000057.1, from coordinate 422 downwards.
CGCGGCTTGTTGATCGGGCCGTAGATCAGCGGCGACGACTCGGGATCGAATTCCTCGTCGGCGCACATGCCGTAGACCTCGGAGGTCGACGGGAAGACCAGGTGCTTGCCGTACTTGACCGCGGCGCGCACGATCGGCAGGTTCGCTTCGAAGTCGAGCTCGAACACGCGCAGCGGCTGGCGCACATAGGTGGCCGGCGTGGCGATGGCCACCAGCGGCAGGACCACATCGCACTTGCGGATGTTGTACTCGATCCACTCCTTGTTGATGGTGATGTCACCCTCGAAGAAGTGCATGCGCGGATGGTCGACCAGGTCACCGAGGCGGTCGGACGACATGTCCATGCCGTAGACCTCCCACGGCGTGGTTTCCAGGATGCGGCGCGTCAGGTGGTGGCCGATGAAGCCGTTGACGCCAAGGAT
>LRMT01000056.1 GCA_001725945.1 Cupriavidus sp. UYMMa02A | reverse complement strand
CATCGATCGCAACGAATCGGCCAAGCAGGTCATAGGTGAGCGCTGTCCGTCCAAAGCTGCGGTGGTAGCCGGTGACGCAGTCCAGGTCTTCGTCGTAGACCGGCCTGGCGTCGCGGGGAACGCGCGCCGGGCGGATTTCGAACCAGCCCGGCGATACAGGGTGGGTCCGGCCCAGGCGAATGCCGGTTGTGCGGCAGGCGGCTGCGACAGGGTGGCATCGCGCGCCGCGCACCGATGCCCGTTGCGCATGCGTCGATGCGGCGCGCGATGCGATGCAGGCCCGAGGACAGCACGTCCTCAGCCGGCACTGGCTTTGTCTCCACGTTTGTCGTTCTCCCAGACTGCGCCAACCGCGCATGCCAGTTCGATGCGCGGCTGAATTGATAATCGTGATTATGTTTTCGAGACTAAGGGTGCCTGTTAAGCTTGTCAATACTGGGAAAACACGGACGCAGACGCCGGTGACGATGAAACAAGCCCTTACGCCCCTGGAGGGTCAGGAAGGATTCGCGGTACCGCGATACTTGCGTGGCCGGAAAACGACGGAACGGTTGCTCGAAGCGGGCCGCCGCCTGTTGCGCGACCGCGCGCTCGACCAGGTGCCGATCCAGGACATCTGCGCCCATGCCGGGGTCACGACCGGCGCGTTCTACAGCCGGTTCGACGGCAAGGAAAGCTACTTCCGCGCGCTGCAGACGCTGCTGGTGGCGCAGTTGCGCGATGGGATGGCAGAGCGCGTGGCGCTGTTCGATGCCGGCCAGCAGACCCTGCGCGAAGCGGTGGAATCGCTCGCGCGCAACAACCGCATGTGGGCGTATCGCAACGAGGGCGTGCTGCGCGCGTCGCTGATCGAGCGCGCCATCACCGGGGAAGACCCGCTCAAGCGTCTGAACCAGGATTATGTGGAGCTGGTGGTGCCGCGCCTGGCGCAGCTGCATCCGGCGGGCGCATCGCCGGGTCTGGAGATGCGCATCCGCTTTGCCTATCAGGCAATGGTGGGAACGGTGATCTACACGCTGGTCAACCGGACCGGCACGTACCGCTTGTCAGACCGCAGGCTCGAGGCCGAGATGGCCCGCGCGTTCTACCTGTACATCACGGAAGAGCTGGAGTAGACGTCCGCGCATTGCCGGGTTGCAGTGCCAGCGCTTCGCGCGCGAGCGCCTCGGCCTGCCCCCTGGGCATTGGCTTCGCGCGCCTTGGCCACCGAGCAGCATCAGCGCGCGGGACATCCGGTCTTCCAGGCTGGCAGCAGGGTGCCATCTCCTGCAAAGCGGTACAGGCCGTCGAGGTGGCCCAGGCCGAACAGTGCGAGAGCCTGGCTGTAGTAGCCGAACGGCTCGCGTGCGGCCAGCTCGCGCGTGCGCTGTACCTGCGCGTGTGCCTGGTCGGCTCGGCCGAGCGCGGCAAGGTACGGTGCCACGGCTGCGGAGAAGCCGGCATTACCGGCATTGGGTCCGGGTTGCCCGCTCTGTGTGTCGACGCGTTCGGGCGGATGTCCGTGGGCCGCGACATAGTCCGCCAGCGGCACGAACTGCTGCAGCACGCGCGCACGCTGCGGTTCGTCGGCGGCGAGCATGCCTGCCCACAGGTAGACGCGGATTGCGTTGTACGCGCTCTCGGCCTTGGTCGCGGCATCGGGCAGGAAGCCGCGGTTGATGTCGTACTCGGCCCAGTCCGGCGAGAAGCCGCGCGGCGCCGTTTCCAAGATCACGCGCAAGGAACTGGCTGCCAACTGGTCCCAACCGGCCTCGTTCGCCAGCAGCCGCGCGAGGCGGCGCACGACCTGCAGCGGCACATAGCTCGGGTTCACGCGCCAGCGGCCATCACTGAGCGTGAAGCCCGCTGGCCCAGGAAGCACGGTGCGGCCCAGGCCGTGCATCGCCGCAGTTTCCTCGCGCATGACGCGCCGAGCGATCAGCGTGCCCAGCGCGGTGAAGCGCCGCTCGTTCCACAGGCGGCCGGCTTCGAGCAGCGTGTAGGCCATCCACAGGTCGGCGTCGGAGGCGGAATTCTTGTCGATCACGCCCCAGGTCTCCTTGCCGTCCTTGGCCTTGTCGGCGGGGATACGGCCCCAGATCCAGGCGGGCAAGTGGGCGATGAGATCGCCCTGCGCGAGGTTGTTCTCGGTCCAGACCAGCAGCTTGTCGAACGTGGTGCGGTCGTTTGCTACCAGCGCGAAGAACAGGCCATAGGCCTGCCCTTCCGACACGGTGACCTTGTCATCGGTGCTGGCATCGATCACGCGCCCGTCGGCGCTGAGCAGGGTACGCTTGAATGTGTCCCAGTCGGCCCAGGCGCAGGTGGCCGCATGGGCGGGCACGGTGGCCAGGCAGGCGCAGGCCAGCGCGCCGGCCGCTAGCCACCTCGTCAAGCCCGCCAAGCACAACAACCCAGCCCCCAAAGACAATCCCCGCAATTCGACAAAAGCCCCCATTTCTCCCCCGCAAGGGCAATCTGCACCCATCAATGCCTACACCCGCCAAAGAATATCAGCGTGCTGCCGTTCCGCGACACGCATCATATCGAGCAGCGGGTAGGCACATTGCGACAGCATGATGGGCTTGCGGTCGTCCCTGTCAGCATGGCTCGGCGATATATCACATTGTGATATATGCGGGCGATTGAAAGAAGCGGAAACGGTGATGGACGCGGCCAGTTCCTGAGAACCAGCCACCGACTCGGTTCGCCGATGAGAGGCACCCGGTCTAACCACCTCCCTCATTCATCCAACTCATATATATGAGATAGTTGACATGGATGAGCCAGTCTCCTAAGATGAATCCCACGAACGACCCACAACCAAGGAGACAACAATGATTCATGTCGTGCTGCATGACGCCAAGGACACCGTCGCGGTGGCTGTGGTGGAGGACATCCAGGCTGGCACCAGGCTGAATGCGTGGATCATGGACGAGGACAAGATCGTGACGGTGACCGCGCTGCAGCCGATTCCTATCGGCCACAAGGTGGCGCTGTGCGACATGGCGCCCAACGACACTGTCTACAAGTACGGCGTTGACATCGGCAAGGTGGTGGCCCCGATCAAGGCCGGCGAACACGCCCACGTCCACAACATCAAGACCAAGCGCTGGTAATCGGCCGCGCTGCCGTCCCCAAATCCACCGAATCCACCGAATCCATTCCAAATCCGAGGGCCACGCCATGTCCGTGATCGACCAAAACACCACCTTCTGGGGCTACCGCCGCGACAATGGCCGCGTTGGTGTGCGCAACCACGTCATCATCCTGCCGCTGGACGACCTGTCCAATGCCGCCGCCGAAGCCGTGGCCGCCTCTATCAAGGGCACCATGGCCATTCCGCACCCGTATGGCCGCCTGCAGTTCGGGCCGGACCTTGACCTGCACTTCCGTACGCTGATCGGCGCGGGCAGCAACCCGAACGTCGCCGCGGTGGTGGTGATCGGCATCGAAGACGGCTGGACCAAGCGCGTTGTCGACGGCATCGCCAAGACCGGCAAGCCGGTGGTCGGCTTCGGCATCGAGGGCCATGGCGACCACGAGACCATCATGCGCGCCTCGAAGGCCGCCAAGGAATACGTGCAGTACGCGACCGCGCTGCATCGCGTCGAATGTCCGATCAGCGAGCTGTGGGTGTCGACCAAGTGCGGCGAGTCCGATACCACGTCAGGTTGCGGCGCCAATCCGACCGTCGGCAATGCATTCGACAAGCTCCATCCGCTCGGCACCACGCTCGTATTCGGCGAGACCTCGGAGCTGACCGGCGGCGAACAGATCGTCGCGGCGCGCTGCGTCAACGACACGGTGCGCCACGAATTCATGGCCATGTTCGAGCGCTACCAGGGCATGATCGACCGCTGGAAGACTTCGGATCTGTCCGAGTCCCAGCCGACCAAGGGCAATATTGCCGGCGGCCTCACCACCATCGAGGAGAAGGCGCTCGGCAATATCCAGAAGATCGGCAAAAAATGCACGGTCGACGGCGTGCTGGACAAGGCCGAGGAGCCGACCCACCCGGGGCTGTGGTTCATGGACTCGTCGTCCGCGGCGGCCGAGATGGTCACGCTGTGCGCGGCTGCCGGATACGTCGTGCACTTCTTCCCGACGGGGCAGGGCAACGTGATCGGCAACCCCATCCTTCCGGTCATCAAGCTCTGCGCGAACCCGCGCACGGTGCGGCTCATGAGCGAGCATATGGACGTCGATTGTTCCGGCCTGCTGCAGCGCGAGCAGACGCTGGACCAGACCGGCGACAAGCTGCTCGAGTGCATGCTGGCAACGGCGAACGGCCGCTGGACGGCAGCGAGGCGCTCGGCCACCGCGAGTTCGTGCTGACGCGCATCCACGAGTCCGCATGATGAAGCGCATCTGCATCAGCGAGTTCATGGACCCGGCTGCGGTGCAGGCGCTGACCCCCGGCTTCGACGTGCACTACGAGCCGGGGTGGGTGGACAGCCGCGGCGCGTTGCTGGACGCGCTGCCTGGTGCCGATGCGCTGATTGTGCGCAACCGCACCCAGGTCGACGCGGCGCTGCTCGAGCGGGCGCCAGCACTGCGGGTGGTCGGCCGGCTCGGGGTCGGGCTCGACAATATCGATGTCGCGGCCTGCCGCGACCGCGGCGTCCGCGTGATTCCGGCATCCGGCGCCAATGCGCGATCCGTCGCCGAGTACGTGGTGACCACCGCCGCGCTGCTGCTGCGCGGCGCGTATGCCAGCAGTGCAGAGGTGGCTGGCGGCAAGTGGCCGCGTGCCCGGCTGTCGGAAGGGCGCGAGGCCTTGGGCAAGACGCTGGGCCTGGTCGGCTTCGGCGATATCGGCAGGCAGGCCGCCGCGCTCGCGCAGGCATTTGGCATGCGCGTGGTGGCGCATGACCCGATGCTGTCGGCCGATGATCCGGTCTGGTCCGCCACTGGTGTGGAGGGTGTTGCGCTGGACACACTGCTGGCCCAGTCCGACGCGGTGAGCCTGCATGTCCCGCTGGTGGCCGCCACGCGGCACCTGATGAACGCGCAGCGCATCGCCGCCATGAAGCCCGGCGCGTGCTGATCAACACGGCGCGGGGCGGGGTGGGTGGACGAGGCCGCGCTGGCCGGTGCACTGCGCGAAGGGCATCTTGCGGGCGCCGCACTGGACGTGTTCGAGGCGGAGCCGTTGCCCGCGGATGGGGTGCTGGCAGGCGCGCCGAACCTGGTGCTGACTCCGCATATCGGCGGCGTGACGCGCGAGGCCAATGCGCGCGTGTCGATGATGATTGCGGAGCAGGTAAGACAGACGCTGGAGGCGATGCCATGAGCCGAGTCCCGATGGAGCGGTTGGAATTGCTGGCCGGCTCTGCATTACGTCGGGCCGGGGCGAGCGTCTTGCAGGCGCAGGCCACGGCCGCGGCGCTGGTGCGGGCCGACGCCATGGGCCTGGCGTCGCATGGCGTGTCGCGGGTGCCGATGTATGTCGCGCATCTGCGCAATGACCGTGTGGACGGCCACGCGGTGCCGGCCATGCGCAGTACGCGTGCCAGCGCCGTGCTGGTCGATGCGGCTTGCGGATTTGCGTTTCCCGCCTGCGACCTGGCGATTGCCGAATCCATGCGCCGCGCGCGAGAGACCGGTGTGGGCGTTGTCGCGGTCACGAACAGCCATCACTTCGGTGCAGCGGGCCTGCAGCTCGATGCTGTGGCCCGCGCCGGCATGGTCGGCATCGCAATGGGCAATTCACCGGCGGCAATGCCAGGCTGGGGCGGCAAGCGCCCGCTCTTCGGCACCAATCCGATTGCCGCGGCATTTCCACGGCAGGGCGAGTTGCCGGTCCTGATCGACCTGTCGCTGTCCGAAGTGGCGCGCGGCAAGATCATGGTTGCGGCAAAGCAGGGCAAGCCGATCCCGCTCGGCTGGGCGCTCGACGAGGACGGGCAGCCGACCACCGATGCGCGAGCCGCGCTGGGCGGCTCGATGCTTCCGGCCGGCGGCGTCAAGGGCGCCATGCTGGCCTGATGGTGGAGCTGCTGGTCACCACGCTTGCCGGCGCGCAGTTTGGTGCCGAGGCGGATTCGTTCTTCGTCGATGCCGGCAACCGGCCTCGCATCGGGCAATTGTTCCTGGTGCTCGACCCGGGCGCTTTTGCCGGGTCGCAGGTGTATGGGGAGCGAGTCGAAGCGTTGCTGCAGGCGATGCTCGACGACACGGGCACGCGTGTGCCGGGGGCGCGGCGCTATGCGCTGCAAGCCGAAGCGCAAGACCACGGCATTGAAATACCGGAAGCGCAGCTTGCAGAACTGCTGTCGCTGGCCGGCGAGGAGGTGAAGGCGTAGCAGTCATTCCACAACGACAACGGCCCCGCCAGGAAGCGGGCCGGCACCCCAACGGAGACACACCATGCATCGAGGCTTGATTCGCCCGGCGCTCAGGCATGCCGCCCGCGCGCTTGTTGCATTGTCCGCAGTATCGACGTTCGCCTGGCTGGCCCCATCGCCCGCTGCTGCGCAGGGCAGCGCGCCCGCGCCGGCCGCCAATGACTATCCCAGCAAGCCCATCCGCTATGTCGTGCCGTTCTCGGCCGGCGGGCTGACGGACATCATGGCGCGGCTGGTCGGTCAGCAGTTGTCGGAGGAGTGGAAGAAGCCCATCGTTGTCGACAACAAGCCTGGCGGCAATGCCAATATCGGTGCCGACCAGGTTGCCAAGTCGCCGGCCGATGGCTACACCTGGCTGGCCGTCACGCTGACCCATGCGTCCAACGCGACCCTGTTCCCGAAGCTGCCGTTCAGCATGCAGAAGGACCTGGTGCCGGTGGCGCGCATCGCATCGTCGCCGATGCTGGTGGTGGTGCCGGCGAACTCGCCGATCAAGTCGATGAAGGACCTGGCCGCCACGGCGCAGAAGGCCCGGCTCAATGCCGGTTCCAGCGGAAACGGCACACCGCCGCACCTGACGCTGGCCCTGTTCGAAAGCCAGACTCGCACCAGTTTCACTCACGTCCCTTACAAGGGCGGCGCGCGTCGATGACGGACCTGATTGGCGCGCAGCTCGACGTGGTGTTCTCGAATTTCCCGGAATCGATCGCCTATGTGAAGGGTGGCAAGCTGCGCGCGCTGGCGGTGACTACACGCGAGCGGCATCCGCAGTTGCCGGATGTGCCCACTGTTGCGGAGGCCGGGTTCCCGGACCTGATCGTCGAGAACTGGACGGGCCTGATGATGCCGACGGGAACGCCACGGCCTGTCATCGAGAAGGTGACGGCATCGGTCGGGCGCCTGTTGCAGACCGAAGGCATGCGCGAGCGCATCGTTGCGGCGGGCTTCACGCCTGCACCGCAGAGCCCGCCGTTCAATGAGTACTTCAATGCCGAGGTGAGCCGCTGGGCCAAGCTGATCGAGGAGAAGCATATCCGCGTCGAATAACCCGGCTGGCAGGCGATGCAGCACCAGCGCACGGATCGCGCCGGTATCTGACGTGGTGCGGTGGCACGAGATCGCTTTGATATGATCCAGCTTATCTATAGGAATGGCATGGCGCGGCTGTCCGGGCCATCCGGCACGCGTATCTCAGGGGATCTTCGGCATGGGCGCGAGATTTGACGCAGGCAGCGCCATCGGCGGTGTCCTGTACAAGGATGTGAAGCAGGCGATACTCGCTGCGCTGTCTGAGGGCGAATGGAAGCCGGGGGAGGTGATTCCGTCCGAACGCAAGCTGATCGAGCGCTTCAGTGTGTCGATCGGCACGCTGCGCAAGGCGATCGATGAACTGGTGGCGGAGAACATCCTGATCCGTCATCAGGGGCGCGGCACCTTCGTGGCCACGCATCGCCAGGAAGACCATTTCTTCCGGTTCTTCCGCGTCGTCCGCCAGGACGGGCATCGCGAATATCCGACTGTGAAGCTGGCCCGGTTCCGCCGGGCCAAGGCCGATAAGGACGAAGCTGCCGCGCTGGGCCTGGCGGTTGGCGAGGCCGTATTCCGGTTCACCAATGTGCTGTCGCTCGAAGGCAACGCCGTCATGATCGACGCCATCACGGTGCCCGAGGCACGGTTCAAGACGCTCACCGAAAAGCAGCTGCGCGAGCGCCGAATACGCTCTACAACTTCTACCAGGACGCGTTCGGCATCAATATCATCCGCACCGAGGAACGCATGCGTTCCGCGCTGGCCGACGAGGATGACGAGGCATTGCTGGGCGTGCCGGTGGGCAGTCCATTGCTGAAAATTCTCAGGGTGGCATCGTCATACCATGACGAGCGCATCGAGTACCGGATATCCCGTCTCGATACCAACAGCCACGAATTCGTGCTTTCGCAGCCCTGAGCCCTGGAATGCAACGCGGCGAACGCGCACCGGACAGGGACCGGTTCACGTTCGCCGCGCAAGGCGGCACCCCTCGCAAATCGCAGGAGCGCCGCCGGTCTGGCGACGCAGGCCTCAGGCCGCGGTTTCCATCACTTCGCCGAAGCGCTGCAGGTGGTAGTCGCTATCGCCGAGCAGTTGGTCGAGCATGGTCAGGCGCTTGAAGTAATCGCCCACGGAAAGCTCGTCGGTCATGCCCATGCCGCCATGCAACTGAACGGCCTGCTGGCCGACGTAGCGGCCGCGCGCGCCAGCGTGACCTTGGCCGCCGACAGCATGCGGCGGCGGCGAGCCGGGTCGGTTTCGTCCAGCGCCTGGACTGCCACGTAGGCCATCGACAGCGCCAGCTCCTTCTGCACCAGCATGTCGGCCATGCGGTGCTGCAGCGCCTGGAAGCGCCAGCGGCTTGCCGAACTGCTGGCGCGTGCCGAGGTACTCGCCGGTGATCTCGATCAGCTTTTCCATCGCGCCTGCGCCTTCCGCGCACAGCGCGGCCACGCCGTGCTCCATGCCCAGGCCAAGGCTGCCAGGCCATCGGCCGGCTGGCCCACCAGCGCGTCGGCGCTGACGGCAACGTTCTGCAGCGACAGGTCGGCGGCGCGCAGGCCGTCGATGGTCGGGTAGCCCGTCACGGTCAGGCCGGCGCTGTCGCGCGGCACCAGGAACAGGGCGACCTCATTGCTGCCGGCAATGCGCGCCGACAGCAGGTAGGCATCGGCCGAGGCACCGTGCCAGACCAGGCTCTTGGTCCCGTTCAGCACGTAGCCGCCGCCGCTGCGTTCGGCGCTGGCGCGGGCCGTCTCGGGACGGTAGCGCGTGGTCGGCTCCAGGTAGGCGAGGGTGACAATGCGCTCGCCGCTGGCAATGGCCGGCAGCCATGCTTCTTTCTGCTGCTGGCTGCCATAGGCCGACAGGATCGCCGCCGACATCACGCCGCTCGGCGTGACCGGTTCCAGCACCAGGCCGCGGCCCAGTTCGCGCTGTACCACGAGCTGGCTGGCAGCGCCTTCGCCAAAGCCGCCGAAGTCGGCCGGCACGGTCAGGCCCAGCACGCCCATTTCGGCCAGCTTGTTCCACAGGCCGCGGTCCAGTGACTCGCCGGCGCGCGAGCTCTTGCGGCGCGCGTCGAAGGTGTATTCGGTATCGATGAAGCGGCGCAGGCTGTCCGCCAGCATCTGCTGCTCTTCGCTGTAGGTGAAGTCCATGTCTGCTATCCCTTCAGAAACCCAGGATCATCTTGGAGATGATGTTCTTCTGCACTTCGGTGGCGCCGCCGTAGATGGAGGTCTTGCGCATGTCGTAGTAGGTCGACGACGCAGAGGCGGCCCAGTCCGGGCCCGACGCGGGCTGCGCGCTGCCCGGCTCGAGCCAGTCCGGCGAGTACGGCCAGGCGTTGGGGCCGGCCACTTCCATCATCAGCATGGCCAGGTCCTGCTGGACTTCCGAACCGCGGATCTGACGATCGAGGCCTCGGGGCCGGGCTGGCCGCCCGATTGCGTGGCCACGCGCAGCAGCAGCATTTCCAGCGCCATGATGTCCATCTCGATGCGTGCGATCTTGTCGCGCATGCGCACGTCCTCGATCAGCGGACGGCCGGCGCCATCGGTAGTCTGGCTGGCGTAGTGCTTGAGCTGGCGCAGTTCGCGATGGCAATGGCCGATGCCGGCAATGCCGGTGCGCTCATGCCCGAGCAGGTACTTGGCGTAGGTCCAGGCCTTGTTCTCTTCGCCGAGCAGGTTCTCGACGGGCACTTCCACATCTTCGAACCAGGTCTCGTTGACGTCGTGGCCGCCGTCCAGTGTCTTGATCGGGCGCACGGTCACGCCGGGCGACTTCATGTCGATCAGCAGCATCGAGATGCCTTCCTGGGCCTTGGCCTCCGGGTCGGTGCGCACCAGGCAGAAGATCCAGTCGGCAAAGTGGGCCATGGTGGTCCACGTCTTCTGGCCGTTGACGATGTACTTGTCGCCCTTGCGCACGGCGCGGGTCTTGAGCGAGGCCAGGTCCGAACCGGAGCCCGGTTCTGAATAGCCCTGGCACCAGAAGTCCTCGACCGTCGGGATGCGGGGCAGGAAGCGTTCCTTGTGTGCCTGGCTCGCGTACTTCATCAGCACCGGGCCGATCATGGTCAGGCCGAACGGCAGCATGCGCGGCGCGCCCGCGCGCAGGGTCTCGATCTCGAAGATCAGGCGCTGCAGCGCGTTCCAGCCCGTGCCGCCCCACTCCTTGGGCCACGTCGGCGCACCCCAGCCATGCGCATGCAGGATGCGGTGCCAGCGGACGTAGTCGTCCTTCTCGACACGCTGGTGATTCAGCACCTTGGTGCGGATGTCCTCCGGCAGATTGGCCTGGACGAAAGCCCGGACTTCTTCGCGGAAGGCCTGTTCCTCAGCGGTAAAACGCAAATCCATCTGAATGTCCCCTGTGGTACGCGGGCCGCATGGCGTCTGCGCGGCGGCCCTTCACTGTGCTGGCTGATTGTATGAGGGGGTTGCGATTCGGTTCTTTATCAATGGCAAAGGTGCCCTTCGTACCGGCGGAACCGTTGTGTTGGCCAGCAGCTCTGCCGAAGACGGCCTTAGCAAATTGCAAATGGCTTCCCTGGAATGCATGGCGCACACTTGCTGACACCGCAGCCAGTACGTCGTGGTGCATTTTTCGCCGCATCCGACGCACCCACACTCCCGACCAAGCAGCGAACATCATGTCTTCTTTCCGCCCTGAGTTCATTCACGATATTCCCCGCCACTGGGCGACGCAGACGCCGCAGGCGCCGTGCCTGCACGAGAGCGGCGCGGTGATTTCCTACGGTGACCTGTGGCGCCGCATCGAGAGTGTCCGTGACTGGCTGTCCGCTCAGGGCGTGGGCGAGGGCGATCGCGTGATGGTGGTCGGCGAGAACTGCAACGAGATGGTCGTCGTCATGTTCGCCTGCAGCGTGCTGCACGCGTGGCCCATCCAGGTCAATGCCCGCCTGTCGGCGCGCGAGATCGACAATATCCGCGACCACGCGCAGCCCGTGCTGGTGCTGTTCACGGGTCATGTCTCCGACGTGGCCGCCGCACACGGCCGGCGGCTCGACGCGAAGGTTGCAGATTGCCCCGTCTATGCCGACGGCATGACCGTGGTACGCGCAGCAGGCACGCCTGATCGCGTGCCGTCCGGGCAGGCGCGCAAGGTGGCCACGCTGATCTACACCTCGGGCACGACGGGCGCGCCGAAGGGCGTGATGGTCCCGCACGAAGGGCTGACGCAGTTCGCCCGCATTTCCGCCACGTCGCGCGACATGGGGCCGGCCGATGTCGCCTACGGCGCGCTGCCGATGTCGCACATCTTCGGCATCGCCACGGTGCTGATGGCCACGCTGTATGGCGGCGCCAGCCTCTTCCTGCGCCCCCGCTTCGACGCGGACGAAGTCTTCGATGCGCTGGAGGCACCGGGCATCAGCATCCTGCAGGGCGTCCCAACCATGTTCACGCGCATCATGGCGGTGTCGCAGCAGCGCGAGCGCAAGGCGTATCCGCGCCTGCGCTATCTCTACACCGGCGGGGCACCGCTGGACCCGACCCTGAAGGGCGACGTGGAAGCGTACTTCGGCCAGCCGCTGCACCATGGCTATGGCATCACCGAATACGCGGGCTCGCTGTTCATCACGCGCATGGAAGCGCCGCGCGCCGATTGCTCGGCCGGCTACATCGTCGAAGGCGTGGAGATCAACATCACCGATAGCGAAGGCAATCTGCTGCCAGCCGGCGAACGCGGCCAGATCCGCGTGCGCGGCCCGGGTGTGATGCTTGGCTACTACCGCAATCCGGAGCAGACCGCCGAGGCGCTGCTGCCCGGCGGCTGGCTCAATACCGGCGACCTCGGCTACCTCGACGCCGACGGGGCGCTGTTTATCTCGGGGCGCTCCAAGGACCTGATCATCCGCTCCGGCTTCAACGTGTACCCGATCGAAGTGGAGTCGGTGATCAATGCGTTCCCGGGCGTGCGCCAGTCGGCGGTGGTGGGACGCAACACCAGCGACGGCAACGAGGAAGTGGTGGCCTTCATCGAGATGCAAGACGGCGTCGAACCCGATCGCGCCAAACTCGATGCCTACCTGCGCGACAGCCTGGCCCCGTACAAGCGCCCGGCCGAAGTGCGCGTGATCGATGTAATCCCGACGACGGCCAGCGGCAAGCTGCTCAAGCAGCCGCTGCGCGCTCTGCTGGGCTGAAGATCTGACATAGTTTTTTCGTCCCGCCGCCGATATTCGTGCGGGGGACACAAAGCAATCCTGGAGGAGACAACATGAAACGTTGGATGACCGTCGCCGCGATGATGGCGACGCTGCTGCACGGTGCAGCCTGGGCGGCCGATGCTATCCGTCGCGCCCGATCAAGCTGATGGTGGGCTACGCGCCCGGCGGCCCGTCGACACGGCCGCGCGCATCTATGCCGACCAGCTCGGGCGCGCGCTGCACCAGCCGGTCGTGGTGGACAACCGCGCCGGCGCGAGCGGCGCCATTGCCGCCGACCTGACCGCCAAGTCGACGCCGGACGGCTACACGCTGTACTTCGTCGCCAGTCCGACCATGACCATGACGCCGCTGATCCAGCGTTCGGTCAACTTCAACCCGCTCAAGGACTTCACCTACATCGGCCTGATCACGGACTACACGAACGTGCTGCTGGTGAACAAGGACTTTCCGGCGAAGAACGTTGGCGAACTGGTCGACTACGCACGCAAGCATCCCGATGACGTGACGTTCGGCTCCGCCGGCGTCGGCGCATCCAACCACCTGTCCGCCGAGCTGCTTGCGCAGATGAGCCACGTCAAGATGCTGCACGTGCCGTACAAGGGCAACTCGCCCGCCATGGCCGACGTGATGAGCGGCAAGGTGACGTTCATGTTCGATATCACGGGTACGGCCATCGGCCATATCAACGGCGGCAAGGTGCGCGCGCTGGCGGTGACGTCCAGGACGCGCAACCCGGCGCTGCCGAACGTGCCGACCATGATCGAGTCCGGCCTGAAGGACTATGACCTGACCGGCTGGTATGCGCTGGTCGGGCCGCAGAAGCTGCCTGCCGATGTGGTCGACAAGCTGATCAAGGCACAGAAGGCCATCGGCGATGATCCGGCGTTCAAGCAGCGCATGGCGGCCGGCGGCTACGATCTCCATATCACCGGCCCCAAGCCGCTGGCTGACCGCATCCAGCGCGAGCTGACGCTGTGGGGTGGCGTGGTCAAGACGGCGAAGATCCAGGCCGACTGATTGAAGGCGGTGTCGCGCTTCCCTGCGCGTCACCGGCTCTGTCGCGCGCTCGCCCCCGCTCGAGGCATCCCCTGATCCGTTCACGGATCGCCCGCTCCCTATCCCCCTCCTTGTTGTTTGCCGGAATAGTAGATTTCTGATTTTTCGCAGCCGCGCTCGACGCACGCCCTGGCATGGGATAGTGCCCCTCGGTCCTGACAACGTCTTACAACGGACCACTTCACAAGCCGCCCCCTTTGTTGTTGCGCCCCGTTGTTGTGGGCAGTTTCTGCATTGGGAGAGAGATCATGAAGAAGAGCGCATTGCTGGCAAGTCTGCTTGCCTCGGCATTGGTGCTGGCGGGGTGTGGTGGCGGCGATGGCGGCGCGACGCCCCCAGCGACGGAACCGGGAACGGCAGACGGTGGCGGCAAGCCAGTCGATCCGCCCGCGCCTGCAAACACCGGCAGCGTGAGTGCGCAGTTCGTGGCCGGCGCCGCGCCGCGCTACATGCTGCTGGGCATCGGCAGCCAGAGTTTCGGTCGCCTGGACAATCACACCCAGGCGGCAGACAGTGGCGCCGTGACGGTCATCAACAGCACCACGCTGGGCGGCGATACCTCAACGCGAGAGATCAGCGGCGACGCTGGCTTTGCCATGGGCCGCTGGGCAAAGGGCACGGTGACGTTTTCCAGTGGTACACGCGTACTGGACGGGGTCTCGAATGCGGCCTACCACTACGTGCTGCTGAACAGCCTCCCGGCCTTCCCGGAAGACGCTGCCTACACCTGCGATGCCGGCAAGTTCGCCGCACCGACCTATATCGGCGGATCCAACGTGGCGGCCTCTGCCTATACCGGCGCCACAACTGGCACCGCAACCCTCGCTTTCTCGGACAAAGGCGCTGCCATCGGCGTAAGCCTGACTGCCACGGCGGGTGGCATCAGTGGCGGTGTTTCGGGCAATTCTCAGGTTGCCACGCCGTCGAACCTCGGCATAACCGGTGCCTTCCTGTCCGGCGGCGCCGGCATAGGGCTTCAGGTCGCCGACGCAGGGGACGGCAAGGCGCTGGTAGTAGCAGCCTACAAGGTCAACCTGGCGAACGGCGCGATGTACCAGGGCGTGGCTACGTTCTCCTGCTCGCCGCAGTAACAGACATCGTTTCCCCGCGGCGGAAACAAAAGGGGCAAGCCCGAAGCTTGCCCCTTTGTCGTTCTTGCACGTAGAAACTGCGTTCAGCCCTCGATGTCCGCCCAGCCTTGCATCGCCTGTCCACCGGCATCGTCGCCGGTCCACAGGATCAGCTTGCCGGCCTGTGCCGGGTCTGCCGTGCCGCCAACCGTGATGGTGTCCTGATCGAACAGCGGGGCCAGACCCCGGAAGCCGAAGCGCCGTACGCGTGCCTGCGGTTGTTCACGCGCCACCAGGTCGAGCATCAGCATGGCCTGCATCGGACCATGCACGACGAGGCCCGGGTAGCCCTCCACGTCCCGCGTGTACTCGCGATCGTAGTGGATACGGTGGCCGTTGAAGGTCAGTGCGGAATAACGGAACAGCATGACCGGATCGGCGCGCAGCGTACGCTGCCATTGCGCGGTGTGCTCCAGCCTCGGCCGCGGCGGTTGCGGCTTGCCGACCTCCGGCATGGCGCGGTAGACGATGTCGTGGCGCTCGCGCACGGCGATCTGGCCGTTGACGGTCAACTCGTGGTCAACCGCCACGAACCACAGTTCGCCGCTGCGGCCGGACTTGTGCTGGACATCCTTGATGGTCGAGGTGCGCGTCACGGTGTCGCCGACATGAATCGGGCGATCGAACGACAGTTCGCTGCCCGCCCACATGCGTCGCGGCAGCGGGACGGGGGGCATGAAGCCACCCAGGACGGGGTGGCCGTCAGCGCCGATGTCACGTTGCTGCGCGCGTGGCAGGAAATACAGCCAGTGCCACAGCGGTGGCAATGGCCCGCGTATCACGGCTTCGGGATCCAGGTCAAAGGTCGCGGCTAGGCCGATCACCGGTTCCGGTGTCAGGGTTTCAGTACGCGATTCGCTGCGGCCGATCCACGCGCGCAGATGTTCGAGTTCGGAGTTCTGGGTCATGACAGCTGCCTTTGTGTTCAGAGTGCTGCGGACGATTGCGCCATCGCGAGCAGGCGGCGCGCCTGCTCGATAACGGGACGATCCACCATCTTGCCATCGACTTGCACGGCATGGCTGCCGCTGGCGGTAGCTTCCAGCACGCGACGCGCCCAGTCGAGCTGTTCGGGCGAGGGCAGGAAGCCGGCGCGCACGGCGCCGAGTTGCGCCGGGTGAATGCAGAGCTTGCCGCCAAAGCCGAGTGCGCGAGCGTAGGCGACATCGTCGGCCAGCACGGACTCATCCTTGAGCGCCGTGGTGACGCCGTCGACCGGCGGCGGCAGCCCGGCCACGCGCGAGGCCAGCACGATGCGCGCGCGCGCATACGCCAGCGCGTCGCGGGTATGGCTGCAGCCGAGATCGACCGCGTAATCGAGCGAACCGAAAGCCAGCCGCACGACACCGGTAGCGGTGGCCACTGCGTCGACCTGATGCAGGCCCAGTGCGGTCTCGATGATGGCGATCAGTTCGGCCTTCGGGTTGATGCCGCGCAGGACTTCCGTGATCGCTGCCAGTGCCGCCGGATCTTCCGCCTTGGGCACCATCAGGCCCGCCAGCGGCGTGCCCTTGGGCAGCGTGCGCAGCCACTTCATGTCGGCGGCAAAACCCGGCGCGGCACTGTCGTTGATGCGCACACAGGCGTTGGCGGCAGGCCCTGCCGCCAGCCAGGCCGCGATCGCCTGGCGCGCCGCCGGCTTGGCGTCCGGGTGAACGGCATCCTCGAGATCGAGGACCATCACATCGGGCTTCGCCGTGGCGGCCTTGTCGAACGTTCGGGCCGGTCGCCCGGCACGAACAGGTAGGTAACGTCAGTGGACATGGTCGGCTGCCTCAACGTGCGGCGGGCAGCCAGTCATTGACGTTGGGCGCGCTTTCCAGCGCCCACACGCGCGCGATGATGGTGCGCATCTCCGCTTCGTTCGCGCCGTTGCGGAAAGCGCCCAGTTGCAGCGCCTTGGCCTCCAGTTCCGGGCGCGACAGCGTGTTGTCCGGGTCGCCCTTGGGCACGTCCACGCGCGCGGCCAGCGTGCGGCCGTCGGTGGTGCGCACCGTCACGCGGCCGATCCACTGGCGCGGGTAGGCGGCGTTGATCTCGTCGTCGAGTTCCATCGTCACCTTGCCGCGGAAACCGGCAACCTTCGCGTCCTGCAGCGCATGCTGCTCGAACTCGGCCAGTCCTGCGTGGCCATGCGCGGCAACCAGGCCCAGCACCGTGCCCATCGAGAACTTGGCCTGGTGGATGGTGGTCGGGTTGACCACGGGGCCGAGCACGTCGATGGCGCCTGGTGGACATGCGTCGTGACGCTGGCGATCTGGTCGGCGTTCACGCCCTCGCGCTGCATCAGGACCTTCAGCGCGTCAGCGGCCGGATGCGTGTGGCGGCAAGAAGCGAAGAACTTGAACGAGGTCTCGGCAGTGGCCCAGCGCGTGCCCAGGCCATCGATCAGGCAGGCGGGGTTGGCATCGCTAGACATGCCGGCGGCCATGCCCTGGGCGCCTTCGAGGATCTGCTTCGCGCCGGTGAAGCCGGCGCGGGCGAGCCACGCGGACTGCAGGCCATCGGCGGCACTTGGCGGTATGCAGTTGCTTGGAATCGGCGGCGTCGCGCAGGAACTCCCACAGGCCGGCGGCTTGCGTGCCGGCTGAGCCCAGCGCCTGGTTGATGCCTTCGGCATCGAGGTTGTAAAGCTTGGCGACCGCGGCGGCGGCGGCCAGCGTGCCGACCGTGCCGGTGGTGTGGAAGATGCGGTAGTGCGACCGGCCCATGAACTCGCCGATGCGGATGCCGGCTTCATAACCGGCGATGGAGGCCAGCAGCACGTCGGCGCCGGTCTTGCCTTCGGCCTGCGCGGCAGCGACCACGGCCGGGAACACCACGGCGGCCGGATGCAGCACCGAGCTGTTGTGCACGTCGTCCTGCTCGACCACGTGCGACGACGCGCCGTTGATCAGCGCGGCGAAGTAGGGCGAGGTGCGGCGGCGATCGACGAAGACTTCGGCGTCGCCGTCGACGGGCCCATGGCGGCGGCGAATTCCTGGATCTTGCGCGACGGCGGGCGCGTCCTTGCCGGCGATGGCCGAGGCGATCCAGTCGAGGAACAGGTCCTTGGTACGCTCGATGACAGGGGTGGGAACGTCGGCCAGGGTGAAGCGGGCGAGGAATTCGCAGAGCTGGCGGGTCGGGTAGTTCTGGTCAGCGCTCATGGTGGCGGCGTGCTGGATTAGGTTTGAAATAGGGATGGCCAGGCCAAAGCCGGGCCTTCCGCTCAGACGACTTTCCTGGCAGCCAGGGCTTCGACATCCGAAGCGCCATAGCCGAGTTCGGTCAGGATCGCGGCGGTGTGCGCGCCGAGGGCGGGAATCGCACCCATCGCCGGCTCCACGCCGGACAGGTTGGCCGGCGGCAGCAGCGCGTCAATGGTGCCCTCGGGGGTCTCTACCTTGCGCCAGCGGTCGCGTGCCTGCAACTGCGGGTGATTCCACACGCCTTCGATGTCGTTCATCGGGGCGTGGCGATCTGGGCCTTGTCGAGCAGGGCCTCGGCTTGCGCCACCGTCAGCGACGCGAAGCGGTCTTCGATCAGCGCAGTCAGTTCGGGGCGTTGCGCACCCGGGCCGTGTTGTTCGAGAAGCGCTCGTCGCTGGCCAGCGCGGCGTTGCCCAGCACGATCTCGCAGAAATTGGCGAATTCGCGCTCGTTCTGCACGGAGAAGATCACGCTGCCGTTGCCGGTGCGGTGCACGCCGTAGGGCGCGATGGTCGGGTGCGACGCGCCCACGCGCACCGGCGGCTTGCCGCTGTAGTGGCCGAGGTACAGTACCTGGTTCATCCATTCGGCCATGGTTTCCAGCATGGTCACCTGCACGCGCAGGCCCTTGCCGGTGCGCCCGCGCTGCAGCAGTGCCGACAGGATGCCGCTGTAGGCGTACATGCCGGCCGAGATGTCGGCGATCGACACACCGGCGCGCGACGGCTCGTTCGGGCCGCCGGTCAGATTGACCAGGCCGGCGGCGGCCTGGATCAGCAGGTCATAGGCCTTCTTGTCGCGATAAGGGCCGGCGTCGCCGTAGCCCGAGATATCGCAGACGATCAGCGTTTCGTAGCGCGGGTGCAGGGTGTCGAAGTCCAGGCCCATGCGCGCGGCGGCGCCGGGGGCGAGGTTCTGCACCAGCACGTCGGCGTCGGCCAGCAGCTTGTGCAGGATGGCCTGGGCCTCGGGATCCTTCAGGTCCAGCGTCAGGCTTTCCTTGCCGCGGTTCAGCCAGACGAAGTACGATGACTGGCCGTGCACGGATTCGTCATAGCCACGCGCGAAGTCGCCCACGCCGGGGCGCTCGATCTTGATGACGCGGGCACCGAGGTCGGCGAGCTGGCGACTGGCGAAGGGGGCGGCCACCGCGTGTTCGAGCGACACCACGCGGATGCCGTCGAGCGGGCGGATACCGTTGGGCGTAGATGCAGTCATGCGCGGCCTCAGAACGAACGCGGCAGCTCGAGCACGTGCTCGGCCACGTAGGACAGGATCAGGTTGGTGGAGATCGGCGCCACCTGGTACAGGCGCGTCTCGCGAAACTTGCGCTCGACGTCGTATTCCGCGGCAAAACCGAAGCCGCCGTGCGTCTGCAGGCAGACGTTGGCCGCTTCCCACGATGCATCCGCCGCGAGCAGCTTGGAGATATTGGCTTCCTTGCCGCAGGGCTTGCCGGCGTCGAACAGCGCGGCGGCCTTGTAGCGCATCAGGCTGGCGGCTTCCACGTTGACGTAAGAACGCGCGATCGGGAACTGGATGCCCTGGTTCTGGCCGATCGGGCGGTCGAACACGACACGCTCGCGTGCGTAGTTGCTGGCACGCTCGACGAACCAGTATCCGTCGCCGATGCATTCGGCGGCAATCAGGATACGCTCGGCGTTCATGCCGTCGAGGATGTACTTGAGGCCCTTGCCTTCCTCGCCGATCAGGTTCGCGGCCGGCACTTCGAGGTTGTCGAAGAACAGCTCGTTGGTCTCGTGGTTGACCATATTGCGGATCGGGCGGACCGTCAGGCCCTTGCCGATGGCTTCGCGCAGATCGACCACGAACACCGACAGGCCTTCGGACTTGCGCTTGACCTGGTCCAGCGGCGTGGTGCGCGCCAGCAGCAGCATCAGGTCCGAGTGCTGCACGCGCGAGATCCACACCTTCGAGCCGTTGACGACGTACTTGTCGCCCTTGCGGACGGCAGTGGTCTTGAGCTTGGTGGTGTCGGTGCCGGTGGTCGGCTCGGTCACGGCCATCGACTGCATGCGCAGCTCGCCCGAGGCGATGCCCGGCAGCCAGCGCTTCTTCTGCTCGTCGGAGCCGTGGCGCAGCAGGCAGCCCATCACATACATCTGGCCGTGGCAGGCGCCGGAATTGCCGCCATTGCGGTTGATTTCTTCCATGATGACCGAAGCGGCCGTCAGCGACAGGCCGGAACCGCCGTAGGTCTCGGGAATCAGGGCCGACAGCCAGCCCGCCTGCGTCAGCGCCTGGACAAACTCATCGGGGAAGCCGCTCTGTTCTTCGACACGCTGCCAGTATGCCGAATCGAATCCGGCGCAAAGGCCGCGTATGGCTTCGCGGATTTCCGGGTAAAGCTGGTCTTGGTCCTGATCTGCAAACATGGGGTCGGCCCGGTCGATTTGAATGGGGCCATTATTCCCTAGGGCCCATTGACCCGAAATTCGGATTTGCGAAAGAGCGGCTTAGGTGCGGCTTAGGTGCGCCTTAGGTGCGGCTCTGCGCCTGACGGCAAGACGCCCGGCGAACCGGGCGTCTTCTGGCAGGGTATCGGCGCGGTACGCCTCAGTGCATGAACAGCCAGATCAGGATCAGCACGAGGGCCGGGACGCCGAGAAGCCACGCGATGATGTACGGCATGATAATGCTCCTTCCTTTTCTGTATGTCTCCACGATAGAAGGCGCCGCTGTCCGGCCGTGTCCGCACCAATCCGTTTGCGCTGTAGGACGCCACCGCATTGGCTCCGGCCCGGCTTCCGAGCGGCTGACGGGTTACTCCGCTGCGGGGTAACTCCGCTGCGCGCCATCACCAATATGGATGATGACCGGGGGGCGCGCATTGGCCACAATGAAAACGCGAATGGCATTGGCGACGGGGAGGCGTCACTTGCGGTTCGCAAAAAAGCAGGGGGAAGCGAGACGGACTACGTCCCCGCCTGGCGCCAGTGCCGGCGCATGCCGGCGAGACGGGACGATGTCCGAGAGGGGCGTAGACGGTGCGCCCGGCGGCACATCGCGTGCCGCCGGGCAAGGCCGCACGCAAGCCACCACGCTTCACGCACCTGATTCCGGAATTGCCGCGTCGCGCGAAGCCTGGGTGCCGGCTGCTGCCCCCCGAGCTTGCTCGCCCCCGTGACGTTCCGGCTAATCGCTTTTTCTGCGCGCCACCGAACGCTTTGCCGGACGCCGCAGCCCTATGCTCTGTCGCAGAGGTCCGTCGTCAGGACCCACTGCAGGGGAGCGAAGCATGAAAGCAATCATCAGCGACGAAGCGGCGCTTGCCGCGTTTGTAGGACCGCGTTTTGCGTATTACCGCGGCAGGTGGCAGCTCGCCGCGGCACGCAATGGCATGGCATGGAACTGGGCCGCGTTCGTCTTCGGGCCGTTCTGGATGGCCTATCGCCGCATGTACTGGCAGGTGGGCGTCTACGCCATCATCCTGTGCGCCGAGCCGGTGCTCCATGCGCTGTTCCATATCCAGATGCCGGCTGCGATCTCCCGGCCGCTGTCCTATGCGATGGCGCTGGTACTCGGCTTCTACGGCAACCAGTTGTACCGCCTGCATGCGGAATCCACGATCCGGCGGCTGCGCGAGTATCACTGGTCGCCCGAGGTGGTCAACGACTGCCTTGCACGCTGCGGCCGCACGAGCTGGCCAGGCGTGGCCGCCATGGCCCTGCTGATCGCGGTCATGCTGGTGTCGCTGCGCCCGCTCGCAACGCTGGCGGCCTGACGTCCGGCGGAGAACGGCCATGCAGTGTCAGCTCTATACAGGCTCGCGCGCAGCGTCGACCAGGTACTGGATCAGGGTTTCGGCGAACTGCGGTAGTTCGCGGCCCGGACGGCGGCACAGGCGCAATTCGCGGCGTGCCCATTCGTCCTCGAGCGAAATGAAGCGCAGCACCTTGCGGCTCGCGTAGCGGCGCGCGCAGCTGTTGGGCACGATGGCGATGCCGGCGCCGGCTTCGACCATACGGCAGACCGCGTCGAAGCTGCCCACCTGGATGCGCAGGCTGATGCGCTTGCCCATGCCGCCCGCAATGCGGTCCAGGAAGGACTGGATCGCGCTGAACTGGTTCAGGCCGACGAAGCGGCAGGTGTCCAGCAGGTCGGCGAAGTGCAGCCGCTTGAACTGCGGCAGCGGGTGGTTCACCGGCGCGATCACGATCAGTTCGTCACTGCACAGGTGCATGACGTCGAGGTCCTGGGTGGCGACTTCACCCGCCACGATGCCCAGATCCGCCGCGCCCGCGCTGATTGCCGAAACGATTTCCTGCGACAGGTGCTCTTCCAGCTCCACATCAACGTCAGGGTTTTCACTTAGAAAGCGGGACAGCCCGGTCGCCAGGAACGAGTTGGTGGCGGTGGTATTGGCCAGCAGGCGGACCCTGCCTTTCACTCCCTTGGCATAGGGACGCAGATCGGAATGCAGGCACTCCAGCTCGCGGAACACCTCGCGCGCGTGGCGCAGCAGGGCGTCGCCGGCCGGGGTCAGTCTGACGCCCTTTACTTGTCGGATCAGCAATTGCGTCTGGAACGCCTCTTCCAGCTGCTTGATGCGCGTGCTGGCCGCGGGCAGAGACAGGAAACTGCGCTCCGCAGCGCGAGTCAGGTTCTCTGTTTCACCGACATTGAGAAAAAGGCGCAGGTCGGTCAGGTCGTAATGCATGGGGTTCCATCTGGCCAAAGGCCTCTTTTGCAATTCGTGAATTCCAATGTTTCAGCCGCCAATTTATCGTATCTGCTGCGGCAATAACATTCGGACATGGTTTTTCGCGAGCGGCGTGGCCATCGCGGGCAACCCGCTATTGTCGCCAGAAACCCGGTCAGGTGGCCGGGACGAATTCAGAGGAGCAACGCAATGAGCGGTTTGATGGCAGGCAAAGTGGCGCTGGTAACGGGCGCTGGTGGTGGGATCGGGCGCGGTATCGCGCTGGCGATGGCAGCCGCCGGCGCCAAGGTCGTGGTCAACGACCTTGGTGTCTCGATGACCGGTGAAGGCGGCGATGCCGGCCCCGCGCAGCGCGTGGTCGAAGAGATCCGTGCGGCCGGCGGCGAGGCCGTGGCCAATACCGACAGCGTGTCGACCTGGAACGGTGCCAACAGCATCGTCCAGTGCGCGCTGGACAATTTCGGCCGCATCGACGCGTGGTCAACAACGCCGGCAACCTGCGCGACCGCATGTTCTTCAAGATGAACGAAGAAGAGTGGCGCTCGGTCATCGACGTGCACCTGCACGGCACCTTCTTCGTGAGCCGCGCGGCGGCCAACTACTTCAAGGACCAGGAAGGCGGCGCGTTCGTGCACATGACGTCGACCTCGGGCCTGATCGGCAACCTGGGCCAGGCCAACTACTCGGCCGCGAAGCTCGGCATCGCCGCACTGTCGAAGTCGATCGCGCTCGACATGCAGCGTTTCAACGTACGCTCGAACTGCATCGCGCCGTTTGCCTGGAGCCGCATGACCAGCTCGATCCCGGCCGAAACGCCGGAAGAGAAGGCGCGCGTGGCCAAGCTGCAGAAGATGGAGGCCGGCAAGATCGGTCCGGTGGCGGTCTACCTCGCCAGTCCGTCCGCTGCCGAGGTCAATGGCCAGATTTTTGCGGTGCGCGCCAACGAAATCATCCTGATGAGCCAGCCGCGTCCGGTGCGCTCGGTGCATATGAGCGAAGGCTGGACCCCGGAATCGATCGGCGAGATCGCCATGCCGGCCATGCGCAGCAGCTTTTCAAGCTCGAGCGCTCGCCCGACGTGATCAGCTGGGATCCGATCTGAGATGGCGGCCGCCATGCAGGGCGCGCTGGCCGGCGTCCGGGTGCTCGACCTGTCGCGCATCCTGGCAGGGCCGTGGTGCGCGCAAAACCTGGCGGACCTCGCGCCGAGGTCATCAAGGTGGAGCGGCCCCGCGTCGGCGACGACACGCGCTCGTGGGGCCCGCCGTGGCTGCCGGACGCCGAGGGCGTGCCCTCGCGCGATGCCACCTACTTCGCCGGCGCCAACCGCGGCAAGCAGTCGCTCACGCTGGACATCGCCAGCCCGGAGGGTCAGGCGATCGTGCGCGAGCTCGCAGCCAAATCGCACATCGTCCTCGAGAACTACAAGGTCGGCGACCTCAAGCGCTACGGGCTCGACTATGAAAGCCTGAAGGCGATCAATCCGGCGCTGGTCTACTGCTCGATCACGGGCTACGGCCAGACCGGCCCGTGCGCGCACAAGCCCGGCTATGACTTCATCTTCCAGGGTATCGGCGGACTGATGAGCGTGACCGGCGAGCGTGACGATCTGCCTGGCGGCGGCCCGCAGAAGGTCGGCGTGGCGGTGGTGGACATGCTGACCGGCATGTATTCGACCGTGGCCGTGCTCGCTGCGCTGCGGCACGCCGAGCGTACGGGCGAGGGCCAGCACATCGACATGGCGCTGCTCGATGCCGTGGTGGCGGTGGGCGCAACGCCGATCATCGCCCAGCGCATCACCGGCCAGGCCATGCCGCGCTATGGCAACGCGCACGCGAACATGGTGCCGTACCACGTGTTCGCCACGGCGGACGGCTACATGATCGTCGCGGCCGCAACGACGCCAGTGGCAGGCGTATTGCCGCGGCATCGAGCGGCCGGACCTTGCTGCCGACGAGCGCTTTGCCACCGGCCCAGGACGCATCATCCACCGCGAGGTGCTGGTGCCGATGCTCGAGGACCATATGCGCACCCGCGCCACCGCGCACTGGGTGCAGGCGCTCGAAGCGCAGGGCATTCCGTGCGGGCCGATCAACGATTACGCACAGGTGCTGGAAGACCCGCAGGTCCGCCATCGCGAACTGCAGCTCGACCTGGTGCGCAAGGACGGCGCAATCTGCCCGACGGTCAAGAGCCCGCTGCGGCTTTCGGCAACGCCGGTGCAGTATGACGCGCCACCGCCGCGTCTCGGTGAACATACCGAGCGCGTGTTGGCCGAGGTGCTGGGCCTGTCGGCCGAACGGATCGCTGCGCTGCGGGAGCAGGGCGTGGTCTGAGTGCGCTAGGTGGAAGGCGCAGCGGAGAAGCCGGTGATGGTGCTGCCATCGCCGGCTTTTTTCGGTCCTTAGCCGAATTGGGGCGCCTGCCAAGCACGATAGCGCCCACGATTCGACGAAGACATCAGCTATCGGCGCCAGTCAACTGCATTCCGCGCTGCCGATATTCCCCTGGCGCCACGCCAGTCCATTTCTTGAAGGCCCGATGGAAGGTGCTTGGCTCCGAAAAGCCGAGCCGAAGCGCGACCTGCTGCAGCGTCAGGCCTGAGCGCTCGAGCATGCCGATGGCCACGTCGCGCCGCAGGTTGTCCTTGATGTTCTGGTAGCCGCGGCCTTCGTCGCGCAGGCGGCGGCGCAGGGTTTGGGGCGTCAGGCGCAGCATCTGCGCCATCTGTTCCAGCGAAGGGAGTTCTTCGTCGAGGTGCGAGCGCAGGTGCAGCCGGATGCGTTCGGCTAGGCAGCTGTTGTCGCGGTAGCGCACCAGCAGCTTGTGTGGGGCTTCGCGCAGGAACCCTGCCAGCCCGGCGGCGTCCTGCATCACCGGCAGCCGCAGCCACGCGGCGTCGAAATGCAGTGCGGTGCAGGGCTGCCCGTATCGCACCGTCGTACTGAAGACGCGCTCGGTGTCGGTCTGGCCAAGGGCGGGCCGGCGCTCAGGTCGACGCCGGACAGGGGCACGCGGCGCGCCGCCAGCCAGCTGATCAGCCCATAGGCATGGAATACGAAAGTTGATTCGGCGAATACGTGGCACGGCGAGGCCGGCGCACGCGGGTGAAGCTGTATGGAAACGGTCATGCCATCCGCGTAGCGTTGCAGCCTGGGCGTGAAGTCACCGATATGCAGCCGGTACTGGCGCAGCCAGCCTGGATCGCCTCTTCCAGCGTTTCGCAGTGGATCATCGCGCCCGCGGCCTGGGCGAACACGCCGGGCGGCACCGGTCGGCTCAGCAGGCCCCACAGCTCGTCACGGGTGACGCGGCGCAGCGTACGGATCAGCGCGGCGTACTGGTCCTGCGTGACGCGCGCGCTGGGCGACGCCAGCAGCGCCGGCGAAATCGCCGCACGGCGCAGCAGGGCCTCGATGTCGCATCCGAGCCGCCGCACGCCGAGCAGGATTTGCTGGACGTGGTGGATGGCAATGGTATGGCGCGCAGGCGCTGCGGCCAGCGGCGCAATGACAGTGCCGGCGCCGCCGGTCAACGCCGGACCCGGCGCGGCGATGCTGCGCGGCTTTCCCGGCACGGGATGCCGGTGAGCGGGCGTGGCAACGATGTGCATGAGTCTCCTCGTTGGTCTGGGGCGGCCGGACTGTGCCCTTGGCAGTGGCGGCATGTCGGCCTGGTGCAGACCTTATCGCGGCCGGGTGGGGCCGCACAATCGGGATTTGCCAAAGCCTGCCTTCCATCTGAGCAATTCGGCCAATCATTTTGGGTCGTCTGGTCATTGTACGGATCGCCCGCCATCCCGCACTCTCTCGCTGTGGAGAAGTCCGCGCCGAACGGACCGCCCACGGGCACGCTGGACGCGGCAAGACCGTCGGATACAGCAACGGTGGAAGAAAAAGGGGCGGCAGAACCCCGTCGGACCCGCCAATCAGAAGAACACAAAGGAGACAACCGTATGCAGGCAGATCGTCGTAGTGCATGGCTGCGTCTTGGCGCCGGGGTACTGGCCCTGGGCGGCATCGCAACCGGCTTGCTTGGTGCCGGCACGGCCATGGCGCAAGCGGCATTTCCCGCGAAATCCGTCCGCCTGGTGGTGCCATACCCGGCTGGCGGCGCGACCGACGTCCTGGCCCGTGCGATTGCCGACGGCCTGGGCAAGACGTGGAAGCGCTCCGTGGTGGTGGAAAACCGCCCAGGCGCCAGCGGCATGATCGGCTCCGAAGTGGTGGCCCGTGCTGAACCTGACGGCTACACCGCGTTGCTCACCATCACGACGCTCGTGCAGGCGCCGAGTCTCTACACCAAGGCGCCGTTCGACCCGGTGAAGGATTTCGCGCCGGTGTCCGAGCTCGGCACCACCAACCTGGTATTTGCGGTGCACAACTCGGTGCCCGCCACCAGCCTGAAGGAATTCATCGCGCTGGTGCGCGCCAAGCCGAAGCAGTTTTCCTTTGGCTCGTACGGCACCGGGTCGAGTGGCCATCTTTACGGCGAAATCTTCAACGAGATGGCCCGGCTCGACATGATCCACGTCTCCTACAAGGGCGAGGCACCCGAACTGAACGATCTGCTCGGCGGCCAGGTGCCTTCCGCCGTGATTTCCGTGATGGGCGCCAAGCCCCATGCCGCCTCCGGGCGCCTGCGTGCGCTTGCCGTGACCGGTGCCTCGCGTTCGCCGCAATTGCCTGACGTGCCCACGTTCAAGGAACTGGGCATTGCCGGGATGGATTCGCTGGGCTGGTTCGGCCTGCTGCTGCCGGCCGCCACGCCGCGGCCGATCGTCGAAAAATTCTCCGCCGATGTCAACCGCGTGCTCGCCGATCCCGCGGTGCGTACCCGCATGAATGACCTGGGCGTGATCCTGACCGGCAGCACGCCCGATGCCTTTGCCCAGACCGTGCAGACCGATTACGCGCGCTGGGGCAAGGTGATCCGTACCCACAATATTCGTCTTGACTGAGCCTTTGCCTGACATGAAGTCCGCCAGTACCACCCAGCCTTACCGTTCCCCCGCCTGGCCCGCCGGCTTGCCGCCCACGCTGCACGCACCGCGTACCAGCCTGTTCTACAACCTGGAGGTGGCCGCGCGCCGCTATCCCGACAAGACGGCGATCCAGTACTTCGGCACCGCGATCACCTACGCCGCGCTGCTGGACGAAGTCGAACGCATGGCGGGGTACCTGCAGCATACCTGCGGCATCCAGCCCGGCGACCGGGTGGTGCTGTTCAGCCAGAACTGCCCGCAGTTCATCGTGGCCTACTACGCCATCCTGCGTGCCGAGGCGCGGTGGTCCCGGCCAATCCGATGTGGCTCGAAGCCGAACTCGAACACGTGGTGGCGGACAGCGGCGCCGTGGCTGCGTTCTGCGGCAGCGAATTGTACGACCGCGTCGCACCGCTGCACGGCAAGGCACTGCGCCACGTGATCGTGCACCACTACGCGGACATGCTGCACGACGACGGCGGGCTGCCGGTGCCGGCCTGGCTGCGCGAGCCCGCGCCGCGCTGAGCACGGCACCGACTGGCGCGATGCCCACGGCCTGGGATGCCGCGCGCAATGCCGGCCAGCACCCGCGTCCGCACGAGGCCGGCTACAACACGCTGTGCATGCTGGCCTACACGTCGGGCACGACCGGCAATCCCAAAGGCTGCATGCACACGCACGGCACCATGATGAGCGCCGCGGTGGGCTCACAGGTCTGGCGCAGCAGCACGCCGGAGGCCGTGGTGCTCGCGGTTGCGCCCATGTTCCACTTGCTCGGCATGCAGAACTGCATGCATTCGCCGATCTACCTGGGCGCCACCGTGGTGCTGATGCCGCGCTGGGACCGCGCGCTCGCCGCCGACTTGATCGAGCGCTATCGCGCCTCGGTATGGGGCGCGCCGCCGGCCATGCTGGTCGATTTCTTTGCGCAGCCCGGCGTGGCCGAACGCGATCTGTCCAGCCTGGCCTTCCTGGGTGGCGGCGGCGCAGCCATGCCTGATGCGGTGGCCAACATGCTGCAGGAGCGTTTCGGCCTGCCTTACGTCGAGCCTACGGCATGACCGAGACGGCGTCGTTCCTGCTGTCCAACCCGCGCCAGAAGCCCAAGCGCGAATGCCTGGGCATTGCCACCTTCGGCGTGGACGCGCGCGTGGTCGACCCCGAAACCCTGGCCGAACTGCCGCAAGGCGAGATCGGCGAGATCGTCGTGCATGGCGCTCAGGTGATGGCCGGCTACTGGAACAACCCGCAGGCCAACGAGGAATCGTTCATCGAAATCGACGGCAAGCGCTTCCTGCGCACCGGCGATCTCGGCTTCGTGGATGAAGAGGGCTACTTCTTCATGCGCGATCGTCTCAAGCGGATGATCAACGCGTCGGGCTTCAAGGTCTGGCCGGCCGAGGTGGAGAACCTGCTCTACGGCCATCCGGCTATTCACGAGGCCTGCGTAATCGCGGCGCGCGACGACCATCGCGGCGAGACGGTCAAGGCCGTGGTGGCGCTGCGCCCCGAATCGCGCGGCACGCCGGAAGCCGATCCGGAACGCATCATGGCCTGGTGCCGCGAGCGCCTGGCTGCCTACAAGGTGCCACGTATCGTCGAATTCGTCGACGCTCTGCCCAAGTCGGCTACGGGCAAGATCCAGTGGCGTGCGCTGCAGGAAGACGCCATGCGGCCGGTCGAGGCCGCGCAAGGCCGGTAAGACCAGTCAAGCCGATAGCCGGGTGGGACACGAGACAAAGCTTTGGAGAGAGACAGCATCATGAACAAGAGCAGACGAACCTGGCTGGCACAAGCCGGCACCCTGGCGGGCGCCGCCATGCTGGGCACTGTGGGCCAGGCACGGGCGCAGAACTACCCCAGCAAGCCGATCCGGCTGGTGGTGCCGTATCCGGCCGGCGGCGGCACCGATACCGTGGGCCGCATGATCGGCCAGCGGCTGTCCGAGGCCTGGGGCCAGCCGGTGGTGGTGGACAACAAGCCCGGCGCGAGCGGCATGCTCGGCAACGACATCGTCGCCAAGGCGGCGCCGGATGGCTACACGGTGCTGCTGGCCATCACCGCGCTGATCCAGTCGCCAAGCCTGTACAAGCGCATGCCGTATGACGTGAACAAGGACTTCACGCCGGTCTCGCTGATCGCCAAGTCGTCGGACCTGTTCGTGGTGCCGAACCGCGTGCAGGCCAATTCGCTGCGAGAGTTCATCGCTCAGGCGAAAGCCGGCAAGCTCAGCTATGGCTCGTACGGCAACGGCACGTCGTCGCACCTGCACGGTGAACTGCTCCGGCAGCAGGCCGGCATCGAGCTGACGCATGTCCCGTACAAGGGGGCTGCGCCCCTGCTCAACGACTTGCTCGGCGGGCAGGTCGATTCGGCGTTCGTCGATGTGACGTCGGCATATCCGTACCTGACCAGCGGCAAGTTCAAGATCCTGGGCATTACCGGCACCCAGCGCTACAAGGCCATTCCGAATGTGGCGACGTTCGCTGAGCAGGGCCTGCAGGGGTTCGAGCCCAGCGGCTGGTTCGCGCTGTTCCTGCCCGCGAACGCGCCGAAAGACGTGACCGCGCGCCTGGCCGCCGAGGCCTCGCGCATCGTCAAGCTGCCCGAAATCACGCAGAAGCTGGCCGGCATGGGGCTGCAGCCGGTCGGCTCCGCGCCGCAGGAGCTGGCCTCCGTGGTGTCGGGCGACATGCCGAAGTGGGCCAGGATCGTGCGCGATGCGCATATCCAGCTCGATTGAGCCACCGCCCGAACCTTGAACCGCAGCAATACGTGGAGTCCTTCATGGAAACGATTCGCTATGCCGTCGAAGATGGCATTGCCACCCTCACCCTTGACTATCCGGCGCGTAAGAATGCGCTCAATGGCGTCATGCGCCGCGAGATCGGCGATGTGATGCAGCAGCTACGCCAGGACACCAGCGTGCGCGCGCTGATCCTGACCGGCGCCGGCAACGACTTCTGCTCGGGCGGGGATATCAGCTCCATGCAAGGCGAGATCAGCGCGGCACAGGGCCGGCAGCGCTTGGCACCATCCATCCGTGGCTCGAGGCGCTGATCCAGCTCGAGATCCCGGTCATTGCCGCCGTCGATGGCGCGGCGTTCGGCGCGGGCTTCAGCCTTGCGCTGACCGCCGATATCATCCTGGCCACGCCGCGCGCACGCTTTGCGCTGCCGTTCCTGCGCCTGGGACTGATTCCGGATTGCGGAGCGTTCTACACATTGCCGCGCATGATCGGTCTCCAGCGCGCCAAGGCGCTGATGTTCTCGATGCGCGAGCTCAATGCCGAGGCAGCGCAGGACGAGGGCATCGTCATGGAGATCGTGCCTGCCGACAGCTTGCAGGAGCGCGCGCGCGCCATGGCCCGCGCTTTCACCGAGGCATCTCCGGTGGCGCTGGCCCTGACCAAGAAGGCGCTCAACGCCTCGCTGAACCAGGACCTGCACAGCATGCTGGCCATGGAGGCCGATGGCCAGGGCATTGCGTTTGCCACGGAGTATCGTCAGGACGCCGCCAACCGCTTCCTGTCCAAGCAGCCGCCGCGCTATCGCTGGCCGGACTGAGCAGGGCCGGCAAGCTGCCACGCGCGGCAATGATGCGCTGCGGCATCCCGGGTAGTGCTCCCCATACGAAATTCGCCTATCTATATAGGCCACAATGGTCGAGACCAGTGCCGTGACTTTCGTCAACGACTGGATGACGGCTGAGCGCAGCAGCCCGCAGCGCCCGTATCGATGGCAGACAGCCCTCGATGATTTCGCGGTTGCGTTGTGAGTACCACCACTTGGTCATCGCAGCGCGGCTACGGCTGCATGCTCGAATACCCGATCGCGCGCGCGTCAGCAAGATCCGCGGGGCTTCGAACGAGCGCATGAGAGAGCTTGTGGCGCACTCTCCGAGCGTTGTCATCAGCAGTCGGCGTGTGCTGATGCGCGTTGCGGAAATCCCCGCAAAAAGGCCGGCGAAATCACCGGCTGTTTTGTTTCCTGGTTACAAAAGCGGCTGTGCAGATTCTGGCGGAAAGGTGTAAGGTGTCTCACAAGCCATAGTCAATGGCCCGTCGCGCGCGGGGTAGGGCA
Source organism: Cupriavidus sp. UYMMa02A (assembly GCA_001725945.1). Taxonomy (GTDB): domain Bacteria; phylum Pseudomonadota; class Gammaproteobacteria; order Burkholderiales; family Burkholderiaceae; genus Cupriavidus. The sequence goes on along the minus strand of LRMT01000056.1, from coordinate 28,849 downwards.
GTGGTTCGAATGTGGTGTTTGCAGGGCGGAAATGCCGTTGCGCACATGCAAGAGAACCGTCAACTCAAGCTCCACCATCGCCGTTATTTGACTATGATGAAGTAAAGACTTCGCAACATGGCCAGGGCGCCAAGCCGGGGTGGCGTACCGCGAAAGCTGGCGCGAAGCCTCAGGGGAGTAGCAGTGCCTTGACCTCGGATGAGGACTCTGACGGGAGTGAGGAATGGACATTTTCGGCCATTACGCCACGCGTTTCGAAGCTCGCAAGGAAGAGGAATACAGCATCCAGGAGTACCTGGATATCTGCAAGAAGGATCCGACTGCCTATGCGACTGCGGCTGAACGCATGCTCGCCGCGATCGGCCAGCCGGAGCTGGTGGATACCCACCATGATCCGCGCCTGTCCCGGTTGTTCTTCAACAAGGTGATCCGGGTTTATCCGGCGTTCCGCGATTTCTACGGCATGGAGGACACGATCGAGCAGATCGTTTCGTTCTTCAAGCATGCCGCCCAGGGCCTGGAAGAACGCAAGCAGATCCTGTATCTGCTCGGGCCCCCCGGTGGCGGCAAGTCGTCGCTGGCGGAGAAGCTGAAGTCGTTGATGGAGCAGGTGCCCATCTACGCGCTGAAGGGCTCGCCGATCCACGAATCTCCGCTCGGTCTTTTCTCGCCCGAGGAAGACGGCAAGATTCTGGAAGAGGACTATGGCATCCCGGTCCGGTACCTGAGCACCATTCCATCTCCGTGGGCGGTCAAGCGCCTGCAAGAGTTCAATGGTGACATCACCAGGTTCCGCGTGGTCAAGCTGCGTCCGTCGGTGCTGTCGCAGATTGCGATCTCGAAGACCGAGCCGGGCGACGAGAACAACCAGGATATCTCCTCGCTCGTCGGCAAGGTGGATATCCGCAAGCTCGAGGATTTCCCGCAGGACGATCCTGACGCCTACTCCTATTCCGGCGGCCTGTGCCTGGCCAACCGCGGCCTGCTCGAGTTCGTCGAAATGTTCAAGGCGCCGATCAAGGTGCTGCACCCCATGCTGACCGCCACGCAGGAGGGGAACTACAAGGGCACCGAGGGCTTTGGGGCGATTCCGTTCGACGGCATCATCCTGGCGCACTCGAACGAGGCGGAATGGCAGACGTTCAAGCAGGACAAGAACAACGAGGCTTTCCTCGACCGTATCTACATTGTCAAGGTGCCGTACTGCCTGCGCGTGTCCGAAGAGGTGAAGATCTACGACAAGCTGTTGCGCAGCAGTTCGTTGTCGGCGGCGCCGAATGCGCCGAGCACGCTGAAGATGATGGCGCAGTTTGCGGTGCTCACGCGGATCAAGGAGCCCGAGAACTCGAACATCTTCTCGAAGATGCGCGTCTATGACGGCGAGAGCCTGAAGGACGTTGATCCGAAGGCGAAGTCGTACCAGGAATACCGGGACTATGCCGGTGTGGATGAAGGCATGAACGGCCTGTCGACGCGCTTCGCATTCAAGGTGCTGTCCAAGGTGTTCAACTTCGACAATACCGAGGTCGCCGCCAACCCGGTGCACCTGCTGTATGTGCTCGAACAGCAGATCGAGCGCGAGCAGTTCCCGCCGGAGCAGGAAGCGAAGCTGCTGTCCCATATCAAGGAGTACCTGACCACACCGTACGTGGAGTTCATTGGCAAGGAGATCCAGACCGCGTACCTGGAATCGTATTCCGAGTACGGGCAGAACATCTTCGACCGCTACGTGGTATTCGCCGACCTGTGGATCCAGGACCAGGAGTACCGCGATCCGAACACCGGCGAGATCCTTGACCGCAACGCACTGAATGACGAACTGGAGAAAGTGGAAAAGCCAGCGGGCATCTCGAACCCGAAGGACTTCCGCAACGAGATCGTCAACTTCGTGCTGCGCGCCCGGGCTCACAACGGGGGCAAGAATCCGGTCTGGACCAGCTACGAGAAGCTGCGGATGGTGATCGAGAAGCGCATGTTCTCCACCACAGAGGATCTCCTGCCGGTTATCTCGTTCAATGCCAAGTCTTCGCGAGAAGACCAGGAGAAGCACGAGAACTTCGTCAACCGCATGGTCGAAAAGGGGTATACGCCGAAGCAAGTCCGACTGCTGGTGGAGTGGTATCTGCGCGTAAGAAAATCATCGTAACGGCGCCTGAACCAGGCCTCTCTGCGAGGGCAAATACATGGCCACGGTCATTGACAGGCGTGAGAACGGCGGCAACAAAAGTGCCGTCAACAAGCAGCGCTTTATCAAGCGCTACCGCGAGCAGATACGCCAGGCGGTCGCAAAAGCGGTGTCCGGCCGGAAGATCATGGACATCGAGCAGAGCGGGCAGGTGTCCATTCCGGTCAAGGACATCTCCGAGCCGATCTTCCACCACGGCCCTGGCGGGCGGCGTGAATGGATCCACCCCGGCAACAAGAAGTTCGTCCGGGGGGATTCGTTCGACCGCCAGCAGCAGGGCGGCGGCGGATCCGGCTCGCGCGCCAGTGACAGCGGCGAGGGCGAAGACGATTTCGTCTTCACGCTGTCCCGCGAGGACTTCCTGAACTTCTTCTTCGAGGACATGGCGCTGCCGGACCTGGCCAAGCGCCATCTTGCCAAGATCGCGGAAGTGCGCAAGGTGCGCGCCGGCTTTTCCATCGACGGCACGCCTTCCAATTTGTCGATCCTGCGCACCATGCGCAGTTCGATCGGCCGGCGCATTGCGCTCTCCAGCCCGTACCAGAAGCGACTGCGCGAACTGGAAGAGGCCTACAGCAAGGCGCTGGAGAAGGAAGGCCCTTACGCGGAAAGCACACTCGAGATGATGAAGGAGATGCGGCACCTGCGTGCCTGCATCGACCGCGTGCCCTTCATCGAGAAGCTCGACCTGCGCTACAACAACCGCGTGCTGAAGAAGCGGCCCCAGGCCCAGGCGGTGATGTTCTGCCTGATGGACGTTTCGGGGTCGATGGACGAGAGCCGCAAGGATCTCGCCAAGCGCTTCTTCATGCTGCTGTACCTGTTCCTCAAGCGCAACTACGAACGGATCGACGTGGTGTTCATTCGCCATCACACTGTGGCCAAGGAAGTGGAAGAAGAGGATTTCTTCCATTCGCGCGAATCCGGTGGTACGGTGGTGTCGAGTGCGCTGAAGCTGATGGTCGAGGTCATCCATGACCGCTATCCGCCCAGCCAGTGGAACATCTACTGTGCGCAGGCGTCCGACGGCGACAACTGGGCCGGTGATTCCGAGTTGTGTGGCCGCCTGCTGCGCGAGTCGATCCTGCCGCTGGTGCAGTATTACGCGTACGTGGAGGTGGCCTCCGAGGAGCCGCAGAACCTCTGGGAAGAGTACCTGACGGTCAAAAGTCAGTTCGAGCACTTCGCGATGCAGCGGATCATCAGCCCGGACGAGATCTACCCGGTGCTGCACGACCTGTTTCAGAAGCGCGCGGCCTGACGGGACGGGAAGCCTTTCCGGTCCGCCGGTCCCGGTGGGCCAGCAGGCGTTGACAGTGGCAGCAACGCGGCGCAGCGGCGCCGTCCCCGGCAACGTATGCCGGGCGCGGCCGGCTTGCCCGCCAGATGGGGGTAAAGATGGCTTATCTCTCCACGGGTTCGGAATGGACCTTCGAGCTGATCAACCGGTATGACCGCGAGATCGCCCGTATTGCCGGCGAGTTCGGGCTGGACAGCTATCCCAACCAGATCGAGATCATCACCGCCGAGCAGATGCTGGATGCCTATGCGTCGGCCGGCCTGCCGGTGGGGTACAGCCACTGGTCATACGGCAAGCACTTCCTGGCCTCGGAGCGCAGTTACCAGCGCGGCCACATGGGGCTGGCCTATGAGATCGTGATCAATTCCAACCCCTGCATTGCCTACCTGATGGAGGAGAACACGCTGCCCATGCAGGCGCTCACGATTGCGCACGCCTGCTACGGCCATAACTCGTTCTTCAAGGGCAATTACCTGTTCCGTGCCTGGACCAACGCGGACGCCATCATCGATTACCTGCTGTTCGCCAAGAACTACGTGGCCGAATGCGAGCAGCGCTATGGCGAGCAGGAGGTGGAGCTCCTGCTCGACTCCTGCCACGCGCTGCAGAACTATGGCGTTGACCGCTACAAGCGGCCCAAGAAGCTTTCGATCACCGAAGAGCAGGCGCGCCAGACCGAGCGCGAGAACTACCTGCAGATGCAGGTCAACGATCTGTGGCGCACGCTGCCCAAGCACCGCCCGCACGCGCTTGCGACGGACGACGACGCGGTCGAAGCGGAAGGCACCTTCCCGCCGGAGCCGCAGGAGAACCTGCTCTATTTCATCGAAAAGAATGCGCCCAAGCTGGCGCCGTGGCAGCGCGAGATCGTGCGCATCGTGCGCAAGATCGCGCAGTACTTCTATCCGCAGCGCCAGACCAAGGTGATGAATGAGGGCTGGGCGACGTTCTGGCACTACACCATCATCCACCAGCTCTACGAGGAAAAGCTCGTCAACGACGCCTTCATGCTGGAACTGCTGCAGGCCCACACCAACGTGATCTACCAGCCGCCGTACAACAGCCCGTACTACAGCGGCCTGAATCCGTACACGCTCGGTTTCCTGATGTTCCAGGACTTGCGCCGCATGTGCGAACACCCGGACGACGAGGATCGCCACTGGGCGCCGGAGATTGCGGGCTCGGACTGGCGCACCACGCTGGACTTCGCCATGCGCAATTTCAAGGACGAGAGCTTCCTGCTCCAGTTCCTGTCGCCGCGCGTGATCCGCGAACTCAAGCTGTTCTCGGTGCTCGACGATGACCGCGAGAACAAGCTGCGCGTGACGGCCATCCACAACGATGAAGGCTACCGCATGATCCGGCAGTTGCTGGCCTCGCAGTACGACCTGTCGGGCATGGAACCGAACATCCAGGTCACCAATGTCGATGTGGGCGGGGACCGTTCACTGACCTTGCGTCACCAGCAAAGCGACCGCCGGCCGCTCTCGCATAACTTCGACGAGGTGATCCGCCACGTGACGCGCTTGTGGGGCTTCAATGTCCGGCTGGAAGTGGCGTACGAGGATGGCCGGCGCGAACTCAAGTACGAGTGCAAGCCGGAGCGCCGTCATCGCAAGGTGCCCGGTGGCGGACTGAGCCTGGCGGCCTGATCCTTCGGTCTTGGCTTTACTGTGCGCGATGCGGCGGCCCCTGATCGGGCCGCCGTTGCTTTTTGCGGGTCAGGCAGCGGTCTCGCACCATTGCCGTACCAGCTCCACCGCGCCGCGCGATGGCTCCGCGCACGCCAGTTCACCGAGCACGCGGCTCCACCAGCGCTCCGAGCCGTCGGCCACGCGCCACGCATGCAGGCGGCGCGTGTAGAGCTGCAGGTCGAACTCTTCGGTGATGCCGATGGCGCCATGCACCGCGTGGGCGATGGCGGCCACCGGCGTGACCGCGTCGCTTGCGCGCAGCTTGCCGATGGCGGCGCGTACCGGGTCCGGCGTATTGCCCGTCCCCTCGCAGGCGATCTGCGCGGCCAGCCGCGAGGCGGCAACGTGCTCGGCCATCTCGCTGATCTGGTGCTGGATCGCCTGGAACTTGCCGATGGCGCGCCCGAACTGCAGGCGGTCGTTGGCGTACTGCAGCGTCATGTCCATGACCTGCGACAGCGCGCCGGCCATCTGTGCGGCATGCAGGCACGCGCCGATCGAGCGCAGCGTACCGGCCGCCAGCTCGAAAGCCGCCCCGGCCGTTGCGTCGGGACGCGGCAGGCGCATGGTCAGGTCGGCGTGGACCCCGGTCGGCTCCGCACCAGCCAACGATGCGGGCAGCAGCACGCAGCGCGTGCCGGCCTGCGTCAGGAACCAGCCGGCGTGGCGGCCATCGGCAACAAGCGCTGCCGCGCTGTCATGGTCGAAGCTCGCCAGCGCGATGGGCTCGGCGGGTACCGCCACGCATGGGCGTTCAACAGCACGCGCGCGAACAGCGTCTGTGCGAGCGGCAGCGGCATGGCGTGACGGCCGAGCACGTACAGCACGGGCGCCAGGTCGGACAGCGGCAGGCCCGCGCCGTTGGCGGATTCGGGCAGCAGGCAGTCCGCGAAACCGCTTTCGAGCAACGCCTGCCAGAGCGCGGCGGCATCGGCGCCCTGTTCGATGGCGCGCACGGTGGCGGGTTGGCAGTGATCGCGCAGCAGGGCGTCGAGTGCGTCGGAATAGGTGTTATGCATGGCGATGGACTCAGTGTTGGACGCGTTCAGCGCAGCCCCAGGCCGCGCGCGATCATGCCGCGAAGAATCTCGCGCGTGCCGCCGCGCAGCGAATAGGACGGGGCGATCTGCGTGACGTAGGCCAGCGTGCGGTACAGCGCGCCATCGGCTGCGAGCGCGGGCTCGTCGCCCAGCGCGGCTTCCACGAGCGCCGGGATCGACTGCTCGAAGGTCGTGCCGAGGTCCTTCACCAGCGCGGCTTCCACCACCGGGCTTTCGCCGGCGGCAAGGCGCGATGTCACGGCGAGCGACATCGCGCGCAGCACGGCCAGGTGGCCGACCAGCCGGCCCGCGGTGGCGGTATCGCGCCGTGCTTCGGGTAGGCGCCGCAGCGCGGCGAGCCAGGTGTCGAGCAGCACCACGCTCGAGTAGAGCCGCTCGGGTCCGCTGCGCTCGAATGCGAGTTCGGCATTCACCTGCTCCCAGCCACTGCCTTCCTGGCCGATCAGCGCGTCGGGCGCGAGCACCACGTCGTCGAAGCTGACCTCCGAGAAATGCGCGTCGCCAGTCAGGTCCTGGATGGGCCGTACCGTCACGCCGGGCGCCGACAGATCGACGATGACCTGCGACAGCCCTTTCTGCCGGTCCTGCGGCGTGCCCGAGGTGCGGACCAGCGCGATCATGTAGTGGCAGTGGTCGGCATTCGTCGTCCAGATCTTGCGGCCGCTCAGGCGCCAGCTTCCGTCCGGCTGCCGCACGGCGCGCGTGGCCACGCTCGCCAGGTCGGAGCCGGAATTGGGCTCGCTCATGCCGATGCAGAAGAATGCTTCGCCGCGGCAGATGGCGGCCAGGTACTTCGCCTTTTGTGCCGCGTTGCCGTAGCGCAGGATCAGCGGGCCGCTCTGGCGGTCGGCAATCCAGTGGGCCGACACGGGCGCGCCGGCAGCGAGCAGTTCCTCCACCAGCACGAAGCGCGAGAACGGGTCCAGCCCGGCACCGCCATACTCGGCCGGCAGCGTGATGCCGACCCAGCCGCGCGCGGCAAGGGCGCGGCTGAAGTCGGCATCAAAGCCCATCCACGAGCGTGCCCGGACCTCGGGCGCAAGCGCCGGCATCTTTTCGGCCAGGAAGGCCCGGACCTGCTCGCGGAACGCCATGGCGTGCGGCGGCAGCTGGTGAGCTGGAAGGTGGAAAGCAGTGCGGTCACGTTGAATATCCAGTTGCGTGATGGCCGGGTAGGGGCGGATCGCGGTATCAGTCGAGCGTGGCGCCGGAGTCCCTGACCACCTTGCGCCAGCGCGTCATTTCGGCGGACAGGTAGCTCGCGTAGGCCTCGGGCGTGGAGCCGCGCGGCTCGGCGCCCTGCGCGGCGAGCGCCGCGCGCGTCTCGGGGTTGGCCAGCGCCTTCATGGTGGCGGCGTTGAGCTTGCGCACGATTTCCGGAGACGTCTTGGCGGGGACCATCATGCCCTGCCACGCGCCCACTTCGAAGCCGGGCATGACGGTTTCGGCCACGGTCGGCACATCGGGCAATTGTGAACTGCGCGTGCTGCTGGTGACGGCCAGCGCGCGCATGCGCTTGTCGCGGATAAACGGCAGCGACGAATTGATGGTGTCCGTCATGAACTGCACCTGCCCGCCAGCCAGGTCCGTCAGCGCGGGGGCGCTGCCCTTGTAAGGCGCGTGCACCGCGTTCAGGCCGTTGGCCTGCAGGAACAGGAACGCAGCCAGGTGCGTCACGTTGCCATTCCCCGCCGAGCCGTAGGTCAGCTTGTCCGGATGGGCCTTGGCGTACTGGATGAACTCCTTGACGTTATGCACCGGCAACTGGGCGTTGACCTCGAGCACCAGCGGCACCATGGCGGTCAGCACCACGGGCGCGAAGTCGCGCCGCACGTCATAGGTGAGCTTGCTGTAGAGCGCCGGGCTCAGTGCGATCGACGAGGTGTTGTACAGCACCGTATAGCCGTCGGCCGGCGCCTTGGCGACGATGTCGGCGGCGATGTTGCCGTTGGCGCCGGGCCGGTTGTCCACGAGCACCTGCTGGCCAAGTTCATCGCTCATGCGCTTGGCGATCACGCGCGACACGAGATCGGTCGGGCCGCCCGGCGGGAACGGCACCACCAGCCGGATCGGATGGGCGGGGAAGGTGCCGGCATCCGATGCCGCGCGGCCAGCGCGGCGGCGCTTGCGAGTATGGCCGGCAGCAGCGCGGCCACGGTTGTCATGAGGGTCTTTGCCTTCATCGTTGGTCTCCTCCACGAAATCGACGGGTCGAATCCAATGCGTTGCGTCATGTGCGCAACTGCCTTATTCCGCGCGCCCGGCCAGCAATCGCCGCGCCGTGTACGTCATGACTTTCTCGTTGCGCTGGTTGAAGACCTCGATCGCCGAATCAACCACCGCGCGGCCGCTGCGCGACGTGGGACGGATGCCGGTCACCGTGACCGTGGCCCATACCGTGTCGCCGACCACGACCGGGGCAAGAATCTTCTGCGTGAGTTCCAGCATGGCCAGGCCAGTGCCCTGGATCATGGTCTGCAGGATGAAGCCTTCGATCAGCGTGTACGTAAGCGCGCCCGGGACCGGGCGCCCACGGATCGCGCCGCTTTCGTAGCCATCCTCGATGAAGATGGCCTCGACCATGCCGGTGACCGAGATGAAATTGACGAGGTCGGTCTCGGTCACGGTGCGGCGGAAGGTCTGGAAGGCCTGGCCTTCTTTCAAGTCCTGCCAGTAGAAGCCCTGGCCCAGGCGCGGCAGCTCGCTTTGCGTCATGCGGTCTCCTTCGTGTTATCCCGGGCGCTGCGCGCGGCGCCGTGGCATGCAATCCGTCGATTTCCTCTGGTGTCAGTCCGGCCTGTGCGAGCAGCTCCGCGGTGTGCTCGCCGAGCGAGGCGGCACGCCAATCGGTGCCCGTGCGCCGTCAAAGCGCACCGGTGCACCCGGGAAGCGCAGCGTGCCCATCGCGGCATCTTCGACACGCTCGAAAAAGCCGGTCGCGCGCAGGTGCGGATCATCGGGCAGGTCGTCGAGTGCGTTGATTTTCGCCACGGGAATCTGCAGTGCTTCGCAGACCTCGAGCCAGTGCGCGGTACTGTGCCCGCGCACGATTTCGCCCGTGATCTCGTACAGCGTCTCGATGTTGGCGGTGCGCGCGGAGATATCGGTGAAGCGCGCATCGGCGGCCAGATCGGGCCGGCCCGCGGCACGGAAGAAGTCGCGCCAGTGGGCGTCGGTGTACGGCATCATGCAGACATGGCCATCGGCGCTCTGGTACGGGCGACGCAGCGGCGCCAGCACGCGCGGATAGCCGGTGCCTGCGCGCGGCGGATCGAAATGCCGGCCGTACAAGTGCTCCACCAGGTTGAAGGCGACCATCGATTCGAACATCGGCACCTCGACCATGGCACCGCTGCCATCGCCGCAGACACGGCCGGCCAGCGCGGCGCAGATCGACAGCGCAGCCACCAGCCCGCTGGTCTTGTCGGCGGCGATGGTCGGGAAATAGCGGCTGCTGCCGGTCTGCGCCGCCATCAGCGCGGCATTGCCGGACAGGCCCTGGATGATGTCGTCGTAGGCGGGCGCCCGCCGTACGGGCCTTCCTCGGCGAATCCGAGCAGGCTGACGTAGACCAGTTGCGGGTGGCGTGCCTTCACGTCGGCCGGTGCCAGGCCCAGCGCGGCCAGCTTCTGCGGACGCATGCTGTGCATCAGCACGTCGGCGCCGGACAGCAGGCGGTCCAGCGCCGCCTGCGCAGCCGCCTGCTTCAGGTCCAGGACGATGCTTTTCTTGCTGCGGTTCACGCCGAGGAAGATGGCCGCCATGCCGGGTTCGGCGGCAGGGCCGGTGCGGCGCGTGGAATCGCCTTCGGGCGGTTCTACCTTGATGACCTCTGCGCCAAGGTCGGCCAGCCATTGGCTCGCGTAGGGGCCCATCACGACCGTGGAAAGGTCGATCACGCGGATGCCTGCTAAGGGCAGCATGCGTCTGTCTCCGGATCTTTACTGTGGGCCACAGCGTAGATCAGGGCATGGTTCCGGTCTAATATTACTTTTTTAGAAATTGATATTCGAAGGATATCGACATGGATTTGCGTCAGCTCCAGCAGTTCGTTGCGCTGGCCGAGACCGGCAACTTCCACCGGGCGGCCGAGCGTCTGCACATGGCGCAGCCGCCGCTGTCCATCTCGATCCGCAAGCTCGAGGAGCAGCTCGGCACGCCGCTGTTCGTGCGCACGCCGCGTGGTGTGAGGCTCACGCAGGCGGGGGAGGCGGCGCTGCAGGATGCGCGCCGCGCGCTGTTCCATGCGGGCCAGGCCCGCGCGGCGGCCATGGCGGCCGCGCAGGGCGAACGGGGCGCATTGCGCATCGGCTTCGTCGGTTCGGCGACCTATGCGCTGCTGCCCAAGCTGATCCCGGCCTTTCGCGCGGCACATCCGGGGATCGAACTGGTACTGCATGAATCCACCACGGCTTCGATCCTCGACCAGCTCGAGAAGCATCGGCTGGACGCCGGGCTGGTGCGCTTTCCGATCCTGAGCAGTGGCGGCTACACGCTTACGCCGCTCGAGAGCGACGTCTTCGTCGCCGCGGTGCCGGCCGACAGCCCGCACGCGAAGGAGGAATCGATCCCGCTGAAGCGCTCGCGGCCGAGCCCTTCATCATGCATCCGGCAGCGGCGGTACCCAACCTGCATGCCGTGGCCATGATGCTGTGCCAGCAGGCCGGCTTCGTGCCGCGCGTCGCGCAGGAAGCGGTGCAGGTGCAGACCATCATCAGTCTGGTGGAAAGCGGGCTGGGCGTGGCACTCGTGCCGAGCGTGGCGACGCGCTATGCCAACCGTCGGGTGCGGTTTCTTTCACTGTCGAGCCGCGGCCGGCGGGGCGGATCGGGATTGCGTTTGCTGCGCGGGAGGATGATGCGGGTCGGCAAGTGGAGAGGTTTTTGGGGGCAGCCTTGAAGGCGGTTCGCGAGTGAAGGGTTTGTCGCGTGCTTGAACCTCAACCCATCAACCATTCTTCCCTTGCCGTCCCCTCGGCGGCAGCGCCACCGAATTCCCCCCGGCACGAACCAGATTCACCCCAGGCAAAAGATGCAGCAACCGAACGAGCTCCGACTGCCGGTGCGTCCCGGTCTTGCGCAGCGTATCCCGAATATGCACCCGCACGGTATGCGGCGACAGGAACTCCCGCTCGGCAATTTCATTGAGCGTTTCGCCGGCCGCCAGCCGGATGGCCATGATGCTCTCCTTGCGCGACAGGCCGAACAGCGACGTCAGCACCGCCGCATCGAGTACCGAGCGCGATTCCGAGTTGCCGAGCAGCATCATCGCCGCGGGCAGTTGCCACGGACCTTCCACCGGCTGGCGCGATACCAGCGGCACGACGATGATCGGCACGGGCTGCCCGCCGGAGGTAATGTGCATCCATGACCCCGCGGTTGCGTCGGCGCTGCGGCCGCGCACCGCACCCTCGAGCAGCCGGCTCAGCACGCCCTGCAGCGCGGCATCGCGCGCGTGCAGCAGGCCATGTTCCAGCGACAGGTTGCTGTCGGCCTGCACCAGCGCCTCGGCCCAGCTGTTGGCATAGCGCACGCGCATGTCCGCCTGCAGCACCATGACGCCGAAGTCGAGCGTGTCGAGCCCCGCCAGTCCCAGCGAGGCCAGTCCGCTCAGTTCGAAATTGCGCTGCTGCATGCGCGCAGCACGGGCCCAGTGCGGCATCACATGGGCCAGGCGGCGCTCGCGCACGGTGCCGTTGAGATAGCTGTGCCCCGTGCAGGTGCCGCTCATGAGCACGCAGACCTCCGCGGTGTCGATCAGCCGGAAACCCTGTTCGAGTCCGCCGCCGTCGCCGGGGACGGCTACAACGGCGGCGGCACCATCCGCCATGGCGTGCGCGGCGCGGCAGTGGCGAGCATGGCCCCCACATGAGCCGGCTGGCTCGAATCCGAAGGCGGAATGACCCCCTCAGGCAGGCTGATGCCGCTGGTGAAGCAGCCATGCGGGGTAACGCCCAGCCGGGCATGGCCGGCGAGCTTGTCCCAGATCAGGTAGCGCGGACTGCCAGTGGCTGTGTAGCGGGAAAAAAGGTCCAGTGCGGCGGGCATTGCCGCCACGTCCATTGCGGACTCGTAGATGGAGTCGACCAGACGATGAAAGTCCTCGTCGACAGTCGGGTGTTCGCCCATATTCAGATCCCCCGGTGGCAAACGCCTTTTACTGATTGCCATTCATTGATGGCTGCTTTCCTGTATTTCCCTTGCTGCCCGGGCGTTCTCGTGCGCGCCGTAGCGACAATGCCGTGACCGGACGGCACCGCGTGCATATGCTTCGCAAGCATTGGCCAGCCTGCATGTCGCAAATCATGCCAAACAATCCAGTCGGCTTTAACCCCCGTTTGGGTGAGGCTTTCGGCGACCCGTGTCGCCGAACCCGACCGACAATATGTCCACGCCTGCATAACGCAAGGATGTTAATGCGCGATGCGGATTATGGAAAATTTTCGGCATGGAAACGGTGGCAGCGTTTCGCAAAAGCGACAGCATTCCCTATTCGCGTGATGTTGGCATCTCATTCCGGGCGCGGCGTCGCTGGGTCCGCGTTTGCCACAGTTGCCGATCCGCCGTCCAGCTGAATAGTCAGGCTCGGAGAAGCCATGCGGATGCCGTTGGCGTCGAACTGCCGCTTGAGCAGCGCATTGAACGCGCGCGTGATTTCCGCCTGCATCAGCGGGCGGGTCTGAACTGTGCCATCACGACCGGGCCGCTCGGGTCGAAGCGGTCCAGACCCAGGATGTCCAGGCCGGACAGCAGCTTGTAGGTGTAGCGGTGGTCATGCGCGATCTGGGTGCCGATGGACCGGATCAGCTCCAGCGCGCGGTCCAGGTCGCTCTGGTAGGCAATGCCGATACTGAACACGGCATAGGCATAGCCGCGCGACAGGTTCTTCACGGCCTTGATCTGGCTATACGGCAGTGTATGCAGCGCGCCCTTGCCGTCGCGGAGCTTGACGGTCCGGATGGTCATGCCTTCGACCACGCCGGCATGGTCGGGCAATTCGATGGAATCGCCGATCGCGATGGAATCTTCGATCACGATGAACAGCCCCGTGATCAGGTCCTGGACCAGGCTCTGCGCGCCGAAGCCGATCGCCAGGCCGACCACGCCGGCCCCTGCGAGCAGCGGCGTGACATTGACCCCCAGGTTGGCCAGCACCACCATCATCGCGATGACCAGCAGCGTGACGAACGACGCATTGCGCACCAGCGGCAGGATGGTCTTGGCGCGCATGCTCGGCTGCGCGGCACGGCCATGCGCGGGTGACAGCGCCTGAGTAATGGCCGTGTCGATCAGCAGCCAGACCAGCCACGCGAGCAGCACGGTGGCGGTGACGCTCAGCACGGATTCGGCAATGTGCCGGCCTGCGGCCGAGGCTTCCACCAGATGCAGCACCGAAGTCCCCCAGATGCGAGCAGCCAGCTCGACAACGCTCACCCAGATCAGCACGCGCACCAGCGCCATGGCAAAGCGCCCGAAGCGCTCCAGGTAAGCGGAGCGCCTCCGGTCACGGATGCGCGGTGCGCGCACGCTTGCCTTTGGCGAGCGGCCGGCGACCAGCGTCAGCAACAGCGCGACGACGAACAGCGCAACAGAGGCCACGGTACGGCGCAGGAAGACATCGGCATGGCCAGCGGCCAGCACGGTGCCGATCACCGATGCCACTACCACCGCCAGCACGGGCAGGTGCCAGGCCTGTCCGGCCAGGCGCAGCAGGTCCGTCATGGCGGGATGCGACTGGCGGAATTCGAGCGGGCGCTGCGCGATGAGCTGGCCTACCTGCCGCCGGAAGCGCAGCGCGAACACGCCGATCAGGATCGCCGCCGCGACGTTGGCCGCCGTCGACAGCAGGGCACAGAGGTTGGTGCCGAGCGCGGCAATCATGCGGCTGTCGGTGGCGCTGTTGCCAAGGGCGGCCAGGGCACCGGTGCAGAACAGCAGCCACGGCGAGCGCGTCAGCAACTGGTGTACCGCGAGCCGGCGGTGCGCGGTGCGGAACAGTGCGAAGATGACCTGGCAGACCGCGCCCGCGATGGCACCAGCCACGATCGCATGGGCCACCATGACGGCTGCCATGCTGGCTGGCGATTGGGCGTAATGCTGATACGCGAGCAGCACCGTGAGCCCGAACGCAACCACCCATGGCCCGATGCGCCGCAGCATGTAGAGGCCGACATCCATCCAGGATGGCACGTCGGGCAACCCAGTGCGGGGCGTGCGCGTCAGTGCGACCGTGGTAGCGGCACGCATGCGTCGCCGCACGCGGATGCGGTGGCCGATCTCCCACAGGACCCAGCCGCACAACGCCCAGCCACCGATGACCTTGGCGAACTCGCGCAGGGAATTCAGCACGGGCGCGTGCCTTTGAGCGTCACGGCATCACGCCATTCCTCGGCGGCGAACTGCGAGCGCCAGCGCCAGTAGTGCCAGGGGCCGTGGTCCTTGCGCAGGTGCGCATCGACTTCATCGAGCGCCTGGGCGACGGCGCCGATCAGGCCCGGCGCCGAGGCGGGCGCAACGGGCGCCGACGCCGGGGCGTTCAGGCCGCTGCGCAGCGCCTGGAGCTGTTCTAGCAGGGCCTTGCGCTGCGTGTCGTCCTGCAGCGTGCCGATGACCTGGTCGAGCGACTGGGCCAGCGGGACACTGGCCGGCGCAGGTTTGGCATCGGCCTGCCGGACTGCCGCAACCAGCGGATTCGCCGGCGCGGCGTCTGCAGGCCGGCCGGATAACAGTACCAACAGCACCAACAGCAACGCGGCCAGCAGCAACCAGGCTTGCCGGCGGACCAGCCATCGAAAATCAGGAGAGAAGAGGCGCATGGGATCAGGGGGCCGCGCGGGCGGGGCCGCGCCATGGTCAAGCCGTCCATGCGCGACACTGTAGCGCATCGGTCCCTTGCCGGCCCGCCAGAGTGGGGGCCAGCACGGGCCGCGGTGCCGCGAAAAGTGGCGTATCGGTGCATTCGTCGCTTCCGACGATGCGTGTCAGGTCCCGATCCACGAATCTCGAACCCGCTCCGGCGCCGTGCTGCGCCGGTTTCAGACATCAACTTCGGGACAGCCGCGCATGCGGCATCGGCCCGCAAAACGAGACAGAAGGAATACGGTAATGGAACTCAATGCATCGGTATCGGCCATCGTGACCGGCGGGGCCTCGGGCCTGGGCGCTGCGACGGCGCGTGCACTGGCCGCGCAGGGCGTGCGTGTCGCGCTGTTCGACCTCAACGTCGAGAAGGGCGAAGCTCTGGCACGCGAACTGGGCGGCGTGTTCTGCCAGGTCAACGTGACCTCGGAAGCGGAAGTCGAGGCCGGCTTCGCCAAGGCCCGCGCCGCCATTGGCCAGGAACGCATCCTGGTCAACTGCGCCGGCACCGGCAACGCGATCAAGACCGCCTCGCGCTCGAAGGAAGACCCGTCGCAGATCAAGTTCTTCCCGACCGATGCGTTCGAGCGCATCATCCAGATCAACCTGATCGGCACCTTCCGCTGCATCGCGCGCTCGGCAGCCGGCATGCTGACGCTGGACCACACCGCCAGCGGCGATCGCGGCGTGATCATCAGCACGGCATCGGTGGCGGCGCAGGACGGCCAGATCGGCCAGGCGTCCTATTCGGCATCGAAGGCGGGCGTGGTCGGCATGACGCTGCCCATTGCGCGCGACCTGTCGGGCGAGGGCATCCGCGTCAACACCATCCTGCCGGGCATCTTCAATACGCCGCTGCTGCAGGGCGCGCCCGAGAACGTCAAGGCCGCGCTGGGTGCGTCGGTGCCGTTCCCCAAGCGCCTGGGGCAGCCGGAAGAGTTTGCCTCGCTCGCCGTCGAAATGTGCCGCAATGGCTATTTCAACGGCGAATCCGTGCGCCTCGATGGCGCCATCCGCATGGCACCGCGCTGATATTTGAGAGTGTTGTCTCCCCTCTCCCATTTATGGGAGAGGGGCGGGGGCGAGAGTAAGAGTCTCCACGAAGCGAGACACCTCGATGCTTGCCACGCGCCTACCCTCTCCCCCGGCCCCTCTCCCGCGAGGGAGAGGGGAGCAAACAACCACATACAAGAAGGGAGACGTCGATGGATTTCAGCTACCTGGCCACGCTGCCTCACGCCGTGCGCCACTTTGCCGGCCTCAGGCCCGACGCCGTGGCCTATGCGTTCGAAGGCCGGCAGACGACCTACGCTGAGTTCGAGCGCAATACCAGCCGCGTCGCACAGGCGCTGCTGGCCGCCGGCGTGCGCGCTGGTGATCGCGTGGGCTATATCGGCAAGAATTGCGACCACTATTTCGAGGCATGGCTTGGCGCGGCAAAGATGGGCGCGGTCATGACGCCCGCAAGCTGGCGCCTGGCCGGCCCTGAAGTGGAATTCATCGTGGGCCATTGCGATGCCGTATTGCTGTTCGTGGGCCCGGAGTCCACGGCAATGGTGCGGGGTTTGCTGCCCGCACTGCCGATGGTGCGGCAGGTCGTCGCCATGGAAGCGGGCAGCGCACCGGACTGGCCCGTCTACACGGACTGGCGCGATGCGCATCCCGACAAGCTGCCCGATCACCGGCCCGGTCCGCACGATGTGGTGCTGCAGCTCTACACATCAGGCACCACCGGGCGGCCCAAGGGCGCCATGCTGACCCACCGCAACCTGACCATCGGCACCGAGGTCAGCGAGCGCGAATCGATTCCCTGGTCGCACTGGACGGCGGACGACGTCTCGCTGGTGGCGATGCCGGTGGCGCATATCGGCGGCTCCGGCTGGGGCCTGCGCAATCTGCTCTCCGGCGCGAAGGGCGTGGTGGCGAGGGAGTTCGATCCGCGTGCCGTGCTCGACTTCATCGAGCATGAGCGCATCAGTAAGCTGTTCATGGTGCCGGCGGCCATGCAGATCGTGCTGCGCGATCCGCGTGCCCGCACGGTGGACTATTCGCGCCTGAAGTACCTGCTCTACGGTGCGGCGCCCATTCCGGCGGCGCTGCTGCGCGAAGGCATCGAGGTCTTCGGCTGTGGCTTCGTGCAGCAGTACGGCATGACCGAAACCACGGGCACCGTGGTGGCGCTGCCGCCCGAAGACCATACGACCGAGGAAGTGCCGCGCATGCGCGCGGCCGGCAAGCCGCTGCCCGGCGTAGAGCTGAAGGTGGTTGATTATGAAGGGCGCGAGCTCGCCCCCGGCGAGGTCGGCGAGATCGTGATCCGCTCCGCGCACAATATGTCCGGCTACTGGAAACAGCCCGAGGAAACCGCGCGCACCATCGATGCCAAGGGCTGGCTGCGCACCGGCGACGCAGGCTACCTCGATGCGGAGGGTTATCTCTACATCCATGACCGCGTCAAGGACATGATCATCAGCGGTGGGGAGAACGTGTATCCGGCCGAAGTGGAGAGCGCCATCTACGGCCATCCGATCGTGGCGGACGTGGCCGTGATCGGTGTGCCAGACGAAAATGGGGCGAAGCGGTCAAGGCCATCGTCGTGCTCAAGGCTGGGCAAGCGGCGGATCGCGACAGCATCATCGCCTGGACGCGCCAGCGGCTCGCCGGGTTCAAGGTGCCCAAGAGCATCGAGTTCGTTGAGGCCCTGCCTCGCAACCCGTCCGGCAAGTTGCTGCGGCGGAAACTGCGTGAGCCATACTGGGACGGCATGGGCAGGCAGGTCAACTGACCATCTGCCGGCACCAGCAAGAAGGACCCGGTTCCTCGCGGAACCGGGCCCTTTGTCCAACTGCGGCGACCGTACCACTCAGTCGGCCTGAATGCCGAATTCCTTGACGATCTTCGTGTAGCGGGCCGTATCGGATGCCAGCAGTTTCTGCAGCACGGCCGGCTCGCCGCCGGACGGCGTGACGGCAATAGTGGCCATGCGCGCCACCACATCAGGCATCTTCAGGATCTCGTTGACGTGACCGTTGAGCGTGCGCACCAGTTCGGGCGACATGCCCTTGGGCCCCAGCAGTGCTTGCCAGGCGCCGATTTCCACGTCCTTGTAGCCCTGCTCGGCCAGCGTCGGGACATTGGGTGCGAACGGCGAGCGCTTCGGGTCAGCCACGGCGATGGGCACCAGCGTGCCGTTGCCGACATACTGGGCCACGGCGCCATACGTGACGAACGTCACCGGGACCTGACCGCCAAGCACGTCGACGATCGCCGGTGCCAGGCCGCGGTAGGGCACCTGGTTGATCCTGACGCCGGCGGACTTGTTGAACAGTTCGCCCATGATGTGCATTGGCGAGCCATTGCCCGGCGTGGCATAGGTCTCGACCTTTCCGGCCTTGACCCGGGCGACCAGGTCGCTGACCTTGGTG
This sequence comes from Cupriavidus sp. UYMMa02A, assembly GCA_001725945.1. Lineage (GTDB taxonomy): Bacteria > Pseudomonadota > Gammaproteobacteria > Burkholderiales > Burkholderiaceae > Cupriavidus. The sequence goes on along the minus strand of LRMT01000056.1, from coordinate 10,326 downwards.
ATGCCGGTGCTCTTGTTCACGACCACGAACAGCGATTGCGTGCCGATTTGCGAGATCGGCGTGAAGTCGCGCTGCACGTCGTAGCTGGCGCCGGTACCCGGCTTCAGTACCAGCGGCGCGATGGCCACGGTGTTCGGCGCGAGCAGCAGCGTGTAGCCGTCCGGGTTGCGCGCGACACGTAGGCGCTGCCGATGGTGCCGGCCGCGCCGGTGCGGTTTTCGACCACGACCGATTGCTTCAGGCGCGGCGCCAACTTCTCGGCGAACATGCGCGCCAGCACGTCGACGTCGCCGCCTGCGGGGTAGGCGACCACGATGGTGATCGGCTTGTTGGGATAGGCGCCTGGGCCAGGGCAGCGCCGCCCGCGAGCATGGCGGCGGCGCCTGCCGCGATCGCGGTGGCAAGGACTTTGCGGCGTGCAGACTTCATGGTGGACCTCTGAAAACTGGAGTCCCGCGCATCGGACATGCGCGCGGACTATGTCGTGCCAATGGATGTATCGCCATGGAACGCGGCGGCCGGGGATCGCGCCGCCGCGTTGCGTACGTCTCTTAGAAGATGTGCTTGATGCCGAGCATGGTGCCGAACTGGTTGGCGCCCGCCTTGGGGTTGGAACCCGGGGAACCGCCGCTGACCGACGCGGCGAGCTGGCCGCCGTTGTCGATGAAGCCGGCGGTCGCGTACACCGACGTCCGCTTGCTGAAGGCGTAGGTGCCGCGCAGCGCGTACAGCCAGGCCTTGTTGTCGCTGCCGTGGTAGTTCAGGTAGTACACCTGGCCAGCCAGGTTGACCGCGGGCGTGATGTCATAGGACGCGCCGGCGTAGTACAGGTCGCTGATGCGGGTGGCGCTGCCTTCGTTGTCGCGGCGCAGCCAGCCGGCGCCCAGCTTGGCGCGCGACAGGATCATGTAGCCGCCCACCGACAGGCGGTCGTCGGTCAGGTTGCTGTTGGTCAGGCCCGCGAACGCGCCGGGGCCGCCGCGCTGCGAGTCGTACGCGGTATGCACGCCCCACCAGTTGGTCGCGTACTGCACCATGCCGACCACTCGCGGCACGCCTTCTTGTCGGCCGGGTTCTCGCCTGCGCAATTGGTGCCGCCGGGGCTCGGGCCCGCATTGACTGCATCGCGGCCGAAGCTGTAGGTGGCGCCGACGGTCACGCCGCCGAAGGTGCCCTTGTACGACACGGCATTATCGGCACGCGTGTTGGGCAGGTAGCTGTCTAGCGAGCCCGAGCCGTAGACGTTCGGGCCGAGGATGTCGCTGTCGAGCGTGGCCCAGAACAGCATCGTGTACTGGCGGCCGAACGAGAGCTGGCCATACTGGTTCGACAGGCCGACCAGCGCCTGGCGGCCGAACAGGCGGCCGCCCTGGTTGGAGCTGCCGGTATCAGGCGCGAAGCCCGACTCCAGCACGAAAATGCTCTTCAGGCCGCCGCCAAGGTCCTCGGTGCCGCGCAGGCCCCAGCGCGAGGGGACGGTCGCGGTGTTGTTGGGCACGCGCGTCAGGCCGTAACCATTGGCGCCGACGTTGCTCACATATTCGACACCAGTATCGACCACGCCGTACAGCGTGACCGATTGGGCCGAGGCCAGCAGGGGGGCGGCTGCGAGCAGGCCCGCAGCGATTCGTGCAAGTTTCATCTACCGTTTCCTTCTTTATTCCGTCTTCTAATCGTTCTGGCTCATCTGTCCGGGGGACCGGCTGCTGCAAATCTCCCCATATGCATTTTCAGCCGCTTTTACGTTTCATATGTAAAACATCAAACAACCTAAGAAACGTTGAGCAAAATATAGCCGGGCTTTTCGGGAGTAGTGAGGAGGGTTATCCCTAGTGAGGCCGCAGCACGACGCGTCCGTGTCGCGGGTGGCTGCACACATCGCGTGCACGGGTGTGCACGCGGCGGGTGCCCGCCGTCAGCACGGGAACGGTCGCCGCGGCAGTGCCGTGTAAGCGGAAGGCGCGCCAGCAAAGACTTTGCAGACAAGCCGCCATCTCAGAGTCAGTCCGTCGCCCGGCTGTGGGCGCATGCACCGCAGTGGCGCGACAACAGGGCAACGATGACGAGCTATCGTTAACCCTTATCCTCTTGCCGCAAGCCAGCTTCTATAGTCGAAAGGTTTCATTTGCAAACCTGAGTTTTATATATGGAACAAAACGACTATCGAAATTCGTGTTCGCCATCGCAGGACATGCTGGCGGCGCTGGACAGCGGGTTTGCGCAACGGGTGACGCAGCTGGGCAACGGGGCGCGGGTGGCCTATCGCAGCGGCGGCAGTGCCGGCCCGGTGATCGTGCTGCTGCATGGCATCAGTTCCGGCGCGGCGTCATGGCTGCCCTGCGCCAGCCTGCTGGCAGCGCACGCACGCGTGATCGCATGGGATGCCCCTGGCTATGGGGACTCGTCCCCGCTGTCGCAAGCGCAGCCCAGGGCGGCGGACTATGCGCGGCGCTGCGGGAATGGCTGCGCACGCTCGGCGTACGGCCAGACCTGATCGTCGGCCACTCGCTTGGCGCGCTGATGGCGGCCGCCTATGTGGCAGGCGCGGATGAAGCTGGCTTGCCCGACCGCTTGCTGTTGCTCAGCGTGGCGCAGGGTTATGGCGGGCCGGGCAAGGAAGACAAGGCACGCGAAGTCGAGCGGCAGCGGCTGGATGCTCTAACCTCACTGGGCGTGGAAGGCCTGGCCGAACGCGGACCGGGCCGGCTGCTCAGCGCGGGTGCCAACGCCGGTGCGCAGGACTGGGTGCGCTGGAATATGCGGCGCCTGCGCCCGGATGGCTACCGCCAGGCGGTGGCCATGCTGTGTGGTGACGATATCGATGCCTACCTCGCCAGCGCCCGGCCACCGTGCCGGCGCGCATCGCCTGCGGCAGCCACGACGTCGTCACCACGCCGGTGGCATGCGGCCTGCTGGCCGAGCGCTTCGACCTGCCGTTCGCGGAACTGCCCGATGCCGGACACGCTTGCTACATCGACCAGGCCGCCGCCACAGCCCGCCTCATCCGCGAGGCGCTTCCCATCGCCGCCTCCCGATAGTCCCTTCCCGCCCGGGGCACGCCACCCCGCATCACATTCCGCATTTTGCGGGTTAACCCCAGTCAATTTTTGAATCATCGTTGACTATAGTCGTACCTGTGTTCAATATCTAAACCAGCGTTTCATTAGTAAAACAAAACGCAGCGTGACCTGAACAAGGCCACAGCGTGATGAAACCGGTCCCCACGCAGGCAGAAATGGAGCAAAGCGCAATGGATAGCCTCTCGTACAACCCCAACCTGGTCCCCTGGGAGCGTCCTGCCCCGAACAACGTCGCAGGCAAGGGCCATATCGAGCAGCCGGGCAAGGTTGCCAACATCGTCTGGCAGACCCGCGCTGACGCCCCTTCGGCCTACGAGAACAAGCTCGGCGACGCGCTCGAAGCCGCGTTTGAAGGCGGCGCGCAATCGCCCGCCGATATCGTCCGCGCTTTCAATGCCACCGACTTTCTGTGCCTCGACGGACAAGCCTGGACCGAAGAGCGCTTCCTGGCCGAAATGCGCCGGCTGGGCGCCTGATCGCAGCCAGCCCGACCGACAAGCACAGAGCCCCGAGCGAGAGAAACATGGAATCGAACAAGCAAGCCCGCGCCGAAGCCCGCCTGAACAGCGGCCTGCGCAACTACTGGTACCCGGTCGCCGCCTCGTGGGCGGTGACGCACGCCCCCATCGGCATTACCCGCCTGAGCCAGAACATCGTGCTGTGGCGTGACAACGCCGGCCAGGTCCACGCGCTGGAAGACCGCTGCCCGCACCGCGGCGCCCGCCTGTCGATGGGCTGGAACCTCGGCGACCGCGTTGCCTGCTGGTACCACGGCGTGGAAGTCGGCGGCGACGGCCAGGTCAAGAGCGTGCCGGCCGTGGACAGCTGCCCGCTGGAAGGTCGCACCTGCGTGCGCAGCTATCCGGTGCAGGAACAGGCCGGCGCCATCTTCCTGTGGTTCGGCGACCAGGCCCCGCAGGAAGGCGAGGGCAGCCCCGACGTGCTGCGCCTGCCGGAAGAACTGGTCAGTGACGAACACAGCAACTTCCTGTGCGTCGCGCACTGGGACTGCAACTACCGCTACGCGATCGACAACGTCATGGACCCGATGCACGGCGCCTACCTGCATGCCGTGTCGCACTCGATGGCCTGCGGCGAGAAGTCGGCCGTGATGCAGATCCGCGAAACCGATCATGGCCTGGTTTTCGAAAAGGTCGGCCAGCGCGGCGTGAACTTCGACTGGGTGGAATTCGGCGAAACCGGCACGCTGTGGCTGCGCCTGGCGATTCCGTACCGCGACAAGGTCGGCCCCGGCGGCCCATTCGGCATCGTCGGCATGGCCACCCCGGTCGATGAAGACCACTGCATGGTGTTCTTCTGGCGCACCCGTCACGTGCAGGGCTGGCAGCGCGATGTCTGGCGCTTCCTGTACCGCAACCGCCTGGAGCAACTCCACTGGGACGTGCTGGAACAGGACCGCGTCGTGCTCGAATCGATGGCGCCGCAGGCCCGCGACCACGAAATGCTGTATCAGCACGATGCCGGCATCACGCGTGTGCGCCGCCTGCTGAAGCGCCGCGCCGATCAGGAGATCGCTGACGAGCCGGTCGCCATGCTCAAGCCTGCCGGTGGGGTGGCAAGCCATGCCTGAGACCACTAACAACGCCCTGCTGGCCGGCCGCAAGGTGCTGGTCACCGGCGCGGCGCGCGGACTGGGCCTGGCCTTCGTCAAGTCGCTTGCTGAAGCCGGCGCTGCCGTGGCCATGGCCGACATCCTGGCCGACCGACTGCAGCAGGAAGCCGATGCGCTGCGTGCGCGCGGCTTCAAGGTGGTGGCCGTGCCGGTGGACCTGTCCGATCCGGCTTCCGTGCAGGCTTGCGCCGATGCCGCCGTCAAGGGCCTGGGCGGCCTCGACGGCCTGGTCAACAACGCCGCCGTGACCGATTCCGGCGGCCGTGACGCCAGCGCGATCGATATCGCCACCTGGGACCGCGTGATGAACGTCAACGTGCGCGGCACGTGGCTGATGACCACCGCCTGCCTGCCGGCCCTGAAGGCCAGCGGCCGCGGCGCTGTCATCAACCTGGCTTCCGACACGCCGCTGTGGGGCGCGCCGAACCTGCTGGCCTACGTGGCGAGCAAGAGCGCCATCATCGGCATGACCCGCTCGCTGGCGCGCGAACTGGGCCGCGACCAGATCACCGTCAATGCGGTGGCGCCGGGCCTGACGCTGGTGGAAGCCACCGAATACGTGCCGCAGCACCGGCACGACCTGTATCGCGAGCAGCGCGCCATCCAGCGCGAGCAACTGCCCGACGATGTCTGCGGCGCGGTGCTGTTTGCGCTGTCCGATCTTGCCCGCTTCGTGACCGGCCAGACGCTGGCCGTGAACGGCGGCTTTGTCATGCACTGATCTACCGATCCACTGAAAGCAGAAGGAATCCAAATGAGCGATCTGTCTCAACAAGCCAATATCAAGCGTTCCTGGGAGCAACCGGAGGACGCCTCGTTCGACCAGTGGATGGAAAGCCGCGTGGCGCGCTTCTCCACGCGCAAGTACGACTGGGACGCGCTGAAGTTCCAGGCCGACTACGACCCGAAGTACCGCCGTGCACAGATGCGCTACCTGGGCACCGGCGGCACCGGCGTGGCTGCCGATACCAACACCGTGCCGTCCGAGAACTTCACGTTCTCGACCATGATCATCCCGGCCGGCCATGAGGGCCCGATGCACATCCACACCGACGTGGAAGAGGTGTTCTTCGTGATGCGCGGCAAGATCAAGCTGGTACTGGAAAAGGACGGCGAGCGCTTCGAGACCATCCTGACCGACCGTGACCTGGTCTCGGTGCCGCCGGGCGTGTACCGCGAGGAAATCAACATCGGCGACGAAGACGCGCTGATGTGCGTGATGCTGGGCGCCAAGAAGCCCATCACGCCGACGTACCCGCCCGAGCACCCGCTGTCGCAGATCAAGCGTTGATGCCGGCGCCCACCCGCACGCCATTCCATATCCAGGTACCCAGGCCATGACCGCCGCCGTGCAACCCGCTGCCGCCACGCAAACTGCCGCCGAAGTCCCGGACAAGTACATCGTCCCGGGGCTCGAGCGCGGCCTGCGCCTGCTCGGCGAGTTCAACAGCAAGGACCGTGCGATCTCGGCGGCCGAGCTGGCGCGCCGCCTGCAGGTGCCGCGCTCGACGGTGTTCCGCCTGCTGACCACGCTCGAAATGCTCGGCTTTGTCGAGCGTGCCGAAGGTGGCCGGGACTTCCGCCTGGGCATGGCCGTGCTGCGGCTGGGCTTTGAATACCTGGCGTCGCTGGAGCTGACCGAGCTCGGCCGCCCGCTGCTGGAGCGCCTGCGCGACGAGATCGGCTATCCGTGCAACCTCGTGGTGCGCGACGGCCGCTCGATCGTGTACGTGGCCAAGGCGGTATCGCCGCGCCCGTTCGCCAGCACCGTGAACGTGGGCACGCGGTTGCCGGCGCATGCGACCGTGCTTGGCCGCGTGCTGCTTGAAGACCTGTCGCTCGACGAGCTGCGCGCGCTGTATCCGGAGCCGCGGCTCGAGGCTTTCTCGGAGCGCACGCCGGCCAGCGTGGAGTTGTTGTACGAACTCGTGCAGCACGACCGCGAGCGCGGCTATGTGCTGCACGAGGGCTTCTTCGAATCGAGCATCTCCACCATCGCCGCACCAGTGCGTGACCGCACCCGCAAGGTGGTGGCGGCGCTGGGCGCCACCATTCCGGCCGCGCATATCGATCCGGCGCAGCTCGACACCATGGTGGAGAAAGTGAGGGAGACCGCAGGCGAACTGTCGCGCCTGCTGGACTACCGGCCGGCGCTGAAAAACAGCGGCGGCAAGGTCGTGAATCTGTATCGGGAGTGAGGACAATGTCCATGATTGAACTCGACGGCAAGGTTGCCGTCGTCACAGGCGGGTCCTCCGGCATCGGGCTGGCGACCGTCGAACTGCTGCTCGAAGCGGGCGCCGCCGTCGCCATCTGCGGCCGCGACGAAACCCGCCTGCGCAGCGCCGAAGCGCAGCTGCGCGAGACGTTCCCCGGCTGCCGCCTCTATGCCGCCGCCTGCGACGTGCTCAAGCCCGAACAGGTCGCTGCGTTTGCCGCGAAGGTCCAGGCCACGCTCGGCAACGTCGACATGCTGGTCAACACGCCGGCCAGGGCCGCGTGTCGACCTTCGCGAACACGGAAGATGCAGCCTGGATGGAAGAGCTGCAGCTCAAGTTCTTCTCCGTGATCCACCCGACGCGCGCTTTCCTGCCGCAGCTCGAGCAATCGGGGGAGGGCGCCATCGTCTGCGTGAACTCGCTGCTCGCGCAGCAGCCCGAGCCGCACATGGTCGCCACCTCGGCCGCGCGTGCCGGCGTGCTGAACCTGGTGCGCTCCATGGCCACCGAGTTCGCGCCGAAGGGCGTGCGCGTCAACGGCATCCTGATCGGGCTGGTCGAATCGGGCCAGTGGCGCCGCCGCTTCGAGGCACGCCCCGAAGAAGACCGCAACCTGGACTGGGCCGCGTGGACCGCGCGCCTGGCCCAGCAGAAACATATTCCCCTTGGCCGCCTGGGCCTGCCTGTCGAGGCAGCCCGCGCCATCCTGTTCCTTGCCTCGCCGTTGTCTTCGTACACCACGGGCAGCCATATTGATATCTCCGGAGGCACTCCCGTCATGCCTAACCAACAACAGTACGAACAACAGCAAGTCACCGTGGGCTGCGCCATCACGGCGTTTCTCGAACAGTGCGGCGTCAAGGCTGCCTTTGGCGTGATCTCGATCCACAACATGCCGATCCTCGACGCCATGGGTGAGCGCGGCAAGATCCGCTTCGTGCCGGCGCGCGGCGAAGCGGGCGGCACCAATATGGCTGACGCCTGTGCCCGTACCACGGGCGGCCTGGGCGTGTGCCTGACCAGCACCGGCACCGCCGCGGGCAATGCCGCCGGCGCCATGGTCGAAGCCCTGACCGCCGGCACGCCGATGCTGCATATCACCGGCCAGATCGAAACGCCGTACCTGGACCAGAGCCTCGCGTACATCCACGAAGCGCCGGACCAGCTCACCATGCTGAAGGCCGTGTCGAAAGCCGCCTTCCGCGTGCGCAGCGCCGACACCGCGATCAGCACCATCAAGCTGGCCGTGCAGACCGCGCTGACGGCGCCGACCGGCCCGGTCAGCGTGGAGATCCCCATCGACATCCAGGCTGCGTTGATCGACATGCGGCCGACCTCAAGCCGCTGCCGGTGCCGCAACACCAGCCGTCGGCCCATGCGCTGGACGCGCTGGCCGAGCGCCTGGCCAAGGCCAAGCGCCCGATGCTGTGGCTGGGCGGTGGTGCACGCCACGCGAGCAAGCAGGTCAAGCGCCTGCTCGACCTGGGCTTCGGCGTGGTCACCAGCACACAAGGCCGCGGCATCGTCGCGGAAGACGATCCGCGCTCGCTCGGCGCCTACAACCTGCACAAGCCGGTCGAGCAGTTCTACCAGAGCTGCGACGCGATGCTGGTGGTCGGTTCGCGCCTGCGCGGCAATGAAACGCTGAAGTACGAACTGAAGCTGCCGCGCCCGCTGCTGCGCATCGACGCCGATCCGGCATCGGAAGGACGTTGCTATCAGAGCGACTACTTTGTCAGCGGCGACGCCGCACTGGCGCTGGACGCGCTGGCCGACCGCCTCGAAGGCCGCATGCAGATCGACCCGGCCTTCGCCGGTGACCTGCGCCGCGCGCACGACACCGCGGTCAACGCGCTGATCGACGGCCTCGGTCCGTACTCGGCACTGGTGCAGGCACTGCAGCAGGCCGTGGGCCGCAACTTCAACTGGGTGCGCGACGTGACCGTGTCGAACAGCACCTGGGGCAACCGCCACCTGCAGATTTTCGATTCGCGTGCCGGCGTGCATGCACTGGGCGGCGGTATCGGCCAGGGCCTGGCGATGGGTATCGGCGCCGCTGTTGGTGCGGCTGCCACGGGCTCGGGCAAGAAGACCTTCACGCTGGCTGGAGACGGCGGCTTCATCCTGAACCTGGGCGAGCTGGCCACGGCCGTGCAGGAACGTGCCGACATGGTCATCGTGCTGATGAACGACAAGGGCTATGGCGTGATCAAGAACATCCAGGACGCGCAGTACGGCGGCCGCCGCCACTATGTCGACCTGCACACGCCCGACTATGCGCAGCTGTGCCAGTCGCTGTCGCTGCGTCACCGCCGCGTCAGCAGCCTGGACGACATCGGTGCTGCGCTGCGGGAAGCCACGGCCGAGACCGGTCCGTTCCTGCTGGAGATCGACATGCTGTCGATCGGCAGCTTCAAGACCGTGTTCGCCGGCCCGCCGGTGAACAAGCAGGCGCCGATTGCCAGCCCGGCAACCACCGCCACCACCGCCTGAAGGGAGATGTCCATGCTGCATGTGTCCATGGTGGGATGCGGCGCGATCGGCCGCGGTGTGCTGGAGCTGCTGAAGTCGGATCCGGACGTCGCGTTCGACGTGGTGATCGTGCCGGAAGGCCAGATGGAAGAGGCACGCGGCGCGCTGTCCGCGCTCGCGCCCAATGTCCGCGTGGCGACGTGCCTCGATGGCCAGCGCCCCGACCTGCTGGTCGAGTGCGCGGGCCACCAGGCGCTGGAAGAGCACATCGTGCCGGCGCTGGAACGCGGCATCCCGTGCATGGTGGTGTCGGTCGGCGCGCTGTCCGAGCCGGGCCTGGTCGAGCGGCTGGAAGCTGCCGCGCGCGTGGCAATACCCAGGTGCAACTGCTGTCTGGCGCCATCGGCGCGATCGATGCGCTGGCCGCGGCACGCGTGGGCGGCCTCGACGAGGTCATCTACACGGGGCGCAAGCCGGCGCGCGCCTGGACCGGCACGCCGGCGGCCGAGCTGTTCGACCTGGACGCGCTGACCGAGCCTACGGTGATCTTCGAAGGCACCGCGCGCGACGCGGCCCGCCTGTACCCGAAGAACGCCAACGTGGCGGCGACGGTGTCGCTGGCGGGCCTCGGGCTGGATCGCACTTCGGTGCGCCTCTTGGCCGACCCGAATGCCGTGGAAAACGTCCACCACGTGGAAGCGCGCGGCGCGTTCGGCGGCTTCGAGCTGACCATGCGCGGCAAGCCGCTCGCGGCCAACCCCAAGACTTCGGCGCTGACGGTGTTCAGCGTGGTGCGCGCACTGGGCAACCGCGCGCATGCGGTTCGATTTGATTGACTGAGGCGATAGCGGTCGCCACTGGTTTGCTCCCCTCTCCGCGCGCGGAGAGGGGCCGGGAGAGGGCAGGCGTGTGGCAAGACGGA
>LRMT01000055.1 GCA_001725945.1 Cupriavidus sp. UYMMa02A | reverse complement strand
GGCGGGGAGAGGGCGGCGTATCTCGATGCGACAGGCTGCATTTCATGGGGGCTCTGGCCCTCTCCCCCAACCCCTCTCCCGCACGCGGGAGAGGGGAGCAGTCTAGAGGGAGTTCGTGCGGCGCTCGCCCACTCACCCATGCTGATGCCGATACTCCTGCGTCAACCCGCCGTACCCATACGCCGCCGCGCGCGCGTCGATCACATGGATATACGACACCGGATGCACATTGCCGATCAGCTCCGACAGCGTCTCGAACACGGCCTTCAGATAGGCCGCCTTTTCAGCCTTGGTGTTCGTCTCATCGGTCACGCTGATATCGAGATGGAACGCATTGCGCCCGGTTTCTGACAGCGCCTCGCCGCCGATGATCCACTGCTCGCGCGGCACGTACTGGACCGCGATGGCGATGACATCGGGCTTCTTGCCGAGCACGCGCTGCGTAAGCTCTGACACCGCGGCGGCGCTGCGGCGAGTCAGGGCGGCATCGGGCTGGCCGGAGATCTGCAGGTTGATGTGGGGCATGGCTGGCTCCTGTTTCATGGTGTTGGTGATGCCATGGTAGGCGCCGGTGTAATATCGGAAAAGCGGGAAGTTCCGATATGAACCATCGGATTCTCCGAATCATGAGGAGATCGCCATGCGCGGATTCGATACCGACCAGTTGCGCACGTTCGTCATGGTGGCGGACAGCGGCAGCCTGTCCGCCGCCGCGCCGCGCCTGTTCCTGTCGCAGTCTTCGGTCAGCGAGCAGTTGCGCAAGCTCGAGGAGCGCGCGGGCGTGCCGCTGCTCACGCGCGGCAGGAAAGGCGCGGCGCCCACGCCCGCCGGGACCCGCCTGCTGGAGCACGCGCGGCGCATCCTGGCCCTCAACGACATGGCGCTGCAGGAGCTGCGCGGCCGCGCGCTGGAAGGCGAGCTGAGGCTGGCCGTGACGGACTACTTCCGCCCCGCCGAGATCGCCGGCATGCTGCGCCGGCTGCGCGAGCGCCACCCCTTGCTGCGCCTGCATGTCACGGTGATGAAGAGCGCCGTGATCGATGCCACGGCGGACATGGATGCCTTCGATATCGGCCTGAGCATGCGCATCGTCGGCACGCGCGGGCACGGTGCTGCACGCCGCGGCACCCTGCTGCGGCGCGAAGCGCTGTCGTGGGTGTCGGCACAGGGCGAGGCGGGCGCTTGCCGCAAACACTGCCGCTGGTGCTGCTGCCCGATTCGTGCTCGCTGCACCAGTTCGTCGTGAAGCTGCTGATGCGCAAGCGCCGGCCGTTCGAGATCGCGCATTCCGCGTCGGGTGTGGCCGGGTTGCACCTGGCGCTGGCGGCAGGGCTGGGACTGTCCTGCCTGAATGCATCGGCGATCGGCCCGGGCGTGGCGCCGCTGGATGCCCCGAGCCAGCGGCGGCTGGGCCTGCCCGCGCTGCCGGAAGCCGAATTCTTCCTGTTGCCTGCCAAGCGTGGCGAACCGGATTTCATTGCCGCCGCCCGTGGTGCGCTGGCCGAGCAGTTCGGATGATGAGCGTAAGGCAGCAGCATCGGACGTATCCGATATGTGACGTGTAGCACGTATGAGCAACACGGCCAATGCGGTTATTTCGTCGCAAATTTGACCTCGCTCCCTTTGTAAATGATAATGAGTCGTATTTTACGCGTTGCATTACAAAAAATTACAGGGAAATGAGCCTCAAATTGCACCCGGTCCACCGCGCCGTTCTCGCGCTCTTCGCCTGCCAGCCGATGCTGACGGGTTTCGCCCATGCAGAGGAGACCAGCGGGGCCGTAGCGGCCCAGCAGAGCCTGCCTGAAGTCACGGTCAAGGCCGATACCGGCCAGGACCTCGGCACGGGCTACAACCCGTCCAGGACGGTCAGCGCCACCAAAACCGAGGCGCCGCTGCGCGATGTGCCGCAGACCGTCAACGTGGTCACGGCCGATGTCATGCGCGACCAGCACGCCACCTCGATGCAGGACGCGCTGAAGAACGTGCCGGGGGTGTCGTTCTCCACCGGCGATGGCCAGCGCGACCAGGTGTCGATCCGCGGCTTTACCGCGATTGCCGACCAGTTCGTCGACGGCATCCGTGACGACGCGCTGTACTTCCGTGACCTGTCCAATGTGGATCGCGTCGAGGTCATCAAGGGGCCGGCGGCCGTGCTGTACGGCCGTGGCTCGTCGGGCGGCCTGATCAACCGCGTGAGCAAGAAGCCGGGCATCGATGTCACCGACTTTGCGCTGAGCTACGGCATGTGGGCCGACCGCCGCGCCGAGGCTGACGTCGGCCGCGTGTTCGCCGATGGCGCTGCCGCCTTCCGCATCACCGGCGCGGTGGAGAAGGCCAACAGCTACCGCTCGCAGCAGTTCCTGGACCGCAAGGCCATCGCGCCGTCGGTCGAATTCCGGCTGGCGCCGCAGACCACGGTGCTGCTGCAGGCCGACTACCTTGAAGACCGCCGCGTGACGGACTTCGGCATCCCGGCGTACAAGGGCCGGCCGGTCGACGTGCCGGCCTCGCGCTACTACGGCGCGGCCAACGCGCGCGACGCCGATTACTCGCAATCGCGCGTGTACTCGGGCACGGCCACGATCAACCATCGCTTCAACGACAACTGGTCGATCCGCAACGCCACGCGTTACTACCACTATTCGCTGGACCGCAACAACACGCTGACCAGCACGGTCAATGAAGCGGCGCAGACCTTCACCATGAACCACGGCAATGTCGGCCGCGAGGAGCATGGTTGGTTCAACCAGACCGACCTGACGCAGAAGGCCAGCTTCCTCGGCATGCAGCATGAACTGCTGTACGGTATGGAAATCGGCCAGCAGAACAAGAACCAGGTCAACAACACCAAGCCCGTGCCGGGCACGTTCGACCTGTTCAACCCGGTGCTGCCAACGCTGGCGCGCCTGGCCCCGGGCACGCCGGCTACCAATAACCTGGGCGTCTTTAATACGCTGGCGTTCTACACGCAGGACATGGTCAGCTTCAGCGAGCAGTGGAAGGCGCTGGTAGGCTTGCGCTACGACCACTTCGAGCAGGAAACGCTGCAGAACATCGCCGGCCTGCAGAACCTGTCCCGCACCGACAATGCCTGGAGCCCGCGCGCCGGCCTGGTATGGCAGCCGTCGAAGGCACAGTCGTACTACGTGTCGTGGAGCAAGTCGTTCCAGCCGTCCGGCGAGGCTTTCGCGCTGGCGGCCAACAATACGCAGCTCGCTCCGGAGACCACCAACAACACCGAAGTCGGCGCCAAGTATGACTTCCTGGACGGCAAGGCCAGTGCGACGGTCTCGGTCTTCCGCCTGGAGCGCACCAATATCAAGGTGGCCAATGCCACCAACACGGCGCTGATCCCGATCGGCGAGCAGCGCACCGATGGCTTGGAAATCTCCGGTGCCGCCGAGCTCGGCAGCGGCTGGCGCTTTCTGGCGGCTACGCCTACCTGGATGCCACAGTCACCAAGTCCACCGCGGCGCTGCAGGGCAAGCGCGCCACGATCACGCCGCGCCACTCGGGCAACGCGTGGCTGACCAAGAGCCTCGGGTATGGTTTCGGCGTCGGTGCCGGCCTGAACCTGGTTGGCGCGCGTTATGCCGATCCGCTCAACACGGTCACGCTGCCCGGCTACGTGACGGCCGACATGATGGCCTGGTACCGCCGTGGCGCATTCGAAGCGCAGCTGAACGTGTACAACTTGTTCGACAAGAGCTACATCGTCTCGGCGCACGGCACCAATCCGAACCTGAACATGCCGGGCGCGCCGCGCAGCGTGATGGCGACCATCCGGTATCGCATGTAAGGCGCAGCAGGAGGCGGAAAGCAAAGGCCGGGTGGCTCCATGCCACCCGGCCTTTTGCATTGTTTCGGTCGGTTCGTCCGACGCCGCCCTCAGGTCTCGCTCCACTGCCGCAGCAGGTTGTGATAGCACCCCACCAGCGTGCGGCGTGCTTCTTCGTCCGCGCCGGTCTGGTTCAGCCGCTGGATCGCATTGTCCATATCGAACAGCAGCCCGCGCTGCGTGTCGTCGCGTATCAGGCTCTGGATCCAGAAGAAGCTGGCCACGCGCGTGCCGCGCGTGATCGGCGTGACCTGGTGCAGGCTGGTGGCCGGGTAGACCACCATGTCGCCGGCTTCCAGCTTGACCGCATGCATGCCGTAGGTGTCCTGCACCTGCAGCTCGCCGCCGTCGTAGCTGTCGCGCGGCGACAGGAACAGCGTGGCCGAGATGTCGGTGCGCAGCTTGCGTCCGTCATGCGGATGGATGCGCACGCTGCCGTCCACATGCGCGCCGAAGGTCATGCCCTCGCTGTAGCGGTTGAACATCGGCGGGTAGACGATATTGGGCAGCGCCGCGCTGATGAAGCGCGGGTTGCGCTCGAGCATGCCAAGGATCAGGCGCTGGCACTCGAGCGCCACCTCGGAGCGTTCGTCGATCTGCTGGTTGAACTTGACCGGCGCGCCCGAGTAGCCGGCCGTGACGCGGCCGTCGACCCAGGCTTCGCCCGCCTGTTCCAGCCGTTCGCACACGGCGCTGACCTGTTCGGCGGTGAGGACCTCGGGGATGACGACCAGCATGGCGGCTTTCCTTACATACGATACGTGAACGACAGCATGGCGGTGCGGCCCGTGCCCGGCACCGAGCGCCCGCCGTCGGACTGGATCAGCGCATCGTAATACTTCTTGTCGAAGATGTTGAACAGGTTCAGGCGCACATCGTACTTCGGCTGGTGATAGGCCACCATGCCGTCCCAGCGCACGAAGCTGGCCACCTGGACCGTATTGGTGTTGTTGGCAAAGCGCTCTGACATATAGAAAGCGCCGCCGCCCACTTCCCAGTTGGGCAGGAAGGTATAGCTGGTCCAGGCCGTGGCGGTGTGCTTGGGGGTGTTGGTGGGCACCTTGCCGGCAGTGTTGGCGGCAATGCCGTTGATAATCTCGCCGTCCAGGTAGGTATAGCCGGCAAACACCTGCCACTTGTTGGTAATGTGCCCCGTAGCGCCGGCGCGGAAGCCCTTCACGCGGATCTTGCCGGACAGCGCGTAGGTGGTGGCGTCGATCTGGCTGCGGGCGTGTCCTTGGTGATCTGGAACACCGCCGAGGTCAGCGACAGGTCGCCGCCCATCAGGTCCCATTTGCCGCCGACTTCATACGACTTGTTCTTCTCCGGCTCCAGGTTCTGCTGGCCGACGGTGCCGACGAGCTGCTCCAGCGACGGGTTGAACGACGTCCCATACGACACATAATAGGACTGCGCCTCCGTCGGCTGCCAGATGCCGCCAAGGCGAACGCTGGTGAAGTTGACGGCCTGGTCGGCGCTGGCCAGCGCGGTGCTGAAGTACGGAGCGCCGGCGGAGTTGGATGCGTTGATGGAGTTGCTGATGCTGGCGATGTAGCGGTCATAGCGCACGCCGGCTACGGCCTTCCATTGCTTGCTGAACTCGATCGAATCGTTCAGGTAGGCGGCAATCGTATTTGCCGAACCGCCTTGCAGATTGCCGGTGCTGGTGGCCACGTTGGCGGGCGAGGCCGTGTAGGTGGGGTTGACCAGCGGTTCGCAGGCAACGTAACCCACCGTCGCGGCGGTTGTTCCGCTGACCAGCGGCTGCCCGTTGCAGCTGCCGTTGCGGTAGTAGTTCTGGTTGTTGTAGCCGTCATGGCCGATCTCCGCGCCGACCAGCAGCGTGTGCTTGACTGCGCCGGTATCGAAGTTGGCGGTCAGTTCGGTCTGGTTGAAGATCGAATAGTCGCGGATCTTGCGGTCGTGGCTTTGCAGGCGCACGAACAGCTGGTCCAGCGGCAGGGTGCTGGTGGTCAGCGGCGTGAAGCCCCGGGCGCTGACGGAGCCGACCGAGTTCGGCGCGGTCTCCCGTGCATCGGTTTCCACATAGTTGAACTGCGTCTGGTTGCGCAGGCGCAGGTTCGGCGAGAACTTGTGCGAGATGCTGGCGTTCAGCGCGGCGATGTCCTGGTTGGTGCGGTCGTCGGTGAAGCCGTAGAAGGTGTTGCGGTCGACATTGGTCGGGTGGCCGTTCAGGTTCGAGAAGCCGTAGTCAGGCATGTCGTGGTTGTGCTGCAGCAGCGCCGACAGGGTGATTTCGGTGGGCGTACCGATGCCCAGCCGCCACGACGGCGCGATGCCGAAGTCCTGCACCGTCATCTCGTCACGCGTGCTCGGCCGCCCGTCCTGTGCCATGGCCGAGATGCGGAAGGCCGAGGTGTCGCCGGTAGGCGTGTTGTAGTCCGCCGTGGCGCGCACCAGCCCGTTGGTGGTGACCGAGCCCGTCACTTCGGTGGCTGCCTTCATCTGCGGCTTCTTGCTGACCTGGTTGATCACGCCGCCAGTGGAGCCGCGTCCGAACAGCATCGACGACGGCCCCATCAGCACTTCCACCGAATCCAGCGCGAACGTGTCGCGGTAGTACTGGCCGCGATCGCGGAAGCCATCCAGGTAGATGTCGGTACGGGCCGAGAAGCCGTTCAGGTTGATGTTGTTGCCGATCTGGCCGCCTTCGCGGCGCCGCCGATGGTGATGCCCGGCACGTTGCGCAGCGCGTCGGCCAGCGAACTCACTCCCTGCGATTCCATCAGCGCCTTGTTCACCACCGTGACCGACTGCGGCACGTCGCGCAGATCCTCAGGTAGTTTGCTGATGGAATTCCTGGCCGCGTTGAAATCGTCGCGCGACGCGGCGCCGTTGACGACGACTTCTTGCAGCGTCGTGGCAGGCGCTGCCTGTTGCGCGGGCGCGGCTGGGGCAGGTGCCTGCTGGGCAAAGCTTGCGGCGGGGGCGGCAAAAAGCGCGATCAGCGCAGTGGCGATGGGGGTGCGTTGGGAGCGGCGGTTCATGGCATTTGTCTCTCGGTCGCCCCCGTTATCGGGCTGGTCCGGCGCGCCGCCAGTGCGAATGCATGGGAATCGGCGGCGCGGTCATGGGGGGTGACGATTTGGGCCGGCCGAATATAAATGCGAATGATTTGCGTTGCAATTCGCGTTGCAGGCAGGACACAGACAAGAATCACCCTGGATCAATGTCCTTAGTGAGAAACAAAAAGCCCGAAAATAGTGATGAAAGCCACATAAACTCTCCCCGGCCGAGGCCGGATGCTCGCCAGGGAAGGTGATGCGGAAGACAAACGCCCTTCCAGAGAAGGGCCGTTCAATACATTTGGCTAAATGACTGGAAAGTCAGGCTGAAAATATTTCTCAGTCGGCGCTCATATTGGCGTTCTTTGCAATGCGCCCGAGCCGTTCGCGTTCCGACTTGATGAACGCGACGAAGCTCTCCTGCGAGCCGCCGGCGGGTTCGATGCCGTTGGGCAGCAGCCGCTCGCGCGTTTCCTGCGTCTGCATGGCGGCGGTCATTTCCGCGTTCAGCTTTTTCAGGATGGCGGGGTCCGTACCCTTGGGCGCGAAGATGCCGGCCCAGTGTCCGATGCGGACTTCAGGCATGCCCTGGTCGGCCGTGGTGGAGATGTTCGGCGCGGCGCTCATGCGCTTGTCCCACGTTGCGCCGAGCGCCTTGAGCTTGCCGGCCTTGATATGCGGCAGCACCACCACGCTCGCTTCGGAGGTCGCGGCAACCTGGCCGCCCATCACGGCGGTGATGCTCTCCGAACCGCTCTTGTACGGCACCGGTGTCAGCGACGCGCCTTTCTCCTTGAGCATCTCCTCGACGAAGTGCGGCGTGCTGCCGCTGCCGGCCGTGGCGAAGTTCACGCCGCCGCTCTGCTTCTTCGAATACTCGATCAGCTCCTTGAGGTTGTTCACGGGCAGCGACGGCGATGCCACGATCACCGACGGGCTTACCGCAATCAGCGACACCGGGATGAGGTCCTCCGGCGTGTAGGGCATCTTCGTGCGGATCAGGCTGTTTGTCACCGTGCCGACGGCGCGACGAGAAAGGTGTAGCCGTCGGGTTTGCTCTTGGCCACATAGTCGGCACCGACCACACCGCCCGCGCCGGGACGGTTCTCGATCACGACGGCCTGGCCCAGGCGCTTGCTCACGGCGTCGGCCGCCGCGCGTGCGACGAGGTCATTGGCGCCGCCTGCGGTGAACGGCACCACGAACTTGATGACGTGGTTGGGCCACGCATCGGCGGCGTGGACTTGCGAGGGCAGGGCTGCAGAGGTGAGCGCGGCGGCCGCGGTCGTCACAGTCATCGCGGTAACGGAAGGCAGGGCAAGGGCCAGCGCGCGGCTGGCGGTGATCTTTCGCATGGTTGTCTCCGGCTGGACTTGTAACGTTCTGGATCGATCCGTGGCGCGACGGCGCTTGCCTGCGCCACGGATGCCGGATGATGTTACCGGGACTCGCTGTCAATCCGCTTAACGGGAGTCATGCGGTGCGCTGCGCGGTGCGCCGCATGGTGCTTCGCGCAGGCTGCCGTATCGCGCAGCGCGTGCCGTGACCGGGAGCCGCCGACAATGCACTCAGGTGATGCGTAGAAACCCTCGCGCGCCCTCAGTGCTCGCGCTCCCAGGTCTGCGTGCGGCCGAGCAGGCTGACGCCGATGAAGCCACGTACGTTGAGCTTGTTGCCGTCGTCGGCCAGCGACATTTTGCTCTTGTAGACCTTGCCGTTCTCGGGGTCCAGGATCTCGCCGCCGCTCCATTCGTTGTCGCCGGTCTTGCGCAGGCCGGACAGGATGGTCATGCCGATGATCGGCTGGTCCTTGCGCGCGTCGGTGCATTTGTCGCATACCTTGGGTTTGCCATCGCCCTCGACGAAGGTCTTCACCAGCGCCCGCTGTAGACGCCGTTCTTCTCGGTGATCTCGACCAGGCCACGCGGCTTGCCGGTGGTGTCGTCGATGGTCTTCCAGTTGCCGCTCGGTGTCGCCTGGGCGAGTGCCGAAGCGCTCGCCAGCATGACGGCTGCGAACATGCCGGCGCGCAGCAGCGTGCGCGTGGTGGTGGCGTCGGGGTGATTGCGCATGAAGTCTCCTCTCGGGTGATGGTGGTGACGGGTGGCACAGATGCCGGCAGCCACGCCACTGTGGCCTGTCGCACAGTTCGGCGGCGTCCGGCGTGCTCGCCAATCTACTGGCGCAGTTGGCGCTCCGCAATCGGCGTCCCGACGCGCGGCCGACCCGAGCGTTGCGGCACGCTTCTCGGAAAGCCGCATGTACGCGCCGTTTGCGGGATTTTGTGTCGCAGCAAAGCGCTTCGCGCGCCTGGCTGAAGCATTCCTCTAGGTGGCCCGCATCGCGCTGTTTTGTCGGCGTCCCGCCGACAGCATGAGCGCGTCTGGCGGAGCGGCGAATGCCAGGAACATCGTCATCGGTTGAAGGTCGCGGATACGCATGCCGATCGTTGCCTTCGAGCATCGCCTCATGAGTTTCTTGCGAAAGCATTGCTGGATCGCAACGCTTCGAAGCGCGTGAGGTTGTTGCGTCGATGCAAACCGTTGCGTTGGCGCATCACTCTCGCGAGCCGTCGAAGACATCGATGCGCGAGACCATCGCGCGCGTTGTCAGCGACCGTGAACGATCGCGCGCGGTGCGCGTCGCATCGGGTGACGATGCAGCGGCCGCGCTGGCAGCGCGACGGGTTGCAAGCGTGCGCACGCGCGCATCGTGGCGCGCATTGACACGCTCCGCTTCATCTCCCCGAGAGCCTTTATCCATGCGGGTTTCCGGTCATCGCGATGATCGTTGCGCAAGCGTTCTCGCGCCGAGCCGCGGCGTCTTTGCGATGCCTGCATGCGTGACTTTGGGTGTGTGTCACGCAGCGTAGGAGAGCGTACGATCGCGTGCGTCGGGACGCGCGCTCGCGTCGCCGATCAGGTCGAGTGCCGATGCATGCGGAGGTCGTTGCGCGATGGTGTTGGCGAAGTCTTCACGAGGCTGTGCGCGTGAACTAGATCGACTCGCGCGAGCACGCAAGTTTTTTTTGCACTTTTTTCTTAACATCATCGTGCAAACGAATTATGATTCGCCTTGACAAGAGTCCCACTTCATTGCAGCGAAGCAGGAAGCAAGAAGCAAGATTGAACGACGAGCGCGACGCGCGCTTCGATGCAGTGACACAGTGATGCGGGTAGCCGAGGAGCACGAGAACTTTGACGCAGACCAGGCCGAACAGGCTTCTTAAAACGCGTGCAGTCTCCTCTGGCCCACTGACGGGATGGGCCGGCTACCTCAAGATGAATGCCGTCTGCCGTGCGCGAGGCCATGCCCGCACCGCAGACAAGCCGTCCGATATCTCCTCATTGCTGGCTGCGCGCCGACTCGACGGGCGGCGTGGGCTGATCGAATATTCCGGGGCGCGGCAAGTGCCCGGAACCCGCTTGCGGGTCCGCCTTGCCGCCAGTGCGTCGCCGTGGGCGACGGCCCTGCTACCGAATTCATTAGCGTGCGGTGGAGGTAGTGCCGTGCGCCGATGAATCGCTCGCTCGACTGGGGTAGCGGCAGAACGCTGCGCCTCGGGTCGGTCGGGTCGCCAACTTAGGTCATTCGATATTCACTCTCTAGTGAAGGAGTTATCCATGGCAACGACTGCGAAGAAGAAGCCGGCGGCCAAGAAGGCCGCCAAGCCGGCAGCCAAGAAGGCTGCACCGGCCAAGAAAGCCGCTGTGAAGAAGGTAGCCGCCAAGAAGGCGGCACCGGCTGCCAAGAAGGCTGCCGTGAAGAAGGTTGCCGCCAAGAAGGCAGCACCGGCCAAGAAGGCTGCAGTGAAGAAGGCCGCCGCCAAGAAGGCAGCACCGGCCAAGAAGGCTGCTGCCAAGAAGGCGGCTGCCAAGAAGCCCGCTGCAAAGAAGGCTGCCGCCAAGAAGCCGGCTGCGAAGAAGGCCAAGGCTGCCCCTGCGGCTGCCGCTGCCGCCGCGCCTGCCGTTGCTCCTGCTTCCGCTGCCAAGACCGCGCTGAACCCGGCCGCCGCATGGCCGTTCCCGACGGGCAACCGTCCGTAAGCCCTCGCTCGGCAGAATGGGGACTACGACTACCGCAAGGGGTCACCCGGGCACGTACAGCGTGCCATAGTGGCCGGATACGCCGTATCCGGTCTGCAAGACACCAGTCTTGCCAACCCGCCGATGGCTCTTGCCCGGCGGGTTTTTCTTTTGGGTTTGCCGGCGTAGACGCGGCTTGCAGGGCCGCTGCCGCAGGCTGTCCAGGCGGCTGATGCAAAAGAAACGCCGCATCCTTTCGGACGCGGCGCCTTCGGCAAACCAGGACGCGGCAGGCTCAGTGCGTGACCCGCGTGACGCCACCCGAGGTAAGCAATCGGACCCGCTCGCCGGGCCGGAACAGCTCGTCGGCTTCCTGCGTGATCGCGCGCATCTCGCCGTTCTCGAGCCGCACGGTGATCTCGAGTGCGCGCCGCTGGTTGACCTTGTTCTCGGTCGCGCTGCCGGCAATGCCGCCGAGCACCGCGCCGAGGATGCCGGCCGCCACCGAGCCGTTGCCGCTGCCGATCAGGCTGCCTGCGGCCACGCCGCCGATCGCGCCGCCGGCGAGGGTGCCGGCACCGGTCTGGCTGCGGATCATCACGTCGCGCACGCCCTCGACCACGCCATAGCGCACGGTCTGTTCGCGTTGCGCCTGGCCGGTCGAGTAGACGCTGTTGGAGTTCGATTCAGTGGCGCAGCCGCCGACCAGTGCAGTCACGGCGAGCACGGTGACGACACCGGTTCGAAGCTTGTTGTCCATATCACTTCCCGTCAATGTGCCACGCCCCGGCCGCAGGTCAGGCGTAGCGGTAGCCGAATGCAGACTGGAAACGGTTACCGATTTCGTCGAGCGGCAGCCAGTGGTTCTGCGGACCCTGCTGTGCGATCTTGATCGATCCCATCAGCGATGCCAGTCGGCCGGTGGTTTCCCAGTCTAACCCGCTTTCAATGCCGAACAGGAGGCCGCCGCGGAAGGCGTCGCCACAGCCCGTCGGATCCACAATGCGCTCGGCCGGAACGGCCGGGATCGCGTACTGCTGACCATCGGCAAAGATGCTGGCGCCGCGCTCGCCGTGCGTGACGATGAAGGCACGAACCTTGGCGGCAACCTCGGCGCTGGTCCAGGCGGTGCGGGACAGCAGAACCTGCGCTTCGTAGTCATTGACTGTCACGTAGCTGGCGAGTTCAACGAACTCGCGCAGGTCTTCGCCGTTGAACAGCGGCATGGCCTGTCCAAGATCAAAGATGAAAGGAATGCCGGCTTCGGCGAACTGGCGCGCGTGGTGCAGCATGCCTTCGCGGCTGTCCGGCGCGACGATGCCGAGCTTCGGCGGCTGGCTGCCGCCCAGCGCGTCCTTCACGTTGGAGAGCTGCGACTGGCTCATTGCGCCAGGGTGGAACGCGGTGATCTGGTTGTTGTCCAGGTCGGTGGTGATCATGGCCTGCGCCGTGAAGGTTTCGGGCAGCACGCGGATATGCGTGATGTCGATGTTCAGGCCGCGCAGGTACTGCAGGTAGGGTTCGGCGTCCGTGCCCACCGTGGCCATGACCACGGGCTCGCCGCCGAGCATCTTGAGCGTGTAGGCGATGTTGCCGGCGCAGCCGCCGTACTCGCGCCGCATGCCCGGCACCAGGAACGAGACGTTCAGCATATGGATCTGGTCCGGCAGGATGTGTTCGCGGAAGCGTCCGTCGAACGTCATGATGGTGTCGTAGGCGACGGAGCCGCAGATCAGGCTGGCCATGCTCTCTCCAGGTACTTGGGGTGGTCGGGCCGCATTCATGCACAAGGCCCGAAGGGTTTCGGAAAACAGAAGCGGCGCCCCGGGAATGCGGGCGGCCGGTGCGAGATGCCGGTGCAGCTTACTTCAGTGCGGCCAGCGCGGCGTCGTAGTCGGGCTCGGTCTTGATCTCGGGCACGAGCTGGCTGTACTTGACGACGTTGTTCTCGTCGAGCACCACCACGGCACGCGCGGTCACGCCGGCCAGCGGGCCGCTCTTGATGTCGACGCCGTAGTTGCCCTTGAACTCGGCGCCGCGCATCGTCGACAGCGTCACCACATTGGCCAGGCCTTCAGCGGTGCAGAAGCGGCCCATGGCGAACGGCAAGTCGGCCGAGACGGTCAGCACCACGGTGTTGGCCAGGCCGCTGGCGGCCTCGTTGAACTTGCGCGTCGACGCTGGCACACCGGGGTATCCAGGCTCGGTACGATATTCAGCACTTTGCGCTTGCCGGCGAAGTCGGCCAGCGTCACGTCCTTCAGGTCCTTGCCGACCAGCTTGAAGTCGGCGCCTTGTCGCCGGGTTGCGGGAATTTGCCTGCCACTTCGATGGCGTTGCCGCCGAGGGTCACGTTGCTCATCTCTGCTCCTTCGTTTCAGGATCTTCGGGGGGCGCAGCTTGCGGCCGGACTCGATTCGGTCCCTGACCGCAGGCCTGCGGAATCCAGGAGGCCGTTCACGTCTGAACTGAAAAGCACGCGAGCGTGTTTTCGTTTTGTGCGTGAACAGGCCTTATGGATAGAAAATCAGCACGCGATAGTTCGCCGCCGCCTGCTGAGTCCGGAATCGTACCCGAACCGGCAGCTCCATGCCCGCGCGAAGCCCTTGCGCGGCAAAGGGCTTCTGGGCCGGCTCGAGATATTCGGCTGGCTCCAGCACACGCCGCAGCAGTAACTGGTCCTGCAGGTCGGTCATGACCAGTTCGATCGCCGGCAAGGCCGTGGTGGCACGGCCCTGGTTGCGCAGCGTGACGGCGAGCAGGTAGGTATCGCTGCCTTCTTCCTGCTTCTGCAACTGCGAGGTATCGATGCGCAGCGCGTCGATGTCGCGCCATGGCGGCACGTCGCAGCCAAGCGGCGCGCACGCGGCCTCGAGCGCGGGACGCAGGACCGGAAAGTGGCCCGCGAGCTGCCCGCGCATCAGGTACAGCCCCTGCAAGAGCACCCCAACCGCCAGCACGGTGGCAGCGATATGCCAGCCGAAGCGAAAGCGCGGCGGCGCCGGGGTGGCAGGGGTCTGGCGCGCGCGTTCGCGTTCGCGCTCGCGGGTCTGGCGCAGGAAGTCGGGTGCGAACGCCGGACCCATCTGCGGCTCCTGCCGCGTCCAGCGCCGCGTGGCATTCTCGCGCGCAATGGCACCGGCGGTGGCGCTGAAGGCGTCGCCAGTGCTGGCGCCGTAGGTGGGACCGTAGTTGGGGCCGTAATCATGACCGTGGGCGTGATCGCGGTCGTGGTCGTGGCCAGAGTCATGGCCGGGGTCACGTGGCGTTGACGGGGCCGATGCCTGCACCGGTGCATTCGCCACGCTGACCGGTGCTTCGGTGCTGTCGCTGGTCTGGGTGCGCAGGAATTCGCTGGCGCTGCGCAGCACGGGCTCGGCGGCGGTCTCGCTGGCCGGTTCGCCGGCAGGCTCATCATGCCGCTCTTCCGGCGGCTCGGCTTCTGCCGGGCCGGGCACAGGCCGGGATGGCTCGGGATCTTCGAGCACGGACCGATCCAGCTGCGGCCATGGATCTTGCCCGGCCAGGATGGCCGCGGATGACCCTTGCTCACCCTGCCCGTCATGATGTTTGCCATTGGCGGCCGCGACAGGCCCGGCATCGGCCTGGTTCGCTAGCGCAGGCTCGGCCAGGGAATCCTCGTCTGGCCCTGCTTGCGTCTCAGCTTTTTCGTCAGGGATCTGTGCCGCGTTGACGGTATCGGACTCGACAGCCGTTTCCGGCAGGGCTTCTGGCGGCGCGGGCTGCTCAATGTCGGCGTCGACGGGGGCTGGTTCGGCTGGGGAGGGCGCGGTGTCGAATCCGGCCGGCTCCTCCATCTCGTCGGCGGGCGTTTCCTCGTCCTCGGCAGGCGCCATCATCATGGTCGGCGAGTCGAGCGCGGGCACGTCGTAGCCGGGGTCGTAGCCCGGGTCGAAGTGAGTGGCGGACGGCGCTGGCGTGGTTTCCGGTTTGGCTGCGGGCGTGGTCGCAGCCGGCGCAGGTTGGTGCACCTGTTGCGAGGATGGCGTCCGGGGCGATGAGGGCGAGGCCCCCGGCGCGGCACTTCGATCAGGTGCTCACGCGCATCGAAGACGGTTTCGCAGTGTCCGCAACGCACCAGCCCCTGACGCAGCCGCAACTGGTCGGCAACCAGCCGAAAGGCGGTACGGCAGGCCGGGCAGCGTGTGACGAGCTTGGCGGCGGCCATCGTCGCAACTCAGGGACGCGTGCCGTGCAGGCAGACCCAGCCTTCCTCGCTGCGCCACACCGTCAGCGGCAGCCAGGCAGCATAGGCGGCGGCGACTTCCTCGGCCTGGCGTTCGAGCACACCAGACAGCACGAGGCGTCCGCCAGGGCGCACGCGGGCGCTCAGCATGGCAGCCATCACCTTGAGCGGGTTGGACAGGATGTTGGCGACGACGAGGTCGTAGGTTGCTTCCGATACAGACTCCGGCAACGCGAAGTCAGCCTGGACCTGGTTGCGCTCGGCGTTGTAGCGCGACGCTTCCACGGCATTCGGATCGATGTCGATGCCGAGCGTATCGCCGGCGCCCAGCTTCTTCGCGACGATGGCGAGGATGCCGGAACCGCAGCCGTAGTCGAGCACGGTTTCGCCGGCCTCAGGTTCTGCTCGAGCCACTGCATGCAAAGCCGCGTGGTCGGATGGCTGCCGGTGCCGAAGGCCAGGCCCGGGTCGAGTTCCAGCACCACGGCATCGGGCTCGGGCGCGTCATGCCACGACGGTACGACCCAGATGCGCTCGCCGATGCGGATCGGCTCGAACTGCGATTGCGTGAGGCGCACCCAGTCCTGGTCCTCGACTTCGCGCAGTTCGTACGCCGGCACCGGAGCGATGCCGAGTGCATTCGAAGCGGCCGCGACGACGAGCACCGGATCGGTATCGTCGCCGAACAGCGCCACCACGCGCGAGCGGTTCCAAGCAAGCTTCGTGGGCTCCAGCCCCGGCTCGCCGAACAGCGGCTGCTCGTCCGGCGTGTCGGCATCGGCATCTTCCACCGATACCGACAGCGCGCCAAGGTCGAACAGGGCGTCGGACCAGGCTTCGGCCTGGTCCTGCGCCACTTCGATCACACATTCCTGAAATGCCACGGGCTTCCTTTTGTACAGCAGGTGCGGCGTCTGCCGCGTCAGGCTTTCTCGCGCTGCGCGAGGCGGTGCTCGAGATAGTGGATGCTGGTGCCGCCTTCGACGAAGTTGGCGTCCATCATCAGTTCGCGGTGCAGCGGGACGTTGGTCGAGATGCCGTCCACCACCATTTCCGACAGCGCGATCCGCATGCGGGCAATGGCCTGCTCGCGGGTGGCCCCGTAGGTGATGATCTTGCCGATCATCGAATCATAATTCGGCGGGACGAAGTAACCATCATACGCGTGCGAGTCGACGCGTACACCGGGGCCGCCGGGCATGTGCCAGGCGGTGATGCGGCCCGGCGACGGCGTGAACTTGAATGGGTCCTCGGCGTTCACGCGGCACTCGATCGCATGGCCACGGAACTGCACATCCTTCTGGCGGTAGCGTAGCTTCTCGCCGAACGCGATGCGGATCTGTTCCTGCACGATGTCGATGCCCGTGATCATCTCGGTGACCGGGTGCTCGACCTGCACGCGCGTGTTCATCTCGATAAAGTAGAACTCGTTGTTCTCGTACAGGAATTCGAACGTGCCGGCGCCACGGTAGCCCATCTTGCGGCAGGCCTCGGCGCAACGGTCGCCGATGCGCTCGATCAGGCGGCGCGGGATGTGCGGTGCGGGCGCTTCCTCGATCACCTTCTGATGACGGCGCTGCATCGAGCAATCGCGCTCGCCGAGCCAGATGGCCTGCCTGTGCTGGTCGGCAAGGATCTGGATCTCCACGTGGCGTGGATTCTCCAGAAACTTCTCCATGTAGACCTCGGGGTTGCCGAACGCTCGGCCCGCTTCTTCGCGCGTCATGTTGACGGCGTTGATCAGCGCGGCTTCCGTGTGCACCACGCGCATGCCGCGGCCGCCACCGCCGCCGGCGGCCTTGATGATGACCGGGTAGCCCACGCGGCGCGCGGTCGCAACGATTTCCGCGGGATCATCGGGCAGGGCGCCGTCGGAGCCCGGCACGCACGGCACGCCGGCCTTGATCATGGACTGCTTGGCCGAGACCTTGTCGCCCATCAGGCGGATGCTCTCGGCAGTCGGGCCGATGAAGACGAAGCCGGACTTCTCCACGCGCTCCGCAAAGTCGGCGTTTTCCGACAGGAAGCCGTAGCCCGGGTGGATCGCCTGCGCGTCGGTCACCTCGGCGGCCGAGATGATGGCCGGCATGTTCAGGTAGGACAGCGGCGACGGGGCCGGGCCGATACACACGGCTTCGTCGGCCAGCTTGACGTACTTGGCTTCCTTGTCGGCCTCCGAGTACACCACTACGGTCTTGATGCCCAGCTCGCGGCAGGCGCGCTGGATGCGAAGGGCAATTTCACCGCGGTTCGCGATCAGAATTTTTTCAAACATGGTCTCTCTCTGCGAGAACGGGAGCGGTCCCGCCAGGTGCCGCTGCGGCACGCCGGGTGCGCGGCCGGAAATCTGGCGGTGCCAGGGGCCGCTTCATGGCAAGGGATGCGGGCCGCAATGTGCGAACATCCACAAGATCCGGCAGGCCGCGCGAGCCGCTGCCACATGGGGCAGGGCGGCGCGGCACGCCGGGCAGCATCAGCCGATGACGAACAGCGGCTGGCCGTATTCCACCGCCTGGCCGTTCTCGACCAGGATTTCCTTGATCACGCCGGCCTTGTCGCACTCGATCTCGTTGAGCAGTTTCATGGCCTCGATGATGCAGACGGTCTGGCCTTCCTTGACCGAATCGCCCACATTGACGAACGGTGCGGCGCCCGGCGACGGCGCGCGATAGAAGGTACCGACCATGGGCGAGGTCACCACGTGGCCAGCCGGGAGCTGCGGAGCTGCGGCCTCGGCGGCTGCCGGGGCGCCGGCAGCCGGAGCGGCGGCGGGTGCCATGGGCAGTGCCTGCATCTGCGGCATGGCCATCGGCGCGGCGATGACTTGCGGCGGTTGCTTGACGATGCGTACCTTGCCGTCGCCTTCAGTGACTTCCAGCTCCGAGATGCCGGATTCGGCCACCAGGTCGATCAGCGTCTTCAGCTTGCGCAGGTCCATCTTCTATCCTCCTGAATCAGGTTGTCCGGGCGCGCCTGGGGGCCGCGGCGGAAGAAATCGTCGGTACGGCCACCCGCTATCCACGCCCGCGGTGCTTGCCGCACACATTGCGGACGCGGCCGCCGGGCGGCGCGCATCATGTTTTCGGTGAAGCCTTGTATGTCGGGGGCTCAACCCTTTGGCGGCGGCTGCTCCAGCCCGAGGGCGTAGTCCAGCGCCAGCAGGTAGCCATGCCCAGCCCAGTCCGCAGATCACGCCGACCGCAAGGTCGGAGAAATAGGAATGGTGACGGAAGCTTTCGCGGCGATGCACATTCGACAGGTGAACCTCGACAAACGGAATAGCCACGCCGGCCAGCGCATCGCGCAGCGCCACGCTGGTATGCGTGTAGGCGGCCGGATTGATGATGATGAAGTCCACCCCTTCCGTCCGCGCGGCATGGATGCGGTCAACCAGCGCCCCTTCATGGTTGGACTGGAACGACGCCAACGCGATACCGGCGTCGGCGGCGTGCTGCGCCAGTGCGGCGTCGATATCGGCCAGCGTGGTGTGCCCGTACGTCTCCGGCTCGCGCGTGCCCAGCAGATTCAGGTTTGGCCCATGCAGGACCAGCACCTTGCGGTAGCGGGCAGAGCGACGGATGGAGCGGGTTGCAGTCACGGCGGCTCGACCAGTTCAACGAAATTGCGCGGAGATTACCGTAGCTTAGAGGGATTTGTCTAGCGGGCGATACAAGGGGTGACGCCTGCGCCCGGAGATGGTGAGCCGATTAGGCCACATTCAGGCCTTCCGGGCAATATGCGTGCTGTTTCAGGGCGCATTCGCCCCAGTTCGGCGAACTTGCCGGAAGAAGCGGGTCAGGCGGCTCGATGGCCTATGAACGGGGCAGAACTGCGCGCAATTCGTCAGATGTCACGCGGCCCATCTTGCGGTACTTGACCGTCCCGTCGGGATTGATCACGACCGTATAAGGCAACCCGCCCGCCTCGTTGCCGAAGCCGCGCGACAACTCCGTGCCGGCGAAGCCGGCTACCGCAAGCGGATAGGCGACCGGCACCTTCTTGAGGAACTGCTGGATATTCAGGGCCGAATCGATGCCAATGCCGACAAACTCGACCTTGCGCGCGGCGTATTCGGCATGCAGCGCCGTAAGTTCGGGCATTTCTTCTACACACGGCCCGCACCACGGGGCCCAGAAATTGACCACCACGGTCTTGCCGCGCAGCGTGCCCAGGTCGAGATCGGCGCCGCGCGGATCTGGCAGCCGCGTCTGAAAGAAGGTTTCTACGGCCTTGTCCGACACGGCTTTGGGCGCAAACACGAAATGACCGGCCAGCGCGCCGGCGGCGCAGGCCACCACGGCCACGGCAATCCACAGCCACAGGCGGGAACGGCGGGCAGGTTTCTGGGTGGGAGCGTTCATGGGTCTCGGCAAGAGAGAAGCGTTTCGGTGCAGATGCCGCCAGTTGGTGTTCTTCTGACAGAACGGGGGCGGTCTCAGTTCGACTCGTCAGCGTCGCTGGCCGCCAGCAGCGCCTGTACGGCCTGCAGGTCGGCTCGGGCGGCGCGGCCGCTTGCATCGGTGCGTACGGCGCCGCGTTCGTCGTCGCATCATACAGAGCAATATGAATGCCGACCGGTGTGCCCAGTTCCGCGCGAACTTCGCCTGACAGCAGTCGTGCTTCGCGGCGGTCTGGCCACTGGCCCTTCCAGAGAAAGCTCAGTGTCTCGACTTCGCCGCGGCCGCCGAAGTGGCGGGTCTCGCTGGTTTCGAAGTCGACGCCGGCATTGAGCAGATGCAGCGTGGCGTCCTTGGGGCTGTCGCAGAAGCACTGCAGGTAGATGTCCGAATGCCCGGTGGCCGTGCCATTGAGCACGGCACCCACCAGATAAGGGCGGAACGGCGCGAGGTCTGCCATGGCCAGGACGGCCACGCGCCGCAGCAGCGCCAGGATGCGCGGTTGCGTGTCACCATGGAAAAGCGCCTGATAAGCGCGCACTTCGGCCTCGATCATGTCGTTATCGGGCAGCCATTCGCCAGCCACGCGCTGGTCGCCAAGCAACTGTCGCGCGGCCTTGCGCTTGGCGGTGGCGTAGTCGGCGCCGTCCTCGGCGATCATGCGCGCCGCAGCTGCGCGATCTCTTCGCGCAGGCGGACAGGGTCGGAAAGGGTGTGTCGTGACATGTCCCGATGATACCGGAGCAGGGCCGATGGCCGGTGCGGCAAGCGCTGCCGCAGTGCAGCGAAGCGCGCCAGCGCTCGGGTACAATCAAGGGCTTCCTGCCCGGCAGGGTCCGTCGGACCATCGCTGGCATGCTCGCCGGCCCGGCCGGTCTCAAGTCTTTCCGGCAACCCCATGCATATACATATCCTCGGCATCTGCGGCACTTTCATGGGCGGCCTGGCGGTCCTCGCCAAGCAGGCGGGTCATCGTGTCACGGGCTGCGATGCCAATGTCTATCCGCCGATGAGCACGCAGCTCGAGCTCAGGGCATCGAGCTGATCGAAGGCTTCGACCCGGCACAGCTCGCGCTGGAACCGGACCTGTTCGTGGTCGGCAATGTGGTGTCGCGCGGCAATCCGCTGATGGAGGCCATCCTCAACCGGAACCTGCCCTATGTGTCGGGCCCGCAATGGCTCGGCGAGCATGTGCTCGCGGGCAAGTGGGTGCTGGCCGTGGCTGGCACGCACGGCAAGACCACGACCACGTCGATGCTCGCGTGGATTCTCCAGGATGCCGGCTACAACCCCGGCTTCCTGGTGGGCGGCGTGCCGCAGAACTTCGGCATCTCGGCGCGCGTGACGGCATCGGATTTCTTCGTGATCGAGGCGGACGAGTACGACACCGCCTTCTTCGACAAGCGCAGCAAGTTTGTCCATTACCGTCCGCGCACGGCCATCCTGAACAACCTCGAATACGATCACGCCGACATCTTCCCGGATCTCGATGCGATCGAAACGCAGTTCCACCACCTCGTGCGCACGGTGCCGGGACAGGGACGGCTGATCGTCAATGGCCTGGAAGCGAGCCTGGCCCGCGTGCTCGAACGCGGTTGCTGGAGCGAGGTCGAGCAGTTCGGCGTTGGCGACTGGCGCGAAAGCGACGCGGGCGTGACGGCGGCAAGGATGCTTTCGATGTGTGGTTCGGCGAAGCCGTGGTTGGCCGCGTGACCTGGGACCTGCAGGGCACCCATAACCGCATGAATGCGCTGGCCGCCATTGCGGCCGCGCGCCATGTCGGCGTGCCGCCGGCACAGGCGATCGAATCGCTGGGACGCTTTGCCAATGTGAAGCGCCGCATGGAAGTGCGCGGCGAGGCTGGCGGCGTGACCGTCTATGACGACTTTGCCCACCATCCGACCGCGATCCAGACCACGCTCGAAGGCCTGCGCCGCCGCGTCGGCGGCGCCCGCATCCTGGCCGTGCTGGAGCCGCGCTCGAACACCATGAAGCTTGGCGTGATGAAGGCGCAACTGCCGGCCAGCCTCGAGCAGGCCGACCTGGTGTTCGGCTACGGCGCGCAAGCGGCAAGGATGCGCTCGGCTGGGACCTCGCCGGTGCGCTGGCGCCGCTCGGCAAGAAGGCAGCGGCATTCCACGACCTCGGCGCGCTGGTCGAGGCCGTGCGCGCCGCGGCGCAACCGGGCGACCAGGTGCTGGTCATGAGCAACGGCGGCTTCGGCGGCGTGCACCAGAAGCTGCTGGACGCGCTGGGCGCCGCGGGCTGAGGGCACCGGCATGCTGCTGTACCTGCACGGATTCCGCTCCTCGCCGCAGTCGTTCAAGGCACGGCTGGTGCAGGAGCGCATGCGCGAGTGGGGTGTGGGCCGCTACTACGCCTGCCCCTTGCTCAATGTTTCGCCAGCCCTGGCCATCGCGCAGGCGGAGGCCGCCATCCACGCCGCACGGGCAGGCGGTGACCAGGAGATCGCGATCGTCGGGTCTTCGCTGGGCGGGTTCTATGCGCGCTGGCTTGGCGAGCGCCATGGCTGCCGCACGGTGCTGCTGAACCCGGCCATCCACCCGTGGACCGACCTGCAGCAGTACATCGGCGAACAGCCGCTGTGGCATGGCGGCGGCACGGTCACGGTCGAGCCGCGCCATATGCAGGAACTGCTCGACCTGCGCGTGGACACGCTCACGCATCCCGAACGCTATTACCTGCTGGCCGCGACCGGCGACGAAGTGCTCGATTACCGCGAAATGGTGGCTGCGTGCCAGGGCGCGCATATCCGCATCCTCTGCGGCAGCGACCACGGCATCAGCGAGTTCGCCGACTACGTCGACGACGTGCTGGCCTTCTGCGGCTATGGGCCCGGCGGCGTAGTGCCGGCCCGCGCGGCATGAGCGCGCAGTACGCGCGCCGCTGCGGCTGGACCTGCCACCTGCCCTTCGATACGGCAATTCCGCCCAACCTGCGGCACTGGGTCACGGGCGAAGGGTCGCTGACCGCGCGGCTGGTGGCCGCTTCCGAATGTTTCCGCGTGCGCCGGCTGTTCCAGGCGTCGGCGCGGCCGTATCTCGATGAATGGCAGGCGCTCGGGCAATGCGGCCGTGAACCGGCGCTCACGCGCGAAGTGCTGCTGATCTGCGACGAACAGCCCGCCATCTACGCCCACACCGTCGTGCGTGAGCGCCATGCACGCCGCGACTGGCCGTTCCTGCGCGGTCTCGGCGAGCGCCCGCTGGGCGGCCGCCTGTTCGTGGATCCGGCCGTGCGTCGCGATCCGTTCCAGTTTGCGCGGCTGCTGCCGCACCATCCGCTGCGCCAGGCGCTGCAGCGGGTCTTGCCGGCCATGGCGCCGGTACCGATGCTGCCGGCGCGCGCTCCGTATTCCGGCGCGGCGCCGGCATCATGCTCGTGACAGAGGTCTTCTTGCCGGACCTGCTCGCACGGCCTTCACGGGGACTCCGGCAAGCGTATTGACCAGACCAGGCCCCGCCTGATCACACACTACCCAGATACAAAGAAGAGAAGACATCATGAAACTGCAGGGTCGAGTTTCCATCATCACCGGCGCAGCCGCCGGCATCGGGTTTGCCACGGCCGAGCGCTTTGCTGCCGAAGGCGCCATCGTCATCCTGTGCGACGTGCAGGAAGCGCGCGTGCGTGAAGCCGCGGCCAAGCTCGCCGCCACCGGCGCCACCGTTCAAGCCTACCGCGTCGACGTGACGCGCCGCGACGAGGTCGATGCCATGGTCGGCGCGGTGCTGGCCGCGCATGGCCGCATCGACGTGCTCGTCAACAATGCCGGCATCACCAAGGACGCGCGCCTGGCCAAGATGACCGAGGTGCAGTTCGACGCGGTCATCGACGTGAATCTGAAGGGCGTGTTCAACTGCGCGCAGGCCGTCGCCAGCGTGATGACCGAGCAGGGCAGGGGCGTGATCCTCAACGCATCGAGCGTGGTCGGCCTATATGGCAACTTCGGCCAGACCAACTACGCGGCCAGCAAGTTCGGCGTGATCGGCTTCACCAAGACCTGGGCGCGCGAACTCGGGCCCAAAGGCGTGCGCGTGAACGCCGTGTGCCCGGGCTTCGTCAACACCGAGATCCTGCAGTCCGTGCCGCAGAAGGTGCTCGACGGCATGAAGGAATCGTGCTGGCTGCGCCGCCTGGCCGAGCCGTCGGAAATCGCCAGCGTCTACGCCTTCCTGGCCAGCGACGACGCCAGCTACATCAACGGCGTCGCGATCGAGACCAGCGGCGGCATGTCGCTCTGACGTCACCCGTCGTCCGGCCGCCGCACCGGTTACTGGCAGGCGGCCGGAAACGGTGCGGTATCATCTTGTTTTCGGCCTTGCGGCCAGCTTGCCCGCAAGGGCGCCCACACTATCTTCCCCGGAACCCGCGACTTGGCCGCTCCAGCGGCAGGGTTCCCGGCATTTCTGAAAGTACCGATCGATGCAGTTGCTGTTCGAAGAAGGCGGCGAGATTCGCGCCGGCACCGTGCTGGCCCAGCAGGGCGAGGCCTACCAGGTCGAGTTGCCGGCCGGCAAGCGCACCAAGGTCAAGTCGCGCGATGTGCTGCTGCAGTTTGCCCAGCCGTCGGCGATCGAACTGGTGCGCCAGACCGGCGAGATGAGCGCCGAGATCGACCTCGACTTCCTGTGGGAATGCGCGCCGGAAGCGGAGTTCGGCTTTGCCGAGCTGGCCGCCGACTACTACGGCGCCGAGCCCGGCCCCGTGCAGCAGGCGGCGCTGGCCATGGCCTTGCACGGCAACCCGGTCTATTTCCGCCGCAAGGGCCGCGGGCGCTACCAGCGCGCACCGGAAGACCAGCTCAAGGCCGCGCTGGCCGCGCTCGAGCGCAAGAAGCAGCAGGCGCTCGTGCAGGCCGAATACGAGGAACAGCTCAAGGCGCTGACCCTGCCGGAGTCGTTCCGCAGCAAGGTGCTGCAACTGCTGTTCAAGCCTGACAAGAACAGCCTCGAATACAAGGCGATGGACGCCGCCTGCACGGCGCTGGGCATGGCGCCGATGCGCCTGATGGTGGCGGCCGGCGGCGTGGAGAGCGCGCAGGCGCTGCACGAAGCCAAGTTCCTGTCCGAGTGTTTCCCGAAGGGCACGGGCTTTCCCAATGTCGACGTGCCCGAGCCCTCCGGCGCCTGCCGGTGGCAGATGTGGAGGCGTTCTCGATCGACGACGTGACCACCACCGAGATCGATGACGCGCTGTCGGTCACCGAACTGCCCGGCGGCAACCTGCGCATCGGCATCCACATTGCCGCGCCGGCGCTCGGCATCCGCCGTGGCGAGCCGCTCGACGTGATCGCGCGCCAGCGCCTGTCGACGGTCTACTTCCCGGGCGACAAGATCACCATGCTGCCCGACGCCGTGGTCGAGCGCTACACGCTGCAGGAAGGCCGCCAGTGTCCGGCGCTGTCGCTCTACGTGACGGTCGAGCCATCGCACTGGCAGGTGCTCGGCAGCGAAACGCGCGCCGAGATGGTGATGATCGCGGCGAACCTGCGCCACAACCTGCTCGATGATGTCATCACCGAGGCGTCGCTCGCCGACGGCTCCGGCGACTATCCGTTCCGCGCCCAGCTTACGCGGCTGTGGCACTTTGCCGGCGCCCTGCACGACGAGCGCCAAAAGGCCCGCCTGGCCAGCGCCTGCGGCCCGAATCGCACAGCCGCGCGGACTACAACTTCTACCTGGATGACCTGGCCGACGGCACCCAGCGCGTGCGCATCGAGCAGCGCAAGCGCGGCTCGCCGCTCGACAAGATCGTGGCCGAGCTGATGATCCTGGCCAACAGCACGTGGGGCAAGCTGCTCGCCGACAACGGCGTGCCGGGCATCTACCGCACGCAGAAGGCCTGGGGCATGCACCGCACGCGCATGCAGACCTATCCGGCCCCGCACGAGGGGCTGGGCGTGGCGCAGTACGCGTGGAGCACTTCGCCGCTGCGCCGCTATGTGGACCTGGTCAACCAGTGGCAGATCCTGGCGGTGGCGCAGCACGGCATCACGGCCAAGCTGGTGGCGCCGTTCAAGCCCAAGGACGCCGACCTGCTGGCCGCCGTGGCGGACTTCGAAGGCACCTACGCGGCCTATGCCGACCACCAGTCGACCATGGAGCGCTACTGGTGCCTGCGCTGGCTGAAGCAGGAAAAGCGCGAGCGCATGATGGCCTCGGTGCTCAAGGAAGGCGCGGTGCGCTTTACCGAGATCCCGCTGGTCACGCGCGTGCCGGAACTGATGCAGGCCCAGCGCGGCACGCAGGTGCTGCTGGAGATCGGCGAGACCGACGAGATCTCGCTCGATGTCTCGTGCCGCGTGCTCGAGATCTTTGCCGGCGAGGGCGCGTTGCCCGAAGAAGAGCTGGAAAGCGACGAGGAAGCCGCAGAGGTGTCGGCAGAAGCCGCCGCGGAGATCGCGGCGGAGCAGGCGGCGCAACAGTCGGCGGAACAGTCGGCGGAACAGTCGGCGGAACAGTCGGCGGAACAGTCGGCGGAACAGTCGGCGGAAGGCGCCGAGCCGGCGCCGGACGGGGCCGCCGAGGCCGGTGGCGATGGTGGCGCAGACAGCGCCGGCGACGAGGCGTCTGCCGCGCGCGACACCATTGTTCCCGGCCAGGGCTGATCCCTTCGGAAAAGCTGGCGGCTCACATACAATGCCCTTCTGACCCGGCGCAGCCGCCGGGCCGAGGGCGCATGACGGCATGCCGCCCCGGCGAATCTTCCTAGCGATTCCCCCAAGCCCTTGTCCAGCCAGCTCTCCATCGTGAACGCCGCTCTCGTCGATCCCCGCCATTGGTGGCATGCCAGCAATACGCTGGCCAAGGCGCTGGCCATCTCGGTGGTCGTCCATCTCGTGCTGCTGACGGTGCGGATCGTGGCGCCCGAGGTGTTCGAGATCAAGCGCCCCGATGCGGCGCTGGACGTGGTGCTGGTCAATTCCAAGTCCGCGCAGAAGCCGCGCAACCCGACCGTGCTGGCGCAGGCCAACCTCGACGCGGCGGCGATCACGACCGGCAGCGCGCCACCACGCCGCTGCCCGCGCAGACCGTGTCGCAGGACGGCGACCTCGTGCGGCAGGTGCAGCGCCGCGTCGAGCAGCTGGAAGAGCAGCAGCAACGCCTGATGACGCAGACGCGCGAAGCCGCGCCGGCGGTGCGCAGCCAGCCGCTCAAGCCGGGCGAGCAGCGCCAGGACAACCCGCTGCGCGGCCAGGACGAGCGTACCTCCACCGACGAGATGGCCAAGCTCGAGGCGGAGATCGGCCGCAACCTCGATCAATACGCCAAGCGGCCCAAGCGCTACCAGCTCACCGCGACCAGCGCGCGCGGGGTGGACTATGCCCAGTACTATGACCGCCTGCGCCGCCGGATCGAAGCGCGCGGCACCAGCGATTTCCCGCAGCGCAACGGCAAGCCGCTGTATGGCCAGCTGATCCTGGTGATCAACGTGAACCGCCTTGGCAAGCTCGGCTACAACCGCGATGGCTACAACGTCGACGCGATCGACGTGGTCAAGAGCTCGGGCGACCCGGCGCTGGATCGCCAGGCCGTGGCCATCGTCCGTGCTGCCGCGCCGTTCGGCCCGTTCACGGCCGACATGGCGCGCGCGCCAGGACATCCTAGAAGTCATTTCCACATTCAAGTTTTCGCGCAGCGGGCTGGAAACTCGCTTGCAGGCACGCTGATGACATCCACTGAATCCTCCCAGCCGGCTGACCGCTACGTCGTGGTCGGCAACCCGGTTGCACACAGCCGCTCCCCTTTCATCCACGCCGCCTTTGCGCAGCAGACCGGCGAAGCCGTCGAATACGGCCGCCTGGAAGCGCCGCTCGACGCGTTTGCCGACGTCGTGCGCGCGTTCCTGGCCGGTGGCGGCCACGGCTTCAACGTGACCGTGCCGTTCAAGCTGCAGGCCTACGACCTGGCCGACCGCCTGACGCCGCGCGCGGAAGCCGCGGGAGCGGTCAATACGATGTGGATCGAGGACGGGCTGATCCATGGCGACAACACCGACGGCGTCGGCCTGGTGCGCGACATCCAGGACAATCTCGACACGCTGCTCGAAGACAAGCGCGTGCTCCTGCTCGGCGCGGGCGGCGCGGCCATGGGCGCGATGCTCCCGCTGCTCGAATGCCGGCCATCGCGCATCGTCGTGGCCAACCGCACGGCCACGCGCGCGAGCGACATGCTCGAAGAGTTCGTCGAAGCGGCCGATTCCTTCGGCGTCGAGCTGTGGGGCGGCGGTCTCGATGCGCTGGAGCAGTTGTCCGAGGACGATGTCTGCGATGTGGTCATCAACGCGTCTTCGAGCAGCCTGCATGGCGAGCTGCCGCCGGTGCCCGCGTTCCTGCTTGGCGAAGGCGTGCTCGCTTACGACATGATGTACGGCGCCGAACCGACCGTGTTCCTGCAGCACGCCGCGCAATGCGGCGCGCGCACGGCCGATGGCCTCGGCATGCTGGTCGAACAGGCCGCAGAGGCCTTCTACATCTGGCGCGGCGTGCGTCCGCGTACTGCCCCCGTGCTGGGCGCTGCGCGCCGCGCTGCAGGCCGAGCGCAAGGCTGAACGTCGCCGGTGCCCGTGGCCACCCGACAGCGCTCCGCGCGCGCCGCCGGCACGGCATTCTCCCCGATGCGCTGGGCTGGCTACCTGCTCGGCTGCATCGTGGCCGGGGTGCTCGCGATGCAGGCTTACTTCTTCCTGCAGATCGCCGCGTGGCAATACGTGGCGCCATCCTCCACGTCATTCATGCGCGCCGAGCGCTGGCGCTGTGCGGCTTCAATGTCTGGCATTGCGGCATCGACCGCCGCTGGGTGCCATACGAGCAGATCTCGCGCAACCTCAAGCGCGCGGTGATCGCGAGCGAGGACGCTGACTTCGTCAACCATCCCGGCTACGAGATCGACGCCATGCTCGACGCGTGGGAGCGCAACAAGAAGCGCGGGCGCGTCGTGCGCGGCGGATCGACCATCACGCAGCAGCTTGCCAAGAACCTGTTCCTGTCGTCCGAGCAGCATTACCTGCGCAAGGGGCAGGAACTGGCGATCACCTGGATGCTCGAGTTCTGGCTCGACAAGCAGCGGATCTTCGAGATCTACCTGAATTCGGTGGAGTGGGGCGAGGGTGTGTTCGGGGCCGAGGCCGCGGCGCAGCACTACTTCCACACGAACGCCGCGAAGCTCGGCGTGGGCCAGGCCGCGCGCCTGGCGGCGGCGCTGCCGGCGCCTAAGTGCTTCGACAAGAAGGAGTACTGCGCTAATGTGCGTGTGAACTTCAGGGTGAAGGCGGGGATTATTGCGCGGCGGATGGGGGCGGCAACGTTACCGGATTGACCGCTGCCGTTCCTCGGTTTCTCCCCTCCCCCATGTCGTGGGAGAGGGGCGCCACGTCAGCGGGAGGCTGGATTCGGCAGCCTAGCCAAGCCACCCCTTCCTGCGGAAATACACCAGCGGAACCGCCGCCGACACCGCCATCAGCGCAATCGCCCACGGATACCCGGCAGCCCAGTCCAGTTCCGGCATGAACTTGAAGTTCATGCGTAGATGCTCGCGATCAGCGTGGGCGGCATCAACGCCACCGACACCACCGAGAACAGCTTGATGATCTTGTTCTGGTTGATGTTGATGAAACCGACGGTCGCATCCATCAGGAAGTTGATCTTGTCGAACAGGAACGCGGTGTGGTTCTCGATCGAGTCGATGTCGCGCAGGATCTGGCGCGCCTCGTCCTGCTGCTCGGCCGACAGCAACTGGCTGCGCATCAGGAACGACACCGCGCGGCGCGTGTCCATGACGTTGCGGCGGATGCGGCCGTTCAAATCTTCCTCGCGCGCGATGGTTTCCAGCACGTCGGCGGCGGCGGCATCGGTCACGTTCTCGGCCAGCACGCGGCGGCTCGCTTCTTCCAGGCGTTCGTAGACTTCCTCGATCGAGTCGGCGGAGTACTCCGCGTCGGTCGCGTACAGGTCCATCAGCACGTCCTTGGCGTTGCGCACCGAGCCCGGGCGCATGCGCGCGCGCAGCCGCACCAGGCGGAACACCGGCAGGTCTTCGTCGTGGATGGAGAACAGCACGTCGCGCGTCAGCACGAAGGCTACGCGCACGTTGCGCGACAACGCCTCTTCCTCGTCCAGCAGGAAGTCGGTGCGGATATGGATATTCTCGTCCTCGCCTTCGAAATAACGCGCGGACGCTTCCAGGTCGCCCAGGTCTTCCAGTTCCGGCAGGGCCACGCCGTAGGCTTCCTTGATCCAGGCGAGTTCCTCGTCGTCGGGGCTGACGACGTCGATCCAGATCGGCTTGTGCTGCAGCAGCTCGTTGCGCTCGTCGACCTGCTCCTGGGCAAGCCGGCCTTTTTGCAGGACGAACAGGTTGATCATCCCCGGGATTCCTTATTGCTAATGCTGATTGCGACGAAAAACAAAGACAAGCGCGAAGACCAGCGCAGGCAGGCTCGCCGCATCCCTGGGTGGTCCGGACCGGTTCAGTGCGGATTCACGGGCAAGCGTGATCGCGCTGCGCGGGCGGCGTCGGACCGGGGCGCGCAAGGCGATGGCGTTTGCCTGGGGTGGCTGGCAAGCCGGGAGAGGGAAGATCCGCAATGGCACGGCCCGCGCTTCGGCGGCCGTCGGCGATACGGAAAAACACTCGCCCGCATGGATTCTGCGGGCGATGCGACGAGGCGGGAGCGCTTGGCGACTCCGGCGGTTCGTCTACGCAGCCCGCAGTGACATGGCATCCGACGAAGCTGCGTCAACGGCGTTAACGCGGCAACTCGAACACCCGATGCTACTGCCCACGTAGTTTCTCCGGGATTGTGATGGCCGCGAGTGTAGCCCAACGCAGGGGGGCTTGTTAAGTGAAATCTCCACGCGCCGCGGCGGCCTGCAGGCGCCGCCGCAACAGTGGCACCAGCATCACCGACGACAGCGCCGCGAACATCAGCACAATGGCCACGTAGTCCTGCCAGTGCGGCTGCTCGCCGAGTATCCACATGCCGGAGAACACGCCAATCACCGGAATGAACATGATCGACAGGCTCGACACCACCGGCGGCAGGTTGCGCGCAAGCGCGAACCAGACCAGGTGGCAGTACGCGAACACCACCACGGCGTTGTAGGCGATGGCGCCCCATTCGGCAGCGTTCGGCATGCGCCAGCCGGTCTCCAGCAGCAGCGTGCCGGCGGCCAGGAAGGGCAGGGTGACGGTGAGCATCCAGAACGTCAGCGTGCCGATCGGGATGTCTGTCGTGGTGCGCTTCATGAGCTGGGTGCCGAAGCCCCAGCCCGCGGCCGCAGCTAGCATCAGCAGGGTGCCCGCCGGGCTGCCAGTCAATGCGCGGATTTCGCCCGACAGCAGCAGGACCGTCCCGGCCAGCGCACAGCCGATGCCGACCCAGGCCGACATGCCGATGCGGTCACGGTACAGCACCAGGCCCCACACCACGGCCCAGATCGGCATGGTGTAGCCCAGGATGGCGGCCCGCCCGGACGACAGCATCTTGACCGCGCAGATCGCCAGCAGGTGCCAGACCACCATGTTCGGGATGGCCAGCCTGACCACGGTTCCCCATTGCGCGCGCGGCACCCGCAGCGACTCGCCGCGCACGGTCAGCGCCAGGCCCAGCGCGGCGACGCCGCCGGCCATGCAGAGCAGCCGGAAGCCCATGGCCGGGAAATGCGCCACGCCGATTTTCATGATGGGCCAGTTGACGCCCCAGGCAATGGTCAGGATGACCAGCAGGATGAGGCCGCGGCGATCGAGAGACATATCGTGGATGGCGGCTGTGCACGATGCCGCTCTTTGTTTTTCGCTGGAGCGCGAAACGATAGCACGCAGCGGGTAAAATTGCCGGAAACGACATATGCTGCGATACAGGAGGGGCGCATCCGCCCCAGCCGCAGCGACCGGGCCGCCTGCCATGCGCGGCGGCGCCGGAGCCACCAGGATACCGAGTAGCCCATGACCTTCGTCGAGCAGCTGTCTGCCGCCTGGCAACGCAACGATTCCCTCCTCTGCGTCGGACTCGATCCCGATCCGCAGAAGCTGCCGCTGTCCCTGACCGGGACGGGCGGCGCGATCTTCTCCTTCTGCCGCGAGATCGTCGATGCCACCGCCGACCTGGTCTGCGCATTCAAGCCGCAGATTGCGTACTTCCATTCACAGCGCGCCGAAGACCAGCTCGAGCAGCTGATCCACTATATCCATGACGCGCACCCGGGTATCCCGGTGATCCTGGACGCCAAGCGCGGCGATATCGGCTCCACGGCCGAGCACTACGCCGTTGAGGCCTTCGAGCGCTACAAGGCCGATGCAGTGACCGTGAGCCCCTACATGGGCTTCGATTCGATGCAGCCGTATTTGGCCTACCCGAACCGCGGCGTGATCGTGCTGTGCCGGACCTCCAACCCCGGTGGCTCGGACGTGCAGTTCCTGCAAGTGGATGGCAAGCCGCTTTACCAGCTCGTGGCCGAGGCAGCGAAGGATCGCTGGAATACCACGGGCCAGATGGGCCTGGTGGTCGGCGCCACATTCCCGGACGAGATCGCGCGCGTGCGTCAGATCGTCGGGGACATGCCGCTGCTGATTCCCGGCATCGGTGCCCAGGGCGGTGACATCGAAGCCACGGTCAAGGCCGGCCGCACGGCCGACGGCACTGGGATGATGATCAATTCGTCGCGCGCCATTCTCTACGCGAGCGGCGAGAAAGATTTTGCGGCCGCGGCGCGGAAGGTGGCGATGCAGACACGGGATACGATCAACCGTTACCGGCACGGGTAAGCCGCGCCGCACGGGCGGGCGAACCTGGAACGCAAAAGGCCGCGCCTTACAGGGCGCGGCCTTTGTCGTTTCAGCGTTGTCGTTTCAGGCCTCGTTGCGCACCAGTTCCAGCAGCCCGCGCATGGCGTGTTCCGCCGCCTGGCGACGGATCTGCGCGCGATCGCCCTTGAAGCGCTGGGTCTCGGTGCGCGTGGTGATGCGGTTGCTCCAGCCGAAGCAGACCATGCCGACCGGCTTCTCGGGCGTGCCGCCATTCGGGCCGGCCACGCCCGTGATCGACAGCGACACCTGCGCGCGACTATTGAGCAGCGCGCCTTCGGCCATCGCCCGCGCCACTTCCTCGCTGACCGCGCCGTGGTCGCGGATCAGCTTGGCGGGCACGCCGATCATCGTGCTCTTGGCCTCGTTCGAGTAGGTGACGAAGCCGCGCTCGAACCATCCGGAAGAGCCGGATACATCAGTGATGGCAGCCGCCACCAGGCCTCCGGTGCAGGACTCGGCGGTGGCCAGCATCAGCGATTTTTCAGCGAGGGCTACGCCGGCCTGGATGGCCAGCTGGTCGAGCAAGCGGCTGATGGACATGGGTGAAAGATGCGTGGCAATTAGGGGTGGACTTGGCGGACGAATCCGGGGGCGAGTGTGGCGAAGGCGTCAGAACGAGCGCCACAGCGCGAACACCAGCAAGGTGTAAAACGCCGCGAAAATGTCGTCGAACATGACGCCGAACGCGCCGCGCAGGCCCGGGCCCTTCAGCGTGCGGTCGTAATATGCGATCGGCGCCGGCTTCGCGATATCGAACAGCCGGAACCAAAGGAAGGCCGCGAACTGGCCCCACAAACCGGTGGGCGTGACGAATGCCAGCACCAGCCAGAATGCGATGATCTCGTCCCACACCATGCTGCCGTGGTCATCCACACCCATGTCGCGTGCCGTGCGTGCGCAGGCCCAC
The DNA here is from genome assembly GCA_001725945.1 of Cupriavidus sp. UYMMa02A. Classification (GTDB taxonomy): domain Bacteria; phylum Pseudomonadota; class Gammaproteobacteria; order Burkholderiales; family Burkholderiaceae; genus Cupriavidus. The sequence goes on along the minus strand of LRMT01000055.1, from coordinate 18,762 downwards.
AGGCCGATCAGGAAACCGGCGCCGATGATCCACAGCCACGTGGTCGGCTCGATCCACAGGGAAACGACCGCGAACGACAACCATCCATAGAGCGTGCCTACGGTGCCGGGGCTGACCGGAGACAGGCCGGAGCCGAAACCAAAGGCAATCAGGTGCGCGGGGTGCTTCAGCATGAAGCGGGCCGTGGGCCGGCTGACCTTGACGGTCTGTCCGGCCTCGAGCGTCATGGCGGGGTCGCGCGGCGCGGCCGCAGGAGGAGAGGTCGACATCAGGATTTGGCTCGTGTGCTTATGTTTTATGTCTGCGGCGCCTTGCGTGCCAGTTTTCCGGGTTCCCTCCCGGGCAAGCCGGCGCTGCCTATGCCGGCATCATGACACGGCCGCGCGCAGGTGTCAGGGCGAGGCGAAGTGGTCGAAGCTCGCGCCGGCATAGGTCACCGGGCTGCCATGGCCGTCGACCAGCCGCAGTCCGGGCTCGGGCGTGATCGCGCCGACGCGCGTCAGCGGCAGTTCCAGGCGATCCGCGATGGCGGCGATGGCTTCGCGGTTGCCAATCGGCGCGGTAAAGCAGAGTTCGTAGTCGTCGCCCCCCGCCAGCACGCATTCGCGCTGCAGGGATTCCGGCTGCGCGGCCAGTACGGTCGAGCGGGGCAGCGCATCCACGTCCAGCAGGGCGCCGACTTGCGAGCGGGCCAGGATATGGCCGAGGTCGCCGATCAGGCCGTCGGAGATATCAAGTGCAGCATGCGCTACCCCGCGCAAGGCCATGCCGAGCGCCACGCGCGGCGTCGGCTTTTCCATGCGCGGGCGCACACGGGTGAAGTCGGGCTCGGGCAGCAGCCACTCACCGCGGCAGTCGCCAAGCGCCAGGCGCGCGTCGCCGAGCGTGCCCGAGACCCAGATATCGTCGCCCGGCCGTGCGGCATCGCGTCGCAGCGCGGCGCGCGCCGGTATGTCGCCGAACACGGTCAGGCTGAGCGTGAGCGGCCCGCGCGTGGTATCGCCGCCGATCAGTTCGCACCCGTGCGCGTCGGCCAGCGCCAGCATGCCTTCAGCCAGTTCTTCCAGCCAGGCGGGGTCGGCTTCAGGCAGCGCCAGCGCCAGCGTGAACCCGCGCGGTTCGGCGCCCATGGCCGCCAGGTCGGACAGGTTCACCGCCAGCGCCTTGTGGCCGAGCGCGCGCGGCGGGACATCGGCAAAGAAGTGACGGCCGCTGACCAGCATGTCGGTGCTGATGGCCAGATGGTGGCCAGGCCGCGGGTCGATCAGCGCGCAGTCATCGCCCACGCCAAGCACGGCTTTGCGGACCGGACGGGTAAAGAAGCGGCGAATCAGGTCGAACTCGGAGAGCTGCGCGCGGCGGATCGTGGGCATGGGACAAACCGGGCCAGAGTGGCGCCGGCGCAAAAAAAGGCGGAACGGGACAAGAAAGTGCCGGGCCTGAGGCTTGGCAAGATACCGCAGCGGGCGGCAGCATTGACTATTGCTTGCTGTTCAAGGCCTGCGGCTTGGGGCATATTGTACCGAAACACAATGCTGGTCCCGTAAACGCTTATTGTGAAATAGTATTTCACATTATATATATGCCGGGTCCAGAGGAAGAGATGGGCGGACATGTGGAGCCGGTCCGCCGATCATCCGAAGCCCTGTCAATTGACGGCTCCACCGATTGGAATATGCGCCGATGACCAGCCCTCAGCAGTCCCCGTCCCAAGACGATCTGAAACAGCAGCAGCGTGAGGCGCTGCGCAAAGCGGCGCTCGAGTATCACGAGTTTCCGACCCCCGGGAAGATCTCCGTCACGCCGACCAAGCCGCTGTCCAACCAGCGTGACCTGGCCCTGGCGTATTCCCCCGGCGTGGCCGCAGCGTGCGAGGAAATCGTCGCCGACCAGGCCAATTCCTTCCGCTACACCGCGCGCGCAACCTGGTTGCCGTGATCACCAACGGCACTGCCGTGCTGGGCCTGGGCGACATTGGCGCCGCGGCATCCAAGCCGGTCATGGAAGGCAAGGCCGGCCTGTTCAAGAAGTTGCCGGCATCGACGTCTTCGATATCGAAGTCGACGAGAAAGACCCCGAGAAGCTCGTGCAGGTCATTGCTGCGCTGGAGCCGACCTTCGGCGGCATCAACCTTGAAGACATCAAGGCACCGGAGTGCTTCTACGTCGAGCGCAAGCTGCGCGAGAAGATGAAGATCCCGGTCTTCCACGATGACCAGCACGGCACCGCCATTGTGGTGGCCGCGGCCGTCATCAACGGTCTGAAGGTCGTCAACAAGGACATCAAGAGCGTCAAGCTGGTGGCCTCGGGCGCCGGTGCTGCCGCGCTGGCGTGCCTGGACCTGCTGGTCGACATTGGCCTGCCCATCGAGAACATCTGGGTGACGGACCTGGCCGGCGTGGTCTATGAAGGCCGTACCGAGCTGATGGACCCGGAAAAGGCCCGCTTCTGCCAGAAGACCGACAAGCGCAAGCTGGGCGAAGTCATCGACGGCGCCGATATCTTCCTCGGCCTGTCCGCCGCAGGGGTGCTCAAGCAGGACATGGTCCAGCGCATGGGCGACAAGCCGCTGGTGCTGGCTCTGGCCAATCCGAACCCGGAAATCGCCCCTGAGCTGGTCAAGGAAGTCCGCCCGGATGCCATCATGGCCACCGGCCGTACCGACTACCCGAACCAGGTCAACAATGTCCTGTGCTTCCCGTTCATCTTCCGCGGCGCGCTCGACTGCGGTGCGACCACCATCACGCGTGAGATGGAAATCGCCGCCGCCAATGCGATCGCCGAGCTGGCGCGCCAGGAGCAAAGCGACATCGTGGCCACGGCCTACGGCATCCAGGACCTGTCGTTCGGCCCGGAATACCTGATCCCGAAGCCGTTCGACCCGCGCCTGATCGTGTCGGTAGCGCCGGCGGTGGCGGAAGCCGCCATGAAGTCCGGCGTGGCCTCGCGCCCGATCGAGGACATGGACGCGTACCGCTTGCAGCTCCAGCAGTTCGTGTACCACTCCGGCACGCTGATGAAGCCGATCTACGCCGCCGCACGCAAGGTCGAGATGGCGAAGAAGCGCATCGTCTTCGCCGAGGGCGAGGAAGAGCGCGTGCTGCGCGCCGTGCAGGTGATCGTCGATGAAAAGCTGGCCAACCCGATCCTGATCGGGCGCCCGGCGGTGCTGCAGCACCGCATCGAGCGCTTCGGCCTGCGCCTGCGTCCCGGCGTGGACTTCACCCTTGTCAATCCCGAGCATGACGACCGCTTCCGCGACTACTCCGATACCTACTACCGGACGATGGCGCGCGAAGGTGTCACCCCGCAGTACGCCAAGCTCGAACTGCGCCGCCGCACCACGCTGATCGGCGCGATGCTGGTCAAGAAGGGCGAGGCCGATGGCATGATCTGCGGCACGGTCAGCAACACGGCGGCACACCTGCGGTATATCGACCAGGTGCTGGGCGGCACCAACAAGGTCTACGCGGCCATGAACGGCCTCGTGCTGCCGGGCCGCCAGATCTTCCTGGTGGATACGCACGTGAACGTCGACCCGACCGCCGACGAGCTGGCCGAGATCACGCTGATGGCCGCCGAAGAACTCAAGCGCTTCGGCATCGAGCCCAAGGTGGCGCTGCTGTCGCACTCGAACTTCGGCTCGTCCGAAGCGCCTTCGGCACGCAAGATGCGCGATACGCTCGCCATCCTGCGCGAACGTGCGCCCGAACTCGAGATCGACGGCGAGATGCACGGCGATAGCGCGCTCGATCAGAAGCTGCGCGACAGCCTAGTGCCGGACGGCTCGCTCAAGGGTGAAGCCAACCTGCTGGTCTGCCCGAATATCGACGCGGCCAATATCTCGTACAACCTGCTGAAGGTTGCCGCGGGCAACAATGTCGCGATCGGGCCGATCCTGCTCGGCGTGAAGGCGCCGGTGCATATCCTGACGCCGTCGGCGACGGTGCGCCGCATCGTCAACATGACCTCGCTGGTCGTGGTGGACGCTGCCGCCAAGCGCTAAGCTGCAATTCACTTCAGGCGATGGAAAAGCCGGGCTTGCCCGGCTTTTTTTTGTGGGCGAAAACTGACCGTTAGTATGCGCACACATCCTATTAACATGTTGAAACAATTGAGGATTTCGCGCTGACGGTGAGCCGGGATTGATTAATTGCTTGCATGCGCGTACCCTTACGCCTTTGATACAGGCGCTCGCCATGAGCGCTCCGGTGCGGTCGGCGGCGTACAAGCCGGCCAGGGTGGCCCGGACAACTTGTCTACCCAGCAGGCGGCAGGCTCGATTTCCGGTTCAACCAAGAAAGACCAACGTGGGTTCCCAGATTCCCGTCATGCAGCAGAGGCGGCAGCAGCGGCCCGTGCGCGGCCCGCGCATGCTGGCGCAGGCCCTGTCGGGTTTTGTCCTGGCACTGGCATTGATACAGCCGGCGCCGGCACGGCAGCAGGCCGAGGGACTCGCGGGAACCATTGCCGTGCAGCAATTGCCCAATGAAGCACGGCAGACGCTGGAGCGCATTGAGGCCGGCGGCCCATTTCCCTATGAGAAGGATGGCACGCGGTTCGGCAACTACGAACGCATTCTTCCTCAACAACAACGCGGCTATTACCGTGAATATACGGTCAAGAGCCAGAACAGCCGGAACCGGGGAGCAAAGCGCATTATCTGCGGCGGTGACCAGCGTGCTGCAAACGACTGCTATTACACAGAAGACCACTACAACAGCTTCAAACGGATAAGCAAATGATGACTGACATTTTCGGATTGGGCGACGCCCTTGCCGCCCGCGAGGAGCGCGGCGCCGGAGATGGCTGGCAGCGGGCACAGCATCAGGCCCAGAACCTTTATGACAACGTGCTGATGATGCCGCGCCAAGAGCTCACGCACAAACTTCCGCCCGCCGCCCCGGTCACCGTGCCGGCCGTCGCGAGCTGGGCCGACGGGGCCGAGGGAGCCATGAACCTGTTCAAGTCGGTGCGCCCGAATATCGTTCAGTCGATCCGCGCGTTCCGCGTGCCTGATCTCGCCCAGGCGGCGGCCGACCTTGGTCAGCATTTCCTGTACGCGAATTGCGCGCATTGCGCGAGCAAGGCGGAGATCCTGGAAACGATCGCCACCTCGTTCACGTTCCCCAAGCATTTCGGCAAGAACTTCGACGCGCTGGCCGACTGCCTGACCGACATGATCCACAGGGCGGGCCAGCAGCCTGGTTTCGTGATCGTGCTGGAAGGCCTGCCGATCGCACAGAAATTCGACAAGGAAGCGCGCGAGGTGCTGCTGGACGTGTTCCGCGACGCGGCCGAGTTCTGGGGCGAGCGCAAGGTCCAGTTCCGCGTCTTCTATTCATTCGCCTGATTGCCGATCGCCTCACGGGCCTGCCAGCCCGGCAAGAATAGACAAAGCCCGCGACTGTCGCCGACGTCGCGGGCTTGATCTTATTGCGGCCGGCTTTTGCGAGTGCGGTGGCGGACCGTTCAGGACTGCGAGGGCAGGTGGCCGTGCGGGGTCAGGCGGTCAATCAGTTCGGGCAGGCCTTCGCTCAACTGGGCGGCCACGTCTTCCTGCGACATCCCCGTGGAGCTGGCCAGCGAGTCCAGCGCGCCCGTGTCGCCAAGCGCATTGCTCAGCGCCGAGGGCGTGACCGGCTGGTTGGCGCCGGCGCCGATCCAGGAATCGACCTGTTCGCCAAGTCCTGCATGGGCGAGCACATCGCGCAGCGCGCCGATGCCACCGGCTGCCGCACCGAGTGCCTGGCCGTTGGCTGGTGCGCCACCCTGGCCGCCCAGCAGGCCGCCAAGCAGCGAACCGAGGTCAAGGCCACCGCTGGCGTCAGCACCCGAACCGCCAGACAGCCCGCCCAACAGGCCACCGAGGCTGCCCAGCCCGCCAAGCCCGTCGTCCGTGGTGGCCGGCGCCGCATCCCCTGAAGCGCCGCCGCTCTTATGGCGCATTGCCATCATCGCAAGCAGGCCCAGTGCCATCATCAGCTTCGGACTGATCCCGCCTGCTGCTTCGCCTTCCTCCTGGCGCGTGCCGCCGAGTTGCCCGAGCACCCCGCCCAGCACGCTATCGAGTAGTCCCATGGTCGACTCCTTTGTCATGAAGGATGGCGTGCACCGCCATCAGAATCCGCCCAGCATGGCGTTCAGTGTTGCCAGGCAGGCGAGCCCGGCAGTTTCGGTGCGCAGGATGCGCGGGCCCAGTGACACGGCGGTGAAGCGCGGCGTGCAGCGCCGCGTCTTCTTCTTCGGGTGCCAGGCCGCCCTCGGGACCGATCAGCAACGTGGCGCCACCAGCCCGCAGTGCATCTGTGTTTGCCGCCGCGTAGGCCGGAAGCGAATGCACCGCCCTTGGCGACACCAGCAGCCGGTTGCCTGTGCCTGCAGCGGGCAGCCACTTATCCAAGTTAGCGACCGGCGCGACGGCCGGCAAGCGATTGCGTCCGCATTGCTCGCAAGCGGCTTCGGCGAGCGCCTGCCAGTGGGCTTGCCGCTTCTGCGCGCGCTCGCCGCTCAGCCGCACGACCGAACGGACGGTCTGCAGCGGCTGGATTGCCGCGACGCCCAGCTCGACCGCTTTCTCGACCAGCCAGTCCATCTTGTCGCCGCCGGCCAGCCCTTGCGCGAGCGTGATGCGAAACGGCAGTTCGGTCTCCGTTGCATCGTGATCGCCCACCCGCGCCAGCGCATGACGCTTGTCCAGTTCCAGCAGTGTGGCGGCATGGCTGCCGCCGCGGCCATCGAACAAGATGACTGCGTCGCCAGGCGCCAGTCTCAGCACGTGCACGTGGCGGACTACGGCCTGCGGTAGTTCGAAATCAGTACCGGCGGCAAGCGCCGTCTCGCAGTTGCCGACAAAGAATCTCGGTGGCATCAGCTTGTCGTGCCTTCCTGGCCGCCGGCCACGGGTTTGCCGAAGCCCCAGCGGTAGCCGTCGGGGTCCTCGACCATGCAGTAGCGGTCGCCCCAGAACTGGTCGGCCGGCTCCATCAGGCTGACGGCGCCGGCCGCCACGGCCTGCGCGTGCATGGCGTCGACGTCGTCGCAATAGACATAAAATGTCTGCGGACACTCCACGCCGAGCGAGCGCGGCGTGCGCGCCGTGCTGCCCCAGGCGCCCTCGGGCGCGAACATCACGATGAGTTCGCCCTCGTAGGACATTTCGGCGTGGGTCGGTACACCGTTCTCGTCGACCACATTGCCGGCCGCGAAACCGAAAGCGCGCTGGTAAAAGTCCAGCGTGGAGCGCGCGTTGCTGACGGTCAGGTAGGGGGTGAGCCTCGGGGTATTGGCCGGTCTCGTCATGATCGTCTCCTGTCGGGGAAACCTCGCGCTGCAAATTGGGCTGGCCGGGGAGCTGCCAGCCGGAGCGCGGTGCGAGTGTGCATCTTACGCGTGCGGGGCGGCGCTGTCGAAATTCGTGCCCATGGCCAGAATGTGCGGCAACGGCAATATGCAGCGAATTCCGTGCAACAGCCTGTGCGATTACCGACCCGTGTTCGCCCCGGTCGCCCTTGCCGCTACGGCCGGTTTTGCTCCCGGCATCTGCTAAAATCGCGGTTTTCCTGCCGCCTGGCCCAGCGCCATTACGCCCGCATGTCCGCCCTTGCTCATCCCGCCACAAGTCCCTTCGCTTCCCAGCCTGCCAAGCTGATGGCCGATGCCATTCGCGTGCTTGCCATGGACGCCGTCCAGCAAGCCAATTCCGGCCACCCTGGCGCGCCGATGGGCATGGCCGATATCGCGGTGGCACTGTGGGGCCGGCACCTGAAGCACAACCCGGTCAACCCGCACTGGGCCGACCGCGACCGCTTCGTGCTGTCGAACGGCCACGGCTCGATGCTGATCTACGCGCTGCTGCACCTGACCGGCTATGACCTGCCGATCGAAGAGCTGAAGAACTTCCGTCAGCTGCACAGCAAGACCGCCGGCCATCCCGAGTACGGCATCACTCCCGGCGTGGAAACCACCACTGGCCCGCTCGGCCAGGGCATTACCAATGCCGTCGGCATGGCGCTGGCCGAACGCCTGCTGGGCGAGGAATTCAACCGCCCGGGCTACGACATCGTCAACCACCACACCTATGTCTTCCTGGGCGACGGCTGCCTGATGGAAGGCATCAGCCACGAGGCCTGTTCGCTGGCCGGCACGCTCAAGCTGAACAAGCTGATTGCGCTGTGGGACGACAACGGCATCTCGATCGATGGCGACGTGGTGCACTGGTTCAACGACGACACCCCGAAGCGCTTCGAAGCCTACGGCTGGAACGTGATCCGCGGCATCGATGGCCATGACGTGACCGCCGTCGACCTCGCCATTTCGCAGGCCAAGGCCAGCGACAAGCCGACCCTGATCTGCTGCCGCACCAAGATCGGCAAGGGCGCGCCCAACAAGGAAGGCGGCCACGACGTGCATGGCGCCCCGCTGGGCGGCGCCGAAGTGCTGGCCACGCGCGAGGCGCTGGGCTGGGCCCACGCCCCGTTCGAAGTGCCGGCCGACGTCTACGACGCCTGGGACGCCAAGGCCAACGGCCAGGCGCTGGAGCGTGCCTGGACCGCGCTGTTCGACGCCTACGCCGAGCGCCACCCGTATGAGGCCGGCGAATTCCGCCGCCGCATGAAGGGCGAGCTGCCCGGTTCGTTCGACGCTGCCGTCGACGCCTTCATCGCCAAGTGCGAGGAAAAGGCCGAGACCATCGCCACCCGCAAGGCCAGCCAGAACACCATCGAAGCGTTCGGCCCGGTGCTGCCCGAATTCCTCGGCGGCTCGGCCGACCTGACCGGCTCGAACCTGACCAACTGGTCGGGCAGCCAGGCGGTGCGCGTGGATGCCTGGGGCAACCACATCAACTACGGCGTGCGCGAGTTCGGCATGAGCGCCATCCTGAACGGCATCACGCTGCATGGCGGCTACATCCCCTACGGCGCCACGTTCCTGACGTTCTCGGACTACAGCCGCAACGCGCTGCGCATGGCGGCGCTGATGAAGATCCGCTCGCTGTTCGTGTTCACCCATGACTCGATCGGCCTGGGCGAAGACGGCCCGACGCACCAGTCGATCGAGCACGTCGCCAGCCTGCGCCTGATCCCGAACATGGACGTCTGGCGTACCGCCGACACCACCGAGACCGCGGTGGCCTGGCCCAGGCGATCCGCCGCGAGAACGGCCCGAGCTGCCTGATCTTCAGCCGCCAGAACCTGCCGTTCCAGCGCCGTGACGACGTCACCCGCGCCAATATTGCGCGCGGCGGCTATGTATTGCGCGATGGCACGAATGCGAAGACCGGCCGTCCCGACGCCGTGATCCTGGCCACCGGTTCCGAAGTGGGCCTGGCTGTCGGCGCTGCCGACCAGCTGGCTGGCGAGGGCGTGCATGTGCGCGTGGTGTCGGTCCCGGCCACGACGGTGTTCGACAAGCAGGACAGCGCCTACAAGGCCAGCGTGCTGCCGGCTGGCGTGCCGCGCGTGGCGGTGGAAGCCGGTGTGACGGATTTCTGGTGGAAATATCAGGTCCAGGCTGTTGTGGGCATTGATACCTTCGGCGAATCGGCTCCGGCAGGTGTGCTGTTCAAGCACTTCGGCTTCACCGTCGAGAACGTCGTCCGGACCGTCAAGGACACGCTGCAATAAGATTCGCGGCGGACAACCCGGCGCCCCAGTTTTCTAGCATCAGGTATCTCAGGAGATAAACATGACCATCAAGATCGGCATCAACGGCTTCGGCCGCATCGGGCGCATGGTGTTCCGTGCCGCCGCCGCCAACTTCAAGGACATCGAAGTCGTTGCCATCAACGACCTGCTCGAGCCGGACTACCTGGCGTACATGCTGAAGTACGACTCGGTGCACGGCCGCTTCGACGGTGAAGTGTCGGTCGACGGTAACACGCTGGTCGTCAACGGCAAGAAGATCCGCCTGACCGCCGTCAAGGATCCGTCCGAGCTGAAGTGGGGCGAAGTCGGCGCCGACGTGGTGATCGAGTCGACCGGCATCTTCCTGACCAAGGAAGGCGCGCAGAAGCACATCGACGCGGGCGCAAGAAGGTGATCATGTCGGCACCGTCGAAGGACGACACCCCGATGTTCGTGTACGGCGTGAACCACGAAACGTACAAGGGCGAAGCGATCATCTCGAACGCCTCGTGCACCACGAACTGCCTGGCCCCGGTGGCCAAGGTGCTGAACGACAAGTGGGGCATCAAGCGCGGCCTGATGACCACCGTCCACGCTGCCACCGCCACGCAGAAGACCGTTGACGGCCCGTCCAACAAGGACTGGCGCGGCGGCGCGGCATCCTGGAAACAATCATCCCGTCGTCGACCGGCGCTGCCAAGGCCGTCGCGTGGTGATTCCGCAGCTCAACAAGAAGCTGACCGGCATGTCGTTCCGCGTGCCGACCTCGGACGTGTCCGTGGTCGACCTGACCGTCGAGCTGGAAAAGTCCGCTTCGTACGAAGAGATCTGCGCCGAGATGAAGGCCCAGAGCCAGGGCGCGCTGAAGGGCGTGCTGGGCTACACCGAAGATAAGGTCGTTGCCACGGACTTCCGCGGCGATGCCCGCACTTCGATCTTCGACGCTGAAGCCGGCATCGCGCTGGACGGCACCTTCATCAAGGTCGTGAGCTGGTACGACAACGAGTGGGGCTACTCGAACAAGTGCCTGGAAATGGCACGCGTGGTGGCCAAGTAATCTGGCTTGCCTGTCGTAAAAAACGCGCCTTCGGGCGCGTTTTTCATGGGGCTTCGTTGGGCGCTGGCAGATTCTTGCAACTCCGACCCGTTGAATATGTGACGGTACGGGCGCAATATCCGGATCGGGAGAAGCCCTATCATGCGCCAACCTATATGTGATTGCTGGCCCAACCGATAGGCCGCATTTTCATGAAATCGCGCTCAATTTCCTAATACGGTCAAAAAAAATGGCGACCATTGCTGAGAGAGAAATGCTGAATCTGCTTTCCGATGCCGTTTTTCCACTTACACTGCCATTCATATCTGATGTGCAGCCAGTGCAAGTTGCGGGGCCATCTATGATGAAAACAAATCGGAACAGGGCCTGATCATGGTGAACGTTGACACCAAGCTTCTTGTGATTTTCACCGAACTGCTGAGCAAGCGGAACGCGACTTATGTCGCTGAGAAAATGCACATGACGGCCCCGGCCGTGTCGCATTCGCTGGGCCGGCTGCGCGAGATTTTTGACGATCCACTTTTCATCCGTGTGCCGCACGGGCTCACGCCGACGCCGCGCGCGCTCGAGCTGGGCCCCAAGATCCGCGACATGCTGGACCTGTGGTCGTCCATCAATGAAGGCGATGCCGACAATTTCGATCCCGCGATCGCCACGGGTACGCTGAGCATCGGCTTTGCCGCGGAACTGGGCGACACGGTGTTCAACCGTTTCGTACTGCGTATCAAGCAACTGGCGCCGGAACTGCATATCAAGCTGGTCGAATCCCATTCGTGGGAGGCCGATGTGGCGTCGATGCGCGCGAACGAGCTCGATCTCGCTTTTTCGCCGTTCCCGACGCGGCATCCGGAAATCGTCGAGGAAATGGTCACGTCGCTGAGCCTGTGGGTGTGCGCACGCAAGAACCATCCGGTTCTCAAGGGCCAGTGCACGCTGGAGCAGTATCTCGACTGCGGCCATATCTTCATGGCGCATTCGGGCGGCGCGGGCCGGCCGGCGCCATCGCTGATCCCGCTCGACTACGCGTTGCAGCAGCGTGGACTGAAGCGCAATGCCACGCTGACCGTGCACTCATGGCGCGCGCAGGCCGAACTGGCCGCGCAGACCGACATGATCTTTACGGTCAATGCGCTGACCAAGGACATGGCCTGCGAGACCTATGGCCTCAAGGCTTTCCCGCTGCCGGCGGAGCTCAACACCACGGTTGGCCTGAATATGTTCTGGCACCGCAGCCGCAATACGCACCCGATGCTGGTGTGGGCGCGCGGCCTGTTCCGACAGGTGGTTGGCGAGTTTGTCGGCATGCCCGCGGCCAGGACGCTGCGCATGGTGGCCGAGCAGGACATCGAGACGCCCTGAGCGGGCGTCGCACGCGAACCAAGAAAAACCGGCGCCGAGGCGCCGGTTTTTTCTTGTATCCGTACCGCCGCGCATGGGCGGCAGCCGGCTTATCGTTTTGGTCTGTGGGGACAATCAGTCTTGGTGCAGTTGCCGTACAGCGACAATGCATGTTCCTGCAGCGCAAAGCCGCGCTCGCGCGCAATGCTTTGCTGGCGTTGCTCGATTTCGCCATCAAAGAACTCTTCTACACGGCCGCAGTCGAGGCACACCAGGTGGTCGTGGTGCTTGCCTTCGTTGAGTTCGAAGATGGCCTTGCCGGATTCGAAGTTGTTGCGCGAGAGCAGGCCGGCCTGCTCGAATTGGGTCAGCACGCGGTAAACGGTCGCCAGACCGATATCCATATGCTCGTTGAGCAGGATTCGGTAGACGTCTTCAGCGCTCAGGTGGCGCTGTTCACTGGTCTGAAAAATCTCAAGAATTTTCAGCCTGGGCACGGTCGCCTTCAGGCCGATATTCTTGAGCTCTGCCGGACTCGGCATGGGCGTGACTCCCTAGAGTACAATGTCTGGATAGTTGAATCATAAGGGTTTTGGCGACAAAAGTCGCCCGGTGCCAAGGCCAGCGAAGGCGACTCAGCCCGCCGGATGCCGTGGCAGCCCAGGCAACCGCCGTGCGGCGGAAATGTCCCTGTCGGCACTTTCCTTTCCCTCTGGAAGCGAGATACATGCGTTCATTCCGTTCGTCTGCCATGCGTCCGACGCTGGTGTTTTCCATGCTGGCCGTGGCGCTTCTGGCCGGTGCCTGCTCGACCTACGACGCTACCTCGCGCAAGGTCGCCAACGTCATCACGCCGTACCGGATCAATATCGTGCAGGGCAACTTTGTCTCGCGTGAGGCGGCTTCGCAACTGCACGAGGGCATGACCCGCGACCAGGTCAAATTCCTGCTCGGCACGCCGCTGCTGACTGACGTCTTCCATGCCGACCGCTGGGACTATGTGTTTTCTTTCCGTCGCGGCAACACCCCGGTCGTGCAACAGCGACGCTTCACGGTTTACTTCGACGGCGACAAGCTGACGAAGTTTGGTGGCGACGAGCTGCCGTCCGAATATGAGCTGATTGCCGAGATCGACGGCATGAAGAAGGCGCTGAAAGACCAGAAACCGGGCTTTAGCGGCACTTCGAGCAGCCAGGCCGCGGCAGCTGCGCCGGCAACGGCACCCGCGGCGCCCCAGGACGCGCCGGAAGTACCCGCCGCGCCGCAGGATGCGGCTCCCGCAGCTTCGGCTGCGACGCCGGCCGCCGGGGCTCAGCCTGAATCCTCTGCACAGTCGAACTGAAGCACGCCGCGGGCGTGCCGCTGTGGCCAGGAATGGCCGCCACCCCGATTTCCGGCCGGCGCTCTGCGACCGGCCGTTTTCCGATATCGCCAGGTAAAACACCATGAACATCGCCATTGCTGGCGCATCCGGCCGCATGGGCCGCATGCTGATCGAACACGTTCTAGCGACCGACGGGGTCGAGCTGTCCGGCGCACTCGACGTGCCGGGCTCGCCTGCGCTGGGCCAGGATGCCGGCCTGCTGCTGGGCCGCCAGACCGGCGTGGCGATCACGGCTGACCTGGAAGCCGGCCTGGCCGGCGCGGACTGCCTGATCGACTTCACCCGGCCCGAAGGCACGCTCGCTCACCTGGCCGCCGCCAAGCGCCTGGGCGTGAAGATGGTGATCGGCACGACCGGCTTCGACGACGCCGGCAAGGCCGCGCTGGCCGAGGCCGCAAAGTCCATCGGCATCGTGTTCGCCGCGAACATGAGCGTGGGTGTCAACGCGACCTTCAAGCTGCTGGAAGTGGCGGCAAAGCTCCTTTCGACGGGCTATGACATCGAGGTCATCGAAGCGCACCATCGCTTCAAGGTCGACGCCCCGTCGGGTACCGCGCTGAAGATGGGCGAAGTGGTGGCGGAGGCTCTGGGCCGTGACCTGAAGACTTGCGCGGTCTATGCGCGCGAAGGCCACACCGGCGAGCGCGACCCGAATTCCATCGGCTTTGCGACCGTGCGCGGCGGCGATATCGTTGGCGATCACACCGTGATGTTCGCCGGCATCGGCGAGCGCATCGAGATCAGCCACAAGTCGTCAAGCCGCCAGTCGTATGCTGACGGCGCCGTGCGCGCGGCCCGTTTCCTGGCCGACAAGCCGAACGGCCTGTTCGACATGCAGGATGTGCTGGGCCTGAAGTAAGGCGCTCCCCCGGCTGGCAAGGCCGTGACGGCCTTGCCGCACGGTTATAATCAGCTTCTTTCGCATTGCACGACAGGCGGACGCCGCGCCAGCGGTTGCCCGCCGTCTGCCTTCCTGTCCCCCGGATGCGGGCATGCCAGACGCCGCGCAGACCGTTGTCCTGAACGTTGTCCCGACCATGCAAGACAAATACCTTCCTTCCGCCGTTGAACAAGCCGCCCAGCAGCACTGGCAGGCGATCGACGCCTATCGCGTGCCCGAGCATGCCACCGGCCCCGACGGCAAGGAAAAGCCCAAGTTCTACGCCTGCTCGATGCTGCCGTACCCGTCGGGCAAGCTGCATATGGGACACGTGCGCAACTACACCATCAACGACGTGATGGCGCGCTATCTGCGCATGAACGGCAACAACGTGCTGATGCCGATGGGCTGGGACGCCTTCGGCATGCCGGCGGAAAACGCCGCGCTCAACAACGGCGTGGCGCCGGCGCGTGGACCTACGACAACATCGCTTACATGAAGAAGCAGATGCAGTCGATGGGCCTGGCGATCGACTGGTCGCGCGAAGTCGCCACCTGCAGCCCGGACTACTACCGCTGGAACCAGTGGCTGTTCCTGAAGATGCTGGAAAAGGGCATCGCCTACCGCAAGACCGGCACCGTCAACTGGGATCCCGTCGACCAGACCGTGCTGGCCAACGAGCAGGTCATCGACGGCCGCGGCTGGCGCTCTGGCGCCATTGTGGAAAAGCGCGAGATTCCGATGTACTACCTGCGTATCACCGAATACGCAGAGGAACTGCTGGGCGACCTGGACAAGCTCGGCTGGCCCGAGCGCGTCAAGATCATGCAGCAGAACTGGATCGGCAAGAGCGTGGGCGTGCGCTTCGCGTTCAAGCATGATATCCAGGGTGACGACGGCCAGCTGATCAATGACGGCAAGCTCTATGTGTTCACCACGCGCGCCGACACCATCATGGGCGTGACCTTCTGCGCGGTGGCCGCCGAGCACCCGCTGGCCACGCACGCCGCCGCGAACAATCCCGAACTGGCTGCCTTCATCGACGAATGCAAGCACGGCTCGGTCATGGAAGCCGATATGGCGACCATGGAGAAGAAGGGCATGCCGACGGGCCTGCAGGTCGTCCACCCGCTGACCGGTGAAAAGGTCGACGTGTGGGTCGGCAACTACGTGCTGATGAGCTACGGCGACGGCGCCGTGATGGGCGTGCCCGCACACGACGAGCGCGACTTCGCGTTCGCCAACAAGTACAAGCTGCCGATCAGGCAGGTCATCGACGTCAAGGGCCAGCCGTATTCGACCGAAGCCTGGCAGGAGTGGTACGGCGACAAGGAGAACGGCGTCTGCATCGAGAGCGGCAAGTACAACGGCCTTGGCTACCAGGCCGCGGTCGAGGCGATCGCGCCGATCTCGGCGCGATGGGCCTGGGCGAGAAGAAGATCACCTGGCGCTGCGTGACTGGGGCATTTCGCGCCAGCGCTACTGGGGCACGCCGATCCCGCTGATCCACTGCGAAAGCTGCGGCGTGGTGCCGGTGCCCGAACGGGACCTGCCGGTGGTGCTGCCCGAAGACCTGGTGCCGGACGGCACCGGCAATCCGCTGGCCAAGGATGCGCGCTTCCTGCAGTGCACCTGCCCGTCCTGCGGCAAGCCGGCGCGCCGCGAGACCGACACGATGGATACCTTCATCGATTCGTGCTGGTACTACATGCGCTATACCTGCCCGGACGCGGCCACCATGGTCGATGCGCGCAACGACTACTGGATGCCGATGGACCAGTACATCGGCGGCATCGAGCACGCGATCCTGCACCTGTTGTACGCACGTTTCTGGACCAAGGTCATGCGCGACCTGGGGCTGGTCAAGTTCGACGAGCCGTTCACCAACCTGCTCACGCAGGGCATGGTGCTCAACGAGACCTACTACCGTGAAGACGCTTCGGGCAAGAAGCACTGGTACAACCCGGCCGAGGTCGACCTGAAGACCGACGAGCGCGGCCGGCCGGTCGGCGCCACGCTGATCGCCGACGGCCAGCCGGTGGTGATCGGCGGCGTCGAGAAGATGTCGAAGTCAAAGAACAACGGCATCGACCCGCAGGCGCTGATCGACCAGTACGGCGCCGACACCGCGCGCCTCTTTGTGATGTTCGCCGCGCCGCCGGAGCAGCAGCTCGAGTGGAGCGGTTCGGGCGTGGAAGGCGCGTCGCGCTTCCTGCGCCGCGTGTGGAACTATGGCTTTGCCAACGCCGCCGCCGTGCGCGATGGCGCCGGTGCTGCGCCGACTGCCGATGACGCGGACCTGCGCCGCGAAATCCATGGCGTGCTCAAGCAGGCCAACTACGATTACCAGCGCATCCAGTACAACACCGTGGTGTCCGCCACGATGAAGATGCTGAACGCGCTTGACGACGCCAAGGGCGCCTCGCCGGCCGCTCGCCGCGAATGCCTGGGCATCCTGCTGCGCGTGCTATACCCGGTGGTGCCGCACATCACCCAGGGCCTGTGGGATGCGCTGGGCTACACCGCCGAATTCGGCGACCTGCTCGACGCCCCGTGGCCGCAAGTGGACGAAGGCGCGCTGGTGCGCAGCGAGATCGAACTCGTGCTGCAGGTCAACGGCAAGGTGCGCGGCAGCATTACCGTGCCGGCTGACGCCGACCGCGCCGCCATCGAAGCCACGGCCGCGGGCAGCGACATCGTCGCCAAGTTCGCCGAAGGCGCCAAGCCGAAGAAGATCGTGGTGGTGCCCGGCCGCCTGGTCAACGTCGTGCTGTAAGCGCAGGCATCGGAAACCGACAAGCGGATGAAGGAATCGCCGAGAATGGATCGACTGGACAAGGGCCGCCGCAAGCTGCTCGCCGCGATGCTGGCCACGGGCCTGCTGGCGGGGTGCGGCTTCCACATGCGCGGCAACGCCGACTTTGCGTTCAAGCGGCTCTACATCGGCATTCCGCCCAATACGCTGATGGGCGCGGATCTGCGCCGCGCGATTCGCGGCGGCTCGGACACTACGGTCGTGAGCGACCAGAAAGAGGCCGACGCACTGCTGGACGTCCTGCAGGACACGCGCACCAAGACCATCCTGTCGATCACGACCGAAGGCGTGGTGCGCGAATACCGCCTGACGCAGCGCTTCAGCTTCCGCCTGCGCGATGCCGCCGGCAAGGAGCTGATCCCGCCGTCGCAGCTCATCCTCACGCGCGACCTGACGTACAACGAAGCCAACACGCTGGCCAAGGACTACGAAGAGCAGCAGCTCTACCGCGACATGCAGCGCGACATCGTGCAGCAGCTGATGCGCCGCCTGGCCGCGGTCAAGGTCATCTGAGCGCGGCCTCGGCCCACCCCCCATCGGCATGCAGCTCAAGCTAGACGGACTCGACGCCCACCTGCGGCAGACCAAGGCCAAGGGCCTCGCGCCGCTGTACGTGGTCCATGGCGACGAACACCTGCTGGTGCTCGAAGCGGTCGACCGCCTGCGCCAGACCGCGCGCGAGGCCGGCTTCTCCGAGCGCGACGTGCTGGTCGCCGAGCGCAATTTCCACTGGGGTCAGCTTGTCGAGGCGCAGCAGTCGATGTCGCTGTTTGGCGACCGCAAGATCGTCGAACTGCGCATTCCGTCGGGCAAGCCCGGCAAGGACGGCGGCGAGGCGCTGCGCGCCGTGGCGGCCCATCCGTCGCCTGACGTGGTGATGCTCGTCACGCTGCCGCGGCTTGATTTCGCGACGTCGAAATCGGCGTGGTTCCAGGCGCTTGAGTCGGCGGGCGTATCGATCAAGGTCGACTCTGTCGACCGCACCCGGCTGCCGGCCTGGGTCGCGAGCGCCTGGCGCTGCAACAGCAGCGCGTCGAAGGCGGCGAACCCGGCCGGCGCGCGCTGCAGTTCATCGCCGACAAGGTCGAAGGCAACCTGCTGGCGGCTCACCAGGAAATCCAGAAGCTCGGCCTGCTGTATCCGCCGGGCGAACTGACCTTCGACCAGGTGCACGATGCGGTGCTCAATGTGGCCCGCTACGACGTCTTCAAGCTGTCCGAGTCCATGCTCGGCGGCGACGTGCCGCCGCCTGGTGCGCATGCTCGAAGGGCTGCGCGGCGAGGGCGAGGCCACGGTGCTGGTGCTGTGGGCGCTGACCGAGAAATCGCGTATTATCCAAGGTCCGGCAAGGCATTGCCGCCGGCAAGCCCGCCGCCGTGCTGATGCGCGAACTGCGGGTCTGGGGGCCGCGCGAGCGGCTGGTGCCGCAGGCCGCGCAGCGGCTCACGCAGGCACGGCTCGATACGGCGCTGGCCATGGCCGCGCGGCTGGACCGGCAGGTGAAGGGTCTATCCGACCTGCCGCCACCGGGCAGTGGCCCGCTGCCGGCGGAGCCGTGGGATGGCTTGCAGCAGCTGGCGCTGATGATTGCGCGCTGAGGGGTTTGCTCCCCTCTCCCGCCTGCGGGAGAGGGCGGGAGGAGGCAGGCGGTCGCCGCGATAA
>LRMT01000054.1 GCA_001725945.1 Cupriavidus sp. UYMMa02A | reverse complement strand
GCGGCGGGCGCGGCAGTGGGAGCGATCGCGGGCGATGCCGGCAAGGGTGCGGCGGTTGGCACGGTCGCGGGCGGCGTGGCCCACCGGCAATCGCGCCGGCAGGCTGCAGCTACCAACCAGCAGGCCGCAGCCAATACCGGCCAGGCGATGTCCAGCTACTACCAGGCCTGGGGAGCGTGCATGCAGGCGCGGCTACACAGTCAAGTAAGCGCCGCAGACTGAGTCACGCCGCCCAGCGCTCGCAGGCCTTGCGCACGGTTTCGCGCTGGCTGCGCGCGTCGGCGTCGACCTGGCGCAGCCACTCCGCGTCACCGTCGCGGCGTTCGGCCAGCGCACGGATATTGGCCAGCGCCTGCAGCGATCCCAATGCCTCGGCATGCGGCACCAGCGCGTCGCAGATCGACAGGATGTGCTGTGCGATGGGCTGGCGCGTCAGTTCGTTGGGGTGCACGTATTCGCCTTCCAGCCCGAAGCGGCAGGCCTGGAAACGGTTGAACGTGTAGACCAGGTAATCGTCTTCCTGCGGCATGAACGGCCGCGACAGCAGCAGGTAGCGCGCGAGCGCCTGGATGTACGCTGCAATGTCGCAGGCACGGCCCACGGTCAGCGGCGTGTCCATCACGCGCACTTCGATCGTGCCGAATTCGGGCTTGGGGCGGATATCCCAGTAGAAATCCTTCATGCTCTCGATCACGCCCGTATTGCGCATTTTCTCGAAGTACGCGGTGAAGGCATTCCACGTGAGAAGAAACGGCGCGCGCCCGCTCATCGGGAACGCCGCGACCGAATTGAGACGCGCCGACGCAAAGCCGGTATCGACGCCCTGCACATAGGGCGAAGACGCCGCCAGCGCGACAAAGTGCGGCACGTAGCGGCCGATGGCATGCAGCAGGAACATCGATTCATCCGCGGTCGGGCACCCGATATGGACGTGCTGGCCGAATACCGTGAACTGCTTGGCAAGGTAGCCATACAGCTCCGAGATGTACTGGTACCGCGGGGAATTGGAAATGATGCGGTCAGCCCACTGCTGGAACGGGTGCGTGCCGCCACCGCTGATGCCAATGTTGAGCGAGCGCGAGGCTGCCTGCATCAGGTCGCGCATGGTGGTCAGCTCTTCCACAGCCTGGTCATAGGTGTGACAGATGCCCGTGCTGATCTCGATCATCGACGGGCTGATCTCCGGCTTGATATCGCCGGCATGCTGGGCGCCTTGAGCGCGCGCAGCAGGTCGGCGCGAACGGCGCCAGGTCGTAGTCATGCCGGTTGACGAGCTGCAGCTCCAGCTCCACGCCGAAGGTCAGTGCTTCGGAATGCTTGAACGGTTCGAGCGACATCAGCGCCCTCCTCCATTGCCACGCTGCTCGGCACGGACTTCGCCGGCGAAGCGCAGCGCCCAGGCCGCAATCACGGGGCCCAGCAGTTGCTCGATGGCCAGCGCGCACAGGATGATGGCGGCCAGCGGTTGTCCCGTGCCCGGGTACAGGCGCGCGACATCATTCATCAACAGGTACGCCAGGCCCGACATCGGTGCCAGCGCCAGGCCCAGTGCCATGCACTGGCGCATGCTCAGCCCCGAAAACGATCCCAGCGACACCACGCCGGCGAGCTTCGCCGCATGGCGCAGCAGCACCAGCACCACGGCATAGACGCCACCGACGACCCAGTCTTGCGCCGTGAGCGGCAATCCTAGCGACACCACCATCACGATGATCAGCAAGCTGCCCGCGCTGCCAAAGTGCGTTGGCCATACATGCGGCTGGCTGTCCTGGTGCTTGAATACCACGCCGGCCAGCATCAGCGTGAGCGGCATCGACAATTTTAGTACCCGGGTCAGCGCCAGCGTGAACAACACCAGGCCCACGAGCACGAGGAAGCTGTAGTGGTCGTCGGCCGACATCCGGCCATAGAGCGCATGCCCGACCTTGCCGACCACCCAAGCCAGCAGGCACGAGCCGATCAGCAGGTAGAGCGGGTGCAGCAGCGCTGCACCTAGGTTGCCGTATTCCGAATGCAGCCAGCCCGTGGCCACCTGCACGATCACGGCCGCGTAGATACTGTTGAGTGCAGCCATGGCCATCAGCCGCTCGGTCACCTGGCCTTCGGCGCGCAGCTCGTTCTTGAGCTGCAGCACGATGGTGGGCGAAGTGCTGACCGCGATACCGCCGGCCAGGATGGCAATGCCCGGCGACGCGCCGATCCACTGGAGCACGGCGGCCACCAGGCCCCAGGTCAGCAGGCTTTCGAAGGCGCTGGTCAGAAGCAGCCAGCGGTTGGCGCTCAGCCAGGTCAGCGAGAGGCGATGCCCCAGTTCAAAGAGGGCCAGCGCCAGCGCCATATCGATCAGGATACGGCTCTGGGCGATCATGTTGTCGTCGACGATGCCGCGCCCGAGCATGCCCGCGCACAGGCCCGCCGCCGCGTAGCCAACGATGCGGGGACAGCGCAGCAAACGCCGGCACAGTTCGCCCGCGAGGCCAGCGCCGACCAGCGCCAGGCCGACCCAGAACAGGCCGCCGGGCGCGAGCGGAAGTGACGGGAAAAGTTGGCTCAGTCCATTCATGCGTGACATGGTAATGGAAGCACATGACATCCCATGTCAGCGATTGTCTGACACCGCACGGAAGCCGCGCGGAATGCGTCAACTTCTGCCCCTAACTTTCAATAAAAACGCCATCTTCTCAGATGGCGTTCCTCGCGGTCGCATCGCCCGCGCTCGGGGACAACGTCTGTCCGTTTACCGGCGCCTTATACGCCCCACAGCTTCCATTTCGGCCGGGTGGTTCGCAGCGCGGCTTCGACCTTGGTGTGCAGGCCACGCGTGCGGCCCTGCTCGGCGCTGCGGCGCGCGCCTTGTCGAAATAGCTCAGCGCCGTTTCGCGCTGTCCGAGCCCGACCGCCGACTCCACGGCGCGCAGCCAGGTTTCGGCATCCCAGTCCTCACGCACGGCGAACGCCGCAGCGAAGTCTTCGAGTGCGGCATCGTGGCGCGCGGCGGCGTTGTGGATCAATGCACGCTGGACGCGTGGCGCGGCCTGATCCCACGCGTCGCCTTCGGTCAAGGCAATGGCTTGCTCGAACAGCGGCAATGCGCGTTCGTGGTCGCCAAGATCACGCCAGACCTGGCCGAAGCGATTGAACAACCACGCATCCTCGACGAGCAGCGCGCGGCGCTGCTGGGCGTCGATCTCGGCCAGCGCGTCGGTGCGGTCGTGCTGGTCCATGCCGTCCAAGCGGGCCTGCACCAGCGCCGCGTAGTGGGCACGCGCATGCGCCATCGGGTGCGCGGCCTCGCTGCGGGCCTCCACGGGCAGGGCGTCGAGCCGGGCATCCATATGCGCCATGGCTGCGCCGGCGGCCTCGGCCGCCTCGGCGCCGCTGATGGCCTTCCAGGCGGCGATCAGTCTGCTGAAGCCAGGTCACGTCGGACGGATTGCGTTCGAGCGGATAGCGGTTGAGCACCTCGCCCGCCAATTCCACCACCCTCTGGTGCTGGCCGGCACGGCGTGGCAATCGAGGAGGTCGATCCAGTGATCGATGAACTCGCTGGCCGCCATGCCCTTGCGGTGCAGCGCGATACGCGTGTCCAGGCTGCCCGCGTCGGCCGGGAGGCTGCGCGCCAGCAGGCGGCACAGCAGCGAATAGACGTGCGGATCGGCATTGCCGCCATGGCCGGCGGCATCGCCTTCGCCGGTGGCGAAGTACTGCTCGAAGCGCGCCACACCAAGCTCGCAGGCCTCCACCAGGCGGGGCCGCAGCGCGGCTTCGGCCTGCGGCACTTCGTCGATGAACTCGCCCAGCGCCGTGGCGGCACGATAGTAGCCGGCGCCATCGTCGCTGTCAGTGGTCAGGCTGAATATCAGCCACGGCTCGGAATCGGCACCCGGCGTGCGGGGCTGCGCTGCCTGGGCTGCCTGGCGTCGCCACGCCATGGCGCGTACCTGGGTCTGCGGGTCGGGACACTGGCGCAGGTACACGGCGAGATCATCCTGAGCACCCTCCGTGTCGCCGGTACCGAAGCGCAGCGGCGCGCGCAGGCGGCGGGCCTGCGGATGATCGGGAGACTCGGCCAGCACCAGGCCGGCCTGCTCGCCAGCGAGCGCATCAGCGGCTTCCGGTTCGAGCTCGAGCAGGTCGGGGTTGTCCAGCGCAATGCGGCCCAGGCAAACGCGCATCATCGGCTCGACCGGCTGGCCGGCGGCCTCCGCGCGCATGATCGCGTCCTGCACCAGCGGCAGGATGTCTTCGGCGCCAAGGTCCGGCGCGCGATACAGCAGGTCGTGCCAGTAGCGGCCGGCACCGGCCAGGTCGCCGAGCCGGTAGCAGGCCAGTCCCGCATGGAAATGCGCGGGCCACTCGCCCGACAGCAGGCCGTTGCGCTGCGCGGCCTCGTGCAGCCATGGCAGCGCGTCGCGATCGCGGCCGAGCCCCATCAGCATGGCGCCATAGCGATGCGCGAGCACGCCGCGCGACGCCCACCGGTGAGGCGGCGCAAGGTTCAGCGTTTCCAGCCGCGCGAGTGCATCGTCGAGCACTGCAAAGGCCGACTGCGCATCGCCCTTGTCGAAGTGCAACCTTGCCCGCAACGTAATGAAATCGACCACTTCGGGCCGGGCCTCCGACAACTGGCCGGCGATTTCCAGCGCCTCATCGAACCGGCCAACACCGGCCAGGTCAATTGCGCGGTCGTAGCTGACTTCCTGCACGGACACGTACTGCTCCTTCTGGAATGAATAGGCGAATGCGGGATTATGCGCTAAAGGTGCGGTTCCTCATTCGGAACAACAAACGGCAGGGGTTGCCGGATCCTTTAGGATGGGTGGGAGCGGATGAAGTTCTTTGCCCGATTCCGGGGGGAGCTTGGCGGGCGCGGCTGTTTCGCCAGCCAGGCTCCCCACCCCACGAAGAGCAAAAAAAAAAAAACGCCATCCTTGCGAATGGCGTCCTTCTGGCGTAGCGCCAGCCTGCCGGCTTACTTGCCGCCAACCGTCTCCAGCACAGTCCACTTGCCGCCGACCACCTTGTAGACAGTAATGCCACCATCCTTCAGGTCGCCGCGCGCATCATACGCCAGCGTCTTGGTGGTCACGCCCTGCATATTGGTCGCAGCCAGCACCGGCAGATAACGCGCCGGATCAGCTGACCCAGCCTTGATCATGGCCGTCATCATCGCGGTGGCGCCGTCATAGGCGTACGGCGAGTATGTCTGCACCTTCGAGCCAAAACGCTTCTCGTACTTCTTCTCGTACGCGGCGCCGCCCGGCATCTGGTCCAGCGGCAGGCCGGCCAGCGACACCACGGTGCCTTCGGCCGCCGGGCCAGCCAGCTTCAGGAAGTTGTCGGTCTTGGACATTTCGCCCGACACCAGCGGGGCCTTCATGCCCAGTTCCTTGACCTGCTTGGCCATCGGGGCCGATTGGGTCTCGGCGCCGCCGTAGAAGATGATGTCCGGGTTGCTGCGCTTGATGTTGGTCAGCACGGCCTTGAAGTCCACCGCCTTGTCGTTGGTGAACTCGCGGCGCACGATCTTGCCGCCGGCGGCCTTGGCGGCCTTCTCGAATCGTCGGCCAGGCCCTGGCCGTAGGCGGTGCGGTCGTCAACGATCGCAATGTTCTTCGCGCCGAGCTTCTTCACCACGTAGGCGCCGATCACCGAACCCTGCTGGGTGTC
This sequence comes from Cupriavidus sp. UYMMa02A, assembly GCA_001725945.1. GTDB lineage: Bacteria > Pseudomonadota > Gammaproteobacteria > Burkholderiales > Burkholderiaceae > Cupriavidus. The sequence goes on along the minus strand of LRMT01000054.1, from coordinate 43,407 downwards.
CGAGGTCATCATGCGAAGGTGGTCTTGAAACCCTGCTTAGTGTATTCCGGCGCGGTCGCATGGCGATCTGCGGAATGCCCGCGCGGTTGTAGACCATCGACGCCGGGATGGTGGTGCCCGAGTTGAAGTGGCCGAGCATGCCCTGAATGCCGTTGTCGACGAGCTTCTGCGCGACCACCGAGCCGGTCTTCGGATCGGCCTGGTCGTCTTCGGAGACCAGCACAAACTTGACTTCCTTGCCGCCGATCTTCGGCTTCGTGGCATTCATGTCGTCAATGGCTAGGACGATGCCGTTCTGCATGTCCTTGCCGTACTGGGCCTGGCCGCCGGTCATCGGGCCGGCATAGCCCAGCTTGATCTCCTGTGCCTGGGCGAAAGCCGCCGTGGCACCGGTCAGGCCGGCGAAAGTCAGGGCAACGGTCAGTGCCGTCTTGTGGAATGTCGAAGTCATCAGTTCTCCTTGGTGGCTGGTTCAGCTACTTGCTGCGCTTTTTCTACGCTTCGGGAACGCCGGCTGGGCGCTCCTCCCCTATGGATGCGTATGGCGGCAGGATCGCCGCCGCGCATACGCACGTCAAACTCTGTCCGCGCCGGCTCAGCCGATCGTCATCAGGCTCGCGTTGCCGCCCGCGGCTGCCGTGTTGACCGATAGCGAACGCTCGATCAGCAAACGCTCGAGCGCGATATTCGGTTCACCATGGGCCAGGCCTTGCACGCCGACAATCGGGCCCGGCCGCGCCGCGATTTGCTCGCACACCGTGCGCAACTGGTCGGAATCGCCATGGTGGATCACTGCGTCGAACGCAACCTCCGGCGAAGTCCAGTCGGCCACGAGGCGGACGCGCGATTGTACGCCCTTGGGCAGCCGTGAAAACAGCCGCGGGCAACAGGGTTTTCCGCCATCACGGCCTGGCCGCCGACGGTCAGCACGGCCGCGAGCTGGGTCGCCAGGTCCTGTTCCCGGGTCGCCAGGCACAGGACCTGGTGCCGCGGCAGCAGCGAATAGGTGTTGCGCTCGCCGGTCGGGCCGGGGAGTGTCACCGAAATGCCGGCGGCCGACGCTTCGGCAAAGCGATCGCACGCGGTGGCGACATCGGGCATTTCGGCCTTCGCCCAGTCGCGCAGCGCCTGCGCGGCAACCGGACGCTCCGGCGTGGCCGGCGCTTTGCCCGACGCTTCCGCATGGCGCACGCTGCGCACCACCGCGTCCTGCGGGCACACCGAAAGCAGACGGTGCAAGTACAGCGGTCCGCCGGCCTTCGGACCGGTGCCGGACAGCGCCTCGCCGCCGAACGGCTGCACGCCCACTACGGCGCCGACGATATTGCGGTTCACGTACAGGTTGCCGACGTCGGCGTGCTGCACGATCTGCGCGATGGTCTCGTCGATACGGGTGTGGATGCCCATCGTCAGGCCATAGTGGGTGCCGTTGATCTGGCCGATCATGGTGTCCAGCGCGGCGCGCGCGTAGCGCACCACGTGCAGCACGGGGCCGAACACCTCGCGCTTGAGTTCGTCGATGCTGTCGAGCTCGATCAGCGTCGGCGGCACGAAGGTGCCATGGCGGCAGCTCGCACCCTGCGGGGCATTCGGGTCGGCCTGGTGGACACGGCGGCCCTTGGCGCGCATGGCGTCGATATGGCGCACGATGTTGCCGCGCGCCTCTTCGTCGATCACCGGTCCCACGTCGGTAGACAGCCGGTCCGGGTTGGCCATGGTCAGTTCGTTCATGGCGCCCTTGAGCATGGCGAGCACGCGGTCGGCCACGTCTTCCTGCAGGCACAGCACGCGCAGCGCCGAGCAGCGCTGGCCGGCCGAATCGAACGCGGAGTTGACCACGTCGCCCACGACCTGCTCGGCCAGTGCCGAGGAATCGACGATCATCGCGTTCTGGCCGCCGGTTTCCGCGATCAGCGGAATCGGGCGGCCGGCGGCATCGAGGCGCCCCGCGATATTGCGCTGCAGGATGCGCGCGACTTCGGTCGAGCCCGTGAACATCACGCCCTTGACCCGGGCGTCGCCCACCAGCGCCGCGCCGACGGTCTCGCCGCGTCCTGGCAGCAGTTGCACGGCACCGGCCGGCACGCCGGCCTCACGCAGGATGCGCACGGCGGCAGCTGCAATCAACGGCGTCTGCTCGGCAGGCTTGGCCAGCACGGTATTGCCGGCGGCCAGCGCCGCAGCCACCTGGCCGGTGAAGATCGCCAGCGGGAAGTTCCACGGGCTGATGCAGACCACCGGGCCCAGCGGGCGGTGGGTCTCGTTGTCGAAGCTGCGGCGCACCTCGGTGGCGTAGTAGCGCAGGAAGTCCACTGCCTCGCGCACTTCGGCAATCGCGTTCGAGAACGTCTTGCCGGCCTCGCGCATGATGATGCCCATCAGCGACTGCATCTGCGCTTCCATCAGGTCGGCGGCGCGTTCCAGCGCGGCGGCGCGCACGTCAGGCGGCGTCGCCTGCCAGATCGGCGCGGCGTTGGCGGCGGCCTGCAGCGCGGCATCGACATCGGCCTGGCTGGCCTCGGTGACCTGGCCAACCATGTCGCGGTGGTCGGCGGGGTTCAGCACGGGCGTCGTCATTGCATCGGCCGCGCGCGGGACGTCGGCGCCGAGCATCGGCTCGGCCACCACGCGTTCGCTGGTGCCGGCCAGCAGCGCCGACGACAGCGACGCCAGCCGGTGTTCGTTGGCCAGGTCGATGCCGGCCGAATTGGCGCGCGACTTGCCATAGAGGCCGCGCGGCGACGGGATCTTCGGATGCGGCAGGCCGAGCGTGCCTTCGTCGCGATGCATGGCTTCGACCACGGCGACGGGGTCGGCCACCAGCTCATCGAGCGAAATGGTGTCGTCGGCAATGCGGTTGACGAACGAAGTATTGGCCCCGTTCTCGAGCAGGCGGCGCACCAGGTAGGCGAGCAGCGTCTCGTGCGTGCCGACCGGCGCGTAGATGCGGCACGGGCGGTTGAACTTGCCATCGGCGACGGGGCCGACCACCTGGTCGTACAGCGGCTCGCCCATGCCGTGCAGGCACTGGAACTCGTACTGGCCCGGGTAGTAGCTGTGGCCGGCGATCTGGTAGATGGCCGACAGCGTGTGCGCGTTGTGCGTGGCGAACTGCGGATAGATCGCGTCCGGCACCGACAGCAGCTTGCGCGCGCAGGCCACGTACGACACATCGGTGTAGACCTTGCGCGTATAGACCGGATAGCCCTCCAGCCCTTCGACCTGGGCGCGCTTGATCTCGCTGTCCCAGTAGGCGCCCTTGACCAGGCGGATCATCAGGCGGTGGCGGCTGCGGCGGGCCAGGTCGATCAGGTAGTCGATCACAAACGGGCAGCGTTTCTGGTAACCCTGCACCACAAAGCCGATGCCGTTCCAGCCGGCCAGCTCGGGCTCGAAGCACAGGCGCTCCAGCAGATCGAGCGAGATCTCGAGGCGGTCGGCCTCTTCGGCGTCGATATTGATGCCGATGTCGTACTGGCGCGCCAGCAGCGTCAGCGATTTCAGGCGCTCGTACAGCTCGGTCACCACGCGCTCGTGCTGGGCACGGCTGTAGCGCGGGTGCAGCGCCGACAGCTTGATCGAGATGCCCGGGCCTCATAGATGCCACGGCCGCGCGAGGCCTGGCCGATCGCGTTGATGGCCTGCTCGTAGGAGGCGAGGTAGCGCTGGGCGTCCTCCTCAGTCATCGCGGCTTCACCGAGCATGTCGTAGGAGTAGCGGAAGCCCTGTGCCTCGTACTTGCGCGCGTTGGCGAGCGCCTCGGAAATGGTCTCACCGGTGACGAACTGCTCGCCCATCAGGCGCATGGCCATGTCCACGCCCTTGCGGATCAGCGGCTCGCCGCCCTTGCCGATGATGCGCGTGAGCGCCTTGCTCAGGCCCGACTCGGTATGCGTGGCCACCAGCTTGCCGGTCAGCAGCAGGCCCCAGGTGGCGGCGTTGACGAACAGCGACGGGCTCTGGCCCAGGTGCGACTGCCAGTTGGCACCGCTGATCTTGTCGCGGATCAGCGCATCGCGCGTGGGCTTGTCGGGAATGCGCAGCAGCGCCTCGGCCAGGCACATCAGCGCCACGCCTTCCTGCGACGACAGCGAGAATTCCTGGATCAGGCCCTGCACCAGGCCTTCACGGCCGGTGCCGACCTTCTGCTCGCGCAGCGCGGTGGCCAGCTTCTTGGCCATCTTGATCGCGGCTTCGGCCTGCTGTTGCGGCAGGCGGGCCTGCTCGAGCAGCACCGGCACACAATCAGTCTCCGGACGGCGATAGGCGGAGGTAATCGCAGCGCGCAATACGGACTGCGGCTGGATGCTCTGCGCGAACTCCAGGAAAGGCTGGGGCGCGCCGTCGGCAGGCGCCAGGTCGCCGGCATCGGCGCCATCGGCACCGGCCGCGCCGCCGGGCATGGCCTCGTGCGGCAGGTGGCCGCGCTCGATCTGCTCCAGATACGTGAAGATCGCCTGCTTGATCAGCCAGTGCGGCGTGCGGTCGATCGATTGGGCGACACGCTTGAGGCGATCGCGCGAGGCGTCATCGAGCTTGACGCCGAGGGTGGTGGTGGCCATGCGAGCAGTTCTCCGTAAGACACAAGGCTGCGGGTCGACGCCGCCCAGTGTGGCTTGAGACGGCATAGGGGCCCGACCTGCGCAACCTCTGGGCTGGCGCGATCTTACTCCCGAAAACGCAGGGGTGCAACCTAGTGCAACCACTATGTCGAAAACCGGTTGCTGCGGTTGCACCGCAGTCACATGCAAGCCGGCACTCAGATCCTCAGCGGGTCGATCTCCAGTTGCCAGCGCACGCCGCGCGCGTCCGCGCCAGCATCGGAGAAAGTCCGTACCCACTCGCTCACAAACCGTTGCAGTACGGGCCGGGAGCCGGCCTCAAGCAGCATCTGCGCACGCTCCCGGCCGGCGATGCGAACCATCGACATCGGGACCGGGTCGTGCAGTTGCACCTCTGGCGCCAGGACGTTGCCATCCGCCAGGCGACGAACTGCCTGGAGGAACTGCAGGGCCCGTTCGAGCTGGCCATGCTCGGCGGTCAGCAGGACCTGGTAGCAGAACGGGGGCAACCCGGCCTGGCGCCGCTCGCGCAACTGGCCGGCGGCGAATCCATCATAGTCATGCCGCACCAGGGCCTGCAATGCCGCCGCGTCCGGGTAGCGGGTCTGGATGAGGACTTCACCAGGCAAACCGGCCCGCCCTGCCCGCCCGGAGACCTGCATCAGCGAGGCGAACAAATGCTCGGCCGCGCGGAAATCGTGGCTGAACATGGCGGCGTCGGGGTGAATGACGCGACCAGCGTCACCCGCTGGAAATCGTGGCCCTTGGCGACCATCTGGGTACCGACCAGGATGTCGACCTCGCCGGCGTGCACATCGTCGAACATCGCCTGCGCGCTGCCTTTGCGGCGCGTGGAGTCGGCATCGATGCGCGCGATGCGTGCCTGCGGAAAGCGCGCGGCCAGCGCCTCTTCGATACGCTGCGTGCCCCGGCCCAGCGGCGCGATATCCATATTGCCGCAGTCGGGGCAATGGTGCGGCACCGGGGACTCCAGCCCGCAATGGTGGCAGCGCAGGCGCCGCTCGGGCCGGTGCAGCACCAGGTACGCCGAACAGCGCGGGCAGCCCGACAGCCAGCCGCAGCTGTCGCAGGCAAGCACCGGCGCGTAGCCGCGGCGGTTCAGGAACAGCAGGCTTTGTTCGCCGCGTGCGAGGCGTGCGTCGATCGCCTCCAGCAGCGGCACCGACAGGCCCTCGAACAGCGCACGCTGGCGCTGGCGTTCGTGGTTCAGGTCGATCAGCCGCACCGACGGCAGCGCCGCCTCGGCTTGCGCGCGTTCGCGCAGCACCAGCTTGCGGTAGGCGCCCTGCTCGGCGCGCCACCAGGTTTCCATCGACGGCGTGGCCGAGCCGAGCACCACCGGGATAGCGAGCCGCTTGGCGCGCCACACGGCCAGGTCGCGCGCGGAGTAGCGCAGGCCCTCCTGCTGCTTGTAGGACGTGTCGTGCTCTTCATCCACGACGATCAACGCCAGGTGCGGCATGGACGCCATCACCGCCATGCGCGTGCCGAGCACGATGCGCGCTTCGCCGCGATGGGCGGCGAGCCATTGCAAGCTGCGCTCCTGGTCGGCCAGCCCGCTGTGCAGCACCGCCAGCGGCAGGTGCGGAAAGCGCGCGGCGATGCGCGACTGGAGCTGTGGCGTCAGGTTGATCTCAGGTACGAGCATCAGCACCTGCGCGTGCGCGTCGCGTGCCAGCACCTGCGCCATCGCGTGCAGGTAGACCTCGGTCTTGCCGCTGCCGGTCACGCCATGCAGCAGGAACGGTGCGAACGATGCGGCCGCGCCAATGGCCTCGACCGCGGCACGCTGTTCCTCGTGCAGCGGCGGCGCCACCGACGGGGCCTGCGACGGTGCTGTGGCCAGCAGCGTCCGGTCGGCGGCCAATGCCTCAACCCAACCGGCAGCGACCCATTCGGCCAGCCTGGCGGGCGCGGCGGCGCACAGCTCGCGTGCCTCCGCCACGCTCATCGGCTCCGGCACCGCGCGGCCTTCGGCCCGGTCGGCCAGCCCCTGCGCCAGAGCCCGCACGGACCGCGCCACGCACGCGGCACGGCGTCCAGCAATGCGGGAATGCGTGCTGGCACCACCTGGTACGCTTCGGTGCGAGCGCGCTGTGCGAGGCGAGGCCAGCCTTCCGGTTCGCGCAGCGACGGCGGCAGCGACGGCAGCATCACTTCGCCAAGACAGCGCTGGTAGTAGCGCGCGGCGAACATCGCCAGGTCGCACCATCCTCGGCCAGAGGCGTCAGCCAGTCCAGCCGCGCGGCCATCGGCCTGAGCCGGTCCGCAGGGACCGGGGATTCGTCAGCGCGCCCAACTGCCACGCCGACCACGCTGCGGCGCCGAATGGCACCACCACCAGATCGCCCAGCGACACGTCCGGCGCTGCAAGGTAGTCGAAGCAGTCGTCCGCGGGCGTATCCAGCGCCACGCGGACAATGCCTGCACTGCGCGGTTCGGTGTCGTCTGGCAACGTCATCGGAGGCGGTTGTGGTGCACGGCGCGTGCGCGAAGGTTGTGCGGAATCAGGCTCAACAGGGGACGAATCAAACTTTGTGTGCGGTGCAACATCAACTTAAAGTAAAACTTTAAATGTGGCCCTAAGTCGATGATAGATGACTGCTTTTCCACTAATTCCAACGACCCTGTGGATAACTTTGTTGAAAAGTCGCTTCGAGATGCCGCCAAAGCCCGCAAAACAAGGGAATCACTGGCCTGCGCAGTGACTTTGCAAAACTTCCAATGCCTTAAAAATCAAGACCTTGCAAACATCCCCCAGATGAGTTAAGGGGTTACCCCTTCTTGCAGTGCGGCAAACCTATTGGTGTGCATAAGTCAAGCCTCCACAGTCAAGCCCAAGCACCTTTTGGCGAATCGGGATGAAATTGTTTACTTGACAGCAGTAACGGCGCGCCTCTCGCGGCACCGCCGCTGCCAACGCGAAAATCGCTGCACCGCGAGGAAACCTTCGCCGGCGTGCGCAATGCCGGCACTGCCGGGCAACACAGGTTCCGTTTCAGCCTGCGCGGAGTTGCCGGCTGTAACGATGCACTCGTCGACCAGTACGCTCACGCTTTCCGGCGGCGTGAACTGGGAGATGCCATGACCGAGGTTGAACACATGGCCATCGCTGCCGCCTGCGGCGGCGTAGCTGTTGAGGACACCGCGCACCTGCTCGCGGATGGCGGCCTCGGGGGCGAACAGCACGGTGGGGTCGATATTGCCTTGCAGGGCGACACGGCCGCCGGTGCGGCGGCGCGCCTCGGCGAGATTGACCGTCCAGTCGAGACCGATAGCATCGGCACCCGTGTCGGCAAGGCTTTCGAGCCACAATCCGCCGCCCTTGGTGAAGACGATGGCGGGAATCTGCTGTCCGGCATGCTCGCGCTTCAGGCCGGCCAGCACCTTGCGCATGTAGCTCAGCGAGAAGGCCTGGTACATGCCGTCGGCCAGTGCGCCGCCCCAGGTGTCGAAGATCATCACGGCCTGTGCGCCGGCCTCGATCTGGGCATTCAGGTATTCGCTGACCGCCTGCGCATTGATTTCGAGAATACGGTGCATCAGGTCCGGGCGGCCGTACATCATCGCCTTGACGGTACGGAAGTCGTCCGAGCCGCCGCCCTCGACCATGTAGCATGCCAGCGTCCACGGACTGCCGGAGAAGCCGATCAGCGGCACGCGCTGGCGGCCGTCCTGGACCAGTGCACGGCGGATCTCGGCGACGGCGTCGAAGACATACTGCAGCGACGCCATATCGGGGACGGCCAGCTTCTCCACATCGGCTTCGGTGCGCAGGGGCCTGGCAAAGCGCGGACCCTCGCCTTGTGCGAACGACAGGCCGAGGCCCATGGCATCGGGTACGGTCAGGATGTCCGAGAAGAGGATGGCTGCGTCGAGCGGATAGCGGTCCAGCGGCTGCAACGTTACCTCGGTCGCGTAGGCCGGGTTCTTGGCCAGTCCCAGGAAGCTGCCGGCCCGCGCGCGCGTGGCATTGTATTCAGGCAGGTAGCGGCCCGCCTGGCGCATCAGCCACAGCGGCGTGTACTCGGTCGGCTGCCGGCGCAGTGCGCGCAGGAAAGTATCGTTCTGCAGTGCGGTCATGGTCATCCTCGTAAGACCGCCATTCTAAGGGATCGCCACGGGGCACCGGCGCAGCGAAGCACTACGTCTCGTCAAACAGGCTCGTGAAGGCCTGGGCGGCGCGCTGCATCCATTCGCGGGCACGCGGCGCGTCGGGCTGCAGGCGCGCGAAGCCATGCGTCATCCCGCTGGCTTCGATGGTGACTACCGTGGCGTCGTGGCGAACGAGGAAGTCGGCATAGGCCAGACCGTCATCGCGCAATACGTCGTTGGCGGCCACGACGATGGCGGTAGCAGGGGGCTGCACCGCTGGGGCCTGTGCCATCAGGTGGACGCGAGGGTCGTCATGCTGCGCACCGCGCGCGAGACCCTCCGCGCCGATGAACTGGGTCCAGAACCAGGCCATCTCATCGCGCGTCAGGCCGGGCCCGTCGGCGAAGGCGCGGTAGCTTTCGGTGGCAAGCACTGGTGCGGCGACCGGATAGACCAGCAATTGCGCGCCCACCACCTGCTGGCCCGCCTCGGCGTTGACCTGCTGCGCCGCAAGTGCTGCCAGGTGCCCGCCGGCGCTGTCGCCGGCCACGGCGAGGAAGCCCGTATCGAGGCCCAACGACGCGCGCTGCGCAGCGAACCACCGGACTGCCTGCACCGCGTCGTCGCATGGCGCGGGGAACGGATGCTCGGGGGCCAGGCGGTAGTCCACGCTGGCCACGGCGCAGCCCGTGTCGGCAGCCAGCAACGCCGCGACGGTATGGTGGGTCTGGTGCGAACCGACCACCCAGCCGCCGCCGTGGAAATAGACAAGCAGCCGCGCCGGCGCGGCTGTCGCTGGCCGAAACAGGCGTACTGCCAGCGTGCGGCCATCCAGCGTCAGTGCCAGGTCCGCCCAGCTAACGCCGGCAGGATCGGGCACCACGGACGATGCCGCCACGTCGACGAAGCGGGCACGCCGTGCAGGCGCATCAATGGGTACGGGGGAGGCCGGCATATTGCTCGCCTGGCGGCAGTAATAGGCAAGCAGTTGGGGATCGATGGCCATCGGGTCAGGCACGAAGCGTTGAAGCGGTCATGGCGGATGGGGGCGACTCAGGACAGCTCGAGCTGCCGCGTCAGTTCGATCTTGCTGCAGCAGTCCTGTATTGCCAGCAGGCCGGCTGCCTGGGCCTGTGCGAGCGCGGCGTCGTTGACGATGCCAAGCTGCAGCCAGACGCCACGCGCGCCAATGGCAATGCGTCCGCGACCACCGGCGGAGTATCCTCGGGACGGCGAAAGATGTCGACCCAGTCGATGCATCCGCCCTGTGCCCCGATCGCGGCGGCAGCCTCCTGCAGCGATGCATGGCAGGGCTCGCCCAGGATCCTCTCGCGGGCATGTCGCGGATTGACCGGCACGATACGGAAGCCATGCTGCTGGAGGAACTCGGCGACTTCATGGCTCGGCCGGTCCGGACGGTCGGACAGGCCGACAATGGCCACGGTCTTCATGGCGAGCATCTTCCGAATCGAGTCCTGCGTCCCTGTCATCACGCACTCCGTTGCATTGCCGCGGCCGTTGCCGGGCATGGTTTGAACTGGAGCATCGTAACCGACGAACGACCGCGGCGCCGGAAGCACCGCATTGTTCGCCACCACACATGGGATCAGGGACCAAACGATGCGCATAAGGCACGCAAAGTTGCAAAAAAGTGCCGCGTGCGTCGTCCAATGTGCGCATGACGCTTCATTTGCGCCGACTTGGCTTTCAACTTCTTGCAAAAGGATACATTTTGTTACTGCCATTGCAGGGACTTTCCCCCACAATGCATTGACACACCGACGTTGGTGGACCGCGGCCCCGCGAAGAAGCAAGAAGTCAGAAGATGGGGCGCTGAAGAAAGCCTTTGGCAGTGATTCCCGATTTTCCGAACCAGCAGGCGATGCCTGCTGGTTCGGACACCAGGAAGACCCGATGGCGCGAGGCCTTGTTTGGCCGATTGTGCGAACGTGATTCGCTGCGCCTTAGTTGTCCTGGACCGAACCCGTTCCTTCGAATTGACCCCTCGAAGGGATTTTCCCGTCCGCGCGGAGCCTCCCCGGCCCGCGCGCTTTTTTTGTCCAAGCGCAACAAGCATATCCCCAGCCCATCAAAAAGGCAGCCGCGTGGCTGCCTTTTTTTGGCTGTCGCACCGAAAAACAACAATGCGCCAGGTACTGCTTACGCTGCTTGCCGCTTACTTCTTACGACGCAGGCGGGCGATGGCAGCCAGTTGCGCGGCGGCCACGGCGAGCTCGCTCTGAGCGCGTGCAATATCCAGATCGCTGCTCTGGTTCTGCATCAGCTCTTCGGCGGCACGCTTGGCTTCCTGCGCCTTGGCTTCGTCCAGGTCGATACCGCGGATGGCGGTATCGGCAAGCACGGTGACATGCTTCGGCTGGACTTCGAGAATGCCGCCGGCAACGAACACGAACTCTTCGCTGCCGTCTTCCTTCTCGATACGCACGCGCCCGGCTGGATACGCGTAATCAGCGGCGTGTGGCCCGGCAGGATGCCCAGCTCACCCGACTCGCCCGGCAGCGCCACGAACTTCGCCTGGCCGGAGAAGATCGACGCTTCCGCGCTGACGACGTCTACAAGAATGGTTGCCATATGAATTCCTTTGTCCGTTCGCTTCACTTCTGACGGCCGGCCGCGCAAGGCGGCTTGCCGCCGCTCCCGCACCAGGGCACGGGAGCGTCAAAGCGAGGCTTACTGGAGCTTCTTGGCCTTCTCGAAGGCTTCGTCGATCGAGCCGACCATGTAGAACGCCTGCTCGGGCAGGTGATCGCACTCGCCCTCCACCAGCATCTTGAAACCACGGATGGTTTCCTTCAGCGGCACGTACTTGCCCGGCGAACCCGTGAACACTTCGGCCACGTGGAACGGCTGCGACAGGAAACGCTGGATCTTGCGGGCGCGGTTCACGGCCAGCTTGTCTTCCGGCGACAGTTCGTCCATGCCCAGAATCGCGATGATGTCGCGCAGTTCCTTGTAGCGCTGCAGGGTCTGCTGGACCGCGCGCGCGACGTTGTAGTGCTCCTGGCCAACCACTTGCGGGTCCATCTGACGCGAAGTCGAGTCAAGCGGGTCCACGGCAGGGTAGATACCGAGGGCGGCGATGTCACGCGACAGCACCAGGGTCGAGTCCAGGTGCAGGAAGGTGGTAGCCGGCGACGGGTCGGTCAAGTCATCCGCAGGCACGTAGACGGCCTGGATCGACGTAATCGAGCCAGTCTTGGTCGACGTAATACGTTCCTGCAGCTTGCCCATTTCTTCAGCCAGCGTCGGCTGGTAGCCCACGGCGGAAGGCATACGGCCCAGCAGTGCCGACACTTCGGTACCGGCCAGCGTGTAGCGGTAGATGTTGTCGACGAAGAACAGGATGTCACGGCCTTCGTCGCGGAACTTCTCGGCCATGGTCAGGCCGGAAAGTGCCACGCGCAGACGGTTGCCCGGCGGCTCGTTCATCTGGCCGAACACCATGGCCACCTTGTCGAGCACGTTCGAGTCCTTCATTTCGTGGTAGAAGTCGTTCCCTTCACGGGTACGCTCGCCCACGCCGGCGAACACCGACAGACCGCTGTGCTGCTTGGCGATGTTGTTGATGAGCTCCATCATGTTGACGGTCTTGCCCACGCCAGCACCACCAAACAGACCCACCTTGCCGCCCTTGGCGAACGGGCAAATCAGGTCGATCACCTTGATGCCGGTTTCCAGCAGGTCGGTCGAAGGCGACAGTTCGTCGAACTTCGGTGCCTTCTGGTGAATCGCGCGGCGCTCGTCGGAAGCGATCGGGCCAGCTTCGTCGATGGGGCGACCCAGGACATCCATAATGCGGCCCAGCGTGCCTTGACCCACCGGCACCGAGATCGGTGCGCCGGTGTTCTTCACCGGCATGCCGCGGCGCAGGCCGTCCGACGAACCGAGGGCAATGGTACGGACCACGCCGTCACCCAGCTGCTGCTGGACTTCGAAAGTCAGGCCCTTCTCGGCGAACGACGTTTCGCCGCTGTCTTCCAGCAAAAGCGCGTCGTACACCTTCGGCATTGCGTCGCGCGGGAACTCGATGTCCACCACGGCGCCAATGCACTGCACAATATTTCCGATACTCATTTCGTATCTCCGATAGCTTGAATTCTTGACGCCTCAGACTGCTGCCGCACCGCTGACGATCTCCGACAATTCCTTGGTGATCGCTGCCTGCCGGGTCTTGTTGTAGTCCAGCTGCAGTTCGCCGATCACGTTCTTGGCATTGTCGGATGCCGCCTTCATGGCCACCATGCGCGCCGACTGCTCGGACGCCATGTTCTCGGCCACGGCCTGGTACACCAGCGCCTCGACGTAGCGGACCAACAGCTCTTCCACCACGGTCTGCGCGTCAGGTTCGTAGATGTAATCCCACGAGTAGGCGCGCTTCTCTTCTTCCGTCTGCGACAGCTTGTCGGCGGCGAGCGGCAGCAACTGCTCGACCATCGGTTCCTGCTTCATCGTGTTGATGAACTTGGTGTACGCGATGTACACCGCATCGACTTCACCATTGGTGAATGCGTCGAGCTGGACCTTGATCGCGCCGATCAGCTTCTCCAGGTGCGGAGTGTCGCCGAGCTGCACCACATTCGAGACCACCTTGGCACCGATGCGGCTCAGGAACTGCATGCCCTTGCCGCCAATGGCAGTCGCTTGCACATTCACGCCGCGACCCTGCAGGCTCTTCAGCTCGTTGGTCACCGCACGCAGCACGTTCGTGTTCAGGCCGCCGCACAGCCCCTTGTCGGTCGTGACCACGATCATGCCGACGCGCTTGACGTCGCGCTCCTGCATGAACGGGTGCTTGAACTCGGGGTTGGCAGAAGCCAGGTGCGCCGCGATGTTACGCACTTTCTCGGCATAGGGACGGGCATTGCGCATCCGTTCCTGCGCCTTGCGCATCTTGGATGCGGCGACCATCTCCATCGCCTTGGTGATCTTGCGCGTGTTCTGCACGCTCTTGATCTTGGTTCGAATCTCTTTCGTTCCGGCCATACTTTCCTCTCCGTCCGAACCAGCGCCGCGCCGGCGTAGCCAGGCGCGGCGGCGGTATCGGAGAATTGCGCGGTTAGAACGCGGCGGACTTCTTGAAATCCTCGATCGCGGCACGCAGCGCGGGTTCATCTTCCTTCGAGAGCACCTTGGTCTCTTCGATACGGTTGATGAGGTCGGCGTACTTGGTCTTCAGATGGTCGTGCAGGCCCTTCTCGAACGGGAGAATGTCCTTCACTTCCACGTTGTCGAGGAAGCCGTTGTTGGCGGCGAACAGCGACGCGGCCAGCTGCCACACTTGCTGCGGCTGGTATTGCGCCTGCTTCAGCAGTTCGGTCACGCGGCGGCCGCGTTCGAGCTGCTTGCGGGTGGCGTCGTCCAGGTCCGAGGCGAACTGCGCGAACGCAGCCAGTTCACGGTACTGGGCCAGGTCGGTACGGATACCGCCGGACAGGTTCTTCACCACCTTGGTCTGTGCAGCACCACCCACGCGCGACACCGAGATACCGGCGTGATGGCGGGACGGACACCAGCGTTGAACAGGTCGGTTTCCAGGAAGATCTGGCCGTCGGTAATCGAGATCACGTTGGTCGGCACGAACGCGGACACGTCGCCAGCCTGCGTTTCGATAATCGGCAGCGCGGTCAGCGAACCGGTCTTGCCCTTGACGGCGCCGTTGGTGAACTTTTCGACGTAGTCGTCGTTCACGCGGGCAGCACGCTCCAGCAGGCGCGAGTGCAGGTAGAACACGTCGCCCGGGTACGCTTCGCGGCCCGGCGGCCGGCGCAGCAGCAGCGACACCTGGCGGTAGGCCCAGGCTTGCTTGGTCAGGTCGTCATAGACGATCAGCGCGTCTTCACCGCGGTCGCGGAAGTACTCGCCCATCGTGCAGCCGGCGTAGGCTGCCAGGTACTGCATGGCGGCCGAGTCCGAAGCGGCGGCAGCCACGACGACGGTGTATTCCATCGCGCCGTGCTCTTCCAGCTTGCGCACCACGTTGGCGATCGTTGAAGCCTTCTGGCCAATGGCGACGTACACGCAGTACACGCCCTTGCCCTTCTGGTTGATGATCGTGTCCACAGCCACGGCGGTCTTGCCGGTCTGGCGGTCGCCAATGATCAGCTCGCGCTGGCCACGGCCGATCGGCACCATGGAGTCGATCGACTTCAGGCCGGTCTGCACCGGCTGGCTCACCGACTGACGCGCGATCACGCCCGGCGCGACCTTTTCGATCACGTCGGTTTCCTTCGCGTTGATCGGGCCCTTGCCGTCGATCGGCTGGCCCAGCGTGTTCACCACGCGGCCCAGCAGTTCCTTGCCAACGGGCACTTCCAGAATGCGGCCGGTGCACTTGACCGTATCGCCTTCCGAAATGTGTTCGTAGTCGCCCAGCACCACGGCGCCGACGGAGTCGCGCTCGAGGTTCAGCGCGAGGCCGAACGTGTTGCCCGGGAATTCCAGCATCTCGCCCTGCATCACGCCAGACAGGCCATGCACGCGGCAGATACCATCGGTCACGGAAATCACCGTGCCGGTGTTGCGCACTTCAGCTTCAGCGCCAAGGCCCGAGATGCGGGACTTGATCAGCTCGCTGATTTCTGAGGGGTTCAGTTGCATCACAATGCTCCTAATTCTTCAATCCGACGGACGGCCGATCAGACGGCGGTCAGCGCGGTTTGCATGGCAGCCAGGCGCGCACGCACGGAGGTGTCGAGCACTTCGTCGCCGACCTTGACGCTCACGCCGCCGATCAGGGACGGATCTACCGCCACCTTCGCGTACAGCTTGCGGCCGAACTTGCGTTCGAGCGCAGCGATCAGGTCGTTCAGCGGTTGACCATCCAGCGGGAATGCACTGGTGATCTCGACGTCCGACGAACCTTCGCGGGCATTCTTGAGCGCATGGAATTGCTCGGCGACTTCCGGCATCACCGTCAGGCGGTTGTTCTCCACCAGCAGGTTGACGAAGCGGCGTGCCTCGTCATTGACCGGGGACTTCACCACCGACAGGAACAGTTCGGCCAGCTTTTGGCCGGGAACGTTCGGATCGTCGGCGAGCGCCTTCATGTCGGGGTTGGAAGCAATCTGCCCCATCTCCGACACCAGCTCGGACCATGCACCCAGATTGCCGGCTTCGCTGGCGACGCGGAACAGCGCCTCAGCGTAGGGACGGGCAATGGTTGCGGTTTCGGCCATGATTAGAGCTCAGCTTTGAGTTGATTGAGCAGGTCGGAGTGGACCTGCGCGTTCACTTCGCGCTTGAGGATCTGCTCGGCACCCTTGACGGCCAGCACGGCAACCTGGTCGCGCAAATCTTCACGTGCGCGGGTTACCTGCTGCTCTGCTTCGGCCTTGGCCTGGGCAATGATGCGTGCGGCTTCTGCCTGGGCGTTTTGCTTGATCTCGTCCGCCGTCAGTTGGGCGCGCTTCTCGGCGTCAGCGACGCGTTGAGCACCCTCGGTGCGGGCTTCGGCCATGGCCTGGTCCACACGCTTGTTGGCGAGTTCAAGCTCGGCCTTGCCCTTCTCGGCAGCGGCGAGGCCATCGGCGATCTTCCTTGCGCGTTCGTCGAGCGCCTTCACCAGCGGCGGCCAAATGAATTTGGCAACAACCCACCACAGGATGAAGAACACGACCATCTGCGCAAAAAACGTTGCGTTCAGATTCATGGTGTGTTCCTTTCGGTAATCAAACTACAGATAAATGCGCAAGGGCGGCCAGGCAAAGTGGCCCGCGCCGCCCGTCAGCATCATGCAGACCGAAAAGAATTACTTGATGACAGCCAGCAGCGGGTTCGCGAACGCGAACAGCATGGCAACACCCACGCCGATCAGGAATGCCGCGTCGATCAGGCCAGCCAGCAGGAACATCTTGGTCTGCAGCGGGTTCATCAGCTCAGGCTGACGTGCGCAGGCTTCGATGTACTTGCCACCCATCAGGGCGATACCCAGGCAGGCACCGATAGCGCCCAGACCGATGATGATGCCGATACCGATGGCGGTCAGACCCTGGATGTTGGCGAGAAATGCTTGCATGATGACTCCTTTAAAATTTAGAGAGACTTAGAACCAAAAACCAAAAACCAAAACCGGAAATCAGTGGTGATCGTGAGCCTGGCCGATGTACACCAGCGTCAGCATCATGAAAATGAAGGCCTGGAGCAGGACGATCAGGATGTGGAAGATCGCCCAGACAGTGCCGGCAACGACGTGGCCGACGAAGCCCAGTGCCGACAGATCAGCACTGAACGTCCAGATGGAACCCAGCAGCGCGATCAGCAGGAACACGAGTTCGCCTGCGTACATATTGCCGAACAACCGCATGCCGAGCGACACGGCCTTGGCCAGGAATTCGATGAGGTTCAGGATCAGGTTGAACGGAGCCAGGTACCACTTGGCGCCAAAGGGGGCCGAGAACAGCTCGTGCATGAAGCCGCCGGTGCCCTTGATCTTGAAGCTGTAGTAGATCATCAGCACGAGCACGGAGCAGGACATGCCCAGCGTACCGTTCAGGTCGGCCGTGGCCACTGCGCGGTGGTGCGGAAGATGGATGTGGAAGATGCCCAGCAGTCCGTTGAGGCCAGTGACCCAGTCGACCGGAATCAGGTCGATCGCGTCATGGTGATCCAGCAGAACACCATCAGCGCCAGCGGAGCAATCCACGAACGGTCGCCGTGAATGATGCCCTTGGCCTGGTCGTCGACCATCTCGACGATCATCTCGACGAAGGCCTGGAAGCGGCCCGGCACACCCGGGTTGACGCGGCGCGCGGCGGCAAAGAGGAAGATCACGGCGATGGCGCCGCACAGCACGGACCAGAACACCGTGTCATAGTTGAGCACGGAGAAATCGACCACCGACGCTTGCTTGCCGCCGACCGAGTTCAAGTTCTGCAAGTGCTCGGCGATATAGCCGGAGGGTGTCAGCGCGTGTTCGGCGCCTTGGATAGCTTCTGACATGTCGAGACGAACGGTATATTGCGAAACCTGGGATCCGGCACCCTCGCATTGGCGGGCAGCCGGTACGCGTCTTGCATTGCCTTCGGCCATCTTGGCCGGTCACCGCCATGCAAGCGGGTCAAACTTGTCGGTGGGTGGTTTCACCGTTGTGAAACCACCCACCCTGCATCTTGATTTTCCGTTTTGGTGTCCCATCTTTCCGGGAAGCACACACTTTGTGCAGCTGGCCGGGCGGTGTTACCGAAGGGCCAGGGCCACAACCCAATACGTCTTGAGCGCAAGCAGGAACGTGACGAGCATCGGCACCCATCGCAGATCGCGGTACAGCACCACCACCAGCACGAACAGCGCGACGGTGGCAAACACCTTGATCGCCTCGCCCATCACCAGTCCGCCAACCGAGGCCCGATCGCGCGCCATCCACAGGCGCAACGCGAAGAAACCGCTCGGCACGAAACACACCGCACCACCGAACAACGCGGACCAGCCGTATGGTCCTGCCTGCTTGCCGAACAACGCCCAGCACAAGGCCGACAGCAGGGACACAACCACCTGCGCCAGCACAACCTTGCCGGGTGTCATGCGCGAAGGACGCAACGCGCGTTCGCCAAACAGTGTCACCGCTTCGGCGCGTGACAGCGGATCGACAGCTTCTTCTTCGCGTTCTGCGTCAAAATCCCAGTCATCATGACCGGCGTCCGCGCGACGCGAATCGCTTTCCTGCTGACGGTCTCGAACCACTACTGCCTGCCTCATTCAGGCCGGAACTTTTCGGCCCGACCAGAATTCAAACCGCACGATTTTAAGGGGAACTACTGAGTCGCGTCAATGTGCTTACAGTTTGCTTGCGATGGCAAACTGCACAACGGCTGCCATCACGATTGCATGATGGCTTCGTTGAAATTGCGCAGCAACGACGCTTGACGTAATTGGATTGCGCAACTCGCGTGACGCATGATGGTGGATTCGCGACTGTCCGGCGTGTTTACCGGACATCGGATTGTGATCTGCTGCGTGAATGCAACAGTGTGCCTACAAATGGCCGTTTATCGCGCAGCTTTTCACGCGACGCGTTGCCCTTCGTCTGATTCGCGCAGGCGCGCAAGCACGCCGTCGAGCGCTTCGTTATTCGTGAAGTGAATCGTGAGCTGGCCCTTGCCACGCACACCGAGCTTGATCTGCACGGACAGTCCCAGCGCATCCGACAGTTCTTCTTCGAGCCTTGCCACATCGCGCATGCCATGGCCGGTCTTGTGCTTGAGCGACTTCAGCTCGAACGGCTTGAGCGTGGATGCCACCAGCTTCTCGGTCTCGCGCACCGACAGCCGCTTGTTGATGATCTGGTTGGCCAGCGTGATCTGTGTCGCGCCATCGACCGCCAGCAGCGCACGCGCATGGCCCATGTCGAGATCGCCCGCCATCAGCATGGTCTGCACCGGTGCGGCCAGGTTCAGCAAGCGCAGCAGGTTGGACACCGCGCTGCGCGAGCGGCCCACCGATTCCGCGGCCTGCTCATGCGTAAACTGGAATTCGCGGATCAACCGCATGATGCCCTGCGCTTCTTCCAGCGGGTTCAGGTCTTCACGCTGGATGTTCTCGATCAGCGCCATGGCCGCCGCGGCCTCGTCGGCGACCTCCTTCACGAGCACCGGCACCTTGTCGAGCCCGGCGATGCGCGACGCGCGGAAGCGTCGTTCGCCGGCAATGATCTCGTAGCGGTCAGGCTCGGCCACGCGCCGCACCAGGATCGGCTGCATCAGGCCCTGCGCGCGGATGCTCGCTGCGAGCTCCTGCAGCGCGCCTTCATCCATGCGCGTACGCGGCTGGTACTTGCCGGGCTGCAGCTGGTCCAGGCGCAGCACGGTGGGGGCGCCCTCCTGCTTCGCGGTCTCGACAATCTCGGCCGGTCCGCCCAGCAGCGCTTCCAGGCCGCGGCCCAGGCCTTTCTTCTTTACGGTGCTCATGATCACTATCCTTGCATGGCGGTGGCAGCTTCCGGCGCGACAGCTGCCTGACACGGGCGATCATCTCGGCGCCGAAGTCGAGATAGGCCTTGGCGCCCTTCGATGACGGATCGAAGGCAATGCCCGGCATGCCATAAGAAGGGGCTTCGGCCAGGCGCACATTGCGCGGGATCAGGGTCTTGAAAACCTTGTCGCCGAAATGCGATTCGAGCTGCGCCGACACCTGCTGCTGCAGCGTGACGCGCGGATCGAACATGACGCGCAGCAGACCGATCACCTTGAGGTCGCGGTTCAGGTTCGCGTGCACCTGCTTGATCGTGTTGACCAGGTCCGACAATCCTTCGAGCGCAAAGTACTCGCACTGCATCGGCACGATCACGCCATGTGCGGCGCACAGTCCGTTCAGCGTCAGCAGCGACAGCGATGGCGGACAGTCGATCAGTACGAAGTCGTATTCGTCGTCGACCTCGGCAATGGCCTGCTTGAGCCGGCGCTCCCGCTGGTCCAGTTCCACCAGTTCGACTTCCGCACCGGCCAGTTCGCGGTTGGCGGGCAGCACGTCGTACTTGCCGGTTTCGGAGCGCTGGCGCGCCTGCGAAACCGAAGCGAGCCCGACCAGCACCTGGTACACACTGTGTTCGAGCGACTGCTTGTCGATGCCCGAGCCCATCGAGGCATTGCCCTGCGGATCCAGGTCGACCAGCAGCACACGCTGGCCCTGCGCAGCCAGACCCGCGGCGAGGTTCACCGTCGTGGTGGTCTTGCCCACCCCGCCCTTCTGGTTCGCGATCACGAATACCTTGGCCATATGCTTCAGAGGCTCCCGATTGAATTCTTCATCCGGCCGCGGCCCGCTGGCCCCGTCCGGTTCGCGGCGCATACGCCGCCAATTTCATTTGCGCGACAGCAGCACCAGATGGCGCTCGGCGTCCAGCCCCGGCACGGTCAGCCGTCGCACTTCCTCTATGTGCCACGCGGCCATCAGCCCGGCCGCTTCCATGCGGTCCAGCTCGGCCTGCGGATATACGCCCTTCATCGCGATCAGCCGTCCGTCCTGCGCGAGCAGATGACCGGACAGGTTGACGAAGTCGGTCAACTCCGCAAACGCACGTGACGTAATCACCGCAAATTTATCCGCGTCGTCCAGCTGCTCGACCGGTCCCCAATGTGCTGCGGCATTCGACAAGCCAAGCTGCGCCCGGCACTGCGTCAGGAATGCGGTCTTCTTCTGGACGATGTCGACCATCAGTACGGAGACATCGGGGCACGAAATTGCCAACGGCAACCCTGGCATGCCGCCACCCGACCCCACGTCGAGCACCCTGCCCCGCGCCGCCCCGGCCACGGCCGTCGAACGCGCAGCCTCCGCCAGTGCCGGCACGGCGGCCAGCGAATCGAGCAGATGATGCGTCAGCATTTCGTCCGGATGGCGGATCGCGGTCAGGTTGTAGACACCGTTCCACTTGCGCAGCAGCGCCAGGTACGCGAACAGTGTGTCGATCCGGTCCGACGGCAGGGCCAGGCCGATCTCGGCCAGGCCAGCCTCGAGGCGACGACGCTGCGCTGCGTCGTCGATGGCGGCATATCGTTGGCCGCTCACTCAGGCAGCCTCTTGCGAGTTGCCGGAACGGGTACGCCCCAGCCCCTTCTTCTTCAGGTGAACCAGCAGCAGCGAGATCGCTGCCGGCGTCACGCCGGAGATGCGCGAGGCCTGGCCGAGCGTTTCCGGCCGGTGCTGGTTCAGCTTCTGGCTGACTTCGAAGCCAAGCCCGCGTACCTCGGTGTAGTCCAGCCCTTCTGCAGGCGCGTCGACTCATTGGCTTCGAGCTTGTCCACCTCGGCCGCCTGGCGCGCGATGTAGCGTGGTACTTCACGCCAATCTCGATCTGCTCCCGGATCTGGTCCATCAGCAGTGGCTCCGCGTCGAGCGGAGCCTCCGGTGCATGGCGTCCGCCCTGCAGAGCCATCAGGTCGTCGTAGCCGACCTCCGGACGACGCAGCAGGTCGGCCAGGCTGTACTCACGCTCGATCGGCTTGCCCAGCAGCGGCACGGCGTCCTCGGCCGGCAGGCTGGTCGGGTTGACCCATGTACTCTTCAGCCGCTCTGTTTCACGTGAAACAGCATCGCGCTTGCGGTTGAAGGCATCCCAGCGTACGTCGTCGACGACGCCCAGCTCGCGCCCGATCTCGGTCAGGCGCATATCGGCATTGTCTTCGCGCAGGCTCAGGCGGAACTCGGCGCGGCTCGTGAACATGCGGTACGGCTCGGTCACGCCACGCGTGATCAGATCGTCGACCAGCACGCCGAGGTAAGCCTGGTCGCGGCGCGGCGTCCAGGCATCGCGCTCGCGCACATAGCAACCGGCGTTGATGCCGGCCAGCAGACCCTGTGCGGCAGCCTCTTCATAACCCGTGGTGCCGTTGATCTGGCCGGCAAAGAACAGGCCGCTGATGGCCTTGCTTTCGAGCGACGCCTTGAGCGCACGCGGGTCAAAGTAGTCGTACTCGATCGCGTAGCCCGGTCGCAGGATGTGCGCATTCTCGAGCCCGCGGATCGAATGCACGAGCTCGAGCTGCACGTCGAAAGGCAGGCTCGTCGAGATGCCGTTGGGGTAGAACTCGTTGGTGGTCAGCCCTTCCGGTTCGAGGAAGATCTGGTGACTGTCCTTGCTGGCAAAGCGGTGGATCTTGTCCTCGATGCTCGGGCAATAGCGCGGCCCTACCCCTTCGATCACGCCGGTGTACATCGGCGAACGGTCCAGCCCGCCGCGGATGATGTCGTGGGTACGGCTGTTGGTATGGCTGATCCAGCATGGGAGCTGCTGCGGGTGCTGCTCCGGGCGGCCCAGGAACGAGAATACCGGCACCGGATCCAGGTCGCCCGGCTGCTCTTCCATCACGGAAAAGTCGATGGTGCGGCCGTCGATACGCGGTGGCGTGCCGGTTTTCAGGCGACCTTGCGGCAGCTTCAATTCTTTCAGTCGTGCCGACAACGATACCGACGCGGGGTCCCCGGCACGGCCGCCGGTGTAATTGTCCAGACCAACGTGGATCTTGCCATCGAGGAACGTGCCGGCGGTCAGCACCACCGCGCGGGCGCGGAATGCGATGCCAACCTGGGTAACCGCGCCGACGACGCGATCACCTTCCACCAGGAGATCGTCAACGGCCTGCTGGAACAGCATCAGGTCCGGCTGGTTCTCAAGCCGGGTACGGATGGCCTTGCGGTACAGCACGCGGTCGGCCTGTGCACGCGTGGCGCGCACAGCCGGGCCCTTGCTGGAGTTCAGGATGCGGAACTGGATACCCGCCTCGTCGGTGGCAGCGGCCATGGCGCCGCCCATCGCGTCGACCTCCTTGACCAGATGTCCCTTGCCAATGCCGCCGATCGACGGATTGCAGCTCATCTGCCCGAGGGTCTCGATGTTATGGGTCAGGAGCAGCGTCTGGCAGCCCATCCTTGCGGCGGCCAGGGCGGCTTCCGTGCCGGCGTGACCACCACCGACGACAATGACATCGAATTCTTTCGGGTAAAGCATGGGACACCTCCTCCGGGAGGCTGACGGGGAACGATCGAGATGCCGAATTATAGCGGCAATCGACTGGGGGATTTTTGGGGGTTGGTTTGTTTCACGTGGAACGTGGTGAAGGGGTTACTTCCTGGCGAGGAGTGTGTTCCACGTGAAACAGATTTAGGTGGAATGGGTCGGGGTTGACAGTGATTGTCAGTCACCCATCCACTCAATGACGCAAAACCACAGCACGTGTTCACGTGAAACACTGCTCAAACCGAACTGCGCACGTACTGGGCGATCCGCAGCGTCAGCAACGAGAGATCTCTTTGGAGCGATGTAAACCCCTCATTTCTCTCCCGCGTCCCCTCCTCCATATAGAGCGGCCGCCGGATCTCGATCTGCAGGCTATTGCGCCGCTCGGCAGGCCGCCCGATCTGGGCGATAAGCTGCACACCCTTATACGGGTCGTTTCGCGCAACGGTGTAGCCCATCTCCTGCAACTCACGCTCTACCAGATCCACCAGGCCAGGCTCGCAGGTCGTGCCATCCCGATCCCCCAGCACAAAGTCCGCCAGCGGCGCGCGCTCTGGATCTTGAGCCGCTCGTAGGCATTGTTCGGCATGGAGTGCAGGTTCAGGTGCCACACCGCACCAAAGCGGCGGTAAGCGCCCTCCACTGCCTCGGCCAGCGCCGCATGGTACGGCCGGTAATAGCGCTCGATCCGCGACCGCACCTCAGCCACGGTCAGCTTGCGGTCGTAGATCGGCGTAGCCGCATCGATATTGCTCCATATCAGCCCATAGCCAAGCCGGGTCTTCTCCCCCGGCACAAGCGGCGTAGGCCAGGGCGCGTCCAGTTGCGCCGGATCCATGTCATCCAGCATGCGGTTCGGGTCAATGTAGACCCGCGGAAAGGTCGCAGCCACCAGCGTGCCGCCGACTCGGGGCACACTCTCCCAGAGCGCATCGACGTGCGTATCCTCGCCGCCGCGCAGGCGCGCAGGCGGCACGACCGCACCGAAGTCGGCGGGATAAATGGTTCCGCTGTGCGGTGAATCGCACACCAGCGGCACAGCCTCCCCTTCCGGCAGCGCCAGCGTGAACGGCGCGATCTTCTTGGTTTCCATGATGTCGTTCATGCGTCAGTCCAGCTTGATGTTCGCTGCCTTCGCCACACGCGCATACCGCGCCATGGCCTGCTGGATCTGCACCTTGAACTGGTCCGGCGTGGTTGGCACCAGCGTGCCGCCAGATTCTTCCACCTTGCGCTTGAACTCCGGGTTCTGCATGGCCTTGTGGATCGCCTGGTTCAGTCGCGTGACGATGGGCGCCGGCGTACCAGCGGGCGCGACGATGCCGAACCAGCCACCCTCGCCCATATCCTTGAAGCCAAGCTCCGCATAAGTGGGTACGCCCGGAAGCTGCGGCGAGCGGCTTGCGCCCAGCACCGCCAGCGCGCGCAGACGGCCCGATTTCACGTGGGGCAGCGTCGACGACAGGTTGTCGGTGATGGCATTCACCTGCCCCGCCACCGCGTCATTGAGCGCGAGCCCGGCGCCTTGTACGGCACATGCAACAGGTCGATGTGCGCCAGCATCATGAAGTTCTCGATATTCACGTGGCCAAGCGAACCCGCACCGGGCGACGCGAACGTGTATTTGCCGGGGTTCGCCTTGGCCAGTGCGATGAACTCCTGCATGGTCTTGGCCGGCACGCTCGGGTGTACGGCAAAACGCTGGGAATGGCCACCACATTGGTCACCGGCGCGAAGTCCTTGATCGGGTCGTACTTGAGCTTCGGATAAACCGCGGGATTGGAGCCATGGGTGCTCACCGTGGCCATGCCGATGGTGTAGCCGTCCGGGTCCGACTTGGCGACCTGCTCCATGCCGACCGAGCCCCCTGCCCCGCCCTTGTTTTCGACCACGATCGGCTGGCCCAGCTCACGGCCGGCGAACTCGGCGACAAGGCGCGCCGACAGGTCGGTCGAGCCGCCCGCCGCGAACGGCACGATCAGGCGGATGGGGCGATTGGGATAGGCGGTCTGCGCGATTGCGCTGCCGGCAAAGGCCACTGCGGCGGCAGCCGCTGCGCCAGACCGCATCAGTTGGCGGCGCGACATCCGGGCTCGGGTCATGGGGCTTTCTCCTGTTATCGAGTTGTGAATTAGCCGTCCGAGTGTCAGCCGTTTACCGGCTCCGGCAAACGACTATATTGCACCTTCGCATTACCAAAGATCATCCTCCTCGCCCCTGCCCCATGCGGTTGCATTCCCCGTCGATGTCCGAGCTGCATGCCTTCGTCACCACCGCGCGGCTGGGCAGCTTTACCCGCGCAGCGAATACCCTGTGCGTAACACAAGGCGCGATCAGCCGGGCCATTGCCCGGCTCGAAGAGCACTTCGGCCAGCCGCTGATCCAGCGCAACGCGCATCGGCTGATGCTGACTGCGCCGGACAACAGTTGCTTGAGGCCGTGGCAGGTCCGCTCTCAGCCATCGAGACCGCGAGCGCGTCGCTGCGTGCCGGCGACCGCAGCCACCACCTGACGCTGTCCGCCGTGCCGACGCTTGCCAGTGTCTGGCTGGTGCCGCGGCTGCCAGACTTCCACCGCCGGTACCCCGATGTACGGCTCGATTTTGTGCCCTACCGCCGCGACGAGGATTTCTCAGGCGCCGCGCCCGATGCAGCACTGCTGGCAGGCGAACCTGGCAAGTGGCCCGGCCTGCAGGTGGACTACGTCGTCGGACGCGAAATGGTGCCGGTGTGCCACCCCGACCGCGCGCGCCAGCGTCGAGCTGCCGGGCGCTGGCGGGAGCCCGCCGAACTCATGGACGAACCCCTGCTCTATCACACCACCGCGCCGGCCAACTGGGCCAACTGGCTGCAGGCCGCAGGCGTACCCAATGCTGCGCCCAGGTTGTCGTCGGGCTTCGACCAGGTGTCGATCCTGGTCCAGGCGGTGCGTGCGGACATGGGCATCGCGGTGCTGCAGCGCTGCCTGCTGCATGACGAACTGGCCGCGGGCCGCGTGGTGGCACCGTTCGACCTGCCGATCAGCCTGCAGCGTGGCTATTTCCTGTGCGCGCCGAAGGAACGGCGCGATCATCCCGCTCTTCGCTGCTTCCGGGAATGGCTGTTGGAGACGGCGGCGGCGGACTCAGTCGGGACCGGCAGGCCAATTCATTCGTCTGAGAGATGATCTTGATCGGATATCCAATCAATTCATTCCTCCGATGGATGAATCTGTGGCAGAGCAGCGGAAAGTATTTACACAACAGAGTCAACTGCCTGCAATTTCCGATAAACCATTCATACCAAGAATAAAATACTGCGCGCGTTCGCAGATTGGCATGAAATATTTGCAAGAGAAATAAAAACCCGCTTTCGCGGGTCTTTTATTCATCCAATCGCACATCCACTTCAGGCCGCCTTTTTCGCCAGTCCCAAATAGGTTTCGATCACCTTCGGATTGCTGGCCAGTGCCGCCGCCGGCCCTTCCATCGCCATATCCCCGGTCTCGATCACGTAGCCGTAATCCGCCACCTGCAGCGCCGCGCGCGCGTTCTGCTCGATCAGCAGCGTTGCCACCCCGGTCTGGCGCAGGTTGCTGATGATGTGAAAGATCTCCTTCACAATCAGCGGGGCCAGCCCCAGGCTCGGCTCATCGAGCATCAGCAGTTGCGGCTTGGCCATCAGCGCGCGTCCCACGGCCAGCATCTGGCGCTCGCCGCCTGACAGCGTGCCGGCATCCTGCCGTGCGCGCTCGCGCAGGCGCGGGAACAGGTCGTAAACCACGTCCATCTGGTCAAGGTAGTTCTTCTCGCCGGCGCGCTTGCGGCGGAAGGCGCCGAGCAGCAGGTTGTCCTCCACCGTCATCGACGCGAACAACTCGCGCTTTTCGGGCACCAGGCACATGCCGCGCGCCACGCGTCCTTCCACCGGGATGCCGGCCATGTCGTGGCCGAGGTAATCAACTCTGCCGCTGGACGAGCCGCTGACCGGCAGCGCCCCCATGATCGCGTTCAGCATGGTCGACTTGCCGGCGCCATTGGGACCGATCACGGTGACGATCTTGCCGGCCTCGACCTTCAGGCTCACGCCATGCACCGCCTCCACCTTGCCGTAACGGACGTGGAGGTCATTCACTTCGAGAATCAGGCTCATGTCCGTTCCTTACTCCACGCCGCCCAGATACGCTTCGAGCACGGCCGGGTTTCTCTGCACGTCCTCGGGCACGCCTTCGGCGATGCGCGTGCCGAACTCCATCACCACGAGGCGATCGGTGAGGTTCATCACGAAGTCCATGTCATGCTCGACCAGCAGCACGCTCATGCCCTCGGCCTTCAGCTTGCGCAGCAGTTCCGCCAGCGCCTGCTTCTCCTTGTAGCGCAGGCCGGCAGCAGGTTCATCGAGCAGCAACAGGGCAGGATCGCAGCACAGCGCACGCGCGATTTCCAGGATGCGCTGCTGACCCAAAGCGAGGCTGCCGGCTTCCATGTACATGCAATCGGCCAGGCCGACGCGCTCGAGCTGGCGCCGCGCTTCGAACAGCAGCTTCTCTTCCTCGGCGCGGTTCATGCGCAGCATAGCGGCCGAGACGCCGCCTTGCGCGCGGAAGTCGCCGCGCAGGTGCGCGCCGATCGCCACGTTCTCGAGCACTGTCATGGTCGGCAGCAGATGCACATGCTGGAAGGTGCGGCCGATGCCGCGCTTGACGATCTCGCGCGAGGGCAGCCCCGATATCACTTCACCGCGATAACGCACTTCGCCGCGCGTGACCGGCAGCACGCCAGTGACCAGATTGAATGTCGTCGACTTGCCCGCGCCGTTCGGCCCGATCAGCCCGATGATTTCGCCGGCCCGCACCTGGAAGCTCACGTCGTTGACCGCCACCAGCCCACCGAACTGCTTGCGCGCGGCGCGCACGTCAAGGATCAGCTCGCCCGCTTCCGGCTTCTGCCGCACCGGCAGCGCGTCGGCCACATCGGGCGCTGCACCGCCGGGCCCGACGGAAACAGCCGGCGCAGGAATGGCCACAGGCCATCGCGCGCGTACTGCAGCAGCAGCACCAGCAGCACGCCGAACACGATGATCTCGAAATTGCCGTTGGCTCCGAGCAGCTTCGGCAGCAGTCCCTGCAGTGTGTCCTTGAGAATCGTGAGAAGGCCGGCACCAAGCACCGCGCCCCACACGTGGCCAACGCCACCGACCACGGCCATGAACAGGTACTCGATGCCGTAGTTCAGTCCGAACGGCGTCGGGTTCACCGCGCGTTGCAAGTGCGCGTAGAGAAAGCCCGACACGCACGCCAGCACCGCGGCCACCACGAATACCACCACCTTCATCCACGCAGTGTTCACACCCATCGCTTCGGCCATCACGCCGCCGCCCTTGAGCGCGCGCATGGCGCGGCCCGGACGCGAGTTGAGCAGGTTCTGCACGGCCAGCACCGCGAGCAGGACTACGGCCCAGATCAGGTAGAACATCGAGCGGCCCGACTGCAGTTCGATGCCGAACAGCGACAGCACGGGAATGCCGTTGAGGCCGTCATACTTGCCGAGGAACTCAAGGTTGCCGAACAGGAAGAACAGCGACAAGCCCCATGCAATCGTCGCAAGCGGCAGGTAATGACCGGACATGCGCATGGTGATCAGCCCGATCACGTACGCGCACGCCATGGTGATCACCAGCCCCACCAGCAGCCCGAACCACGGCGACAGCCCGAACTGCGTGGTCAGGTACGCGGTACTGTATGCACCGAGCCCGACGAATGCGGCCTGCCCGAACGAGGTCATGCCGCCCACGCCCGTCAGCAGCACGAGCCCGATCGCCACGATGCTGTACAGGCCGATGTAGTTGCCAAGCGTGATCCAGAATTCCGGCGTCGGCAGCACCGGCATCAGCGCCAGCACCACGATGCACAGCAGCGTCAGCACGCGGTTGCGCTGCAGGCCGGCGCGGCTGCCGGCGCGTTCGCCGCTCACGGCGGCCTGCTTGTCGGTCAGCATCGTCATGGCTTATTCCTCCTCCTCGACATGCTTGCCCGTCAGCGAGCGCCACAGCAGCACCGGAATGATCAACGTGAAGACAATGACCTCCTTGAACGCGCTGGCCCAGAAGGACGAATACGATTCGAGCAGCCCGACCAGGATCGCACCCAGTGCTGCGATCGGGTAGCTCACCATGCCGCCGACGATCGCGCCGACAAAGCCCTTCAGGCCCACGAGAAAGCCGGACTCGTAATACACGGTCGTCAGCGGCGCGATCAGGATGCCGCACAGCGCGCCCATGGCCGCAGCCAGCGTGAACGACAGACGCCCCGCCTGCGTGGTACCGATGCCCACGAGGCGCGCGCCCAGGCGATTTACCGCCGTGGCGCGCAGCGCCTTGCCCTGCAGCGTGCGCTCGAAATAGAAATACAGCGCTGCGATCAGCAGCGCCGACACGCCCACGATCCACAGGCTCTGCCCCGACACGCTGAGCGTACCCAGCTCGAAGCGCGCGTCGGAGAACGCCGTAGTGCGCGAACCCTCCGCACCGAACATCACCAGCCCCAGCCCCACCAGCGCGAAGTGCACGCCGACCGAGACGATCAGCAGCACCAGCGTGCTCGCTTCGGCCAGCGGCTGATAGGCAAGGCGGTACAGCATCGGCCCGAGCGGAATGATCACCAGCAGCGTCAGCGCGATCTGCGCCAGCATCGGCAGCGGCTGCGCACCGTACTGCTGGACCAGCAGGTGAACCGCCAGCGGAAACGCCAGGTACTTGCCGGCCAGCACACCGAGCCGGCGCGCGAGCGTGCGGCGCAGCTCCGCGCTGCGCAGCACGGTCACGGTTTCGTACAGGAACGTGAGCACGCCCATGGCGAGCAGCAGCCAGGTCGTCCGGGGCGCCTGCCCCGCCTGCATGGCGGCGAGCGTGAGCGCGCCATAGGCGACGAACTCCCCTTGCGGGATAAAGATGACGCGGGTCACCGAAAACACCAGCACCAGTGCCAGCGCCAGCAGCGCGTAGATCGCGCCTGAGGTGATCCCGTCCTGCGCCAGGATGGCGGCAATCGAGAGGTCCATTGTCTCCCCGTGTTGTTGAATGATTCTGCCTGCAAGCCAAGGGGCGGACAGAGGGCGCGCTGTGCATCGGGACACGTACACAGATACGCGCTGGGATTACGAATGGTAAACGGGTTGCCTATTGCGGAAATACAGGGCAACCCTAGTGTCGCGGCGCAAAAAAAGCGCATGGGGTCACCATGCGCCTTCCTTTCCTACGCGTCCAGCCAATGCGCGCTGCTTACTTCGTCAGCAGCTTCCACTTGCCGTCGACGATCTGCACCATCACGCGCGAGCGCTGGTCGAAGCCGAGGTGGTCGGTCGCGCTCATGTTCATGATGCCGTGCGACACCGGCAGGTTCCTGGTCTGCTCCATGGCGTCGCGCAGTGCCTTGCGGAACTCCTTGGTGCCGGGCTGGCCCTTTTTCAGCGCTTCGGGAACGGCGTGCTGCAGGATCAGGCCGGCATCCCACGCATGGCCGCCGAAGGTCGACACCTGCCCGCCAAAGGCTTTCTCATAGGCGGTCTTGTAGGTCATGGCCGGCTTCTTGACCGGATTGCTGTCGGGGAGCTGGTCCGCCACGAGCAGCGGGCCCGCCGGCAGGAAGGTGCCTTCGCAGTCCTTGCCGCACACGCGCAGGAAATCGGGGTTGGCCACGCCATGGGTCTGGTAGATCTTGCCCTTGTAGCCGCGCTCCTTGAGCGTCTTGGCCGGCAGCGCCGCGGGCGTACCCGAGCCTGCGATCAGCACGGCGTCGGGATTGCTGCCCATCATCTTCAGGACCTGGCCGGTCACCGAGGTATCGGTGCGCGCAAAGCGCTCGTTGGCGACGACCTTGATCTTGCGCATGTCCGCCACCTTGGCGAACTCCTGCGCCCAGCTATCGCCGTAGGCATCCGCGAAGCCGATGAACGCCACGGTCTTCACGCCGCTGTTGCCCATGTGCTCGGCAATGGCCGTGGCCATGTGCGAGTCGTTCTGCGGTGTCTTGAAGACCCAGGCGCGCTTGGCGTCCACGGGCTCGATGATGCGGGCCGAGGCAGCCATCGTGATCATCGGCGTCTCGTTCTCGGCCACGATATCGACCATGGCCAGCGAGTTCGGCGTGACGGTGGAGCCCACCACCACATCGACCTTGTCTTCGCTGATCAGCTTGCGCGTGTTCTTGACTGCGGTGGTGGTGTCGGAGGCGTCGTCGAGGATGATGTATTCGACCTTCTTGCCCGCGATCTCCTTGGGCATCAGCGTGAAGGTGTTCTTCTCGGGAATCCCCAGTGATGCCGCCGGACCCGTGGCCGACACCGTAACCCCGACCTTGACCTGGGCGCTGGCAGTGCCGGCAACAAGGGCAGCCGCAGCGATGGCCAGCAGGCTGGCGCGCTTGACGTTCATCGTGTCTCCTTCGTTCCTGCAAACGGAAAGGCATCCGTACGGCCCCGCCGCCGGATGCCTCTTTTTTGTCGACCCCTCGGGTCAGCGCAGGCGCATCGCTGGCGCCTGCGTAATGCAAGGGAGGCACTGAGTCCGTCCCGTTTTTCCCGTCCGCACCACTTCCCCGGAAATGCCGCGGCCATTTCCCGACCGCGCGGTCGGGAATGCGGATCGAGTCTAACACAGCGATTTACCGCGACCAGCAGGATTAACCCGCATCGCGGCACAGCCCCGTCAGCGCATGAACGCGTCCCACGCGGTCTTCAGGATCAGCGCGCTGACCACCACGATGAAGACCTTGCGCACGAAGCCGCTGCCGTGGCGCAGCGCAAGGCGGCTGCCCACCTGGCTGCCCGCCACGTTGGCCACGGCCATGACCAGGCCGAGCTGCCACCAGACATGGCCCTTGCTGGCCAGCAGCAACAGCGCCGCCAGGTTGGTCGCAAGGTTCACCACCTTGGTGGACGCCGACGCGTGCAGGAAGTCATAGCCGAACACGCGCACGAACACGATCATCAGGAAGCTTCCAGTACCCGGCCCGAACACGCCGTCGTAGAAGCCGATGGCGGCACCGGCCAGCAGCGCCGCAGCGCGCTCGCGCGTGCCGCTGAGCGACGGCGCGTGTTCGGTGCCCAGGTCCTTCTTGGCCACGGTGTAGGCGAGCAGGGCCACCAGCACGAACGGCAGCGACTTGCGCAGCGGCTCGGCCGGGATCATGGTGAGCGCCCAGGCGCCGCCATCGAGAACACGAACGCCGCCACCACCGCCGGTGCCGTCGCGCCCCAGTAGATGCGCACGTTGCGCCCGTAGCGGATCGCCGCATTGGCCGTACCCGCGACCGACGCCACCTTGTTGGTACCGATCAGCGTCGCGCGCACGCCGGGAAAGGCCGAAAACAGCGCGGGGATCTGGACCAGGCCCCCGCCGCCCGCCACCGCATCGATCAGGCCGGCGAGAAAGGCGGCAAGCGCCAGGAATGCGAACTCCATGATTGCGAAAAAGGAAAAGGAAAAGGTAGGGAGGAAGGAGGACGTGCGCGCGGACGTTCAGCCCAGCGTCTTCGGAGCCGGCGACAGGCTGCGGTGCCAGAGCCCGCTGGCATCCCGGACAAAGCCGGACGGCTGATCCGCGGCCAGCGCAGGCGCCAGCAGGATGTGACGTATACCGTACGCCCGGCACCAGTCGGCTAGCGTGGCCAGGCACGCGTTCAGGCAGCCCGCCTGCGTACCCAGTGCAGCGGCGTCGAACCACCACTCGGTCACGCAGGCCGTCAGCCCGCCGAATGCGAGGCTCGGATGCAGGGCCACCGGCAGGCAGGCGGTAATGCCGCCTCCCCCTGCGTCCACCAGCAGGCAGACGCCCTGTCCAGATTGCGCGAGCAGCCCGTCCAGCACCAGCCGCGCGCGCGCGCCGCGGGTACGGGCAGCGGCGCTGCCGCCTGCAGCCAGGCATCCAGAGTGGAGGCATCGGCACTTGTGCCCAGGCGTACCTGGTGCTGCGGGGAAGATTCTGAATGACGGGAAAAGTCGGGATCGGACGGCATGGCAGGCTGGAAAGGCAAGCCTGCATTGTCTCATGTGACCCTGAGGCCGTTATGCCGTTGCGGCATCGGAGCCCCGAAATGGTGCGGGTGAGGCAGAGGTCACCCGGAATGAAAAAAGCGTTGCCGAGGATCACCCGGCAACGCCCTTTATTTATAACGCTGCTACCCGACACCGGGTGCGCGCCTGTCGTCTCCTCGCTTCCGCCTCCATCTAACCTGCGAAAACCGTGTGTGAAATGTAACGAAGCAGTGCAGATGGGACAAGCTAGAACAAACCCTAGCCCCAAATCTGGGCATGTCGACCGGCCATCACTCCTGCTTGCGGCCGAAGCGGGCAATCAGTTCGCCCATGATGCCCCGGCGGAAGGTCAGCACGCAGATCACGAAGATTGCGCCGATCACCATGGTCACCGACTCGCCCAGCGCGTTGAACCATTCGAAGCCCGTGGCCGAGGCCAGGAAGGAACCGATGTCGCCGAGCTTGTTTTCCAGCGCCACGACCACGAAGGCGCCGACAATCGGGCCCGACAAGGTGCCCAGGCCGCCTACCAGCGTCATGAGGATGACCGAGCCCGACATCGACCAGTGCACGTCGGTCAGCGTCTCGAAGCCCAGCACCAGCGCCTTGATCGAACCTGCCAGCCCGGACAGCGCGGCCGACAGCACGAAGGCGGTCAGCTTGAAGCGGTCCACGTCATAGCCAAGCGAAATCGCGCGGGGCTCGTTCTCCTTGATCGCCCTCAGGATCTGGCCGAATGGCGAATGCACGGTGCGCATGATCAGCGCGAACGCCGCGACGATGATGACCAGCGCCACGTAGTACAGCGTCAGGTCGTCAGACAGCGACAGCACGCCGAACAGCTTGCCGCGCGGGATGCCTTGCAGGCCGTCCTCGCCGCCGGTGAACGGTACCTGCAGGCAGATGAAGTACAGCATCTGCGCCAGCGCCAGCGTAATCATCGAGAAGTAGATGCCCTGGCGGCGGATGGCCAGCGAGCCGACCACATAGCCGATCGCCGCGCCCGTGGCGGTGCCAAGGATCAGCCCGATCTCCGGCGTCACGCCCCACAGCTTCATCGCCTCGCCGGCGGCATAGCCGGCGCCGCCGAAGAACGCCGCGTGCCCGAACGACAGCAGCCCGGTATAGCCGATCAGCAGGTTGAACGCGCACGCGAACAGCGCGAAGCACAGCACCTTCAGCACGAACACCGGATAGGCGCCGGCCATCGGTGCTGCCACCAGCGCCAGCAGCAGCAATCCGTATAACAGTTTCTTTTGCACGCCCGTGCCCTCTTTCGCCTGTCCGGACTTGATCGTTACAGTGGATTCTGCACGCATCACTTCTCCCTCCCGAACAGTCCGGCCGGACGCAGCAGCAGCACGATCACCATGATGAAGAACACCACGGTCGACGATGCTTCAGGATAGAACACCTTGGTCAGCCCCTCGATCACGCCCAGCCCCAGGCCGGTCAGGATCGAACCCATGATCGAGCCCATGCCGCCGATCACCACCACGGCGAACACGATGATGATCAGGTTCTGGCCCATCAGCGGCGAGATCTGGATCACCGGCGCCGCGAGCACGCCCGCGAACGCGGCCAGCGCCACGCCGAAGCCGTAGGTCAGCGTCACCATCAGCGGCACGTTGACACCGAAGGCTTCCACCATCTTCGGGTTCTCGGTACCGGCGCGCAGGTAGGCGCCGAGCTTGGTCTTCTCGATCACGTACCACGTGGCAAAGCAGACCGCCAGCGAAGCCACCACGACCCAGGCGCGGTAGTTGGGCAGGATCATGAAGCCAAGGTCGGTCGCGCCCTGCAGCGCGTCCGGCGTCTGGTACGGCAGGCCCGACACGCCGTAGATCGAGCGGAAGATCCCCTCGATCACCAGCGTGATGCCGAGCGTGAGCAGCAGGCCGTAGATGTGGTCGAGCTTGTAGATCCAGCGCAGCATGGTCTTTTCGATGACCACGCCTATGACCGCCACGGCCAGCGGGGCCAGGATCAGCATGACCCAGTAGTTGAGCCCGGCGTACTCCATGCCCATCCAGGCCAGCACCGCGCCGAGCATGAACAGCGCGCCGTGCGCGAAATTGATGACGTTGAGCAGGCCGAAGATCACCGCCAGGCCCAGGCTCAGCATCGCGTAGAAGGCGCCATTGACCAACCCCAGCAATAGCTGGGACAGCATGGCGGGCAAGGGAATTCCGAAGATGTCCATGAGCGTCGATAGCAGGTGGTGTCTCCCCTCTCCCGATTGCGGGAGAGGGATTGGATGAGAGGGCCGGCGCGCAAGGGGCTACGAACGTCAACGATGCCGCGGCCGTCCTTCACGCCGCGGCACATTGACCGGCATCGCTCCCTGCCGGCGCCTGCCCTCTCCCCCTGCCCCTCTCCCGCACGCGGGAGAGGGGAGCAAACCGCCGCCAGCCTGCTGACCCTTACTTCTTCATCATCGAGCACTTCGACTCGGCCACCGTGGTGAAGGCCTGCTCGCCCGGAATGGTCGCCACGACCTTCAGGTAGTCCCACGGCTTCTTCGACTCGGCCGGTGACTTCACCTGCATCAGGTACATGTCGTGGATGCCGCGGCCGTCCTGGCGGATATAGCCCTTGGTGTAGAAGTCGTTGATCTTGGTCTTCTTCAGCTCGGCCATGACCTTGTCCGGGTCATCCGTCTTGGCGGCGGCCACCGCCTTCAGGTACGTGCTGACGGCCGAGTAGTCGGCGGCCTGCAGGCTGCTCGGCATCTTCTTCATCTTGCTGAAGTACCGGTTGGCAAACTTGCGGGTGTCGTCGTTCATGTCCCAGTACCAGCTATCGGTCATCAGCAGGCCTTCGGTGTTCTTCAACCCCAGGCTGTGGATGTCGTTGATGAACATCAGCAGGCCGGCGATCTTCATCGTCTTGGTGATGCCGAATTCCTTGGCCGCCTTGATCGCGTTGATCGTGTCGCCGCCGGCATTGGCCAGGCCCAGGATCTGCGCCTTGGACGACTGCGCCTGCAGCAGGAACGACGAGAAGTCAGACGCCGACAGCGGGTGGCGCACCGAACCCAGCACCGTGCCGCCATTGGCCTTCACGACGGCCGCAGTATCGTTCTCGAGCGAGTGGCCGAACGCGTAGTCGGCGGTCAGGAAGAACCAGGACTTGCCGCCCTGCTTCACCACCGCGCTGCCGGTGCCCTTGGCCAGCGCCACCGTGTCATACGCGTAGTGCACCGTGTACGGCGAGCACTCTTCGTTGGTCAGGCGCGCCGTGCCGGCGCCAATGTTCATGTAGACGCGCTTCTTCTCCGCGGCCACCTTGTTCATGGCCAGCCCGGTACCGGAGTTGGTACCACCGATCAGCACGTCCAAGCCCTGCTGGTCCATCCATTCGCGCGCCTTCGACGCGGCGATGTCGGCCTTGTTCTGGTGATCGGCCGTGACCAGTTCGATAGGCTTGCCGAGCACCTTGCCGCCCGCATCTTCAATGGCCATCTTGATGGCCTCTGCCCCGCCCTGGCCGTCGATGTCGGCATACAGGCCCGACAGGTCGGTGATGAAACCGATCTTGACGGTGTCGCCCGATACCTGCGCGGCGGCGTTGAACGAAACAGCACCCATGACGATGGCCGCCATCGCGGCCGCGAGCCGAGTCTTCTTCATTGCGTTGTCTCCTGTGTTGTGGCGCCAGCGCGCCACCCGTTCCTGCCAAACAACCGATCTGGCGGTCCGTGCAAGCGGACGCGCGGATCAGACCCCCAGCAACTCATGCAACACCGGCATCTTCGCTTCCAGCTCATTGGCCGCGAAACGCTCGACGATGCTGCCGTGCTCCATCACATAGAAACGGTCGGCCAGCGGCGCAGCGAAGCGGAAGTTCTGCTCCACCATCACCACCGTATAGCCCTTCTTCTTGAGCATCAGGATCATGCGCGCGAGCGCCTGCACGATCACCGGCGCGAGCCCTTCCGAGATCTCGTCGAGCAGCAGCAGGTTCGCGCCGGTGCGCAAGATGCGCCCGACCGCCAGCATTTGCTGTTCGCCACCCGACAGACGCGTGCCCTGGCTCTGGCGGCGTTCCTTCAGGTTCGGGAACATCTCGTAGATCTCGGCCTCGCTCATGCCCTTGCTGCTGTCCCCGCCCTTCAGCACGGGCGGCAGCATCAGGTTCTCTTCGCATGAGAGGCTCGAGAAGATGGCGCGCTCTTCCGGGCAGTAGCCAATGCCGTAGTGCGCGATCTTGTGCGTGGGCAGCCCGATGGTCTCGTTGCCGTTGACCTTGATCGAGCCCTTGCGCGCGCCGGTCAGGCCCATGATCGCGCGCAGCGTCGTGGTGCGGCCCGCGCCGTTGCGGCCCAGCAGCGTCACCACTTCGCCGCGGTTAACGGTCAGGTCCACGCCGTGCAGGATGTGCGATTCGCCGTACCAGGCGTGCAGGTCCTTGAGCTCGAGCGCGGGTACGTTGGATGTCGTCATGTCTGTCATGTCGATAGCGCGTTAGTGCGCGCCCTGCAGTTCCGCGTCGGCGGTGCCCATGTAGGCCTCCATCACGCGCGGATCCTTCGAGACTTCCGCATACGGACCTTCGGCCAGGATGGCGCCGCGCTGCAGCACGGTGATCTTGTCGGCGATCGACGACACCACGTTCATATTGTGTTCGACCATCAGGATGGTGCGGCCGGCCGACACCTTCTTGATCAGCTGCGTGACGCGATCCACGTCCTCGTGGCCCATGCCCTGCGTCGGCTCGTCGAGCAGCATCAGCTCGGGCTCCATCGCGAGCGTGGTGGCGATCTCGAGCGCGCGCTTGCGGCCGTACGGCAGGTTCACCGTGACGGTCTGCGCGAACTCGGTCAGGCCGACCTGCTCGAGCAGCTCCATCGCGCGGCCGTTGAGCACTTCGAGTGAACGCTCGCTGCGCCAGAACTGGAAGGCGGTGCCCAACTGGCGCTGCAGGCCGATGCGCACGTTCTCCATCACCGTCAGGTGCGGGAACACGGCCGAGATCTGGAACGAGCGGATCACGCCACGGCGCGCGATCTGCGCGGGCTTCTCGCGGGTGATATCGACGCCGTTGAAGAGGATGGTGCCGGTGGTCGGCTCCAGGAACTTGGTGAGCAGGTTGAAGCAAGTGGTCTTGCCCGCCCCATTGGGCCCGATCAGCGCATGGATCGAGCCGCGGCGCACGCGCAGGTTGACATCGCTCACCGCTGTGAAACCCTTGAATTCCTTCGTCAGGTTTCGCGTTTCCAGGATGGTTTCCTGTTGATTCATAGTCTCCTGCCCGCCCTGTTGCTGAACTGCCGGCTTGTGCCCGGCACCACTGACAATCGGTTCGAACTCGGCGTTTCGCCGTTGGGTCGCTTTAGTAGTTTTTGGAGGCGGCGCGACTGCCGCTATGGCTGGCGATGCCCCGTGCCATGTGCCGGGTGGTGCACCAACCGCAGGCGTCTATTGTGTGCGCCTGTTGCATCGCAAAACATCGGGGTTTGCACTATAAGACATGAACCGTGTGTCAGGTTTTTGACGCGCTGCGACAAGGACTTGCGGGCGATTTGGCATCCCGGCATCCCCGCCATCGCCGCCATTTCGCCTTGGGTGCCGCAATCATGCCGCGAGCTGCTGGCGGCGGTCCTCGCGCAGCATGTCGCTCGCACGTTCCGCGATCATGATGGTCGGCGAATTGGTGTTGCCCGAGGTGATCAGCGGCATTACCGATGCATCGACCACCCGCAAGCCGTCAATGCCGAGTACCCGCAGCCGGTGGTCCACCACCGCCAGCGGATCGTCGGTGCGGCCCATGCGGCACGTACCGACCGGGTGGAAGATCGTGGTGCCGATGTTGCCGGCCGCCTCGGCCAGCGCTTCGTCGGTTTCGAAGCCCGGACCCGGCAACCATTCTTCGGGACGATATGGCGCAAGTGCCGGCGACGCCACGATGCGCCGCGTGAGCCGCAGCGAATCCGCCGCGACCTTGCGGTCCTCGTCCGTGGTCAGGTAATTGGGCGCGATCAGCGGCGCCTGCCGGAAATCGGCGCTTTCGATATGCACGCTGCCGCGCGACGTCGGGCGCAGGTTGCACACGCTTGCCGTGAACGCGTTGAAGGCATGCAGCGGCTCGCCGAACTTGTCGAGCGAAAGCGGCTGCACGTGATACTCGAGGTTCGGCCGCGCCTGCGATGCATCCGAGCGCGCGAACGCGCCGAGCTGCGATGGCGCCATGCTCATCGGCCCGCTCTGGTTGAACGCATATTCGAGGCCGATGCCGAGCTTGCCCCACCAGCTCGCCGCGCGCGTGTTCAGCGTGCGCACGCCATTGACCTTGACCACGGTGCGAAGCTGCAGGTGATCCTGCAGGTTCTCGCCCACGCCCGGCAACGCATGCCGTACCTGGATGCCGAGCGACTGCAGGCGCTCGCCCTGCCCGATGCCGGACAACTCCAGCAATTGCGGCGTGTTGACCGCGCCCGCGGCCAGGATCACCTCATGCCGCGCCGTCGCACTGTGCGCCTGTCCGCCGCCCACGTAGTTCACGCCGGTGCAGCGGCGCCCTTCGAAGGTCAGCGCGCTGACCTGCGCGCCGGTGACAATGGTCAGGTTGGGCCGGTCGGCCGCGCGCCGCAGGAAGGCCTTGGAGGTATTCCAGCGGATGCCGCGGCGCTGGTTGACCTCGAAATAGCCCACGCCGAAATTGTCGCCGCGATTGAAGTCTTCCGTGCGCGGAATGCCGGCTTGCTCGGCCGCGTCGATAAAGCGCTCGAGGATATCCCAGTGCAGGCGCTGCGCCTCAACACGCCATTCGCCGCCCGCGCCATGGAATTCGCTCGGGCCGCGATGATGGTCTTCGCTGCGCTTGAACAGCGGCAGCACGTTGTCCCAGCGCCAGTCGTCGTCGCCGGTGAGGCGTGCCCAGTCGTCGTAGTCCTCGCGCTGTCCGCGCATATAGATCATGCCGTTGATCGACGACGAGCCGCCGAGCACGCGCCCGCGCGGATAGCCGAGCGAACGCCCGTTGAGCCCCTTCTCCGCCACCGTGCGGTACAGCCAGTCCGTGCGCGGATTGCCGATGCAATACAGGTAGCCGACTGGAATGTGAATCCAGTGGTAGTCGTCCTTGCCGCCCGCCTCGAGCAACAGCACGTTCACATCCGCGTCCTGCGTGAGGCGGTTGGCCAGCACGCAGCCGGCCGAGCCGGCGCCCACGATGATGTAGTCGAAGGTCTCCATACGAATCGTCTAGTCTCCGCGCTTGTTCTTGTTGTGTTTCTGTCTGGCTGGACGGCGTTTGCCGCGTGTCCGCGCGCCGGCCCATCTTTGCGTTCAGTGAAGATGGCGGCGGGCGCCTCCCGCCGCGCCCTTGCCCCGCCCTTGCCCCGCCCTTGCCGCGATGACCGCAAGATTGGCGCAGTTGCGCGGGCCCGTCCAATGATTTATCGTCAATCGCAATATAAGCCGCGCAAAATATTGCAGCGCACACTGAAGCGCCCCGGACATTGGACCTCCATCACTTGCGCGCCTTCGTTGCCGTCGCGCGCGAAGGCAATCTCACCCGTGCCGCGCAGCGCCTGCATCTGACGCAGCCGGCCGTGAGCCTGCAGCTCAAGGCGCTGCAATCGGCGTGGCGTGTCCGCGTGTTCGAACGCACCGCCACGGGCCTCACGCTCACCGCCGACGGCGCGGCCTGCTGCCGCTGGCCGAGCGCATCCTCGACAGCGTCGGAGACCTGCAGCACACCGTCGACGCGATGCATAGCACCGTGCGCGGCAAGCTCGCCATCGGCACCATCCTCGACCCCGAGTTCACGCGGCTGGGCGTCATGTTGCGCACGCTGGTGGAACGCCATCCGCAGATCGGTACTGAACTGCGCCACGGCATGTCGGGCTGGGTGCTGCAGCAGGTACGCAGCGCGCGCTGGACGTGGGCTTCTACCTGGGCGAGCCGCCCGACGCGGGCTTCCATACGCTGGCACTGACGCCGTTCTCGTACTACGTGGTTGCGCCCAAGGGCTGGAAGGAACGCACGGCGCTGCGTTCGTGGGCGCAGCTCGCGACGCTGCCCTGGATCTGGACGCCGCCGGAGTCCGCGCACAACCGGCTGCTCTCGGCACGCTTTGCCGAAGCCGGCGTGGATCCCGCCAGCGTGCACAAGGTGGCGCACGTAGACCAGGAGGCATCGATGCTGGACCTCGTGCGCTCCGGGATTGGCCTGTCGCTCGTGCGCGACTCCATCGCGCTGCGCGAGTCGCATGCGCATGGCCTGGTCGTGGTGGAAGGCATGTCGGTGCAGACCGAGCTGACCCTCGTCGCGCTGGCTGGCCGCCGCGACGATCCCGTGGTGAGCGCCGTGTTCGGCGTGGCGGAGTCGGTCTTCCGTACCTAGCCCTGCGGCGCCATGTGCCGCCGCAGCCAGTCCGTCAGCGCGGCAAACACTTCGCTGCGCAGCGGCTCGGCCTCGTTGAAGATTTCGTGATAGCCCTGGCCGAACCACACTTCATCGCGCAGGTCGGCCGGCGCATTGTCGAAGAAGGCACGGCTGCCGGCAGGATCGACGATACGGTCCGCACCGCCCACCAGCATCAGCATCGGGGCCTCGAGCCGCGGCGCATCGGCCTGCGCCTGCGCCATGCCGCGGATAAAGCTCTCGAGCACGCCGGGCCGTGATCGTGGTCTGCACCAGCGGATCGGCACGGTAGCGCGCACGACCTGCGCGTCGTGCGCGACAGCATGCGCGCGTCGATCGGGTTCGGCACGCGCAGCCACGCCCAGCGTCAGCAGCACGCGGTGGATCGTCAGCATGGCCGGCGACAGCCGCAATGCCAGCGCCGGCGACGACAGCACCAGCGCTCGCACCGGCCGCACCCGCCCGGTGGCGAGACGCGCCGCCACCAGCCCGCCCATGCTGTGGCCGAGCAGGATCGGCAATTCGTTCCACGCACGCACCGCAGCGTCATGGACTTCGGCGAGGTCGTCGAGATAGGCATCGGGATGCTCGGCCACCATGCGCGCGCCACCGCTGGCGCCATGGCCGCGCTGATCATAGGCGCGCACGCGCAGGCCCAGCCCGCATAGCGCCTCGGCCACATGCTGGTAGCGGCCGCTGTGCTCGGCCAGGCCATGGACCAGCAGCACGCAGCCGAGCGGTTCGGGGCAAAGGCGCGGGTCCGGCTCCCAGGTGCGCAACAGCAGTTCGGTGCCGTCGCGCATGCGCTGCCGGCTTTCCACGGCCACGAGGCGCGGTACCGTACCCGACGCATCCGCTCGCGCGGACTGCCCGGCCTCGGCAGGATGAACGGGATCTTCCGTCATGGGCTTGTCCATCCGCGGGTCTCCTCCCGGCGCCGCCCCGCTGTCGCGGGGCACTGCGTTTCTGATTATTGTTCGTCTTGCACCGCGCCGCCATACGCGCCCTGTCCATGGCAATGCGCGAGGCCATCGGGCTGCGCGAAGTCGGCGAGGATCGGGCAATCGGGCCGGTCGTCACCGCTGCAGGCCTCGGCCAGCGCGCGTAGCGTGTCGCGCATCGCGGCCAGTTCGGCAATGCGCTTTTCCAGGTCGGCCACGTGCCGCAGCGTCATCGCCTTCACATCGGCGCTCGCGCGCCGGCGGTCATGCCACAGCGACAGCAGGCCGCGGATCTCGTCGAGCGAGAATCCCAGATTACGGGCGCGCCGCACGAAGCGCAAGGTATGCACGGCGCGCTCGTCATAGCGGCGATACCCGCCCTCGGTGCGCGGCGGCGCATCGACCAGGCCGATGGACTCATAGTGCCGGATCATCTTCGCGGAAACCCCCGAGGCTTCCGCTGCCTGCCCGATGTTCATGCCTTGTCTCCCTTTTCGCTGGCGGCCGGATGCCAGCGTCGCAGCAGCAGTGCGTTGCTGACGACGCTGACACTCGAAAACGCCATTGCCGCCCCGGCGACCACCGGGTTCAGCAGCCCCGCGGCCGCCAGCGGAATGCCGACCACGTTGTAGAAGACGCCCAGAACAGGTTCTGGCGGATCTTGCGCACGGTGCGGTGCGACACGGCCAGCGCGTCGGCGACCAGCGCCGGGTCGCCGCGCATCAGCGTGATGCCTGCTGCGTGCATGGCCACGTCCGTGCCGGTCGACATGGCAATGCCGACATCGGCCGCGGCCAGTGCCGGCGCGTCGTTGATGCCGTCGCCGACCATGGCGACGACGGCGCCGCCCTGCCCCAGCTCACGCACGCGCGCCGCCTTGTCCTCGGGCAGCACCTCGGCCTGCACTTCATCGAGCCCCAGCGCCTGCGCCACGCGCGCG
>LRMT01000053.1 GCA_001725945.1 Cupriavidus sp. UYMMa02A | reverse complement strand
GGGCCGGGCGTTGCAAGACGCCGTGCTCATGGCAAGTCGTCGCCGCTGCTGGGCCAGTACGACACCGAGGCAGAGACCATCGAGGCCATCAAGCAAGCTGTGCTGCTGGAGGCCAAGTGGAGTCCTTCCAAACGGTGAGGACGCCTCCCCAAAAAAAATTGTGCGGGATACTAGCCATACCGAAAGGTTGTTTGTATAATCTTGTTTTTCGTCGATCAGCACCTCGCTGATGACCTCTACGGTGGCTGTAGCTCAGTTGGTAGAGTCCAGGATTGTGATTCCTGTCGTCGTGGGTTCGAGTCCCATCAGCCACCCCAGAATTCTGTTTCGCATCAAGTAGTTACCGGAGCCTCCCGCTCCCGCGACGCGAAATTTCCAACGGAAAACAAGATTTCCCGCGGCGCCTCAAGGGCGCCGTTTTTCGTTTA
The DNA here is from genome assembly GCA_001725945.1 of Cupriavidus sp. UYMMa02A. Lineage (GTDB taxonomy): Bacteria > Pseudomonadota > Gammaproteobacteria > Burkholderiales > Burkholderiaceae > Cupriavidus. Next base: position 26,315 of record LRMT01000053.1, on the reverse strand, counting down.
GGCCGCCACGGCCCGCCCCTACCGAGGATTCGAGCCCACTTCGAGGCAGCTCGCATCATCCTCGTCCGCAGCTGGCACAAAGCTGTCTTTTCCTCCTCGGGATAGTGCTGCCCCACAGTGCCCGCCCTGGACAGAACCACAATCGCAAATTCCACCTGTCGCGGTTCACCTCGTGGCCGCCCTCCCCGCGCAGCCACAACGCTGCAAAGCAGATCAGTGCCCTGCACATCCTCCGGACGGTAGTCAGAGCTCGAAAGGGACATCCTTCGCCAAAGACGAAATCTTCATGCCGTCAAATTCCCTTCCCTGGTTCCGCAGTGATCTTCGGTAACCGCTACTTTCGTCATCCACGAAAGTAGGACACCGACTTACTGCATGATCCCGACTCCCTCACTACAAAACAGCTACGACGGACTCTGAAGTGAGGTGAATAACATGGCTGTTGGTCACGTTCGAGTGTTCCTCACCAAAGACGGAAAGTGGGCGGTGCAACTGGACGCCGCAGATAGCGCCCCCACTACCTATCGCTCGCAAGGCGAAGCCATCGCTGCAGGGGTTCGAATGGCCATGGCAAATGATGCAGTCCTTGCGATCCATGGGCTCAACCAGCCTCCAACCGAACTCGACTTCAGAGACTACGAGGCGCGAATGGTCGGGTAACGAGTTGCCGACCCCGCGCGCCGACTGTGGTTCATCAATTCCGGATGCAGTCATGAAACACATTCACGTCGTACATGCTGGAAACCGTTGGGCTGTTGTGGCTGACGGCGGACACGGCCGAGAAATTTTCCACATACGGGATGAGGCCATCGCGTCCGGCACCGAGAAAGCTCAAAAGCGACAGGTCGAGCTATTCATCCATGGCCGTGACGGCCAAATCCGGGAGCGCAACTCGTTCGGTCACGATTTCCATGACATCAGAGATTGAATTCAGCCGTGCTCGACTGGATATACGAGTAATTGCCATGCAACTAGCCCGATGCTCAGATCGTGATGCCGGTGATTCTGACGCGGTAGGGAGTTTCCACCCTCAATCGCTATTTCTTCCCCGCAGTTCGTGCATCGGTAGATGCCTGGATAGGGTGCGGCAGAGCCGGGACTGTAAGTAGTGTCAAAGGCTCCGTCCTGGGACACCTCGAGCCCATTACCGTGCTTGTAAAGTGCCATAATTATCTCCGGCGCAGTGCAACTGTGGCGATGTGGTGCACCGCTCGATTACACGTTACAAGCTGGAGACTGAGAACGAAATCCTCCTTCAGATGGACCGCGGCATGCCGAGGGGAATACGCTTTCCTACTTTAGTGGGTGCGCGCATAATCTTTCTAAGGCTCCCGGCTAACTGTATGAGACCAAATACGGCTGCTCGGCCTGGAAGACCTTCGCCGCTGGGCCCAGACGCCGAATTCCTACATCAAAGGCAGTAGTTCTAACGTTCGAACCGCGTAGGACTAGCCACAAGGCGGCTGCTCAGCCTCGATGACGGCGCTCGGCTCTACATTCATGCGTTGTCGCTGGAATTGGAAGAGGGATGGTCGCAAAGCGCGGATATCACAGCGGCACAGCCTGAAATCCATATCCGATCTCTGCTCCAAATATGCGCTAAACAGCCCCTACCAACGCGGGGTTCAACGGCGTGCGCCGTGCACCGATACTCACATGCGAGGGAAATTGACCCCCCTCGACCTTCCCGTCAGGCGGCCTCCGGGAGTGCCGCCTGGTCTTTTTTGTACTCATTCCGGATGGCGCGCGGAACCGATAAGCCCGTGCGCTTGCCCAATCTGCCGAGGCAATATTGTGGAGGCCGGTTGTGAAGCAGATTTTCGGGATGGCGGCCGCGGCGCTGATGGCGCTGGCACTGGCGGGATGCATCAGCAGCGGTATGAGAAACGGCGAGTCGGGGATTACCACTTACGGCACCATCGACGTCGGAGTCAGCCACACCAGCAGATAGCGGCGAGGAACTTTATCGTCACAGCTCTCTCGAACCGCTTGTTCGACAAGGAGCATCGCTCAAAAAAGAGCCCGCCAGTGCGGACTCTTAACTTTTGCGATCTCAAATGCCCTGAAGGCCGTTGCACTGTACCCGGCAATCAGGACCTGCGCCATTCGGGTAAACCGAAGCCGCAGTCGCGCTACTCCAAAAAAAGCAGCCCGCCAGGCGGGCTGAATAATCAGTTGAAGAAAGCCCTGTATTCGAGGGCAGGCACAGTGTAAGAAAGTGGCTGCCCTCAGCGAATTAGGGGAATCCCTTTCCTGGCGCGGGTTTCCGGGCGATGCCTCTCGACAAGTGGCGCACGCGCTACCCACATTGCCAGCAGGCATAAATTCGTGGTTCGAAATTAGAGCATTACTTCGGCGGCGTTACTGGCAACGCGCGCCATCATCGCCTATGCGGCTGCGCGATGCTCGGGCTCGATCGGGTCGTTGGAACGCAGGTGCGAGCGTGCCTCGTCAAACAGCGCATCCACGGCGCGTGCGTTCGAGCCGCTGACATCCGCTTGGCATCCGACAAAACCCGCCGCCATCCGCGGCCACCCGCGACGCCACGGTAGAGACCCAGCATGTGGCGAGTCACAGCGCCCATATAGCCGCCTCGCTCCACCAGGTCACCGATATAGCGCTGCATCGCCAACTCGACGTCGAGACGCGAACGGACCGGCGCGTCTGTGTCGCCGTAGAACCGGCCGTCCATTTCCGCGAGCACATACGGCTGGTGATAGGCTTCACGGCCGATCATCACGCCGTCGACGTGCTCGAGATGAGTCGCCATTTCGTCATAGCTGACGATGCCGCCATTGATCAGGATCTCCAGTTGCGGGAAATCCTTCTTCAACTGATATGCCACCTCATAGCGCAGCGGCGGGATCTCGCGATTTTCCTTCGGGCTCAGGCCTTTCAGAATCGCGTTGCGCGCGTGGACGATAAACGTTTCGCAACCTTCCTGCGCCACCATCCCGACGAAATCGCGCACAAAGTCATAGTGTTCGACCTTGTCGATGCCAATGCGATGCTTGACGGTAATGGGGATCGACACCGCATCGCGCATCGCCTTGACGCAATCCGCCACGAGTTGCGGCTCGGCCATCAGGCAAGCGCCGAATGCACCACGTTGCACTCGCTCGGATGGGCAGCCGCAGTTGAGGTTGATTTCCGCATATCCCCATTGCTGACCAAGGCGCGCTGCCACGGCCAGATCGGCGGGCTCGCTGCCACCGAGCTGCAGCGCCACCGGGTGTTCGGCGGCGTCGAAATCGAGGTGCCGTGGCACGTCTCCATGCAGCAGCGCGCCGGTCGTCACCATCTCCGTGTACAGCCAGGTATGACGGCTGAGGTGGCGATGGAATGTGCGGCAATGACGATCAGTCCAGTCCATCATCGGTGCAACCGAGATGCGGCGGGGGCTTGCTTTCATGGGAAACGGCTTCAGTAGGGTCTGCGGGCGGTCTCGCCCTGTCTTGTCGACTCGGATTTGATCTCTTTAAAGGCCGCTTTAGGGTGCAAGTGCTACGTCGTAGCACCGAAAAACATCGTGTAGCACCACCGGCAATGGGAACGATCATCGAGCGCAAGGACAAGAGTATAGGTTACACAGCGCAGATCCGCCTGAAGCGGGGTGGCAAGGTTGTCTACGAAAAGGCAATGGCCGACGCTCGCAAGCCGCCGCACTTCTCGATATCCAGGACTTGCACCTGCATGACACGCTGCATGAGGGGGCCAGCCGGCTGTTCGAGATGGGGTGGAGCATTCCCCGCGTTGCCGCAGTCACGGATCACCTTAGCTGGCAGAGCCTTCGCACAACGGTGATCGCTTTGCCGGCTGGAAATGGCTGGACATTGTTGCCCCGCTCCCTGCCCGGCGAATACCGTCGATCGACTGCGAAACCGAACCCCAAGCTGATACTGTATATCCATACAGTTAACTCAGGCTTTCAAGCATCGGCGTCATCCGCCATATACTGTAATAATGTACAGTATATTAGAGACATTCGATGCTCCCCGAGCCCGCCAACTGCCCCCTCTGCTCAGCGGCCGCCGAGCGCACGCGTGCCGCCCCACGCGGCTATCGCTATGCTTGCCCGGCGTGCGGCACGTTTCACATCAGCAATACAGCGCTGGGCTGCCGCAACGACATTCCAGCTTCCGCGCGGGACGATGTCCGCCGGCTTCGCGCATACGGCCATACTCCGACGATCGAGGTCTCGCGCGAAGGGGTACGCATCGTTCCTGGCCACTGAGGCCATGGGCAATAGTAAACAGGCAGCGGGCTGCCAGGTCGCTGTCGCTTCGGATATGCAGACGCCTACCGTTCGGCAGGCGGCGCGGTGGCTGCTCGAAGCGCTGGACCGACTTGTGGCTGGCGAAAATGTCGCCGGATTGCATGGCTGGGAGAACGCGCTGGGAGAACCGGCCGGCGAATGGGTCGAAGAGGCTCGGCATCAGTTGGAGGTCCTACTGGCAGCTACGCCCGCGGAGCGCCAGCTGCTGACAAATGCTGACTTTGATGCAGACGCGTTCGAAACGGTGTGGCGTTCCAACAGGGTGCAGGAAGCAGGTAAGCACCTGGCTGGCGCGGTATTGCCGAAGCCGTATGGGCCGCTGCGTTTGAACGCGCGCAGATACCATTGATTAGCCCACTGCCGCCGGAAAAATAACGAGCACAAGTCACAGTCACGCTGTCACCGGCGGCGCCTTCCCGGCAACAGCGAACTGCAATGGCAAATGCTATCGAATAACCGGAGCCCACTGGCGCCAACTGAAGAAAGCGCTCGGATAACGGATAAACAGTAATTTCAGCGCGCGGCCATCGCAACGGACCTCTGCTTTGCAAGCATCGATCCGCCCCGGTCCGATGCTGCCGGCCTTAGCACGTATCGATGGCGCGTCAAGCCAGCGGCAGACACCCACCCATTCCACGAACGAATCGATTTGTCGTCGATGTCTATCGGTTCGTCCAGGCTACCTATAACACCCCCCAATGGATGGGTGTCCGGCTGGCGCAACAACTGCGGGAGTGACACTGACGGCGTGACGCAAAGGGCCTCACCTTTGGCAAAATGTTTTTACGTCGGCGCGGATGTGCAGGCCGACGATCGTCACGGCACGATTATTGTGACCGGCGACGCTAGAAAAACACTGATTATAAGAAAGGTCTCCGCTGTGGGTCGCATCAAAATCAGCCTGGCACTTGGCGCGCTGGGCTTCGTCCTGTCCGGGTGTAGTGTAGTTGCACCGCCTTATCCTCCATCGCTCGACAACGTCCAGACGTTAAAAAACAGCGGGGCCTCGCCCATGCGCGTGGGCACGTTCACTGAGAGCGGGCCCGGCGTCAAGCACCCCATTCCGCTGCGGGCCAACAGCCTGGTGTCACCGTATGGCAGCACGTGGTCGGCGTACATCTCGGAGGCTGTGACGCGTGAGCTGACCATGGCCGGCAAAATGTCGCCGAACGCCGATGTTGTGATTTCCGGCACGCTGCTGCGCAACGAGATTGATCCCGCGATTGTCACTGCCTCTGGCGACGTATCGGCGCGTTTCATCGTCAAGAAAGGCGAGACTGTGCGTTACGACCAGATCAAGTCGGTCCATCGCGAATGGGACTCCTCGTTCGCGGCGGCCGTGGCGATTCCGAAAGCAGTCACCGAATACGGCTACACGGTGCAAGCGCTGCTCGCCACGCTCTACGCCGACCCCGCTTTCCTCGACGCCTTGAAATAACACCGATAACGACACAAAAGGAGAAATACGATGCGTGCCTGGTTCACGATCGCTAGCCGCTGCGCGGCTGTTGCCGCGCTGATCGCACTGGCTGGCTGTGCCCATCCGATTCGGATCGCGACCGACAAGTCCGCGCCCGCCACAGCTGCGCAGACGAAGGTCGACAGAAACATCGGCTTCGTTATCCCGGACCCGCTACTGACCAAGGAAGTCATCACGCCAGGCGGCGGTGGCGACAAGGTTAGCTACCTGCCATACCGCGACCTCGAGGTGCCGCTTTACAGCACCTTGTCCAACGTGTTCGCCAACGCTACCAAGCTCAAGGCACTGGACGACCGTGCGGCCATTGACAAAGCACAACTCGCCTATATCCTAACGCCCGAAATCTCGACCGATTCGTCGTCGGAAAGCGCCCTCACCTGGCCACCGACCCGTTTTTTGATCAACCTTACCTGCACCGTAACTGATCTCAGTGGCAAGGTCGTGTTCAAGAAGGTGGTCTCGGGCCAGGGCAACGCGGAGTTCTCGGAATTCAAGAGCAACTTCGCGCTGTCGGCCCAGCGCGCCAGTGAGAACATGCTCAGCAATCTGCAGAAGGCACTCAGCGAAGCCCCCGAATTCAGCGCCACTTTGCCGTCGGCACCAGCCGTCGCCACGGCACGCTAGCATCTCGCGCAGTATCGGATGCTACGGGGCGTCATGCCCCCAGTTTTCGGGGTGCGTTTCGCATGCCACCCCGGAAACAGCATACAAGCGACCTGCCAGGCACTCCGATCGCACGGACGAAGATGAGGGCCGGTGGCAGTTGAATCGCATCAATGGCCGTCGACGCACCGTCCTGCGAAATCCGTCATTCGCTGACCGGTCTCCGCATGCCATTTTCCGTGCGCGTCCCTCACGGCCACCAATCCGCAAAAGGCCCCGCAATTTGCGGGGCCCTCTCCTGTCAGTTAGCCGTCCTGGTAATTATTCAGCGAAGTCACCGGGCGCCTGCTGCGCGACTACGCGTTCATCGGCGCAACCGAGATGCGGCGGGGGCTTCTTTCATGGAGTGATAGGCCACTGCGCACGATTGCGCTGCAACCCCGTTCCCTTGCCCCTGCGCGAGAGTTGCGCCTCAGCGAGCGGCAGCGTTGCGCTCGATCCAGGCGGCGTAAGCCGCCAGATACTTGCCCAGGAACTCGCGCGTGGAAGGGTTCGCGATGCCGCCCTGTTCATCGAACAGCTTGTCCGCACCGCTGATATAGGCCTCTGGCTGTTGCAGGACCGGCACGTTGAGGAACACCAGCGACTGCCGCAGATGATGATTGGCCCCAAAACCGCCGACGGCACCGGGCGAGGCGCTGATCACGCCGCCGGGCTTGCCGTCCCATACGCTGCTGCCATACGGGCGCGAACCAACGTCAATGGCATTCTTCATCGGCGCCGGCACCGAACGGTTGTACTCGGGCGTGATGAAGAGAACCGCATCGGCACGGCGGACGCGGTCGCGGAAAGCGGTCCACTCGGGCGGCGGGCTGGCGTCCAGGTCCTGGTTATACAACGGCAGGTTGCCGATCTCGATAATTTCCAGCTTGAGCGGCGGCGGCGCCAGCGCGATCAGCGCCTTGGCCAGCTTCCGGTTGAATGACTCCTTGCGCAGGCTTCCCACCAGTACAGCGACATCTCGAGGATTGCTCATCACGACTCCTTCAACTGTGTGGTTCGAGTGAAGTGGAACGGCGCTGGCCGAACGGATGGCCTGTCATCCCTGGCGCCGATCCAGCCGTCACTCTACCCGAGTCCGGAGAGCCGCGTGGTTCTTCCCTTACTTGCCGAGACCGGCCAGCGGGTGGCCTTCCGTACGCCACGGGCTGTCGAAGAAGGACAGCACTTTTTCACGGTCCACCTCGTCGACGCGCGCATCCTGCCAGCGCGGCTTGTGATCCTTGTCGACGGCCAGCGCGCGGATGCCCTCCACGCCGTCGCCCTTGCGGAACACGTAGTGCATCATGTCGAGCTCCATGCGCAACTCGTCTTCCAGCGACATGGTGCGCGCGCGCCTGATCTGCTCCAGCGACACATGCAACATCAGCGGTGAACGGCTGCGCAGCATCGCAGCCGTTTGCGCGGCCCAGTCACCGGGCGCATCGCTGATGGCCGCGAGGATGTCCACCATGGTGTTGCCGGCAAAAATACGGTCGATTTCTGCCGACAGGGCGGCGAGCTGGCTTTGCGCGGGCACGCACGCTTCGCGATGCTGCTGCGTGAACGTGGAGATTTGGTCGAGCACGGCCTGGCCGTTGTCGAACGTATTCACGCGCAGCGCGCTTACCACCTCGGCAAGCACATTGGCCGGCACGTAGCGTCGGCAAGTCCGGCATACAGTGCGTCGGCCGCGCCGATCATCGTGCCAGTCAGGCCGAGGTATTCGCCGATGCGGCCCGGTGTGCGCGCCAGGAACCAGCCGCCGCCCACGTCCGGGAACAGCCCGATATTGGTTTCGGGCATGGCCATCTTGGTGCGATCGGTGACGAGGCGCAGGCGCGCGCCCTGCGAAATGCCCATGCCGCCACCCATGACCACACCGTCCATCAGCGCGATATACGGCTTGGCGTACCGGTGGATCAGGAAGTTGAGCGCATATTCCTCGACAAAGAACTGGTCGAGCAGCGGGTCGCCTTCGTGCGCAGCCTTGTGGAAGTAGCGGATGTCGCCGCCGGCGCAGAATGCCTTGCCGCCAGCACCGGCCACCACCACAGCCACGACCTCGGGCGCATCGGCCCATGTCTGCAGTGCCGCGGTCATGGCGCGAATCATGTCCAGTGACAGCGCATTGAGCGCCTGCGGCCGGTTCAGAGTCAGGTAGCCGATGCCACCCTGGACCTCTGTCGTGACGAAGTCAGTCATGTTGCTCTCCTACGCAAATGCAAGCCGCGATTCTACGCCGATCATTTGCGCGGGAGCGCCGCGTGTGCGGCATCCGCACACGCATCACAAACGCATCACACGCGCGCGCCGTTAGGCGAGCCTGAACGTCGACACGAGCGCCATCAGCCGCTGCGCCTGGTCCTGCAGCGATGCCGCCGCTGCGGCGGCCTGCTCCACCAGCGCGGCGTTCTGCTGCGTCATGCCATCCATGTGCGACACCGCCAGGTTCACCTGCTCGATGCCGTTGGACTGCTCGTCCGACGCCGAGCTGATATCACGGATGATCGCGCTCACGCGCCGCACGGCATCCACGATGTTCTGCATGACGCGGCCCGCGTCGTCGACGAGACCCGTGCCCTCGCGCACATTGGCCACCGATGCGCCGATCAGCCCGCGGATCTCCTTGGAGGCCCCGGCGCAACGCTGTGCCAGATCGCGCACGTCACCGGCCACCACGGCGAAGCCCCGTCCGTACTCGCCTGCGCGCGCAGCTTCTACTGCAGCATTCAACGCGAGGATGTTGGTCTGGAAGGCGACTTTCTCGATCACGTCGATGATGTCGACGATCTTGCCGGAGCTCGCGTCAATGGACTGCATCGTCTGCACCACGCGCGCCACAGCCTCGCTGCCGCGCTCAGCGAGCGTGGTTGCATCGTTTGCCAGGGTCGCCGCCTCGCGCGCGCTGTCGGCGTTCTGACGCACGGTGCCGGTCAGCTCTTCCATGCTCGATGCGGTTTCCTCGAGCGACGCCGCCTGCTGCTCGGTACGCTGTGACAGGTCGGCATTGCCGCTGGCGATCTGGCGGCTGGCCGCGGCAATCGAATCCGCACCGCCGTTGACCCGGCCAACCATGGCGACAAGGCTCGCCTGCATGTTGCCGAGCATGCCCAGCATGCGGCTGGTCTCGCTGCGCGCGCTCTCGTCGGCAATGATGCCGGCTTCGGTGGCCGCGGCACTCAGATCACCATCTGCAATGCGCTCGAAACGGGCGATGGCAACGTCCAGCGGCCTGACGATGGACTCGCGCAGACGCCATGCCACGACCGTGCTGAAGACCAGGCCGCCGACGAGCACCACGGCGGACCAGGCCAGGAGCCTGCTGTAGCGCTGCTGGGATTCGTCGTACACGCGGCGCGCGCTTGCCATCTGCGCGCGGCTCAGTTCGCCATTGGCTGCGGTCAGAGTGATATCGAGCTTGGGAATGGTTTCAAGCACCGACGTCATCACCGCATCACGGTCGCCTGCCTTCAGTGCGGCAACCATCGGCGCAACGCCTTGCAAGAACAACGCGTCCCGCTTGGCCGAGACATCGCGCGTCATTTGCTCTTCCTCCGCGGAACGCGGCACGGCGAGGTAGGCCTTCCACGCGGTCTGCGAATCTCTGGCGAAACCCTGCGCGCTTTCAGCACGTGCGCGCGCGTCGGACGGGTCTTTGGCAAGGGTCGCCTGGTCCAGCAATATGCGCACCAGCAACTGATTGGAACGCGCTTCAGCCAGATGCATGGCCGCGCTCAGTTGATGCTCGTAGATCTCGTGCGTAGCGTCATTGCTGCGCGACATGCCGACCATGCCGAAGGCACCGACAATCAATAGCAGGACATTGGTGACGACGATCAGGAACCACAATCTGGCGCCGATAGTAGTGTTGCGAAACATGGCCTCTCCGGGAGTAAAGGGAACGGCCCAAGCAGCCGTCCTGCTGGTCTACGGCGCTGACTTCCGGTCCTTGACCCTTGTACGGAGATAGACAGAACTGACTTTTTTGTCATCGTCCGGCCGCCTCGTTCCAGCACCTGTAGCAATCCCTTCTGGCGCTCTCGCGCGGCGCGCGCATGCACGCCGAACCGATCGATCCTGGACTGATCCAGCCGGCCTTCGCGCCGGCATTCCTGCTGACCATCGGCTGGGATGGCGTGGTTCTGGCCAAAGAAAAACCGCGCACAAGGCGCGGTTTTTTTGCTGCGTGGAAACGCTGCCTTACACGGCTTCGCGCGAGGCGCGCTTGCGCTCGTGCTCCTTCAGGTGGCGCTTGCGCAGGCGGATGCTCTTCGGCGTGAGCTCGACCAGCTCGTCGTCGGCAATGAATTCCACCGCATATTCGAGCGACATCTGGATCGGCGGCACCAGGCGAACCGCTTCGTCGGTACCCGAAGCGCGCACGTTGGTCAGCTGCTTGCCCTTGATCGGGTTGACCACCAGATCATTGTCGCGGCTGTGGATACCGATGATCATGCCTTCATACAGCGCATCGCCCGGCTTGACGAACATGCGGCCGCGGTCTTGCAGCTTCCACAGTGCGTAGGCCACCGCATCGCCGTCGTCCTGCGAGATCAGCACGCCGTTGTGGCGCTCGCCCAGACCGCCTTCGCGCACCGGCGCGTAGTCGTCAAAGATATGGCTGATCAGGCCGGTGCCGCGCGTCAGCGTCAGGAACTCGCCCTGGAAGCCGATCAGGCCACGGGCCGGGATCCGGTATTCCAGGCGCGTACGGCCCTTGCCGTCCGAGGCCATGTCGAGCAGTTCGCCCTTGCGGCGGCCCAGCTCTTCCATCACGCCGCCCTGGTGGCTGTCTTCGACGTCCACGGTCAGCAGTTCGTACGGCTCATGCTTGACGCCGTCGATTTCCTTGAACACCACGCGCGGACGCGACACGGCCAGCTCGTAGCCTTCGCGGCGCATGTTTTCCAGCAGGATGGTCAGGTGCAGTTCGCCGCGGCCCGACACTTCGAAGATGGTGTCGTCGCCGGTATCGGCACGCGCAGCGCCACGTTGGACTTCAGCTCGCGGTCCAGGCGCTCGCGCAGCTGGCGGCTGGTCACGAACTTGCCTTCACGGCCGGCCAGCGGCGAGGTGTTGACGCAGAAGTTCATGGTCAGCGTCGGCTCATCGACCTTCAGCATCGGCAGTGCGTCCTGGGCGTCCGGCGCACACACGGTGCAGCCGATACCCAGTTCTTCGATGCCGTTGATCAGCACGATGTCGCCCGCTTCGGCCTCGGACACGATCTCGCGCTCCAGGCCCTGGAACTTCAGCACCTGGTTGATGCGGCCCTTGATCGGGTTGCCTTCCGGGCCGAACTTGACCACCACATCCTGCAGCGGACGGGCGCGGCCACGCGAGATGCGGCCCACGCCGATCTTGCCGACGTAGCTGGAGTAGTCCAGCGAGATGATCTGCAGCTGCAGCGGGCCGTCCCGATCGTCGTCACGCACCGGCACCTTGTCCAGCACGGTCTCGAACAGCGGCTTCATGTCGCCGTCGCGCACGTCTTCGGTCAGGCCGGCAAAGCCGTTCAGGCCCGAAGCGTAGATCACCGGGAAGTCGAGCTGCTCGTCGCTGGCGCCCAGCTTGTCGAACAGGTCGAAGGTCTGGTTGATCACCCACTCCGGACGCGCGCCCGGGCGGTCGATCTTGTTGACCACCACGATCGGCTTCAGGCCCAGCGCCAGCGCCTTGCGCGTGACGAAGCGGGTCTGCGGCATCGGGCCTTCGACGGCATCAACCAGCAGCAGCACGCCGTCGACCATCGACAGCACGCGCTCCACTTCGCCGCCGAAGTCGGCGTGCCCCGGGGTATCAACAATGTTGATGTGAGTGCCGTTGTACTCAACGGCACAGTTCTCGCGAGGATGGTAATCCCGCGTTCCTTTTCCAGGTCGTTCGAGTCCATCACCCGCTCGGCAACCTGCTGGTTGTCACGGAAGGTGCCTGCCTGGCGCAGGAGCTGGTCGACCAGGGTGGTCTTGCCATGATCGACGTGGGCGATGATGGCGATATTACGGATGGCGCGGGTCATTGCAGCGTCTCGCTTGCGGAAATCTGAGGTAACCCAACATTATAGCATGCTGCAGCGCGCCATGCCTTGTTCAAATCCGGCTGGCGCTATGCGTTTATTGTTTCTGAAAAAGAAATGACGAATTTCCATCCTTGCGGATCGTTGAACGCACACATATATTTGCCATAGCAAAGATTGCAGAGGCAAACGATGTCATCGGACCATTCCGCCCAATCCGCCACTTCCGCCGTTTCCATGGGGGCTGTGGCCGATCTGTTCGACCCCGCCAAGTACGTCATGGGCGACAGCGTGGGATACCTGATGTCGCGCGCCAAGAATATGCTGACCCACAGCATAGAGCAGGAAGTGAGCTCGCTGGACATCACGCATGCACAGGCCAGTTGCCTGATCACGCTGTCTTCCGGACGCGCGGGCACTGTCACGGACCTGGGACGTGAACTGAATACCGACATGGGTTCCATCACGCGGCTGCTCAGCCGCATGGAAAAGCGCGGGCTGATCGAACGCACGCGCCGTGACGACGACCGCCGCGTGCTTGATGTGTCGCTCACGCCGGCCGGACAGGCAATTGTTGAGCAACTTCCCGCAGTGTTCTGCAAAGTCATGGAAAAGCATTTCCGCGGCTTTACCGTCGAAGAGGTCGAGACACTGCGCGGCATGCTGCGCCGGATGATCTGCAACAACTCCGGCTAGCGCTCCGGACGACTCCGTCCCGCGCCACGACCATCGATCCAGATACCAAGCAGGGCTCTTATTGCCCAATGCATCAACAATGAACCAAGCGCACTCAACCCCTTCTTCCAGCCCGTTGCGCATGCGCGCCCTGGGCCGCCGCGCCGGCACGCTGGCACTGACGGCCATGGCGGCGGCCGTGCTTGCGGGCTGTGCCGCCTTCGGCGACTCCCACAGCACCCAGACCATGGCCGACCCGGCCGCACTGTCCAGCAGCCAGACCCTGCCGTCTGAACATGGCCAATGGCCCGGCATGGATTGGGTCGACCAGTTCCAGGACCCGCAACTGCGCGCGCTGGTCGATGAAGCCGTCAAGGACAACCCGAACCTGCAGGTCGCGTTCGCACGCGTGGAAGCGTCACGCGCCATGGCCGACGTGACCCGCAGCGCGCTCTACCCCACCATCGGTTTCAATGCGGACATCACGCGGGAAATCTTCTCGGAAACCGACCTGTTCGCCGGCACGCCGCTGGCCGGACGCTGGTGGAACCAGTCGCACCTGCAAGCGAACCTGTCGTACGAATTCGACTTCTGGGGCAAGAACCGCTCGGCGCTCGAAGCCGCGCTTTCCGATGACCGCGCGATGGAGGCCGAAAGCCAGGCCGCCCGTCTGATGCTGACGACGTCGGTCGCCAGGGCCTACGCCCGGCTGGCCGCACTCTATGCGCAGCGCGACGTCGCCGAACGCGCCATCAGCCAGCGCCAGGACCTGACCACGCTGTCGCAGCAGCGCCTGTCCGCAGGCCTCGACACCCAGGTGGAAACCACCCAGGCACGCGGCACGGTGGCCGCCGCCCGCACCGACCTGCAGCGCATCGACGAAGACATCGCGCTGTCGCGTAACCAGATCGCCGCCCTGCTGGGCAAGGGGCCGGACCGCGGCCTGGCGATCCAGAAGCCGGTGCTGCTCGCGCACGCCACGCCCCAGCTGCCGGACGACCTTACGATCGGCCTGCTGGGCCGCCGCCCGGACCTGGTTGCCGCGCGCTGGCGCGTGGAAGCCAGCGGCAAGGAAATCAAGGTCGCCAAGGCGGAGTTCCTGCCGAACATCACGCTGACCGGCTTTGCCGGCCTGGCCTCGCTGCGTCCCGAAGACCTGTTCATGGGCATCAGCCGCACCATGGGTATCGGCCCGGCGCTGCACCTGCCTATCTTTGAAGGCGGCCGGCTGCGCGCCAACCTGAAGGGCAAGTACGCACGCTACGACATTGCCGTGGCGAGCTACAACCAGGCGCTGGTCGATGCGCTGAAAGAAACCGCGGACACGATGACGAGCATCCGCAGCGTGGACAACCAGATCAAGATGCAGCGCGAAGCGCTGGAGCTGGCCGAACACGCGTATTCGCTCTCCACCACGCGCTACAAGGCAGGTCTGGGCACGCAGCTCACCGTGCTGAATGCCGAGAGCAACGTACTGCAGCAACGCCGCCTGGCCACCGACCTGCAGGCCCGCCGGCTGGACCTGCAGATGGCGCTGATGAAGACCCTCGGCGGCGGCTACGAAGAACCGCATGAAGGCCACGAAGGCCATGCCCCCGCCGGCGCAGCGGCGAATCAGACAACCAGCCAGGCCGGCGTACGCGGCTGATCCGCGCGCCCGTCATTGCAGAACAGATTCACGAGAGACCAACATGAGCGACAACCAGCAAGCCGGCACGCACAACACCCCGGCGGCATCCGTCAACAACAATGGCAAGCGCAAGCGCCTGCTGCTTTCCCTGACCTCCGCCATCGTCGTGGCAGGCGTGGGCTACGGCGTGTACTGGGGCCTCTACGCCCGCCACTTTGAAAGCACCGACGATGCCTATGTCGCCGGCAACGTCGTCCAGGTGACGCCGCTCGTGGGCGGCACAGTGGTGTCAATCGCTGCGGACGACACACAGCTCGTCACGGCAGGCCAGCCGCTGATCCAGCTCGACCGCGCCGATACGCAGGTGGCGCTGGAGCAGGCCGAAGCCCAGCTCGCCCAGGCCGTGCGTGAAGTCCGCACGCTCTACGTCAACAACGGATCGCTCGCCGCCAACGTGGCACTGCGCGAGGCCGACGTCGCCAAGGCGCGTGAAGACCTGCGCCGCCGCCAGGCCATCGCCGGCTCGGGCGCGGTGTCGGGCGAAGAGATCGCGCACGCGCAGACCGCACTGCAGGGCGCCCAGTCGGCGCTGCTCGCCGCGCGCGAGCAGCTCGCCTCGAACAAGGTCCTGACCGACCAGACCACCGTCGAAAAACACCCAGCGTGCAGCGCGCGGCCGCCAACCTGCGTTCGGCCTACCTGTCGTTTGCCCGCTCGACCATGCCCGCGCCGTGACCGGCTACGTGGCCAAGCGCTCGGTGCAGGTCGGCCAGCGCGTGGCCGCCGGTGCACCGCTGATGGCTGTGGTGCCGCTGGACCAGGTCTGGGTCGACGCGAACTTCAAGGAAGTGCAGATCACGCATATGCGTATCGGCCAGCCGGTGACGCTGGAAGCCGACGTCTATGGCTCGAAGGTCAAGTACACCGGCAAGGTGGAAGGCTTCTCGGCCGGTACCGGTTCGGCCTTCTCGCTGCTGCCCGCGCAGAACGCCACCGGCAACTGGATCAAGGTGGTGCAGCGCCTGCCGGTGCGTATCGCGCTCGATCCGCAGCAGTTGAAGGACCACCCGCTGCGCGTCGGCCTGTCAATGAACGTCACGGTCGATGTGCGCCGGGAAGAAGGCGCCGCCATGGTCAGCACCACCGCGGCCAAGCCGATGCAGACCAACGTCTATGACAAGGTCGCGCAAGACGCCGACCAGCTGATCTCGCGCATCATCGCGCTGAACAATGGCGGTCGCGCGGCTGCCCCGGCCAATGCAGTGCCGGCCAAGGCGCGCCGATCATCAATGTTCCGGCCGACGACGCGGCCAGCGCCGCCGTGGCGCGTCCCGCCAACCGCGGCTGATCATGGCGGACTCACTGACCGTGGATGATCGTGCCGGCGCCGCACCAAAGCCGCCCGCGCGCCCGGCTCAGCCGCAGCCGCTGAGCGGCGGCAAGCTGGTGCTCGGCACCATCGCGCTATCGCTGGCACCTCATGAACGTGCTGGATTCGTCGATCGCCAACGTGTCGATTCCGGCGATCTCGGGCGACCTCGGCGTAGCGCCCAACCAGGCACCTGGGTCATCACCTCGTTCGCGGTGGCCAATGCGATCTCGGTGCCGCTCACGGGCTGGCTCACGACGCGCTTCGGCGCGGTGCGCCTGTTCATCACGTCGATCCTGCTCTTCGTGCTGTCGTCATGGCTGTGCGGCGTGGCGCCCAACCTGGAGACGCTGCTCGCCGCGCGTATCCTCCAGGCGCCGTGGCCGGGCCGATGATCCCGCTGTCGCAGTCGCTGCTGCTGGCGAGTTATCCGCCGCAGAAGAGCACGATGGCGCTCGCGCTGTGGGGCATGACCACGCTGGTGGCACCGATCATGGGGCCGCTGCTGGGCGGCTGGATCTCGGACAACATGACGTGGCCGTGGATCTTCTATATCAACGTGCCGGTGGGCGTTCTTACCGCATACGTCACGTGGGCGATCTACAAGGACCGTGAAACGCCGACCAAGGTGCTGCCGATCGACCGTATCGGGCTGGCACTGCTGGTGATCTGGGTGGGCTCGATGCAGCTGATGCTCGACAAGGGCAAGGAGCTCGACTGGTTCCATTCGACCGAGATCGTCGCGCTGACGCTGGTGGCCATTCTCGGCTTCCTGTTCTTCCTGGTGTGGGAGACCTACGAAAAGCATCCGATCGTCGACATCGCCTTGTTCAAGGGCCGGAACTTCAGCGCGGGCGTGGTGGCGATCTCGGTGGCGTACGGGTTATTCTTCGGCAATCTGGTTATCCTGCCGCTGTGGCTGCAGACCATCGTAGGCTACACGGCCACCGATGCCGGTATCGTGATGGCACCCGTCGGCATCTTCGCGATCCTGCTGTCGCCGGTGATCGGGCGCAACCTGCCGAAGATGGACGCCCGCTGGGTCGCCACCGCAGCGTTCATCACGTTCGGTATCGTGAGTCTGATGCGCTCGGATTTCACCACGCAAGTGGATACCCGCACGCTGATGATCCCGACGCTGATCCAGGGCGCGGCCATGGCGATGTTCTTTATCCCGCTCACGTCGATCATCCTGTCCGGCCAGCCGCCGGAAAAGATCCCCGCGGCGTCCGGCCTCTCGAACTTCGTGCGCATCACATTCGGCGGCATCGGCGCATCGATTTCCACCACGGTGTGGGAGAACCGCACTGCCCTGCACCATGCGCAACTGGTCGAAAAGGTCAATCCGTACAACCCGGCCTACTCCGAGCAGTTGCAACACCTGATGCAGATGGGCATGAACCAGGCGCAGGCAGTCGGCGTGATGGAGCGCAATATCAGCCAGCAGGCGGCAATGCTGGGCGCCAATGACATCTTCTGGATCTCGGGCGTCCTGTTCTTCGTGCTGATCAGCTTCGTGTGGCTTACCAAGCCGGCCAAGGGCGCGCCGGTGCCGACGCGGCAGCGGGAGCACATTGACCGGCGCTCGCGCTGGCATATATCCGTCATGCAACAAGGCCAGGAGCTCCGGTTCGAACCGGAGGCTCCTGGCCTTGTTCATTTTGGGTAGCCCCGAGTGTCGGGCCGCTGGTCAGTGCGGTCGGGCCGGCGGTTCCCCGCCCTCCAACTGTGCACGCACCGCGGCGATATGCTCGCCGACCGTCTCCACGGCGTCTTCCAGCGCGCTTTCGCTACATCCCAACTCACGACACCAGTACTGCACCTCCACAGGATCCGTCAGGTTGACGCGGCCCGGATCCAGGGGCCGGAACTGGCTGATCTGTTCACTCATGCTGCCTCCTGTTGCCTCTGGCCTTCACACGGCTCTTGCATTGTAGGCGAGCCATCGGCCGATCGCACCACTGCACGCGAGTGATGAACACAGCGCTGCAGCGCTGCCCCGCGGGCGCTGAACAGGAAACGGCGATGTGAGGGACGCGCGAAAGTGAATCCGTCTGCCTACAAGCGGACCAGGCGTTCCGGCCGCAAGGCGCCTTCGCGCATGCGCGCCACACCAAGCAGCCGCGATGGATCGCCGCCATAGACGCGGGCAAGCTCGCCTTCCTGCAGCACGCCGGCCGCCGGCAGATCGCGCTGCGCAATGCGCTGGCCCTGCAGAAACCGTGCGGCCGCTGCCGCATCAAGCGTAACAGGCTCGCAACGCTGCAACAGTGCATCGACGGGCGCGAGCATGGCCGGACGCGCCTCGTCCGGCTGCGCATCGATCAGCTCCAGCGTCACGGCTCCGTCCAACGTCAGGTCGCCGACCGCGATGCGGCGCAGTCCTGTCAGGTGCGCGCCGCAACCGAGTGCCTCGCCGATGTCCTCGGCGAGTGTACGGATATACGTGCCCTTGCTGCACTTCACACGCATTGTGAAAGCCGGTGCCTGCGGCAGCGCGCAATCGAGCACGTCGATCGCGTGAATCGTGACACGGCGGGCCGGGCGCTCCACCGTCTGCCCGGCACGCGCGTACTCATACAACGGACGGCGTCCTTCTTCAATGCCGAATGCATCGGCGGAACCTGGTCAATCGGGCCAATAAAGCGGGTGATCACGGCGTCCAGCGCCGCGCGATCGCATGTGACCGGGCGCTCCGCCAGCACCTCTCCCTCGGCGTCGCCGGTGGTCGTCTTCTGTCCGAGGCGCACCACAGCGTCGTAGGTCTTGTCGGCCTCGAGCAAATCCTGCGAGAACTTGGTCGCCTCGCCAAAGCAAAGCGGCAGCAGGCCGGTGGCGAGCGGGTCCAGCGTACCGGTATGACCGGCCTTGAGTGCCCGCAGCAGCCGCTTGGCGCGTACCAGAGCATCATTGGAAGACAGCCCGAGCGGCTTGTCGAGCAGCAGCACGCCATGCACCTCGCGGCGCGCAAGCCGGGGCGGACGTTGTTGGCGGAGTCGGTCATGGGAACAAATGCAGGGCGACGGGCAATATGCCCGCGCCGGGGACGGCGCTTTCCGGCACAGCCGGAATCAGTCGTCCTGGGAACGCGTGGCGTTCGCTTCGTTGATCAGCTTGGACATTTCGATCGCATGTTCGACCGATGTGTCGTGATGGAAATGCAGCGTCGGCACCGTATGGATGTGCAGGCGCTTGAACAGCAGCGAGTGCAGGTAGCCAGCCTTCTCCTTGAGAATGGCAGCGGCCACTTCGGGCTCCGCACCCAGCACGGTGAAATACACCTTGGCGTGCGCGTAGTCCGGCGTCAGCGCGACAGACTGGAGCGTCACCAGCCCCAGACGTGGATCACGAATTTCGCGCTGAATCATTTCAGCCAGTTCTTTCTGAATCTGGTCGGAGATGCGCAGATTGCGGGAGGAGATATTGCCTTTCTTGGCCATTCAATACTGTCTTGTTCCAAAGTGAAAACGGCAGGCCGGAGCCTGCCGTTTTGCGTATCGCCTTACAGCGTACGCGCCACCTCGGTGATTTCGTACACTTCGAGCTGGTCGCCTTCCTGAACATCGTTGAAGTTCTTGATCGACAGACCGCACTCGAAGCCTTGCTTGACTTCCTTGACGTCGTCCTTGAATCGCTTGAGCGAGTCGAGTTCGCCGCTGTGGATGACCACGTTGTTGCGCAGCACGCGCACCAGCGAGGTCCGCTTGACCAGACCGTCGGTGACCATACAACCGGCCACCGCACCGATCTTCGGCACGCGGAACACCTGGCGTACCTCCACCTGTCCGATCGTGGTCTCGCGCTTCTCCGGCGCCAGCATGCCCGACATGGCCGCCTTGATCTCGTCTACCGCATCGTAAATGATGTTGTAGTAGCGGATGTCGATGCCGTGGTTCTCGGCCAGCTTGCGCGCACCGGCATCGGCACGCACGTTGAAGCCGATGATGACCGCCTTCGAAGCCGTCGCCAGGTTGACGTCGGACTCGGAGATGCCACCCACGCCACCGTGCACGATCTGCACGCGCACTTCGGCGGTCGACAGCTTCTGCAGCGACTGCACCAGCGCTTCCTGCGAACCCTGCACGTCAGCCTTGACGATCAGCGGCAGCGACTGGACTTCGCCTTCGGCCATCTGCTCGAGCATGTTCTCGAGCTTGGCTGCCTGCTGCTTGGCCAGCTTCACGTCGCGGAACTTGCCTTGGCGGAACAGCGCGATTTCGCGCGCCTTGCGCTCGTCCGGCAGCACCAGCACTTCCTCGCCGGCAGCAGGCACTTCCGACAGACCCTGGATTTCCACCGGGATCGACGGGCCGGCTTCCTTGGTCGCCTTGCCGTTTTCGTCCAGCATGGCACGCACGCGGCCATAGGCACTGCCAGCCAGGACCACATCGCCACGCTTGAGCGTGCCGCTGCTGACCAGGATGGTGGCAATCGGACCCTTGCCCTTGTCGAGCTGAGCTTCCACCACCAGACCCTTGGCCGGTGCGTCGACGGGTGCCTTCAGTTCCAGCACTTCAGCCTGCAGCAACACCTGTTCGAGCAGGTCTTCGACACCAGCACCGGTCTTGGCCGACACCGGCACGAACGGCGAGTCGCGCCGTACTCTTCCGGCAGCACCTGCTCGGCCACCAGTTCCTGCTTGACGCGGTCCGGGTTGGCATCCGGCTTGTCGACCTTGTTGATCGCCACGACGATCGGCACACCGGCAGCCTTGGCATGCGCAATGGCTTCCTTGGTCTGCGGCATCACGCCGTCGTCGGCCGCGACCACCAGGATCACGATGTCGGTCGCCTTGGCACCACGGGCACGCATGGCCGTGAAGGCCTCGTGACCCGGGGTGTCCAGGAAGGTGATCACGCCGCGGTCGGTTTCCACATGGTAGGCACCGATGTGCTGCGTAATGCCACCGGCTTCGCCCGCAGCAACCTTGGTGCGGCGGATGTAGTCCAGCAGCGAGGTCTTGCCATGGTCGACGTGACCCATCACGGTCACCACCGGCGGACGCGGCAGCAGTTCGGCGTCGGTGTGTTCTTCACCGCCCACCACCAGCAGCGCTTCCGGATCGTCCAGCTTGGCGGCGTACGCCTTGTGGCCCATTTCCTCCACCACAATCATGGCGGTTTCCTGGTCCAGCACCTGGTTGATCGTCACCATCTGGCCGAGCTTCATCATCTGCTTGATGACCTCGGACGCCTTGACGGCCATCTTGTGGGCCAGATCGGCCACCGAGACGGTTTCCGGCACGTGCACTTCACGCACCACCGGTTCGGTCGGCGCCTGGAAGTTGCTGCGGCTGTCGTCGGCATGCTGATGACGGCCACCACGGCCGCGCGGGCCACCGCGCCAGCCGCCCACGCCGCCCGACGAATCGCCGCGCGTCTTCAGGCCACCCTTCTTGCCGCGCGAGCCTTCGTCCTGCCATCCCGTACCCGTCTTGACGACCTTGCCGGTCTTCTTGTCAACCGTCGTGCCCGGCGCGGGCGCGACAGTGGTGACAGGTTTCTTGTCGTCCTTCTTGGCCTCGGTCGTGGCACCCGCCGGCTTGACCGGCTTGTGCAAGGTACCGGTCTGCTCGGCCTTCTTCTCCTCGGCCTTGCGCTCGGACGGTGCCTTGAGCACGCGCGGCGGCGCATTCAGCATTTGCTGGATGGCACGGGCTTCGGCTTCGGCAGCCTCGCGGCGCTTGCGCGCGGCGTCCTGCTCGGCGCGGGCCTTGTCGGCCGCAGCCTTGGCATCGTCCGCAGCCTTCTGGGCAGCGGCGCGTTCGACGGCGACGCGGGCCTGCTCATCTTCTGCCTTCTTGCGCGAAGCATCCTCGGCAGCGTCGACCACGGCGCGCGCGGCAACAGCTTCCTCTTCGGCCTTCCTGGCAAGCAACTCAGCCTGGCGGCGCTGTTCGGCCTCCAGGGCTTCCTGCTTCGCACGGCGCTCGGCTTCTTCGCGCTCGGCCGCCTCGCTGCGTGCCTTCGCTTCAGCTTCCTGGCGCGCCAGCAACTCTGCTTGCTGGCGTTCCTCTTCTTCGAGGCGCGCGTGTTCGGCGGCGTCAACCGCAGTCACGTGCTGTTCCTCGGCGTGCTGTTCGGACGTCGCTTCATCGCGCTTGACCAACACACGCTTCTTGCGCACCTCTACCTGGACGGTACGCGTCTTGCCGGTGGAGTCGGCCTGACGGATCTCGGAAGTCTCCCGCTTGGTCAGCGTGATCTTCTTTCGAGCGCTATCATCGGCTTGGCCGTGCGAACGCTTCAGATAGTCCAGCAAACTGGTCTTATCCGATTCCGTGACGATGTCTTCTGGCGTCGCCTTGCCCACCCCAGCCGCCTGCAATTGTTCCAGCAGGGCAGCTGCGCTGCGACTCAGTTCTGCGGCCAGTTGGGCAACTGTTGTGCTTGCCATTCAAACCCTTTCAATGCTTGGTTTCTTCGTCGGGACAATCGTATGTGGAAAGCGCGTCCGGGCAATGTCACATACCCGGTCGTGTCCCTCAGTTGAACCAATGTTCCCGTGCCTTCATGATCAGCGCCTTGGCTTCTTCATCGCTGACGCCGGTCATCTCGACCAGTTCGTCGACGGCCAGTTCAGCCAGGTCGTCACGCGTGTGGATGTTGCCTTCGGCCAGCTTGCCGATCAGTTCCGGGTTGAGGCCGTCGAGCGTGCGCAGGTCCTGCGACACCTCTTCAACCTTTTCTTCCCGGGCCAGTTCCATCGTCAGGAGCGCATCACGTGCGCGGTTGCGCAGCTCGTTGACGGTGACTTCATCAAACGCCTCGATTTCCATCATTTCACTGATGGGAACATAGGCCACTTCTTCCAGCGTGGAGAAACCTTCCTCGATCAGGATGTCCGCCACTTCTTCGTCGACGTCGAGCTTGGCCATGAACAGCTTGCGCACGGCATCGCTTTCCTCGGCCTGTTTCTGCGCCGACTCTTCCTGCGTCATGATGTTGATCTGCCAGCCGGTCAGCTCGGACGCCAGGCGTACGTTCTGGCCGCTGCGGCCAATGGACACGGCGAGGTTTTCCTCGTCGACGACCACGTCCATGCTGTGCTTTTCCTCATCCACCACGATCGACTGCACCTGCGCCGGCGCCAGCGCGCCGATCACGAACTGCGCCGGATCTTCCGACCACAGCACGATGTCGACGGCTTCGCCGCCGATCTCGTTGCGCACGGCAGTGACGCGAGTGCCGCGCACGCCCACACAGGTACCGATCGGGTCGATGCGCTTGTCATGCGCCACCACCGCGATCTTGGCACGCACGCCCGGGTCACGGCTGCCGCCTTGATCTCCAGCAGGCCCTCTTCCATCTCTGGCACTTCGTTCTCGAAGAGCTTGATCAGGAAATCGGGCGCGGTGCGCGAGAGTTCAATCTGTGGGCCACGTGCGGCGCGGTCCACGTTCAGAATGTACGCTCGCACGCGGTCGCCGGTGCGCAGGTTTTCCTTCGGGATGATCTGGTCGCGCGCCAGCAATGCTTCCACTCGCCCGGATTCGACAATCAGGCCCTTCTTGTCGGCACGCTTGACCGTGCCGGTCATGATCTTATCGCCGCGATCCAGGTAGTCGTTCAGGATCTGCTCGCGCTCCGCATCGCGGATGCGCTGCAGGATCACCTGCTTGGCAGCCTGCGCGCCGATGCGGCCGAATTCGACCGATTCGATCTGCTGTTCGACATAGTCGCCCAGATCGAGGTCGGGGTTGTCTTCGCGTGCTTCGAACAGCAGGATCTGCTTGTCCGGCTCCTGCAGGCCCTGTTCATCCGGGACGACAAGCCAGCGGCGGAATGTCTCGTGCTCGCCCGATTCGCGATCGATCGCTACACGGATATCCACGTCTTCCTCGAAACGCTTCTTGGTGGCCGAGGCCAGTGCAGCCTCCAGCGCGCCGAATACCACATCCTTGTCGACGTTCTTCTCACGCGCAAGCGCATCGACGAGCAACAGAACTTCGCGGCTCATTGCTTGTTCCCTTTTCTTTGATTTCCTTTGAAGTCGATGACAGGCACCAGACGCGCCTTATCGACATCAGATACAGTGAATTCCAGCAACGCCGGACCATCCTTGCCCTCGAACTCCAGGCCGACCTTCTCCTCGCCAGCCTCTCCCGTGGGCTCACGCAGGATGCCTGTGTAGTTCTTTTGCCCATTGACAGGCAGACGCAGCGTCACGCGCGCTTCTGCCCCGGCAAAGCGGACATAGTCGGCCAGCTTCTTCAGCGGCCGGTCCAGCCCCGGCGACGAGACTTCGAGCCGTTCGTAGTCGACGTTCTCGACCGTCAGCACGTGAGTCAGCTGCCGGCTTACCTTCTCGCAATCCTCAATGACGATGCCGGTTTCAGGCTGATCGATATAGACACGCAACAGTCCGGCCGGAGCCCGTTCGAGCTCAACCAGCTCGTATCCCATGCCGTTAAGGGTGGTTTCGATCAAATCTGCCAGATGCACTGTATTCCCGAGTAATGGCCATCAACACCAGGCAGGCCGGCTTGCCTGCCCCGCCTGGGGACGACATGGGCACAGCCACCTGCCAGCCAGCCCCCGGCGCACATGCGCAAACGGGCGAACCAAAAATGGGCACAATGCCCATCATTCGCCCATCCTCTGGGAGGATGACTTTTTGAATAGACTTTAATTATACGCAGATTATGTCCAAAAGGCAAAAGGGCATGGATCGGCGCGTAATCGACCCCCGGCAGCCAATAGGCTGCCGGGATTCCTGCTTAGCGGTTTCCACCCCGATTGCCGCTGCGGTTGCCGCCGCGGTTTCCGCTATTGCCTTTGCCACCCTTGCCCTGGCCGGACCGGCTGCCACCGCCACCGCTGCCACCGCCGCCCTTGGTAGCCTTCTGAATCACATTACCGTCGACGTCGCCGCCGCGGCGCTGGGGTCGCCCTGGCCACTCATGCCAGCACCCATGCCCGTGCCACGTCCTGCGCGTCCGCCACCCGGCCCGCGGCCGCCGGCCAGATTGGCCGAGTGCGACGTCAGCACGGTCGGACCATGGGTGATGTAGCCCATCGACGTACGCATCGGATCGGGCTGGCCGCGGCCCGCGCCACCCTTGTCGACACGCGGCAGGCCGTCCATGCCAGTATGCATCGGCATGCCTGCAATGGCCGCCTCGGTTCGCTGCTTGCGACCGCCCAGCTTGGTGATGCCTTTGCCGCCGCCCTGCTCGCCCTTGGCTGGGGCCTTCAGGCCAATGGCAGTCATCATCGTCCTGACATCCGCCGGGTCCAGCTCCTGCCAGCGCCCACGCTTCAGGCCCCGGGGCAGCAGGAACTGCCCGTAGCGCGTGCGGATCAGCCGCGACACCGTGAGGCCGACCGCCTCGAACATGCGGCGCACCTCGCGGTTACGACCCTCGGTCAAGGCCACGTGATACCACTGGTTCACACCCTCGCCACCGCCATCCGCGATACGCAGGAAATTGGCTTCACCGTCATCGAGCTTGATGCCATGGAGCAGGCGCTGGCGGTCGCTTCCGCCAGTTCGCCCAGCGTACGCACCGCATACTCGCGCTCCACGCCATAGCGCGGGTGCATGAAGCGGTTGGCGATATCGCCGGACGCGTAAAGATCAGCAGCCCTTCGGTATTGAAGTCCAAGCGTCCTACAGCGACCCACTTGCCGGTCTTCATGCGCGGCAGGTTGTCGAATACGGTCGGACGGCCTTCCGGATCCGACTGGCTGACGATCTCGCCGGCCGGCTTGTGGTACAGCAGCACGCGCGGCGGCTTGCTGGAAACCTTGCGGTGGATCAGCTTGCCATTCACGCGAACCTGGTCGGTCGGCAGGATCCGCTGGCCGATATGCGCGGGCAGTCCGTTGACAGACACGCGCCCTTGCAGGATCAGCTCTTCCATTTCGCGCCGCGAGCCCAGGCCACCCTCGGCCAGAACCTTGTGCAGCTTCGGCGCGTCGTCGTCGGCCGACAATTCTCGCACCGGCTTTGCTTGGTGCGGGGAATGACGGTGTCTTCCTGGTCGTACTGATCGGAGATGACGAAGCGGAACAGGTCTTCGCTGCCTGCTGCCCCCTTGTCGGCACCCGCCTGGCCCCTGCGCTGCTGCGGCTGGCCGGCACCCTTGCGGCGTGCCTGCTGCCGCGCTCCGGGCTGGGAGTCGCCTTCCGGGGCGGCTTTGGCAGGGCGTTGGCCTTGCGGCTTGCGCTTGCGCCCTGCCAGGTCAGCCCTCTCGCTGCCCTCCTGCGCGGGCTGGCCGCC
>LRMT01000052.1 GCA_001725945.1 Cupriavidus sp. UYMMa02A | reverse complement strand
CGGCGGAACGCAACGTGCGCGTGCTGATGACTGCACGATCGCCTGCGCCAAACCACTTCATAACCGAGCGCGATGCGCCCGCCGCGGCATACAGCACCAGCGCCAGCCGCCCGCCGCCAGTATCCCGCGCCGGCTGCGCAGATGCGGGCGCCGTGTCCGCCGCCGGCGCTTCGGCAGGCACCGCACGATTTGCCAGCGCAAACGCCGCGATGGCGGCCAGTCCGTTGAGCGTGGCCGCGGCCAGCGCGCTGCCGGTGATGCCGAGCCATGGAATCAGCACGAAACCCGCGAGCAACGTGCCGGCAATGGCCCCCGCAGTGTTCGCCGCGTACAGCGCCCGCCGTGCGTGGCGATGAAGCCAGCGCGCGACGCCAGCACGCGCATCAGCACGGGCAGCGTGCCGCCCATGGCCGCGGCGGGAAGGATCACCAGCACGAACGGCAAGGCCCAGGCCAGCAGGCCGATGCGGCTTTCCAGCCAGGCGAACGGCGCGGCGGACCGCGCCAGCGCCAGCGTGGCGCCGATGGCCAGCACGAGCACGCCGATTTCGAGCCACGCATACAGCCGCAGCGGCTGCGCATGGCGGTCGGCCACGCGCCCGAACAGCCACCCGCCGAGCGCCAGCCCGGCGAAGAATGCGCTCACGGCGGTGGTGACGGCGTGCACATCCACGCCGACCACGAGCGCGAGCTGCTTGATCCAGAGAACCTGGTAGATCAGTCCGGCCGCGCCGGACGCGAAAAGCAGCAGGGCAGGTGCCAGCACGGCGCCGTCATGCGCCAGTTGGCCCTGCCCTGCCTGCAAGGCGGCGCGTTGCGCGCGCCGCGGTTTGCCAGATCTGTGCCGCGCTTGCTGCTTGCCGGCGTTTGCGCCGGCATGCGCTTCTGTCATGGTGCGATCCTGGTGAAAAGGCTGGCCGGGGTGCCCGGCCAGTCATGACAGCCCGACTTACTTCCCGGCTCCCTTGTCAATCGACTTCATCACCGCCTCGGTCATCTGGTCGATGGTGAAGCTCGCCGGCCGCTGGCTGGGCGGATAGTCCTTGAACGTCTGGAGGAACGGCCCCACCCGCGAGGACGCATAGCTGACCATGTAGGCATTCTTCGCCGTCCAGTCATAGTACTGGTCGGAGACGACATCCGCCCGCTCATACGGATCCATGCGCAGGTTGAACACCTTTGGCACGCGCAGGCACGTGAAGGGGTTGGCCCATACCTCGAAGCCGCCCGGCTGGCGCTGCTCGCAGAACACGAACTTCCAGTCGTTGTGGCGCATCGCGACCAGTACGCCGTCATCGTTGAAGTAGAAGAAATCCTGGCGCGGTCCGACATTGGTCTGCCCGGTCAGGTATGGCAGGAAGTTATAGCCATCCAGGTGCACCTTGAAGGACTTTCCGCCAATGCTGGCGCCCTTGAGCAGACGGTCCTTGATGTCACCATCGCCGGCCGCCGCAAGCAGCGTCGGGAACCAGTCGAGCCCGGACATCATGGTCGTGGACACCGTGCCGGGCTTGATCCTGCCCGGCCAGCGCACCAGTGCCGGCACGCGGAACGCGCCTTCCCAGTTGGTGTCCTTCTCGCTGCGGAACGGCGTAGTTGCCGCGTCCGGCCATGACCACTGGTTGGGGCCGTTGTCGGTGGAGTAGACGACGATGGTGTTGTCGGCAACCTTCAGGTCGTCGAGCGACTTGAGCAGCTTGCCGACGTCCCCGTCGTGTTCGAGCATGCCGTCCGCGTACTCATTGCCCGGCATCCCGCTCTGTCCGCGCATCGACTCGCGCACGTGCGTGAACGCGTGCATGCGCGTGGTGTTCATCCACACGAAGAACGGCTTGTCGGCCTTGACCTGCTTCTCCATGAAGCCGATCGCCGCCGCCGTGGTTTCGTCGTCGATGGTCTCCATGCGCTTGCGGTTCAGCGGGCCGGTATCTTCCACCTTGCCGTCGGCGAGGAGTGGAGGACACCGCGCGGTCCGTTCGCCTTCACCCAGGCCGTGTCGTTCTTCGGATAGTAGGGCCGCTCGGGCTCCTCTTCCGCGTTGAGGTGGTAGAGGTTGCCGAAGAACTCATCAAAGCCGTGCGCGGTCGGCAGGTACTCGTTGCGGTCGCCCAGGTGGTTCTTGCCGAACTGGCCAGTCGCATAGCCAAGCGGCTTGAGCGCCTGCGCGATGGTCACGTTCTGCGCCTGAAGGCCAACCGGCGCACCCGGAATGCCAACCTTCAGCAGACCCGTGCGCAGCCCGACCTCGCCGGTGATGAACGTAGAGCGGCCCGCCGTGCAGCTGTTCTCGCCATAGTAGTCGGTCAGCATCATGCCTTCGCTGGCGATACGGTCGATGTTGGGCGTGCGATAGCCCACCACGCCGTGGCTGTAGGCGCTGATGTTGGTCTGCCCGACGTCATCGCCGAAGATGACCAGGATGTTGGGCTTCTTGCCTGACGGCGCGGTCGTTGCCAACGCCGGTGCCGACGCCGCGCGACCGGCGCACTGGCTGCCACCGGCGGGTTTTCCTTGGCTGGCACGGGTGCTTCCGCCGTCGTTGCCGGTGCCGCGGCGGGAGCCTGTGCCGCCGGCTGCTGCTCCTTGGGC
Organism: Cupriavidus sp. UYMMa02A; assembly: GCA_001725945.1. Lineage (GTDB taxonomy): Bacteria > Pseudomonadota > Gammaproteobacteria > Burkholderiales > Burkholderiaceae > Cupriavidus. The sequence goes on along the minus strand of LRMT01000052.1, from coordinate 65,640 downwards.
GGCGTTTCCTTCTTGCCGCAGCCCGCCATCGCAAACACGGCGGCGGCCATGGCCAGCATCACCAGCCTGGCGCCCCGTCCTTTTCCTATGCCTTCTTCAACTCGGTGCATGTCCCGCCTCCGTTCGTTGACCCGTTACGGTCCGTTCACTACTGCTCACGTGATGCTCATGGTTTGCCGGCCGGATAAACCTGCAGCCAGTCCTGCTTCATGCTGACCACCGTCCAGCCTTTGGTCCTGGCCGCGTCGAGCGCCTTGTCGAGCTTGCCGATCTTCGACTGCCGGTCATAGGCGAACTCGCGCTCGGCGTCGTCGTGGTGGACCAGCACGGCCATGCGCGGGCCGTCGCCGCCGGCGGTGTACTCCAGCATCTGCTGGTCGCCGTCCGAATTGCCCACGGCAAGGATCGGGCGGCGGCCGATATGGCGGTAGATGCCGACCGGCTTGCCCGGCCCGTCATCAATGAAATCGAGCTTTGGTTCACGCACGAGCACGGACTTGCCGTCGCGCATCATGTACTTGACCCCTTGCGAGGAACCGATAACTTGCTCGGGCGGAATGCCGTAGACCTTTTCCGACCAGGGCCGCATGAAGTCGATGGTGCCGCCCGAGACGATGTAGGTCTTGAAGCCGTTCGCACGCAGGTAGGACAGCAGCTCGAGCTGCGGCTGGTAGACCAGTTCGGTGTACGGACGCTGCAGCTTGGGATGCAACGCTCCCGCGAGCCACGCACGGATCGTGCGGTCGTACTCGTCCACCGTCATGCCGCTGTTGGCGGCGGCGATCAGCGCCAGCAACGGCTTCTCGTTGCGCATCAGGGACGGCATGTCATTGGCCATCAGCGCCTTGAAGGCGGGGTTGCTCTTCCACTCGGGATGCTGCGGCGCGGCGGCCCGGACCTGGTCGAGCAGGAAGAAGAACTGGAAGTAGAGCGGCTGCTCGCTCCACAGCGTGCCGTCGTTGTCGAACACGGCGACACGGTCTTCCGGTGCGACAAAGGTAGGCGAGCCGGCACGCGTGGTGTCGGCCACGAACTTCAGCAGCGCCTGGCGCACCGGCCCGTCGCGCCATGAAGGCAGCGCTGGCGCGCTGGCCAGGCGGGCTCTGTGCCGCCTGGGTGCCGGCGGCCGCGCCGGCTTCGTACGGTGCCGCGCAACCGCCCAGATTGGCGCCGGCAAATGCCAGCGCGGCCAGGCACATCGCAGCCACCGCCGGGCGCAGCAGGCGGCGGGCAGGCGGCTTCGGGATCAGGCGTTCCATCGCACGCGCTCCTGTCGTCGCGAACGGTTTGCAGTCAGGTTCACAGGCAGGCGAGCGGCTAGCGCGCCATGGCCACTGGCTGCTGCGTGCGCATTTCGGCCCAGCGGCTGTCATCCATCACGAGCCGGAAGCCGAGGTGCGACATGCTGTTGTACGGGTCCGTGCCGCGCCGCGCACTGGGGCGGTAGCTCAGGCAGTAGTCCTCGTTGCAAAGGAAGGAACCACCGCGCGTGACACGCTTGGGCGCGCCGACCGGCACGCCCGGCTCGCTCGGATCCCAGGACGCCAGCGGGCCGGGAGGATCGTCGATCAGCTTGCCGAGCGCGGCCTCGCGCCGGAACTGGTCGGCGCGGTACCAGTCCGCGACCCACTGCCACGCGTTGCCGGTCATGTCATAGAGGCCATAGCCGTTGGCCGGGAACGTGCCGACCGGGCTCGTGCCCAACGCGCCGCCCGCCTTGGGGCTGATCACCGGGAACGGCTGGCCTTGCTGCCCCTGCCAGACGTTGGCCATCTGCTTGCCGTCCGGCGAGAACTTCTCGCCCCATGCGTAGGTGGCCTGCTCCAGGCCGCCACGCGCGGCAAACTCCCACTCGGCCTCGGTCGGCAGGCGCTTGCCGGCCCATTTGGCATAGGCCTGCGCGTCTTCAAAGGAGACCTGGACCACAGGGTGGTTGTCCTTGCCTTCGATCGATGTGCCCGGGCCGCCCGGGTGGCGCCAGTCCGCACCCGGCACGTAGCGCCACCAGCGCGAGTAATCCTGCAGCGGCACCGGCCGCGAGGTGCCCACGAACACCATGGCGCCCGCGACCATCGCGCTGTCGGGCGGGCGCGGCGTGCCGGGGGGCAACTGAACCTTCAGGGTTTCCCAGTCGGGCGCTTTTCGGCGGTGGTGACATAGCCCGTGGCCTGGACGAACTTGCGAAACTCGGCGTTGGTGACATGATGCTGGTCCATCCAGAAGCCGTGGATGCGCACCTTGTGCGCGGGCTTCTCGTTGGCCTGCGCCATCTTGCTGTCGCTGCCCATGAGGAAGTCGCCGCCCGGGACATGGACCATGCCGGCCGGGCCACGCGTGCCATCGCCAACCACGATGCCCTGCCCCTGGCCGGGCTGGCGAGCGTGCTGGAACCACCAGGTCGCGCCAAAACCCGCCGCGACGCCGGTGCAAACCAGCATCGCGACGATAGTCCCGCGCCAGCGCCGCGGCCGGTCCGCAACCGCTGTCGCAACACCGTCCGGCTGCGCCATGCCCGTGGCAGAATTCCGGCGCTTCTTGCTGCCCATGACCCTTCCTCCGCAATACCAAAGTGGTGCGTAGACCGCACCCCGAAGCTATCGTTACAGAAGGAAAAGCGAAACGGAATTGAGTTTTCTCGGGCGGTGATTTTAGATATTTCGGATCGACAGAGCGGTCAGGAGCATTCCCTTGGCCAAGTAGGCGAACCAAGCCAGGATGGCGATGACGACTACCACCACCCTCAGTTAGATAAAGGTAAACCCGCCCGCAATGGCCGCGAACGGGCGCGGCCGGCGTGCCGTCATGCTTTAGCGAAGCTGGATCCAGTTTGTGGTGGCAGCCCCTCTGTGCGAGTTGCGCCTTGACCTCAACCTGGCCCACGGGCCTCCAGCGCATTGGCGCGCGCAGCCATGGTGCGCCTCGCGATATTGAGCTGGTGGATCTGCGTGGTGCCCTCGTAGAGGCGGAACACGCGCACGTCGCGGTAGAAGCGCTCGGCCACCGTGCGCGCCATGTAGCCGCTGCCGCCGAACACCTGGACGGCGCGGTCGGCCACGCGGCCCGCCATCTCGGAAGCGAACATCTTGGACATCGACGCTTCCATGGTCACGTCCTCGCCGTTGTCGCGCCGGCGCGCGGTTTCCAGCACCAGCGCACGCGCGGCATGCAGTTCGGTGTTGCTGTCGGCGATCATCTGCTGCACGAGCTGGTAGTCCGCGATGGGATGGCCGAACTGTTCGCGCTGCCCCGCATAGCGCACCATTTCATCGACCAGACGGATCGCCGGCCCGATGCAGAGTCCCGCCAGGTTGATGCGCTGCTTGTTCAGCGCCTTCATCGCAGTCTTGAAACCGCGTCCGGGCTCGCCGCCGACGATCGCGCTGGCCGGCACCCTGCAGTCCCTGAGATATACGTCGCCCACCGGGGAGCCGTGCTGCCCCATCTTCCGTTCGGCCGAACCCGTGCTCAGGCCGGGCGTGCCGCGCTCGACAAGGAACGCGCTGATGCCGTGCGCACCGGCGACGTCGGGCTCCGAGCGCGCGAAGACCGTGAACAGGTCGGCGATCGGCGCATTGGTGATGAAGCATTTCGTCCCGTTGAGCACATAGTGGTCGCCGTCGCGCGTCGCGGTAGTGCACAGCGACGTGGCGTCCGACCCTGCCCCCGGCTCGGTCAGCGCAAAGCAGCCGGTGAGTTCGCCTGATGCGAGGCGCGGCAGGTAGCGCGCCCTCTGCTCGGGCGTGCCGTCGACGACGAGCGATTCCGATGCAATGCCGGTATTGCCGCCGAAGCGCGCGCGGAACACCGTAGCGGCCTGGGAGACTTCGATGTTGACGAGCGTGAGTTCTTCCGAGGTCAGGCCGGCACCGCCATAGGCCTCCGGAATGCTGTGGCCGAACAAGCCAAGGCTGCGCATGGCATCGACCAGCGGCTCGGGAATGCAGTCCTCGCAATCGATCTGCGCTTCATGCGGAATGCAGCGCTCGATGACGAACTGGCGGATGGTGGCAAGCAGTGCCTGCAATTGGGCGGGATTCCTGATCATGGCAGTAGGGAACGGAGGAGGATTGACGAACGGCATGGCGGCCGCGCGCGGCGCATGTCCGCGCGCAGCACACCGGGACATCATTGCGTGGCGACGCCGGCGGTCTTCAGCACCCGGGACCACTTTCGGGATTCGCCGGCGAAGTAGCGGTCGAACGCAGGCGCCGATTGCGGGGCAACGTCCATGCCGAGTTCCGCAAGCGCCGCGCCACGTCCGGGTTGCCGACGGCCTGCGCAAGCGCATCGGCCAGTTTGTTCACCACGGCATCGGGCGTCTTGCGCGGCGCCACGAACCCGAACCACGCGCTGACTTCGTAGCCAGGGATGTTGGCCGCTTCGGCGACGGTCGGCACACCGGGCAGCGCGGGCGAGCGCCGCGATGACGTGATCGCCAGTGCGTGCAGCTTCCCGCTTTGCACATGCGGTTTGGCAATGGCGACGGTCAGCGCCATCATCGACACGCGCGCGCCAAGGAGGTCCGTGAGCGCTTCCGGCTGGCCCTTGTACGGCACGTGCGTCAGGCTGACGCCCGTCATCTGGGCCAGCAGCTCCCCGGACAGATGATTCGAGGTGCCCACCCCCGCACTGGCATACGTGATTGCGCCGGGCTGGCTGCGCGCGCTGCCCAGCAGCGCGCCGAGGCTCTTTGCCGGGGAGGCGGCGGGTACGACGATCACATTCGGAATGGACCCGAAGCCGGCGATGGCCCGGAAGTCGCGCTCGGCATTCCAGGTAACCGCGCTGTTCAGCAATGGCCCCACCACATGGCTCGGGCTGACGGCGAGCAGCGTATAGCCATCCGGCGCCGCCTTCGCGACGAAGTCGGTGCCGATCGCGCCGCCCGCGCCGGTGCGGTTCTCGACGATCACCGGTTGCTGCACGATCTGCGCGACACGCTCGGCCACGATGCGGGATACCGCGTCCACGACGCCGCCGGCCGAGAATGGCACGATGATGCGGATCGGATGAGCGGGAAACCGTGCACCCGCCGGCTCCTGCGCGGCGCAGTCCGCGCCGTCCCGACAGTACCCAGCAGCGTCCACACCAGGCGCTTGCGATTGCCCTTGCGCTTGCGCCCGTGAATGCGCCGGCAATACGGTGCCGACCCTGCCCTTTGCAACGGTTCATCATGTCTCCTTTTTGGGTGCCCGCCGTGCTCATGGCCGGCGGGTCGTCATGCCGCCGTGGCGCCCCGTGGAGGTGACACCGCGTCGGCTATCTTGCGCAGGCCAATTCGATCTGCCGGACGGCCTCCTTCAGCTTCGGCGCCACGTCGCGAACAAGCAGGTTGTCCGTATCGCGCGACGCCGACATCGTGCAGTTCAGCGCGAACGCGTCCTGGTGCAGCGGCTGCCGGATCGGGGCGGCGATCGCGTGGATCTCGCGGCGCCATTCGCCCCGGCTCAGGCAGAAGCCGTGCTCGCTGAAATGCTTCTGCTCGTCCATCCACATCGGTTTCTCGGCGGCAAAGCGCTCGGCGTCCTCCACGCGCAGCCGGTTCAGCACCGCGGTGCGCTCCTCGCGCTCGCATGCCAGCAGCAGTGCCCGGCCGATTGCGCTGCTCAGCAGCGGGCGCGTGCTGCCGATATCGGGCTGGTAGAGGTTGGCCGGGTCCAGCCTGCAGCTATCCACGTACACCACGGACAGGCGTTCGCGCATGCCGAGGTTGACGGTACAGCCGGCCTCGCGCGCCAGCGCTTCCATATGCGGCCTGGCCACCTGCCGGATCGCCAGGCCGGCGAGCATCGGATAGGCGAGCGCCAGCACGCCCGCGCCCAGCCGGTACTTCTGGTTCGACGCCACGCGGCTCAGGAAGCCGAGCACGCACAAGGTGTACGTCAGCCTGGAGACCGTCGCCTTCGGCAGGCCCGTGCGCAGCACGATGTCCTGGTTTCCCAGCACCGGCCGGTCAGGCGTGAATGCCCTGAGCACATCCAGGCCGCGCGCCAGATTGGTCGCGAACTGACGATCCACGGCGAGTTCATCGGCACTCGCCAGGCCGGGGAGCGGGCTGCGTTCCATTTCCGAGAGACGTTGCGTGGGTTCCATGCTGGTTTCCGCGGTGGGGGAAGTCAACGTTGTATCACGACAGTTTCGCTGTGCGGAACCGTGCTTGCCAGCGGCCGTGGCGCCTGACACCTTGGCTGAACCGCAACCCTCCTGGCCATTCCCATGAAGGCAGTCCCGTCAACATCGTCAGCACCGGAAACCCGTTCCGATTCCGCTCAAGGACCGCTCGCCGGCGTGCGCATCCTCGACATGGCGACGGTGGTCGCCGGCCCGTTCGCCGCCACGCTGTGCGCGGACATGGCGCCGATGTCGTGAAACTGGAACTGCCCGACGGCAGCGATCCGCTGCGCACGCTGGCGCCCGTCAAGGACGGCAGCCCGCTCTACTGGAAGGTCACCAACCGCGGCAAGCGCGGCATCTCGCTCGATGTGCGAACGGCGCAGGGCCGCGAGCTCCTGCTGCGCCTGCTGCCGCAGTTCGACGTGCTGGTCGAGAACTTCCGCACCGGCACGCTGGACCGCTGGGGTCTGGACATCGGCACATTACGCGCGGCCAATCCGCGGCTCATCGTGCTGCGGCTCACGGGCTTCGGGCAGACCGGGCCCGCCGCCACGCGGCCGGGCTTTGCGCGCATTTTCGAAGCCATGAGCGGGTTCACCAACCTGGCCGGCACCGCGGACAGCGGACCGCTCCACATGAACTATCCGGTCGGCGACGTGATTGCGGGCCTGTTCGGCGCGTTCTCCATCGCCACGGCCATCGCCGAGCAGCGCAGCGGCCGCGACGCTCCCGTGCGTGAAATCGACCTCGCCGCCACCGAGGCCATGTTCCGCCTGCTGGATCCGCTGGCGGTCGAGTACGAGCAACTGGGGCATGCCAGGCAGCGCGCGGGCAACCGCACGACCTATGCGGCGCCATCGAATATGTACCGCACCGCGGATGACGTCTGGGTGACGGTAGTGGCCTCGTCCGACGCCACCTTCGCGCGGCTGGCGCAAGCCATGGGAGAGCCGGGCCTGGCCGCGCGCGCGAGTACGCCGGCAATGTCGAACGCGTGCGGAACATCGACCGGCTCGACGCCATCGTGGCAGCGTGGTTCGCGCAGCGCGACTATGCGGAGGCCGGCGCGGCGCTGGAGCGGCATGGCGTGCCGTTCAGCAAGGTCTTCGGCATCGAAGATATCCTGGCAGATCCGCACCTGCGCGCCAGGCAGACGGTCACGCGGCTGCCGGACCCGGAGTTCGGCTCATTGCCCGCGCCGTGCATCGTGCCGCGGTTTTCCGGACATGCTCCGCCGGCACCTTGCACTGGCCCCGCAGTCGGCGAGCACAACGCGCAGATCTATGGCGACCTGGGGCTCGGCCCCGAGGAACAGCAAGCGCTGCGGGAAGCAGGCGTGATCTGAAAGAGGCGCGAAATTCACCACTATTTTGCATACAATTCTGGAATACAATGCTCTCCTTTCAACCATGCCCGGCTTCCGGCCCGGCGCACTTTGGACAGGAGGAGACCATGACATCCCGCGAAGCCAGCCTGACGCCGCAGCACCTTGCCGCACTGGAGCCCATCGAGAACTACCTGAAAGGCCATGCGACCGGAAAGGCCGAGTACATCCGCAAGGCGTTCCACCCGGATGCCCGGATCATCTCGTTCCGCGACCGCGTGCTGTACAGCCTGACCGTTGATGAGTTTTCCGCGCGCTTCCAGGGCGAGCCCGCGGCCGACGAGGCGCAGCGCAAGCGCTTCATTACGCAGTTCGATGTCACCGGCAACGCCGGCACGGCCAAGGTGGTGCTGCAGTATCCGGGCGTGACGTTCACTGACTACTTCACGCTGCTGGAAATCGATGGTGTGTGGGGGATCGCCAACAAGACCTTCAACGCTGCGCCGCAAGCGGAAGCCAGGTAACCGTCGCGAGCCGCCCGCTATCTGCCCCGTTGCCATCGGACAGGCGGGCCAAGCGGGCCAGACGGGCCTTGAGGTCGTCGCGCTCGCTGAAACGCGGCGCGGCCAGCCATGCTCCGAGTTCGTCGCGCCAGTTCTCCCACGCGTTCTCGTCGAACTCGAATTCTTCGTCGATCCGGCCGCCGTCGCGCAGATAAAGCCCGACACGCGCGTGCCGTCCCAATAGGCGACAGCGACATCGGCGAAATCGGCGGTGGTACCGGCGGGCATATCGCGCAGCAGCATCGCCAGGGTTGCCTTGAACGGTTTGAAGTCGTCGGTGGGCATGGCGGGCTCCGCTGGAAGGTGGAACGATGCTGAGAGCGTGCGCCTGTTCGCCAGCCGCGTCAAATCACGCGTGCGCTACCACACGGTTCCGGCCCTGCCCGATACTTGCCTATTGCTGCTGACACATTCATGGCCAAGAATAGGTGGAGCGCCTTTCCTTCATCCGGATTTGCATCAGGAGTCGACGACCATGCCAGAAGCCAGCATTACCGCACACCTCCCCACGATGGATATCGAACTCATGCGGCGCCATATGCCCGAACAGAATGCCGAATTGATCTCGGTGCTGATCCGGGCAACGCCTGGGTTCGCGGCCATGGAGCATTGGCTTGCCCAATCTCCGCCGCTGCCGTTCGATGAGGTTTTCCAGTGGTGGGCGGACATGGTGCGCGCCGCATGGCAGCCGTGGCTCGCGCTCAATCCGGCGCTGGCACTGCTGCTGCCGCATCCCGAGACAGCCACCTAGGCAACTCGCCATCCGCCCGCGCTGAGCTTGTTCCGGCACTCGGGCTGACCTAGACTGAATGCGGCCTGAATGCGGCCTGAATGCGACATTCCGCGCCGTGCACCCCGCCGTCGCGTGGCGGCTGGCCGCGCCTGCAAGGAGACCAGATGCTGCAAACGTCCATTTCCGAGCGGGCGCTGTCCCGCGGGCTGCTTGACGTCCTGATCCGCGCGGGCCTGGTCGCCACGCTGGTCCTCTTCTGCTTCGAGATCTTCCACCCGTTCTTTGATCTCGTGATGTGGGCGCTGATCCTGGCCGTGACGATCTATCCGTTGCAGGTCCGCATGCGTGGGCGTCTGGGGCTCAGCGAAGGCCACGTCGCCACGCTGATCATCGTGGTCTCGATCGCCATCATTCTGGTGCCGGCATACCTGCTTGGCGTTGCCGTATTCGAATCGGTGGAGCGCGCCATCGACGTGGTCAAGGACGGCACCTTTCGTATCCCACAGCCGCCGGACAGCGTATCTGGCTGGCCGCTGGTGGGCCAGCAGTTCTACGCGTTCTGGCAACAGGCGGCCACGGACCTGAGCGGCCTGCTGATGAAAGTCGCACCGCAGCTGAAAGGCTTCAGTGTCGCCCTGCTGGCCAAGCTGGCCGGCCTCGGCACGGGCCTGCTGGTGTTCGTGTTCGCACTGATCATCGCGGGCATCATCATGGCCCACGGTGAACCGGGCGCGCGCAGCGCGCTGCGGATCGCCTCGCGCATCGTCGGACCCGAGCGCGGCGGGCGCATCGTCGAGCTGTGCACCGCAACCATCCGCGCCGTTGCGCAGGGCGTGGTGGGCATCGCCTTCATCCAGATGATGCTGATCGGCGTGGCCTTCATCATCAAGGACGTCCCCGGCGCGGGACTGCTGGCGCTGGCGGTGCTGCTGCTCGGCATCATGCAGTTGCCGGCGACCCTCGTGACAGTACCGGTAATCGTCTATGTCTTCGCCACGGAAGGCACCAGCGTCGCGACCATCCTGTTCTCGGTCTACGTGTTCGTGGCAGGTCTTGCCGATAACGTGCTCAAACCCCTGCTGCTGGGGCGCGGCGTGGACGTGCCGATGCCCGTGGTGCTGATCGGCGCGCTTGGCGGCATGATCAGTGGCGGCATCATCGGGTTGTTCATTGGCCCGGTGATGCTGGCCGTGGGCTACCGCCTGTTCTGGTTGTGGGTCGACGAGCCCGGCGCACGGTAGAAGTCGTGGAGCAGAAACCCGCGGAGACGCTGTCGCCAGCGCCTCCGCGCGTGAGCTAAGCCGGCGCGCTACCGGGCAATAATCAGCGCTCCGCTCCCTGGCGGGCCAGCAGGTCGGCCATATCGTCGGCGTGCTCTTCCTCCACTGCAAGGATCTCTTCCATCATGCGTCGCGACGTGGGATCGCGATCGCCGAGGAACTTGATGATCTCGCGATAGCTGTCGATCGCAATTCGCTCGGCGACAAGGTCTTCGCGGATCATATCGGTCAGCGTCTTGCCTTCGACATACTCGGCGTGCGAGCGGCTGGTCAGGCCGTCCGGCGCAAAATCGGGCTCGCCACCGAGCTGCACGATGCGCTCGGCAATCTTGTCGGCATGGCCCTGCTCTTCATTCGAGTGAGCCAGGAACTCGTCGGCCACACTCTTCGAGTTCGGGCCCTGCGCCATGAAGTAGTGGCGCCGATAGCGCAGCGTGCACACGATCTCGGTGGCGAGCGCGTCATTCAATACCTTCAGCACCGTGTCACGATCCGCGCTATAGCCGGCCGTCACCGCGCCATCGTCGATATGCTTGCGCGCACGCTCGCGCAGCGTTTTTTACATCTGTGAGGAATGGGGTGGTCGTCGTCATCAAGGTCTCCTGTACGGACGGCGCGCAAGGGGATGCGCAATCCGGGGTGGGATGGCTTTGTGACGCGAAAAACATGCCAGTTGCGGGATGGACCGAGGGACAAGGGTTGCACAGACCCTGCGTCGATACGGCCGCATGCGGGCGTGAAAAAATGCACGCGGCGGGGCGGCAGGTGATGAGAAATTGCAAGTACTGGCAGCGGCACTTCTCCAGCGCCCTCTCCAGCCGGCGGACCGCTCATTTCATGCTGTCGCGCACGTCATGAAGCACCTCGTCGAATTCGTCAACACGGATCAGCCCCAGACGCGGATATTCCAGGTCGATAATGACGTAGAGCGTCACGGCCAGCGTCACCGCAAAGAATATTTCGTGCAGCCCGTTGCGCGGCCCGCGCTGGGCCATGCCGTAGCCGGCGAAAAGCGCCCCGATCCAGGTCAGCGCAAGCAGCAAGCCGTAGATGACGCCCGGCGGGTGCTCCTTGGTCGAGGCCAGCCGCGTGGACGCCGTATCAAACGCGGCATTGAGCGCCGGCAGCAACAGCATTGTCGCCGCCGTTGTAGGCGCCTGCTGGGATTGCGCAACGGAAGTCGCCCAGAGGCGTTCGCGCAGCCGGTCGGCACGTGCCAGCGCTTGTGTCACGCGCTCCCAGTCGGGAACCGAGCGATAGGCCTCGAGCCGAGCATCCAGATACTGCCGGAAGGTCTCGCGCAACTCGTCGCGCACCGGCGTAGCCAGCAGGTCCAGACGCAGGTAGCGGTGCCAATATCGTTGGCCTCCTGGACGATCATGGTGCGCCGCGCCTCGAAGCGCGCAGCCGCCCCCGAAAGGTAAATGCGATCAGTAGTCCGAGCAGCGCGAAGATGGCGCTCGCCACCACTCCTACCCCCGTGGTTTCCGGTTCCCGCCCAGCATCGACCTGCCACTTCCAGACCTGCCGCCCAAACTCCATGGCAACCACGATCGTGGCGAACAATCCGACGGACAAGACAATGCCCCCGAGCCCGCCGAACCCGTAGAACATTGATCCCATGGCTTCCTCCCGAGCGGAAAGGCACGGCGTTATTCGTCCCGACATGCAGGCGGTTCCTGATGGCTGAAACCGTGGTGCCGCGCCTGAGGTAAAGATTAGGCGAAAAGGCTGGCTGTTTGCTCGTGGCTGGACATAGCGGGGCGGGGCTTGCCCGTTGCGATGACCGTCGCTCCCGGCTTACCGCAACTCCTGCAGCACGGTATGTCCTCGCCGTGCGACCGCTTACGTGTTGCGCGCAAGCGATGCTTTCATGCCTGTCGGCATCGGAATCTTCCTATTGTCCTGATTCTTTGACCTGTCTCCAAGTTCCGTAGCCGCGCTCTCCCTACGATCGCTCGACTTTTCAAGTCCACCGATCGAGGAGATTTCAATGCGAGCCATCCCATCAAAGATTGCAGTCGTCGCACTGGCGGCATGCACATTACTGAACGCCTGCGGAGGCGGCGACGACAACGGCAATGGTGCGGGCACCGCGCCCGCACAGGGCGAGACGCCATCCCCGGCACCTTCCCCATCCCCGGCACCGTCCCCATCCCCGACACCGTCTCCCGCTCCCAAACCCGCTCCAACGGGAGAGCCATTGCCGAGCCTCACCTCCCCTCAACCGGGCTCCACGGCACAGGCCGGCAACGGCAGCGAAGGGATCTGGTCGGAGGCCATGGGTGCAACGTTCATCGACAGCGCAGGACGCTTTATCCGCGCCGAACCGGTCGGCATGGTCAACGGTGGCTTTCAGTTTGTGGGGGCGACCTGGAACTTCACGCCGGATACCATCTCCGAATTCATGTTCGTCAAGCCTGTCACCGGCTCGGGCACCATCGCGCCGAACAGCAAGCTTGACGGTTCCTATCGGATCCCGGGACAAGAAAGTCCGACGACCATCCACGCCACATACGATCCGGCAAATGCGCTAGCTGTGGATCAGGCCAGCATTCAGGGAACATGGAAACAGGGCGGCTTCGAACTGTCGGTCGACGACCAGGGCAACCTCAGCGGCACCTACACGAGTGGCTCGAAAATTTGCGCATTGGCAGGAAGCGCCGTGCTGGCTGAGCCCGGGTCTGCGAAGAATCTCTATCGCGTCACCCTCGCGGCATCCTTGCCGACCGAGCCGGCAAGCTCCGGCTGCGATCTATCCCTTGGCGTCCCGCATCAGGGCTACGCTGCCATTCGCTTCGTTCCTTCCGATGGCAGCCTCCTTGTCACCGCCAGTACGCTGTACAGCCGCTCGCTCGCCATGGCGGTGAGCACTGGCACGGGCGGGTATCTGAAGGGACAATTGCTCAAGCAGTAAAGGAACGGGCACAGCAGAGGGGATCGACCTCCCTATTGGCCGCGCGGTGACTCAGGTTGCCGCGCCATGCGGCCAGCTCCCTATCCGGTGCGGCGCTTCAACGGCGCACTCTTCAAAGTTCTCTCAACCGCGCCGGACGCCGCTGCCTTGACCAGCTTCCGGAAGGTCGGACATTCGGCATGACTCGGCGCGGGACACGCTGCCGCATGCCGCAGCCCGTGGCTCATCGCCCTGAGCCGCTTGATCAGCGCATCGATTTCGTCCGCCTTCTCCATCAGCATCTGCCGGTTGATGTTCGGCTGGCCATCCGGAGCGAACATCGACCGGATCTCGTCCAGCGACAGCCCTGCCGCTTGCCCGAGCGAGATCAGCGCCAGTTGATCGACCACATTGTCCGCAAAGCTGCGCCTGGCCCCTTGCGGGCCCAGCGACACGATCAGACCCTTCTTCTCGTAGTAGCGCAGTGTCGAAGCAGGCACGCCCGTGCGCTTCGCGACTTCGGCGATATCCATGAAACGGCCCTTGACTTGAAGTTGACTTCAACTTCTATAGTGGCCACATCGTTACCGCAAGTCAACCGCAAGGGGCTCGTATGACACGCCTGCCAGAACTCACCATCATCATCGCCATCGGTATTGGCGCCACCGCTTTCATGGATGTCTGGTTGATGTTCCTCAAGCGAATCGGTGTCCCCACGCTCAATTTCGCCTTCATCGGGCGATGGGTCGGGCACCTCTTTCGCGGCACGTTCGCGCACGCCTCCATCGGACAGGCGCAGCCGATTCACGGCGAACGCGCGTTGGGCTGGCTCACGCACTATGCGATCGGCATCGCCTTCGCGGCGCTGCTCGTAGCGATCCAGGGGATCGGGTGGGCAAGCAACCCGACGGTGTTGCCGGCGGTCCTTGTAGGCATGGCCACTGTCGCGGCGCCGCTGTTCGTCATGCAGCCGGCCATGGGTTCCGGCTTTGCCGCGTCCAGGACGCCGACGCCGCTCAGGAACTGTGCGCGCAGCATTGCCAATCACACGGTCTTTGGCTTCGGACTGTATCTGACAGCGGTCCTGATGGCTTGTGTCGCGCGATGAACGCCGCGTATCTCGAGACCTTCACCGCAACAAACCGGAGTGAGCAAATGAAGAAACTAGCCGTCATCTATTACAGCGCCCATGGCCACACCGAACACATCGCCACCCGGGTCATGGAGGGCGCGGCCAGCGTTGCCAATACGGAGGTCCGACTGTTGAAGGCCAGGGACCTTGCCGAAGCCCCGGACGAACTGCTCGGGTACGACGCCTACATCCTCGGTTCGCCCACTTACCTTGGCGGTGTGTCCGGCGCCTTCAAGACCTTCATGGATGCCACGGGGCGCCTGTGGAAAACGCAGCAACTCAAAGGCAAGCTCGCCGCTGGCTTCACGGTGTCGTCGCTGCCCGCCGGCGACAAGCAGTCCACGCTGATGTCGATGTTCGTATTCTGCATGCAGCACGGCATGCTCTGGGTCGGCAATCCGATCCTGCCGGAGCAGCACGCTGGCGTTCCCTACAACGAAGCCGCGAACCGGCTGGGATCGTGGTCTGGCCTGATGGCGCAGTCCGACCACGCCGCACCGACGGATGGATTCGCGCCGGGCGATGTGAAGACGGCCCTGATGTTCGGCAGGAATTTTGCGGAGACACTGCACCGCGTCCGCTCAGACGCCTAACCGACACAAGTAACCGGGAGCCACTTTCATGATCCCCAGCAAATACGCACCGCATCTGTTCAGTCTTGTGCTGTCGGGACTTATGTCCCTGATCGTCGCCGGCATCTCGACGTATCGCGCTGTCGGCCTCGTCCCTGACTTTTCCCGCATGTGGGTCAACGCGTGGCTGACCGCGTGGGTGGTTGCGTTTCCGGCTGTCCTGCTGGTCACGCCGGTTGCGCGGCGGGCTGTGCAGATGCTGGTGGTGAAGGAGTGATTGGGGAATGGGCCAAGGCGTCGGAGCGAGCGGCTTGCGTCGGCACTCCCGACACTCAGCTACCGTTCCACACTGGCGGCCGCCGGTTCACGAACGCATCCACCCCCTCATGAAAGTCACCGCTGCCGTAGCATCGGCGCACGAGGTCATCCGTGTCAGGCACCGACTCGACAGTCTGACGCCGCAAGGCCTCCTTGACGACGCTCTGGGTAACGGGCGCAAGCACGCCAAGCCGGTCGCATAGCGCAGCCACCTCAGCCTCCAGCGTTTCAGCGGGATACACGCCTTCCAGAAAGCCACAGGCCAACGCAGTCTCCGCATCGAGTATCTGCGCCAGCAGCAACATCCTGCGAACCGGTTGAAGTCCCCACGCTGCGCGCAACTTGGCAAGATTTTGCGCCGACAACGTATTGCCCAGCGTCTTCGCAATCGGCACGCCGAAGCGCGCCTTGGGCGTGGCCACCCGGAAATCGCAAGCTGTGGCGATGGCGAGCCCGCCACCAACCGCCCAGCCCTCGATCACCGCCACCGTCGGCATCGGCAACTGCTCCATCAGCCGGATGCCTTCGTCTATCCGCGCCTCGTAGGCAATGCCGTCATCGCCGCTCGAGAACTGCTGGAACTGCGCGATGTCCGTACCTGCGACAAAGGCCTCGCCACCCGCGCCCCGCAGCACCACCACGCGCGCGCCGGCATTGCCCTCGGCGCCGAGCGAGCGGCAGTGCGTGGCGAGTTGTTCGTACATCGCCCACGTCATCGCATTGCGCGCGGCCGGGCGGTCGAACGTCAGCGTGGCGACCTGCCCCTGCATCGAGAGCGTGACGCGCCCTTCGGCGGGCACATCGCCTTCGGGCGACCGTGGGGCGCTCATGCGCCGAACGCGCCGGCCGCCGCCAGCGACTGCTGTTGATCCGACGAAATGCCCAGCTCGGCCAGGACTTCCTCCGTATGCTGGCCCAGCAGCGGCGGCGGGCGCCGTACCTGCTGCGGCGTGCCGCCCATCTTCACCGCGAAGCCGATATTCGGCACCTTGCCCTCGATCGGATGATCGATCTCGATGCGCATCTGGCGGTGCGGCCATGCTCGCTATCGAAGGCCTGCGGATACGTCAGGATCGGGCCGGCCGGGATGCCGACTTCGAGCAGATGCTCGATCCAGTAGTCGCTGCCCTGGCTGGCGAAGCTCTCCTCCAGCGCGGCAATCAGCGCCTCGCGGTTGTTCAGCCGCAGCGCCACCGTCGCAAAGCGTTCGTCCGCCAGCAGGTCGGGCCGGTCGATGGTCTTGCACAGCAGTTGCCACAGCTTCTGGTTGGTGGCCCCCATCACGAAGTAGCCGTCGGCGGCCTTCATCGCCTGGTACGGCGCGCTCATGCGGTTGGCCGTGCCCAGCGGCTCGGGCTCGCGGCCCGTGCCCCAGTACTCGCAGGTGTCCCACACCGAGAACGCCAGCGCGGAGTCGAACAGCGAAGCATCGACGTACTGGCCCTTCCCCGTCGCCTTGGCACCGATGTAGGCGGACAGCATGCCGTAGGCGCGAACAGCGCGCAGCCGATATCGGCCACCGGCACGCCCGCCTTCACCGGCGCGCCGCCCGGGTATCCAGTCACGCTCATCACGCCCGACATGGCCTGCGCCATCAGGTCGAAGCCGGGCCGCGTCGCCCACGGGCCGCTCTGGCCGAAGCCGGAGATGCTGCAGTAGACCAGCTTCGGGTTGATCTTGCTGAGCGTTTCGTAGTCGATCCCGAGGCGCTTCATCACGCCGGGGCGATAGTTCTCGACGAGGATGTCGGCGGTTTCCGCCAGGCGGTACAGCACCTCGCGACCGGAATCGGTCTTGAGATCCAGCGTCACGCTGCGCTTGTTGCGGTTCATATTGAGGAAGCCCATGCTGTCCGGGCCCTTCATCTTGAAGCCCATCGAGCCGCGCGTCTGGTCGCCGCCGTCCGGCGGTTCGATCTTGATCACGTCTGCGCCGAGGTCGGCCAGCAGCATGCAGGCGTAAGGGCCGGCCATGACCTGGCTCACGTCGAGCACGCGCACGCCGGCCAGCGGCAAGGGGCGAGCGGACGCCTGGGCGCGGGTATCGCTGAAATCTGTCATCGGATGCTTCCTGGATAGATGAATGTCGTGCCGCGCGTGGGTGCGGCGACGCTCGGCCATCAAGCCTCTGCCTTCACGCCCGCGTCCTTCACGACCTTGGCCCATTTGCTGGACTCCGAGGCAATGAACGCGCCGAACTGCTGGCTCGATCCGCCGGAGTCCTCGGCGCCGAAGCTCTTGAGCCGCTCGACGACGTCGGGCATCGCGAGCACGCGGTTGACGTCCTCGTTCATGCGCTGGACCAGCGCCGGCGACATGCCCTTCGGGCCCACGAGGCCGTACCACGATGCCGCGTCCAGACCCGGGAAGCCGGACTCCGCCAGCGTCGGCACATTGGGGTGGCTGGCCGCGCGCTTCAGGCGCGTCTGCGCGATCGCGATAACCTTGCCTTGCTGGATAAACGGCGTGGCGGCGGTCATGGTATCGAACGCATAGTCGATCTGGCCACCGAGCAGGTCCGCCACCAGCGGGCCCGAGCCTTGTAGGGCACATGCACGACGTCGAGCTTGGCCTGCATCCGGAACATCTCCAGTGCCAGATGCTGCGCCGAACCAATGCCCGATGATCCGAAGGAAATCTTGCCCGGCTTCTGCCGGCACAGCGCCACGACGTCCGCCACCGTGCGCACCTTCTGCTCCGGGCGGCAGGTCAGCATATTGGGCGTGACGCCCACCATCGATATCGGCGAGAAGTCCGTGCGCGGGTCGTACTTGACGTCCAGCAGCGCCGGAGCGATCGCATGGCTGTTGACATGCGCCATCAGCAGCGTGGTGCCATCAGGCGGCTGCTTGGCCACATAGGCGGCGGCGATGGCGCCGGTCGCGCCAGGCTTGTTCTCGACGAGCACGCTGGTGTTCCACATGACCCCGAGCTTCTGCCCGATCACGCGCGCCAGCACGTCCGTGCCGCCGCCGGGGGCAAAGCCGACCACGATCCGCACCGGCCCATGCACGTCAGCAGCAGCCGCGCGCGCAGGATGGGCACCGCCAACCCGGCCGCAGCCGCGAGAATGAATTGTCTGCGCTGCATTGCGTGTCTCCGTCCTGTAGTTATAGGGCCCATGATGCGCAATGCGTTCACCGCGGGCTATCGCTATTTGGGAGATTCAGGTTTCGCGTTTTGCGCAAGCACCGCCACCACGCTCTGCGCGGCCGTGGACAGCGCGCCGTGGGGCCGGTGGCATAGTACAAGCGCCGCGCCGCCCAATCCCCGGCAATGGGCAGCCGCGCGAAGCGGCTGCCGCCCGCCACCTCGCGCGCGATGCCTCCGGCATTACCCCGCCGCCCAGGTTCTGCGCCACCAGCGCGGCGATGCTGTCGAAGCCGCCCACACGCATGCGCATGCGCAGCACGCGCCCGGCCTCCTCCGCGAGCCGCTCCAGCCCGATCGAAATCGCTGAACTCTCGCCAAGCACGATCAGGTCGCAGTCCAGCACGTCTTCGGTCGTGACCTGCTTGCGCCTGGCCAGCGGATGACCGCGTGCGACCACCAGCACCAACCGGTCTGTCCGGTACGGCTCGGTCGGCAGGTCAATCACGCCAAGGCTGCCTTCGTAGATGCCAATATCCACGGTGCCGCGACGCAGCGACTGCTGGACTTCCTGGCTATTCATCTCCTGCAGGTCGATGCGCACGCCTGGGCAGGCAGTGCCGCAACGCTGGATGTCGAAGGGCAGGAACTGGATGACGGCGGATTTCGGCGCCGCGACCCACACCACGCCCAGGTCTCCGCCAACGAACGAGGCGGCGTCGTCCTGCATGCGCTGGACCGTGTGGGTGATGCCGCGGGCGTGGGCCAGCAGTGCGCGGCCAGCCTCGGTCAGGGCCATGCCGTGCGGAAGGCGTTCGAACAGCGAGACGCCGAGCTGGGATTCCAGTTCGAGGATGCGGCGGGAGGCGGCTGCGGCGGCCAGGTGCAAGCGTTCGGCGCCGCGCGTGATGCTGCCCTGGTCGGAGACGGCGATGAAGAGCTGGATGGTGGTCAGGTCGAAGTGCAGGCGGGGGTTGCGTGAGGGGATGGAGGGCGTCACGATGGTCTGCGCTTTAGGGAGCGTCGCTACGGGGAGCGAGCTACCGATGGAGTAACTGAAGCCGTTACGAGCGCCTTGGAATGAGGCACTGTGTGCCAGCCGATTCTCCACTTACGGAGCGCCGCCGGCAATTGCGGATTTCCCGCGCCCGAGCTCCGTCGTGCAAGGGGATCTCCCCATCGGTCCACACCCAACTACAGCCGCTGCTCTTGGGGCTTTGGTGAATGATTGGGCCCCATCTCGACAACACGCAAAAACTCCGTAGTCACGGCCCGACAACCTCAGAACCTCCAGAAGAGAAACTGCCGATGCCGTTGCGCACGGACCGTGCGAGGCCGTCGGTTCTCAGGGCCGAGCCGCACATCCGGATCGATCGCCCGCCCGCGCAGCGCCATGTCGTAGAACGCGCCCACCATCGGCAGGGCGCTGTGCGCGCCCTGCCCCCAATAGTCGCCGAGCGTCACACGTCCATCGTCGAAACCCACCCACGCGCCCGCGACCAGTTGCGGATGCATCAGGATGAACCAGCCATCGGTGTTGTCCTGCGTCGTGCCCGTCTTACCAGCCACGTCGGCGCGAATCCCGAAGCGCGTCCGGATGCCCGAGCCGGTGCCCCGACTGACGACGTCGCGCATCACGTCGACGAGCGTTTGCGCTGCGGCGGCGGGCAGTGCCTGTTCTGGCGCTGCCCTCGCGAACTCGGCGAGCACCTTGCCGTCGTGATCCTCGATGCGAGTGACCATGCGCGGCTCGATATAGGCGCGCGGTTCACGATCGTGCTATACGCGGAGACCATTTCCTTGAGCGTGACAGGGCTTGTGCCGAGCGCCAGCGACGGCACCGCTTCGAGCGGACTTTCGCGCACGCCCATCGCGCGCGCGAGCCGTGCGACCTTCTCTGGGCGTTCCTTTTGCATGAGCTGGGCGGTGATGCGGTTGCGCGAATTCGCGAGCGCGTCGCGCAGCGTCATCGGCCGGCCGGTGGGCGGTTCCGCGTCCGTGGGCCGCCAGACCGCATTCCCGGTCAGTGGAATGGCGACGTTCCGGTCTACGATCGTATCGGTCGGCCGCGCGCCGTCCGCGAACGCCGCGCCATAGACGAACGGCTTGAAGGTCGAACCCGGCTGACGCCGGGCCTGCTGCACGTGATCGAACGGTGTGTCACTGAAATTGCGGCTGCCGACCCATGCCTTGATATCGCCGTTACGCGGATCGATCGCGACAAAACCGGCCTGGACCTGAGTCTTGCTTCGGCAAAGCGCACGGACGAAGGTCGGGTTCGTGCCAAGCTTCCTGAGCGCCGCCAGGTCTGATTGGCCAGCATCGCGTGCGGCGCGATAGTCGGGCGACTGGCGGATGAAAGCCTGGAACAGTTCGTTGCCCGGCCAGCAGCCCGTGCGTTCGTTCCATGCTGCGTTCGCGACCCCTTGCAACTGGTTCGCCTGCCAGTCCACCGCCTGCGTGGCCATTGCCTGCAGGCGGGAATCCAGGGTCGTGCGCACGACCAGCCCGTCGGCATAGATGTTGTAGCCGTTGCGATCGGCCCACGCGATCAGCCACTTGCGCAGCTGCGCCGAGAAATGCGGCGCGGCGCCCGGTTGTGCGGTCTGCAACGTGAAGTTGACGTTGAGCGGTTGTCTCGTCAACCAGTTGTAGGCATCGGGCTTGAGCTTCCCATACTTGTTCATCTGCCCGAGCACGGTATTGCGCCGCTGCACGGCGCGCTCGGGATTCAGCACAGGGTTGTAAGTGCTGTTGGCCTTCAGCATGCCGACGAGCGTTGCGCTCTCGAGAATGTCGAGCTGATGGGCCGATTTGCCAAAGTAGGTACGTGCGGCCATTTCCACGCCGTAGGCGTTGTACAGGAACGGCACCGTATTCAGGTACGTCTCCAGGATCTGATCCTTGCTGTACACGGCTTCGATCTTGAACGCCGTGATCGCTTCCCGGAGCTTGCGCGCGAGGGTCGGTGCGCGTCCGACTTCCTCGGGGTACAGGTTGCGCGCGAGTTGCTGCGTGATCGTCGAGCCGCCCTGCCGGTCACCGGAAAACGTATGCAGTGCTGCCGACGCAGTACGCATCCAGTCGATGCCGAAATGCTCACGGAAGCGCCGGTCTTCGGTCGCGATCAACGCTTCCACCATGTGAGGCGAGATCTGCCCTAGAGACACCCACTCGCGATTCGACGGTTTGAATTCGTCGATCAGCTTGCCGTCGGCCGACACAATCAACGCTGGCCGGTCGACACGGGCTTTGCGAATGTCTCCGATGCCCGGCGTGAATGGCACGAGCGCGAGCACATACAGCAGGAACAGCGCCGGCAATGCGGCAAGCGTCAATAGGATGCCGCGCCGCGTCGGGCAGCGCAGGCGGCGCAGTGCGCCGTTGAGACCGCGTCTGGCTATCGTGCTGCCGGCGGCAGACAGCGGTGCGATGCGTGCGAGCCACCGTGCGCAATATTCCCGAAACAACGATACGTAGCGGCGATTCACGATGGCGGGGCGCTGGCGGAAAGAGCGCGATCGTACCAAAGCACAAGCGCACTTCTGCTCTCAAAGCAGAGCCGTGGGACGCGGCTTTAACAGACGATTACATTTGTTTCGTGTGCGCAACGTTCACGTGTTACCCCGCGCAGACTGCCTTCCGCGGCTCGCTTCCGGGGCTACAACGCTGATGACCGCCTTTGCGCTGCGGGCGGAAGTCACTCCAGTGTGACGCCTGCCGCTTTCGCGACCTTTGCCCACTTGGCGATGTCGGCCTTCTGATGCTCCGCCAGTTGCCGCGAAGTTCCGCCGACGATCGTGACGCCGAGTTCATCGAGATGCGCAACCACTTCGCGATCCTGCAAGATGCGGTTGATCTCCACGTTCAGGCGCTGCACGATTTCCTTCGGCGTTCCCGCTGGAGCGAACACCGCCTGCCACTGCTCGGCCTCGAAGTTGGCGACGCCTGCCTCAGCCATGGTGGGCACTGTTGGCAGGCTTGCCACACGGCTCCTGGTTGCCACAGCCAGCGCGCGCAGCTTGCCACCTTTGACATGCGCAAGGATCGGAGCCGTCGGCGCAAACATGAAGTCGACATGCCCCGCCATGACATCCTGGATCGCAGGAACGTCTCCCTTGTACGGGACGTGGTTCAGTTTGACATGGGACTGTTCCTTGAGCAGTTCGCCGGACATCTGCAAGATCGTGCCATTGCCTCCCGAAGCGAAACTCACGGTGCCAGGCTTCTTCTTCGCGGCGGCGAGAAGGGCCTGCACGTCGCGATACGGGCTATCCGCGGCAACGACAAGCACGCTTGGAATGGTTCCGATCAGGATCACGGGCTCGAATGACCTGATAGCGTCGTAAGGCAGCTTTGCGTTCAGCACCGGATTGATGGCATGCGAGGCGGTGGATGCGCCAAGCAGCGTGTAGCCGTCCGCGGGGGCTCTTGCCACGAAGGCGGAGCCGATGGCGCCGGTGGCGCCTGGCTTGTTTTCAACGACCACCGTGGTATGGAGTGCCTGCCCGAGCTTCTGCGCGATCAGTCGGCCAAGAATATCGGTGGTGCCGCCGGCCGGATAGGGCACGACATAGGTGATGACCTTGCTGGGCCAGCCCGTTTGGGCACTGGCATGGAATGGAATGCACGCCGCCAGCGACAGGAACAGGGTCGCAATGGTTGTCCTGAATTTCATAAGAGTCGTCTCTGTGATGGCTGTCATTCGGTCTCGGCATTGCCGGCGAAACCATAGAGTCGTTGGGGATTGTCGATCAGCACAGCCTTGATCAGATCGCTGTCGTCGCACCAGTGACGAAACAGCGCATGCATGCTGCCGTCGTCCAGTCGCTCTTTTTCTGTATCGGACAAAGTGGGGTGTGGCCAGTCCGAACCCCACAACATCCGCCCCGGCGCAAACGCCAGGTATCGGCGAGCAAGGGCCGCGACGTCGTCGTAGAACGGGGGGCCCCGGCGCGATTCAATATAGGGTCCAGATAGCTTGACCCAGGCTTTTCCTGCCTCCAGCAACTCCGCGATCACCCTGAAGGCGGGCTCAAATTCAGGGCCGCCAAATGGCAGATGCCCATAGTGATCGAAGACAACAGGCACCGGGCACGCCGCCAGCATCGAGCGCATATCCGGCAGCCAGCTTGCCGGCACGTTCAGTTGGATATGCCATCCAAACGGTGCAATACGTGACGCGAGTGGCAGTAGCTGTTCAACGCTCACCGGCCCCGGCATGGTGAGATTGAAGCGAATGCCCCGGATGCCCTGGGCATGCAGCCGCTCCAGTTCCGCCTCGGTGACGGACGCATCTACCACCGCGACACCGCGTGCCTCCTGCCCCAGCGTGGCGATGGCGCTGACCGTTGCGCGGTTGTCGGTTCCATAGGTGGACGGCGTCACCACGACGGTACGCGTCGTGCCCATTGCCCGTTGTACCGGCCGATAGTCGTCGACCGAGGCGTCCTCAGGGCGAAGTGTCGCGTTGGGTGCCGCGGGGAGGCGACTGTCATAGACATGCACGTGGCAGTCGCAGGCGCCTGGACGGTATCGTTGGTCATCTGGGCTGCGCGTTCAGACCCGCCGTGGGCGGCAGCCGCGGGATGGGCATGCCGGGAATCTCCATGTCGATCCGCAGGATCTCGCCCGCCGTGGAATCCGTGACGTAGAGCGTCTTCCGGTCAGGCCCGCCAAAAGCCAGGTTGGTCAGGGAATGACCGGAAGTGCCACAGATCACCTCCACCGGCTCGGCGCGATGATTGAGCACCCACACGTAGGCGAGCCCCGGGTTGGCAACCAGCAGGCGGCCAGACGCGTCCATCGCCAGTCCGTCCGGCCCACTGGTCCGTACGAGGTGAAGAACTGTCCCGCCTTGGAGACACTGCCATCTGCGAGCAGCGGCATTCGCCACACGCAATTGCCGCGCGTGGCCGCGACGAACAGAAAGCGCTCGTCGGGAGACAGGACGATGCCATTCGGGCTGGGTATGTTGGAAAGCAACAATTCCAGCCGGCCTTCGCGGGTCAGCCGATAGACCCGGCCGGTCGGGTCGTGCAGGCCGGTCTGGCCCTGATCGGTGAAATACACGTTGCCGCGGGAATCGAGGGTCAGGTCGTTCACGCCTTTGAAGCTTTCGGTATTGCGGCGTGACACGTGCGGCCGGACGGTGCCGGTGCGCAGGTCAACCTCGACCAGCCCATTGCGATAGTCGGTGACGAGCAACGCTAGAGGACCGATGAACTTCATCCCGTTCGGCTCGCCCTCCCACTCGGCAACCATGTCCCATTCGCCTTTCGCGTCAATCCTGAAGATGCGGCCATTCGGAATGTCCGTGACATACAGGTTGCCATCATCGTCGACGACCGGCCCCTCGAGAAACGAGTCAATCTCCCGGCCGCCCTGGTTGGCGTTGGACCACTCAGTCGACCGGCGTTTGCGATAGCGGTCCGGCAGGCTGGTGAATCGCTGCGCCTGACGTACCGTCGGAGGATTCATCAGGAACATGGTGAATACCCTGGAAAAGTGCGTTGCCGATCGGTCCCGGTATCAGGATCCGGATCAATCGGGCTGAACCTTCAGATTACGCGAAAGCGCCGTGGATTGTGCTCGCCCTGTCGCGAGGGAACATGGCTTGATGGCTGGCGCATGGCTACTGCTTCTGGAAGCTCGTGCCACTCGCCACCTTGCCCCAGAACGCCGTTCGACTGGCCACTTCCGTCTTGAAGGTCCTGGCGTCCCAATAGCCTGCCTCCGCACCGATGCCTTCCGCATAGCTACGCATGTCCGACGTGCTCATCGCCATGGCGACTTCCTTCTGGATGCGGTTCAACACGTCCGCGGGCGTTCCTTTCGGTGCCCACAGGCCAGTAAAGTTGGTGACGCCAAACCCGCCGACCCCTGCCTCGGCAAACGTTGGAACGTTCGCCAACGCCGGCAAGCGCTTGGCGCCGCTCACCGCCAGCACCGTCAGCTTGTTGCCCTTGACCTGCCCAATGACGCCGGGGATGGAAGCGATCTGGAAATCAACCGTTCCACTCAGCAGCGCGACGGTCGCCTCACCGGCGCCTTTGAACGGGACATGCATGAAATGCGCACCTGCCGCAATGCCGAAGGCCTCACTGGCGAAGTGGGGAGTCGATCCCGCGCCACCGGAGCCATAGGAAATCTTATCGTCCACCTTCGCGGCGGAAATCAAGTCCCCCAGCGTCTTGAACTTGCCGCCGGCCTTGACCACTACCCCCATGGGTGCAAACACATAGGCTGAGACGGGTTGCAGATCTGCCGCCGGGTCGAAAGGAAGCTTCTTGAAGATATGGGGCAGCAGTGCATAGGTCGTATCGTTGGCCAGTAGCGTGTAGCCATCCGGAGCCGCGCGGGCGACCTGAAGCGAGCCGATCGTCCCCGTGGCGCCGGCCTTGTTTTCCACATAGAAGCTTTGACCCGTCTGCTCGGTGAGGCGCTGGGCCATCTTCCGGGTGACCGCGTCGACAGCGCCGCCAGGGGGATACGGCACGACGATCCTGACCGGCTTCGCCGGCCAGGTTTCGCCTTGTGCGAACGCCGGCGTGGCACCGAGCGTGGCTAGTGCCGCAAGGGCCGGGATAGCCAACGCCAGCCGCCGGAGCGGGGACGCTCCACGTTATTCATTTCCATTTTGTCTCCATCCAACTGCGATGCCATTGATGGGCATGATCCAGGGGGCCGAGCCGCTGCGCGCTCCTCTGACGGGGGCGGCGAGAGACTTCCTGGATTGTGTGTCCCAGCCCCTGATTACTGCCGCGCGAGCGCTGGCTCGCCGATTCTGTTGAGTACCGCGAGCGTATTGCTGGCTGCCGCGACACCCATGTTTACGTAAGCCGCGCCGGTGACACCGCCAATATGCGGCGTCAGCACGAATCCCGGCTGGTTATGAAAGACATGCGGCGATGTCATTGGCTCCGCAGCGAAGCTGTCCAGCCCGGCCACGGACACGCGTCCGGACTGGACCGCCGCGAGCAGCGCCGACTCGTCAATCAGCCCACCCCTCGCGGTGTTGACGATGATCACCCCCGGCTTGCAGCGCGCGAGCGTCTCGGCGTTGAGCATCTGCTTGTTGTCCGCCGTGAGCGGGCAATGCAGGGAGATGACATCGGACGTTCCCAGATCGCATCCAACCGGACCGCCTGAACGTAGCCAGGCAGATTCGTGGCGAACGGATCGAAGCCGATCACACGCATGCCGATCGCATCGCACATCCGGGCAAAACGAA
Source organism: Cupriavidus sp. UYMMa02A (assembly GCA_001725945.1). Lineage (GTDB taxonomy): Bacteria > Pseudomonadota > Gammaproteobacteria > Burkholderiales > Burkholderiaceae > Cupriavidus. The sequence goes on along the minus strand of LRMT01000052.1, from coordinate 39,386 downwards.
GGCCGATGGCGCCGAGCCCGACAAGGCCGACCGTGCGGCCATTCAGCTCAACGCTCTTGTGGGTCGCTTTGTCCCAGTGTCCGGCGTGCATGCGCGCATCGAGCGGCACGACCGACTTGGCGCACGCCAGCATCAGCGCCAGGGCATGCTCCGCGACGGCGGCAGCGTTTGCTCCCGAAGCGGCGGTCACTTCGATGCCACGAGCCGCGGCGGCTGCCTTGTCGATCGTGTCGGTCCCGCTGCCGTGTTTGGAGATTACCTTCAAGGCCGGTGCAGCGTCCATCATCTCGGCTGTCACGCCGCCGTAACGGACGATGATGCCCACCGGATTATGCTGGTTTGCCAGGGCAACCAGGTCAGCGGGTTGCGGCGTCTTTCCCGCGAAGACGACGTCATAGTCATGCAACAGCGCGAGGGCCTCCGGCGCGAGATCCGCGGCCGTAACGAGGATGGCAGGTCTGATCGTCACAGCGCTTCCCCTTGCTTCAGCACGCCTGCGGTCACGAGCGACGCCAGCAGCCAGGGCGCGGTGGTATTGCCCTCCTTGATCTGCGAGATCCGCTTCGCTTCCGCCTCTTCCTTCTTCCCGGCGACGTCGAGCAACGCTTCGATCTTCTCGCGCTCCACCACCACAAGGCCGTCTGCGTCGCCGCTGATGAAATCACCGGGGTTGACCGTGACGCCGCCCACCGAGATGGGATGCCCGATGCGGCCGGCAACCTCCTTGGTGGGGCCGTTCGGATTGGTGCCTACCGAGAACACGGGGAACTGCATTTCGTCGAGTTCAAGGCTGTCCCGCACCGCGCCATCGATGACGACACCTGCCAACCCGAGCTGGCGAGCGGCATGCATCATGATGGTCCCCATCAGCGCTGAGGTCTGGTCGCCTTTTCCATCTACGACCAGCACATCGCCGGGCTGCGCCAAGGCCAGCGCGGCATGGATCATGAGGTTGTCGCCGGGACGGACTTCGACAGTGAAGGCCGGACCTGCCACCTTCATGGTGGGCCGCAATGCCTTGATGCGGCCATGGAGCGCGCCGCGGCGGCCGGCAACGTCGGCAAGAATTGCGGGCTGGAACTTCGCGGCCTTTGCGACGATGGCGGCAGGCACACGCTCGAACGATTTGATGATGTTGGGCAGGCTCATGGCTGGGCTCCGATAGAACAGTTAAACGCAGGAAGGGGGAAGTACCGGGCTAGTCCAGCTTGGTGCCGGACTGCTTGATGACCGATGCCCAGCGGGCCATGTCTTGCCTGACCAGCGCGCCGAACTGCTCGGGCGTACCGCCGAGCACCGATGCGCCTGCTCGTTCAGCTTCTTCGCGAGCGCGGGGGATTGCAGGGCCTTGTTGAACTCGGCGTTCAGGCGCGCCACGACATCCTTTGGCGTCGCGGTAGGCGCGACGAAGCCGAACCACGTCGCGGTGTCGAACCCCGGATAGCCGGACTCGGCGACGGTGGGAACCTGGGGCAGGTCGTTCAAGCGCTTGAGCGACGTCACCGCCAGAGGCCGCAGCTTGTTGTTCCTGATATGGCCGAGCAATGTCGGCACGGACGCCATGTAAAGCTCGACTTGTCCGCCGATCAGATCGGTGACCGCCTGTGCCGCCCCTTTGTAGGGAACGTGGGTGAACTTCACCCCTGCGGTTTTCTGCAACAGCTCGCCGCCCAGGTGCGCCACCGTTCCATTCCCCGGCGATGCGAAATTGATGGCGCCTGGCTTGGCCTTGCCGGCCTTGATCACATCCGCCAGGGTCTTGTAGGGTGAATCGATGGGCGTGACCAGCACGAGAGGAGCGCTGGCAATCAGGCTGATCGGCGCCAGATCCTTCACCGGGTCATAGGGCAAGCGGCTGTACAGCGAGGGGTTGATGGCGAGGTTGCTGGTCTGCCCCAGCACGATGGTGTAGCCATCGGCCGGCGCTTGGCGGCGGCGTCCACGCCCAGGTTTCCGCCGGAGCCCGGCTTGTTGTCCACCACAAAGGTCCACCCGGTCGACATGGCGACTTTGCTGGTCACTTCGCGCGCGATGATGTCCGTGCCGCCTCCCGCCGGGAAGGGGACGATGACCCGGATTGGCCTGGATGGATAGGGCATGGCCGCGGTTGCGGCGGCAGATACCACAAGCGCCCCCGCGGTAAGGGCGAGCATGCAGCGGCGAAATACTCTCATCAGGGTCTCCGAATCTCGTTCTGTTGTGATACGGATTGTTGTTGATCGTTTCACGGCATACAATGGCGTTTCGTGGAATGCAACGCGTTGCGTCTTATGAACCGAAAAGTGACTCAAAGGATGCCCCTCATCTGGAGAAAGACACGGGAGGCGTGACTGCTGTGACGCGCGCGCTGTGGTGTCAATGATCCGCAGCTATCCCTGGCCGAAATCAGCCGGAGAACGGGCATCCACAAGACCACGGTCCTGCGTTTAGCGCGAACGTTGGGGGCGGACAACTATCTGGTGCAGAAAGAGGACGGAAGCTGGCGGTTGGGGCGGGCAGCCGGCTGGCTTGGCGCGTGTTACCAGGCAACCTTCAATGTGCAGGAAGTGGTGGAGCCTGTCCTGCGGGAGCTGACCATCAAGACTGGGGAAAGCGCTTCGTTTTACGTGCGCGAAGGGCAGCAGCGCACGTGCCTGCTGCGCGTCGAAGGCCCGCAGGCCATTCGCCATCACGTCAGGATCGGCGCTGCCCTGCCGCTGGACAGTGGTTCCCCTGGACGCGTCATTCTTGCCTTTTCAGGCGAGCCCGGCGAGCTTTATGAAATGATCCGCCGGCGCGGCTTCCATCTTTCGCTCGGCGAGCGCGAGCCGGAAGTGTCGAGCGTGTCGGCTCCGGTATTCGGACTCCACTGGCGGCTGCTGGGATCGATGTGTATTTCGGGGCCGACCTCGCGGTTGAACGAGCAGCGCTTGCTGGAACTGGCGCAGACCGTCGTCGACGCGGCGAACCAGCTTTCGTATGCGATGGCAGGAAGCCAACGGCCGGCGATGAATATTGAGAAGCCCTCGACCTGGCATCCCTGAACTCCGATCCCCGGCTTGTTCGTCGGATGGCGTTCGCGGGCGAGCGCGAGCGGGAGGCCCCCGGCTAGAACCGATATCCCAGGCCCAGCACCATCACATCCGTATCGCGGCTATTGGTCGTGACGGTGCGATGCCAGGAAAAGCGAGTGGTCCAGGCCCGGCTGATGCGATAGCTCGCCGACATGGTGAACAGGCCAAGCGTACGCGTGACGCCGCCGCCGTCGTCCCGGTCCCGCGCCACATAGGGCCCCAGTCCGACCCCAAGCGTGAGGTGGTCGTTGAAGAACGGCCGCACCAGCCACACTTGCGCGGCCAGACCCTGCCGGCGCACCACCCGGGCATCGCCCTCGTTCAGATAGGTGGCGGTAAGGTCTACGTACGTCAGGATGCCGCGCCGGTACTCCACCGCGAAGGCGGTACCGCTGGGGGAATCGAAGTTATTGACAATGGTGGTGCCGGCGAAGACGGTCAGCTCATTATTGGTCGTCTTGCTGCCGTGCGAAGGCGGTGGCACGACCGGACCGTCCCTGCTGCCGCGATCGAGCTGATAGCCCACGCCGATCAGGAAGGTGTTGGTGTCGATGCTGCCGAATGTCTGCGCCCGGTTGTATCGCGCCTGCACGATCCACGGGCCGCCATCGATATACCAGGTCCCTGCGGCGCTGATCAGGATGCCCCAGCCATGCTGGTCATTCGCGCCGCCTTCAGGCGTCCTCACCGTTGTATCGAAATAGCGATAGGGACCCACACCCAGCGAAAAGGCAAAGCGCCGGTCCGCCGACAGCAAGCGTCCCCACAGCTGCGCGCTCTGGCCGTCGCGATGATGGTTGGTGACATGCCCCTCGTTCAGATAAGAGAAGGAGGCGTAGATGTTGTCGGTCAGGTTGTGGGCGTACTCATACGTGTAGCCATAGGTCTTCTCTCCCAACGACGCGTCTGCTGCAACCCGCCAAGTACATAGAACTCCTGGGAGTACGCGGCATGGTGGACGCCCATCAGCAACGCCGCGCAGAGCGCGCCATGCATCAGATGACGCAGGCCAGTCCACTGCACGAGTCCGGACACAAGGCGACGTTGCATAAGCGCTGCTCCCTGGTTGCACAATGCCAGGTGGCCATGATGCTGCGTTCAGCGAAGCGCTACAAGACCTCAACAGCACCCTACAGCGCCAATGCAACACTATGGACGGTGCGATCAGCTTGCCGTCTGCCGACACAATCAACGTCGGCCGGTCGACGCGGACTTTACGAATGTCCCCGATAGCGGGAGTGAATGGCACCAGGTTCATCGAATCGTGCCGGCGGAAACCGTCTCGCGCTCCGTCATGCCCGACCTTCCACTGCTCGCTACCGTGGCCACATCACGCTGATGACCGCATTTGCACGTTGCGCAATCACGCCGTGACCGGCCACGGTCGGGTGAGTGCCATCCCAGAAGAGATATTCACCCGGTTTTCGCAGTAAGGGGCCACAGTCGTATTCAGCCTGATGCATGGCGCCGAAGCATTGGAGAGTCCAAACAAGGCGGGCGCAGCAAAGACTTCGTGGTGCAGGGCGAAAACGTCAACGCGGCCGATCGGCACGCCCAGGGCCGATTGCAGGCCAGAGAGCATCTGTTCCAGTCCTGCATTGAATTGCTGGGCGAAGTAGCTCGCGTAGAACTGCGCCAACGGGCCTTGCTGCTGCGCCTCTGGTGAAAGGCCGACGTCAGGCAAGTTCGGCACGAGAAAATTCCGCGCGCCCGCGCCGTAGAGTACGAGCAGATTATTCTGGATGACGCCGATTGCCTGCTGCAGGATCAGGGCGCTCTGCGTCCCGCTTGGATCCGTGGCGAGCGCCTGAACAGCGTCACGCAGGTCATCACCGCCCATCCAGACCACATAGATCGCATCTGCGGCGCCCCGCCCGCCGACGTCGGCCAGATATCGGCTGACCAGCCCCGTCAGATCGTAGGACCCGGCGAGCCGCGCGCGGGCTCCGCCGACCGCGTAGTTGAAGAACACGCCCGGATTACGGAAGGCCGGACCGGCCTTGGTCAATTGCTCGATCCAGGTCTGGCCATCACTGAAGTGGTGTCCGCCACGCGCATAGGGTGCGCTGGGGACCAGGCTCCGGAAAGGGGGCACGGTGTCCGTACCCAGAAGTTCGAGGCGTTGCCGGGGTCCGACAGGCTGTCGCCGAACACGACGAACTGCCTGGGCGGGCCGGCAAATGCCGGGGCGGCCAGCACGAGCACCAGAAGCCCGCCAAGCCAGGTTGCCCTGAGCCTTCTCAGAAAGTTTTGCATGGGCACTCACCTCTTTTGGGTCTGACAATCGAGCACGCGCCGATTTGAATGCCGTGCACATACCGCACGCCGTTCACGGTCCCGGCGGCACCGCGCAGGCGCACCTAGGCAGCCACCGCAGGCGATAGCGATGGGTGAACGCGCATCGTTGGCCCGCTCGCTGGCGCCAGCCCGACCGAATGCCGGAATGGCCACGCCGTGTTCTTGGTTGTTATTGATATAGGCGAGGGAGCAGGTGACGTCAATGCCGCAACTTGGGGTCCAGCCGGATGAATGGAGCTACGCGGTCCCGATTTCCAGGCTCTCCGGCCTCGTTCCGCCACGTGCGCACTATCCTGATATGGAGGGAAAGCCAGACAGGAAGTCGGTGACGGATTGATGGAATAAATCCGACCTGTCAGCCGTTTACAAGGGGGATGGTACGGCGCGGGCTCCCAATGACCCGACCGTAAGGAGTAGGCTGGGGGACACATCATGAACGGGCGCAGGCTTTGCAAGATCGCCCTCGCATTCGTCTTGGGGGCGGCAATGACCGCCGGCGGTCCGACGCTGGCTGCTGGTCGTGGTGGTGGTGGTCGGGGCGGTGGTGCTGGCGGTGGCATGCACGGCGGCAGCTTTCAGGGCCACGGCGGCTTCCACCATGACGGCTCTGGTCACCACGGTTTTCACCACGGTCACGCGGCATTCGTGGTAGCGTCGGCTGGCCGGGCTGGTGGGGATATCCATACGATGGCTGGCCATATCCCTATTACTACCCCGCTTACTACGCGCCCCCGACGCAATACATCGAGCAAGGCGATGGGTCGGACGGTGCGTCGGCGAACGCGTGGTGGTATCGCTGCGACCAGCCCAGTGGCTATTACCCGTACGTCAAGGACTGCCCGGGCGGCTGGCAAACGGTGCCCGCCCAGCCATCGCCGTAATGCCGGAGTACCGATGAAGCCGCGTTCCGTTTCCCTTCTGATGGCGGCCGCGCTCGTTGTAGGCGCGTGTACGACGATGCCGTCGGGCCCCAGCGTGATGGTGCTGCCGGGCAGCAACAAGACGTTTGACCAGTTTCTCGGTGACGACCGCAACTGCCGCCAGTTCGCGCTGGGCCAGGTCGGCGGGGTGAGTTCGCCTCAAACTTCCAGCACAGCGGCAGTGAGCAGTTCGGAGGTCGGCGCCAGTCATTCAAGCGACCCGGGATACAGTGCGCAGTACCGATACGACACGGTCTACATTCAGTGCATGTACGCCAGCGGACACCGGGTTCCGATCTACGGCCCGATGCTTGCGACGCCACCCGCAACGCCACCTGCCAACTACAAGCCAGACTTCCCGCCGCCGGCATCGCAAGGGAATGCTCCTTGAGCGTTCTGGGGCTTCTTCCGCTTGCGTCGGGCCAACGCTCGTTCGGCGAGAGTGACCCACCATGTACAGGGATGGGGGTCTTTGTACAGTTCTGTATCACGCCGCACCAACGATACGCGCACCGACAAATCCGGCCGCACGTTCTACAGGCGCGATACATCGGTCTCCTTTAATACGTTCCACGGGCCCGCAGCGAGTTGCAACGATGCAGTCTCCAGCGGACCCCTCCCCTGTCAAACGTAAAGGAAATCGATCATGACTACCCACATCGCCAAGCGCTTTGTCCTCGCCATCGCCCTGGTTGCCGCTGCAGCCGGCGCACAGGCCGCCAGCCTGTCGTACGCTGGCGCACGCGACCCGTTCACTGATGGTGCCCGCTCCGTCAGCGATGCACGCGACCCGTACACCGAGGGTGCGCGCTCGGTGCAGGAACCGCGCAGCCCGTTTGTCGATGGGGCACGCAACGTTGATCCGTTCCTGGATGGTGCGCGGTCGGTGGCTGGTCTGGATCGCACGGGTGTCTCGGCGGAACCGGCTCGCAGCGTTGATCCGTACTACGACGGCGCGCGCTCCCTGGCCGGCCGGGACCAGACGTGGCCGTCGAACGCTCCTGCGCGCAATGTTGATCCGTATCTTGATGGCGCCCTGGTGTGACGACGGGCTCCGTTCAGAAGCGCTGCGTGGGCCTGCCTGAAACCGATGGGATGGCCCGCGCGGCGTGGTTGTACCCAACCGCAATGATGAACACCGTGATGGCCGTGGCGAGCGCGAGAAAGAGCGCCAGCGGCGTATGGCTGCCGAGCGCCAGGAACGCTTCTTCCGGCCCGTAACAGGAGGAGGACAAACCGTCCGCACCGAGTCCAACCCAGGCCAGCACGGGCGCGACGGCGATGGCATGGCGGGTGGACGGCGCCAGGGGGTCAAGCGGCTTGCCGGCCAGGTATGTCCACCATCTGGATGGTTCCGCCATAGTCGTTCCCCTGGCTGCGAGCCGCAAGGCGAGCCGAACGCAGTGCCGGTATGCCATGAGCCAGACAGGCCACATTCCGTCCTGCGACTACTGTAGGCGCACTCGGAGCCTGCCCCAAGCAGGCAACTGAGTTGAGGAGCCGCGTTGCTAAACTTTTTACGGTTTTTTTACACGTCGCAGTCAATTCTTGATGCAGGTTGTTTTCCCGCCTGAGTACCCTGAAGTCATGGGAAATCGGAGGTCGTGTCATCACGTCCGGGTTTCGCAACAGGAAATAGTCCGACCATGATCAAGATACTTGTACCGGTAGACGGCTCGGCGTGTGCTTTGGCTGCCGTGCGACATGCCGCCTTCCTTTTCAGGGAGGGTGGCATTTCCGAGGTGGTGCTTCTGAACGTGCAGGCGCCGCTCGAGCGCAGTCGGGCGAGCGCGTTTCATTCGTTCGCGGAGCTAAGAAAGTACGAATGCCGCCAAGGCGAGTCCGCGCTCTCGCGGGCCTGCGAAATCCTCGAAGATTCCGGCGTGAACTATTCGGCAATCATCGGCCTGGGACAAACGGCCAGGACGATTGTCAGCGCGGCGGCATCCAACCATTGCGACAGCATTGTGATGGGCGCGAGCCTTTGGTCGCAGATCAAGGCCTGCATCGGTGGCGGATTGCCTGCGAAGGTCATGCGGAGAACCTCAGTGCCGGTAACGGTTGTGAAGTCTTCCCGCGCAGCAGACACAACGATCGATCTTCCGCAACCTCAGCCGAAGCATGGTCACCCTCGTCTTCAAGTTGTTGTTTATCCATCGGCATATTGAGCGACGGGGCACGTCATTGGTGACTGGAGTGCGAGCCCGCCCCGCGTGGATCAGCGGTTGATACTAAGGATCGATTGGCTATCGGATCGACGCCCCGCGACTCGGCCTACAGCCGTGGATGCCGTTCGGGACGATCGAAGCGGTATCCGCATCAAAGTAGATGCCGTCGTATCTGTCGCCGCTGTAGAGGACCATGTAGATCAGCTTGCGCTTGAACCGCCCCCGCAAACGGACGACGGGGCTCATGCAGTCATTTCGTGAGGCGGTGCTTGGGTCCACGTACTTGATAAGCGGCTGGTCAGAGCCCTTGTACAGAACAACGACATCCCAGCCAATGTACCGCGTCGGGGTATCGCTCTCGTTATCGACCGTTCTGGCTTGCATCTGGCCACCTTCTCCACCAGTCTTTAGCACCCGGTACTGTACGTAGCAGTCCCCGCAGGCGTACTGCATGTAGATGACATCAATCGTTACGTTCTCGTCGGACAGGCTAAAGGGATACACAACGACAAGAGAAATGCCGGCCAGCAATGCCAGTAAATAAGTAGAGACTGCGCGAAGGATAGGTTTCATTTCGCCAGCTCGCGTTCGTCCAAGGCACCGGCCTTCTTGGTCTTTGTAAGAAGCTTACCGCCTCTGTATATCGCCCGCTCCAGATGTCGGTAATCCTGGCCCGCGATCCCCGTATTATCCCCATCGATCTGCGGACCGGCCTTCGTCGTGTGCCCAATCACGACGGACCTCGTCTTTCCAGCCTCGAAGAGGTGCATCGAGAAATCCGCCACGATGTTGTCCGATCGGGCTGCGGTCTGGCACCCGTGGATCTCCACCTTGGAGTCCTCGGTGAAATTGTCGAACTTCAGCTTCGTAAGATGCGCACGAGAGAATGAGTCGTTGTGGAAGATATAGCGATACAGCCTGATATCGTTCAGGAAGTTACCCTCCTTGTCGTTTCTGACGGTGACCATGAAGAAGTTGTCTGGTCCCCCATGCGTGAAGATGTCCAGCGACCGGATACTGTTTGGCTTCTGATCGTTGATCTCGAGAATTAGCGACTGCAGTGACCGCAATCTCTTGCTGATTATCTCGTATTTGTTCTTGTCATCTCTCTTGTAGTCTTTCGCAACATTGATGGCAGCCATCTGGAAGGCTGAATTGTCGCTCTGCGCATAGGCCCCTCCCCATAGCAACAAGCGGACTTTTCGATCATATTGAACCGTGTGGACGGAGTCTTTCGTTGTGTTCGTCCGTGCCTTCTGGCCTTTCAGATTGCCGCTCATGCATTCCCCTCTATCCGCATTTCAGCGTCGTCGCCCAAGTAGAGGGTGAGCGTCTCCGACTTCTCTGTACTTATCCGCTCACAACGTCCGTCAGCATCCGTGTAGCCGTGGTACGTGGCACCGTCCGAGGTCACTATGTAGTAAGCGAGGCCTGCTATCGGTGCGTGGGTCTTGCCGTCGACAACTCGCACCTGTTCGTCGTAAGTATCGCCAGCGGCTTCTTCAGATTCTGTGGTTCCAGAGATCTTGGAGTGAAGGGATGGGGACGAAGAGCCGGCACCTCGGCGGTTGACTTCGACGGTGAAATTCCCTTGCGACGGAAACACGATTGGATGGGTCGAACATCCGCAGTACACCCGTGCACCACTGACGAGAATCTGCTTGCCCTCGATATCAAAGGCCGGGTAGCAATCGTTCCTTACCTCACCGCCCGACTTGCAGGCAGGGCAGGAGGCGTAGTCGCCCTCCACACCGACCGTCGTCCCATGGTGAATGACACTGCGCCCGGTCGCGATCAGGATGCCGCCCGTGCTTGTCTTGTCACCGTTCTTCAATGGATAGCGAATATCAGCCACGTAGATCTCCGATTCCTGACACGTTGGAATGGAAAGCTATACGTGACGCCGCTACCGGATGTCTTTGGAGAAAATCCGAAAATTGGTCAGAAATGTCCGCAATTCCGTGGGGCGGCAGGTGCCCGCCTGGCTCCTCACGGTGCCGGGTCATGCGACTAGGTGCAACTCAAGGCCAGCGGCGCTGCGTCATGAACTGGATGACTTCCAGTGCGTTGCCCCAACGCCACCAGCGCGCAACTCCCCCGCCGTGGCCGGAGCCGCCTGACTGGCGCAACGGGCAAGATTGACTTCCATGGCCGTGGCGGCGACATCCAGAAGGATGGGGCCATGCTGTAATCGCAATGATCCAGCCATACAAGCACATCCAGCATGCCAGAGTGTAGTGCTGCCTTCATGTACTGGCGCCGGGAAAGGCTGGGATAGCCGATCGTCAACTTACGCATGTTCTGGCGGAACATGCCGACAGCATCGGCGATATCGATAAGGCCCACCACCATCGAAAGCCGCCCGGCCTGCTCCCCTGAGTTCTAGCGAAATCGCGAAGAATCAGAAATTTCTTCTGCATTCTTCCGAATTCTCTGCACATATTCTCCCATTCGTGCACCTATACCTATAAGCAGACGGTCGCCGTCATCATGGCAAAACCGCACGAGCCAACCTGAAAAGAGGGGAAAGAAGTTATCCGATGCTACTTTAATTGATTTGAACCATAAGGAGATCAACATGAAACCGATTCACGAGATCAATGAAATTCTGGAGTGCGATGATTTCGAGGATATCAACGCCACCGATAGCACGCAAGGTAAAGCGGGTGGCGCCATACTCGAAAGCATTTCGTGGGTGTACCAATTTTAACTAGATGCTCCTGTGCCCCCAGAGGTAAGCACGAGAACCCTGTGGCAGTGGCGTCACGAGCAAGATGCACCTCTAGCCCAGCTGAATTCGTTGTGCCTGCCTCGCGGGGGCAGCTCCCCCTTCGATGAATAGTGAAATGCGAGATAACATTCGATTCGCTTGGTTCGAAGATCAACTAATTTTCTTGAATATAATCGTGGACACATACACAGTACTGTCAGCAGAACATTCAAGGAAAACTGTTGCTTCATGCCCGGAACGTCACAGAGAAAACCGATGATTTCGGTAAATATTGCGCACCGCTATCTGATTTCGCGATTAGATCCATTACCAGCGACCTACGCAATCATTACACCGGCGTTTCCCAAAATTGTTGGCGTTTAATGAAACAAGACGTTTCTACTCCATACTGTACGACGCTTGTCCTGCAGGCATTGCGCGCTTTGCATCTGGTGCATCAACGTTCGGCAGTAACGCGTCTCGCCGGATTGAAGCAGCTTATTGAGCGCGCACAACTCCGCCGCGAACTCGTACCCAAATGCGAACTCGGTGAGCTGGTTAAGGCCTTGAATGCGGCCTGCATGCTGTACTACCGAAAGACGAAGTGCCTTGAGTGGTCAAGCGCATTGGCTCTGGTGGGTTATCGCTTCGGATACGATCTTCGCCTGATCGTTGGGGTGCAGAATCGACCCTTCTATGCGCATGCCTGGATTGAACACGAGGGGCATACCGTCGGCGACGACCCCGATCTGCGCAAACAGCTTGCTGTCATCCTCGAGATCAACTGACTAGCCGGGGGGACGCACATGATCTTCGCGAAATTGCGGCCCATGCCTTCACTTGCCAAAGAGATATCCTGGTGTGCGCGCACATGGTCGAACAACAGCGAGTACGTGGCGGAGATTTCATCCGAGCGAGATGCACTTGTCGCCTTTGGGGAAACCACTGAAGCATGCTGGCTCATTGCGGGTCGGGTTTTCTGTCTCCAAAGCGGGAACCTGGCGTCTCCGGCAACAGTAGCCGAGTTGGTGCGGACCGTCCCCCAGAATGTTAGCAGGCAATTCTGGGGACCCTACTTCATCATCGTTTACGACAAACTTCAGGACAGCTTCGTGGTCCTGGCCGATCCCTGTGGTCAGCATCCAGTGTTTTATCGCCTCGCTGACGACGGCTCCTTGCATGTCGGCAACCGGATTGAAGACTTCGCACAGTTGGGCGGCGCCTGCCGTGAGCCAGATTATTCTTTTCTGCACCAGTTTCTCGCACACGGATATGGCGAATCAACGGGGACGGGCTGGAGAGGAATATCACGTCTACCGCCGGGCCAAGCGTTGCGTTGGAAGCGCGGCGCAACTCCGGAACTATGCCGCGCTTGGTCACCTTGGCCCCAAAGAAGGCATAGCGATCAGCCAGACTTCGTAGACCTGCTCACCATGGTGCACAGGTCGATAATGAGAGGCCGGGATGCCATCACTCTCGAGCTATCAGGTGGACTGGATTCCACTGCACTTGCCGTAGCTTTGCAGCGGGCCAAATTGAATACGCGAACACTGGCCATCACCCATTTCGATCCACGCGAGCGTCTTCCAACGAAGGTCGCGATCGCCCGGCATGTCGCTAGGCACTGCGGCATGAACCATAAGGCATATCCACTGCTGGCAAAGCTGCCATTCACTTCCGTAGATGCCATCCCAGCAGTCGCTCAGCCCGCTACAAAGCTTTGCTTCCTTGCCCGCGACCAAGACATGGAGAAGGCGGGCATTCCCGTCGAACGCGGCGCATTGTTGAATGGTCACGGGGGCGACTCGCTGTATCTCGCCCCACCACCGTTCTGTGTGGTCGTTGATGCCGCGGCGAGCCTGCACCTGGCGCGCGCCGTCTCAGCGCTAAGCGACCTTGCCATTCATTACCGCCTGCCGTTGTACAGCGTACTGAAATCCGCGTTTGGCGGTGCCTTCGATCATCTCGGTGGTTCGCACGCCCAACAAGCTCAAACAGTTATACAACAAGCGCCAAGAGAGCGACCCGCAACCTTGTACGACGATGTACTGCGTGGCGCGAGGCTAAGACTAAGGCCGGCCAGGCGATATCAGATCGCAGCGCTGGGGGCCGTCCTTGATGACGCGCTCGTGCAGCCCTACCCGAAAGAAGGCCGGCCCGTCATGCCATTTCTTGCTCAACCGATTGTTGAGCATGCAATGCAAATGAATCTCGAGGAAGCCTTCTCCGCCGATCACAATCGGCTCATTGTGCGGAAGGCTGTGTATCGTGCGTCAGGCTTGGGAACTCTCTGGCGGACAGACAAGGGCGACATCATGCACTCTGCGCTGCAGGGAATCAAAGTGAACAACGCACACGTGCTTGAGACATGCCTGGAGGGGTGGGCGGCGTCTGCCGGGCTCCTCGACATTGTCAGCTTGCGCAAACTCATAAAGCGCGCGGCACTGGGATATCCCGCTGGCTTGATGGAGATCACCCGGATCTACGCCGTCGAAATGTTTGTGTATGGACTTCGCCGAAATGTGTAACAGGGTCATGCGCAAAGCAAAGCCATGGCGATGCCAAGCTGGTCCAGAGCCCCACATGACTTTGACACCTGGAGGTGATGACGATGAGGTTTCTTTTGGATTTGTATAAGGACTGGATCTTCGCCTACCGAATCACGGTCAGAAATATCCGGCCTTGCCAATCCACTTCTGCGGAGCAACGTTGTTTGTAGCGCTGTGCGCGGCATTGTCAACGCTTGTCCCCTACCTCTTAGGTGAGGCAACCAATGCTCTATCTGCAGATGCCCCGCATAGCGCTACAGGTTCGCCGGTACTTCTCGCAGCCGCTTATGGACTTGCCTGGACTACCGCTCGCGCGTTCGATTGGCTGAAAGCCATACTTTCCGCGGCCGTTCTCGCAAGATGTGATGCCGCATTCCATCACGCCATCTTTGCCAGACTCATCAGAGTTGACTACCCGCGCCTGACTGCAGAAGATCCGGGCAGCCTGGTTTCAGTCATCGCGCGAAGTCGTGCAGCCTTCAGCGCAATCACGTTTGCGGTGTTCTGGGCGATAGTGCCGACTGTTCTCCAGTTGATACTGTCCAGTGTCGTTCTGTGGCAACTGACCGACGGCGCGTTCGCTCTGGGATTTGCCATATCCATGTTGCTTCTCTTCGCCGCCACATGGTTCCTCGCGGACAAAAGCAAGAGCGCTCACGAAGAGATTTTCAGCGGTGCCGACATGCTGTCGAGCCATCTTGTTGAGAAACTCGGATTCATGCTCGACATCAAACTCAACAACGCGTACGCGAGAGAGGATGCCGCGCTGCACCGCACGCTTGATGTCTATATCGGCAAAGTGACCCGCGGAAACACCCGGCTCGCGCTTCTGCTTGCGGCGCAAGCCATCTGTACCGGCCTTCTGCTCACGCTCTACACGGTGACGACCGCGTATGGCGTCGTCCATTCGACATTCCGCGCAGGCGACTTCGTCATGATTGTTGGCTACATCGTGACACTGGCCATGCCTTTCACTAACCTTGCGGGAGCGCTGTCCGATTTGCGGCGCAACCATCTCGCGCTGCGCGAGAGTTTCGGGCTTCTGGAACTGCCAATCGAGCGCGGAGAATCTAGCGCGTAAATCGATCGAATTGCGAACGAAGTCTGTCGCATCGAGCACGCAGATGTCACACAAGGCGAGAAGCAGATTTTGCAGGGCGTGAATATCACTATCAGGCAGGGCGAGGTTGTCGCGCTCACCGGGCCATCGGGCGCGGGCAAATCGAGCCTGATCCACTTGATGCTAGGACTCGCCCGCCCCGCGGCTGGCACTGTTTACCTCTTCGGCGTGGACGTCAGCAAGCTGTCCGTCAGCGATATCGCACGCGAAGTCGCTGTCGCACCTCAAGCGCCGATGATCCTCACCGGTTCACTCCGGGCGAATCTGACCTATGGCTGTGACAGCCCGCCGTCAGACCACGCACTGCACGAACTCATTGCTTTGCTCGAACTGCATGAGATCGCCGCAGAAGGAAACGGCGATATCCTGGATCGCCCGCTTGGCATTCAAGGCAGGGCCCTATCAGGGGGGGAACGCCAGCGTGTCGCACTGGGCCGTGCGCTCGCGCGCCGTCCGGCGGTCATCATTCTGGATGAGCCCACTTCATCGCTCGACCCAGAACGCGAGGCGCGAATCTTCGCACGCGTCCGGCAACGGGTACCAACGCTAATCGTGATTACACATCGCCATGCGCTGGTCCAGGCGTCAGATCGCGTATATCGCGTCGCGAAGGGTTGCGTCCAAGACGCATTCTTTGAGCGTTGCTAACGCCTCGGGGTGACCTTGCAGGAATCATCGGCTTCAGACGGCCGATCAATTTCAGCCCCACGACATCATTGCAAATACTAATGCATTGAAAAGCGCATGGACCGCAAAAGTCATCCAAAATGGATGCCCGGCAGGCCGCCGCGCCTCTGTTATGAACACCATTGCGAGAATGCCGCCGGCGACAAACATGCCAAGCAACCAGCGTCCATGGAAGCCATGCGCCATACCGAACAGAATTGTGGCCACCAAGGCGGTCGAACGCCATTCCAGGCGCAACCTGCGTAGAAGACGTATGCAGGCCCATTGAAAGACAAGGGTCTCGTAGAACGGAGCGACCACGGCGCCAAAGAAGAGCTGAATGGCGAGTGGATACTTTTCTAACGGGTCTGCGGGAATTTCCGTGGGACCTAGTGTGAGACGAGACAGCACAGAAATCAGCCATTGCCCCGCGATGATTAGAAGCACAGCCCCCGTCCCTTCCCATTGATCAGTGGATCAGCCTTCGTCGTGTGCCCAATCACGACAGACTTCGTCTTTCCAGCATCGATCAGGTACTTCGAGAAATCGGCCACGATGTTGTCCGAGTTGGCTGCGGTCTGGCACCCGTGGATCTCCACCTTGGCGTCCTCGGAGAAATTGTCGAACTTCAGCTTCCTGAGATGCGCACGGGAGAACGAGTCGTTGTGGAAGACATAGCGATACAGCCTGATATCGTTCAGGAAGCCACCGTCCTTGTCGTCTCTTACCGTGACCATAAAGAAGTTGTCCGGGCCTCCATGCGTGAAGATGTCCAATGACCGGATACTATTTGGCTTCTGATTGTTGATCTCGAGAACCAGCGACTGTAGCGATCGCAACCTCTTGTTAATTATTTCGTACTTATTCTTGTCATCTCTTTTGTAGTCCTTCGCAACGTTGATGGCTGCCATCTGGAAGGCGG
This sequence comes from Cupriavidus sp. UYMMa02A, assembly GCA_001725945.1. Classification (GTDB taxonomy): domain Bacteria; phylum Pseudomonadota; class Gammaproteobacteria; order Burkholderiales; family Burkholderiaceae; genus Cupriavidus. The sequence continues at coordinate 22,980 of LRMT01000052.1, read as the reverse complement.
AATTGTCGGTCTGCGCGTAGGCCCCTCCCCACAACAGTAAGCGGACTTTTCGATCATATTGAACCGTGTGAACAGAGTCTTTGGTTGTGTTTGTCCGCGCCTTCTGACCTTTCGTATTGCCAGTCATGTTCGCCCCTCCATTCGCATTTCCGCGTCCTCGCCGAGATAGACGGTGAGCGTCTCCGGCTTCTCTGTACTTACCCGTTCACAACGTCCGTCATCATCCGTGTAGCCGTGGTACGTGGCACCGTCGGAGGTCGCTATGTAATAAGCGAGACCTACGATCGGTATCTGCGTCTTGTCGACAACCCGTACCTGTTCGTCGTAGGTATCGCCAGCGTCATTTTTAGGTTCAGGGGCGCCGAAAGCCTTGGGCTGAAGGGATGAGGACGAAGAGCCCGCACCCCGGCGGTTGACTTCGATCGTGAAATCTCCCTGGGACGCAAATACAATCGGATGTGTCGAACAACTGCAGTACACACGTGCGCCACTGACCAGAATCTGCTTGCCCTCGATATCAAAGGCCGGGTAGCAGTCGTTCCTTACCTCCCCGCCCGACTTGCAGGCCGGGCAGGTCGCATAGTCCCCCTCCACACCGACCGTCGTCCCATGGTGAATGACACTGCGCCCGGTTGCGATCAGGATGCCGCCCGTACTTGTCTTGTCACCGTACTTCAATGGATAGCGAATATCAGCCACGTAGACCTCCGATTCCTGACATGCAATCTGAAAGCTATACGTGATGCCGCTATCGAATGTCTTTAGGGCAATTCCGAAAATTAGCCGGAAATATCTGCATCTTCGTTCAACAGGGATCCACCCGACTCTTCGCGGCGTCCCGTCCAGCGAGCGACGCCCCGTCAGATGGCTATGATTTGCATGGGCATATGACTGACACGATGCGCGACGCTTGCAACCTGACGTTGCCGTGCAAGCCGTATCCGCATACCGGCTTCCATGACCGGGACGTCGAAGCCGTCGAGCCGCTGCTTGAGGTTATTTCGGGAAGGCTCACAACCGGTCACCGCAACACGCCAACGGGCGGGGCGAGATGAACGCGCTAGGATCCCGACCTCGGACAGTAGCAAGGAAGCGCAGTTGATTGGGCACCACGGCCCTTGCCCAGTGTGGCGCCGAATATCTCTGGGTTGCGCTTATGAAAAGCGAAGAGTGCGCGGTCCAATTCGCGGAGAGTCCACCCATTCAGTTCCACTTGGGTCGAGATGAGGTACTCGCGAAATCGATAGTAGTTGTTCACACTGAAGGATTTCCCAAGGTCAGCCCCAAGATAGCGGAGCGCTTCCAGGGTTCGAATGTCGAAGATCGGGTATGTGTCCGGATAAATGAAATGCAGAATTGTCGATCCAACACGCGCAGCAACGCCCGGCAATTTGCAGACTGCATCCAATCGATCGTCGCCATCCATTGAGAGACAGTTCCTCATAGTCTCGATGTAGCGACCGTAGTTCCACCAGTGCACATGACCCTTGGTGCGGGCGGATTTCCATTCAAGTATCTGCCTGAAAGTCGCTTCCCTAATGGCGCCAAAGGAATCCACATCATTGTGTACCGCGTGGACGAGGGACTGGTACTCCGTCTCATCGTGGGCGATCGCGTCGTACTGAGGCTCCCACCTCTGGACAAAGGCGTCATCGACGAGCTGCGCATCAATTGGTTCGAACATGGGAGCTAGCAGATGGTCTGTGCTGCGCAATCCTTTCCTGCGCTCGTGCGTATGTCTGTGCGTTGACGAACGTCGGTTGGGCCTTGATGACCTTACGACCACGGCATGGATTGAGCGTGTGTCATAGGTCCAATACGGATTAGGAAGGGCACAATTCCCGTCCGTCATTTGGTGGATTCCCGGCGCTACCCAGCTGACAAACAATCGCCATTGATAGTCACGATTCCTTGCCTGATCACGGGCCAGGCGGCGTACGCTCAACGGAGGCGATTCATGTCTGTAACGGCCATTTGCAGGGAACAGCAGGAGTGGGCAGCGAACCGGGGCATCGCCTTTGACGCACGCGGTTATGTCCCCAATCTGGACCTGAATCTAATGCGACCACTTTCGCCAGCAACGTTGGCGGCGTTTGCAAATGGCGACGGCGGCGAGCTGCTGGAGCGTGGAGACAAGCCGGCAAAGATGCGAGCCTTGCATTCGTCCTCTGCGCTGGCCGCGAACATCTTCGATTTCTGGACCGATTGCGCGGATGCCACGCCATTGATGAAAGCGCTGGCGCTACCCTCCTGCCCCACCGCAGCGTATTCGAATCCAAACTGTCCACAGGAGTCGACAGTCACGCCAACCTGGATGTGTGCCTGCCACTGGCGAACGGCGTCATGGCCGGCGTGGAGAGCAAGTTCACGGAATGGCTGCGCGGCAAGCAACGCAGTGGGTGAGGCGTTCAGGCCTCCATACCTTGCAAAGGGGCGTCGCCGCTGGGAAGAGGTCGGGTTGCCCCGAGCACAGGCTCGCGGAAGCCCTGCAAGGGGGCCGGGAGGCGTTCCGGCACATGGCGCGCGCAGCTACTTAAGCATGCCCTTGCGCTTGCTCGGCAGTATGGAGACCGTTGGGTGCTGCGGTATGTGTACTTCGATTGGCCGGGACCACACGGAGAGCGTCATCGGGACGAAATCCGGAGGTTCCAAGAGCTGGTTGGCGATGAACTGAAGTTCCAAGCCATCAGTTATCAAGCGATCTTTGGGGAGCTTTGTTCAGCTAGTCGCCCAGAGTATCGGACCTATCTCGACTACTTGGGGAAGAGGTACTTCCGGCAGTCGATGGACTAGATGACTGGGCGCGGCTGGCATCGGGACGTGGGTTGCGGCAACACAATGCAGAGTCGTCTCATTGGCGGCAGTATCTGCAACTCTTAGCCTTGTCGTCGGTGCTGAACACACCACTCGCAACGGCCTCACCGCACCCGACAGACTGCGGTGATTCTTCGTCCATAGCTTCCGCTAAGGCCGGGTAGCGCGCATCGATACAAGACCCGAAAGGGAAAACATGCGGGCCGTTTGCGAGCGGTGTTCACGTACCTGGCCGCCTTTGAACAGGGGCGAACTTAACAATCTTCGCAAGGATTGTCATGACGAAACGAAACTCGCCAGCGCCCATTCGCACTGTCAAGATTAGCCGTACCTACTTTCCCGTCGTTCCAGGCAGCAGCAATGGCTTTACGGGGCTGCGGGAGATTCCTTGGATTCGACTGCGTGGTGTATGGTTGGAAGAGGCAGGATTCCGCATCGGGCAATCGTTGAAGATCAAAGTCCTACGCAAGCGGGTTGTAATCTGGGTAGCGTAGCGGCAAGACCTAGCCGGCTTGCGCGGGTGGACGATCGTCTGCGACCTAGCTGCCAAGGGGCCAGTCGAGTATCTAGCTCCCCTAGGGGAGGACTACCCAATTGACAAGAGAATCGCTGAAAGGGCCGGATTTGCTACCGCATGGGCACTGCGGATCAAGATGCGACGCAAGTTGATAGTCATTTCTGCAGAATGATTCGCGCCATAAATATGGCCCATAGATCACAAATGATGAAATTTGGCAGCGGAGCAGATCGTGTCGGGGCTTATGATGATCTCATCATTGCAGCCCCATATTGATACATAAGAGCACTTTTCGATGGGAGTTTGATGGCTTTTTGCGACAACCTCCTCATGAGGTACCCCCACAGGGTGTAAACTAACCCCCACACCTGTGGGGGTACCTCATGAGGCGTTATGCATGACGGCTGTGGCGGGAATGCCCCTCCTCAAGAAATTTATCCCGTGCCATCTTTCCCAAGAACAAAGTGTTCGGGGCACCACGCTACTTTCCAGTCTTTTTGGGCAAATCCTTGGGGCTGCTCTTGCATTGCAACACTTGCGCTATTACATTGACTGCAAGTACCCGCTCAACGGTACTTGCAAGTTTGACGGATCACGACCTCATCAGTAGAATCGTGCGGTTTGCGCGGAACCCAGCCTAGCGAACTTGATCGAAACGGTTGTTCGATACGAATTTCTAGGCGCACAAGGAGAGAGCATATGAAGGATGTACGACCCATGGACGTCCGGCCGATGGCCGCCCACTGATTGCACACCTCGTGCGCAAAAGACCCGCCGGATGGCGGGTTTTTATTGCTGGCTGGCTAGCTAGATGGTCAAAGCCAAGAAGTGGGAACTCTTGGAAAAGTGACCAAAATCACACTCATCCTTGGCGCTGCCTCGATACTCTGGGTTCAACTCGATCGCTCTTTTCAAATACTTGGCCATGTCCTTCTCATAATGGGAGATCGCAGCATGGTTGGGTGACGCCTTGGCGTGCTCATCCGCTGCTAGAAGCGTCTTGTAGCATGCCGCGTTGTAGTAGGCCGAGTGGTCACTAGGGTTAATCTTCATCACCTGCTCCGCTGCTTGAAGTGCAGCGTGGTAGTTCCCAAGGCGGCGATAGACGTTACCCTTTGTACCATATACCCGCGTCAAGATACGTGGCGCCACCCCTTCTGGCTTCACCGTCGCGAGGTCAAGGTAGTACAAGCTGTTTTCCAGGTAGGCGAAATACTCTGCCCGGGCTTTGTCAGCTTCCATTCCCATCAAGTCATCCATCTGCTTGACCTTACGATACAGATCGGCAATCTCGCGCAACACAATGCCGTGAGCTGCGTTGATCTCCGCGGAATTGTCGATGAGGTATTGATTTTTGCGGAAATCGTTAAAGGACTCGATCGCCTCCCTTGCCTCACGCTTTGCACTTTCCGCATCGGCCGCTGCCGCCTCGGCTTGAGCTGTCGCCTCTTCCGCCCTGGCGCGTGTGGCCATGAAAGTCTCAAGACCCTTGAATCCAAAGAATGCCAACAGGGCGCCCAGCGCAGCAATGAAGGAAAAGATCTTGTCATAACTCTCCTTCATCATGTCGACACGCTCTTTGGTCGCATCCAACGCCATCTTTGCCACGTCAGTGATCTTCACATCCCCACTTGACGGTGCCGCACTACTGTCGACTCGGGTACTCGGCGGCGCCGCAACTGCTGCAACCTGTGGGGCCTGGGAGACCGCCTTGCTCGGTGCTGTAGCCACTCGCAACGAAGAACTCTCCGCGAACGGCCAAAGCCTGATCACCGTGCCACTTGGTAGGGCAATTACAACGATCGCTGCGATGATGAAGTAAACAGGCAAGATATAGCCGATTACGTACCGAATCAGCCTAGCTGCCGCGAGCGCCCACCAGGGATAAACCACCGGCGGTGGGCGCCGAGTGGCCCGTTTCTCGTTAGCGTCTTCATGTCGCGCTGTGTTGCCTCGGTACTTTGCTTCTCCAAAGTATTCGCTGCAGAGGTCGCCACTACTTCAAGCTTCAATTCTTGTTTGTCGGCTTCACTCATACCCTTTCCCACTTGTCGAATTGCCCCTCGGGTTAAACCGAAGGCACTTGTAACTGGTGACTCAAGCTATCGAGAATCGGTCCTGTCGTCCACTTTCAGAGCGGAGTCGCCGCTTAAGAAACGAAACAGGCGACGCAAGTGGCGTCGCCTGTACTTTCCTAGCATCCCGTCAAGTCACTCAACACACTGAATGCTAAAGGCTGTCCGCTCACTTCAATCCCAGCTCACGCCCCACCCGTCTGATACTCAATAACCCGCGTCTCAAAGAAGTTCCGTTCCTTCTTCAGATCGATCATCTCGCTCATCCACGGAAACGGATTCTCCTCATTCTGGAACAGCTGATCCAACCCAATCTGCTGGCAACGGCGGTTGCAAATGAAGCGCAGGTAACCCTTGAACATCGGCGCATTCAGACCCAACACGCCACGCGGCATGGTGTCCTCAGCATAGCGATACTCCAGATCCACCGCCTTCTTGAACAACTCAGTAATCTCAGCCTTAAACTCCGCCGTCCAAAGATGCGGATTCTCCAGCTTGATCTGGTTAATCAAGTCAATCCCAAAATTGCAGTGCAGCGACTCATCCCGCAGGATGTACTGATACTGCTCCGCCGCCCCAGTCATCTTGTTCTGCCGCCCCATCGCCAGGATCTGCGTGAAGCCCACATAGAAGAACAGCCCTTCCATGATGCAGGCGAACACGATCAGCGACTTCAGCAGCTTCTGGTCGTTTTCCGGCGTGCCGGTCTTGAACGACGGGTCGGTCAGCGTGTCGATGAACGGGATCAGGAACTCGTCCTTGTCGCGGATCGACTGCACTTCGTGGTACGCGTTGAAGATCTCGGCTTCGTTCAGGCCCAGCGATTCAACGATGTACTGGTAAGCGTGCGTGTGGATGGCCTCTTCAAAGGCCTGGCGCAGCAGGTACTGGCGGCATTCCGGCGCGGTGATCTGGCGGTAGGTGCCCAGCACGATGTTGTTGGCGGCCAGCGAGTCGGCGGTGACGAAGAAGCCGAGGTTGCGCTTGATGATGCGGCGCTCGTCTTCGGTCAGGCCGTTGGGGTCTTTCCACGTCGCGATGTCGCGCGACATGTTGATTTCCTGCGGCATCCAGTGGTTGGCGCAGCCGGCCAGGTACTTTTCCCACGCCCACTTGTACTTGAACGGAACGAGCTGGTTGACGTCGGTCGAGCCGTTGATGACGCGCTTGTCGGCGGCATTGACGCGGCGGTTGCTTTGCGCGGCGGCGGCGTTGGGATTGTTGCCCAGGATGCCGGGCTGCGTGGCGGCCGGCGGCAGAACGCCTTGTTGGTCGGCCGTGGCGGCAACAGCGGGTTGCAGGGCAGGCTGCGGTGCGGCCTGCGGGGTGGCTTGAACGTCGTCGTCCCAGCTCAGCATGATGTGGTTCTCCGTGATTCGGTTGGGGGCGGCGGTTGGTCAGATTTGACTTGTCACTTCGTGGTGGCGCCGACCCTCTCCCCCGGCCCCTCTCCCGCGAGCGGGAGAGGGGAGCAGACCCCCGGGGCAGTTGGTTACTTCGTGATTACTGGCAGGCTTCGCACTCTTCGAAGCCGGGATCACCCGGGCGCATCGTGCAGACCGCGCCTTCGGCTTCCGGCATAGCCGGTGCCGTAGCAGCCGCTGCATCCATTGCCGAACCACCGTCGCTGCCCGACGACACCGCATTCAGCGACCCGCGCGACACGGTGGACTTCTCCACGTGCGTGGCAGCCATGGTGCGCAGGTAGTACGTGTCTTCAGGCCGCGCAGCCAGGCCAGCTTGTAGGTGTCGTCCAGCTTCTTGCCCGAGGCGCCGGCCATGTAGATGTTCAGGGACTGGGCCTGGTCGATCCACTTCTGGCGGCGGCTGGCGGCTTCGACCAGCCAGGTCGGCTCGACTTCGAACGCGGTGGCGTAGATGTCGCGCAGGTCTTGCGGAATGCGGTCGATACGCGACAGCGAGCCGTCGAAGTACTTCAGGTCGGCGACCATCACTTCGTCCCACAGGCCGCGTTCCTTCAGGTCGCGCACCAGGTAGTCATTGACCACGGTGAATTCGCCCGACAGGTTCGACTTGACGTACAGGTTCTGGAACGTCGGCTCGATGCACGCGGACACGCCGATGATGTTCGAGATCGTGGCGGTCGGCGCGATGGCGATGCAGTTCGAGTTGCGCATGCCGTGCTGCTTGATGCGGGCGCGCAGGCTGTCCCAGTCCATGCTGCTCGACAGGTCCACTTCCAGGTAGCCGCCGCGCTCTTCGGCCAGCAGCTTGAGCGAGTCCTGCGGCAGGATGCCGCGGTCCCACAGCGAGCCGGTGTAGGTCTCGTAGCGGCCACGCTCTTCGGCCAGCTCGGTGGAGGCCTGGTACGCGTAGTAGCACACGGCTTCCATCGAGCTGTCGGCGAACTTCACCGCGGCGTCGCTGGCGTACGGCGTGCGCAGCACGTGCAGGCAGTCCTGGAAGCCCATGATGCCCATGCCGACCGGACGGTGGCGCAGGTTGGAGTTGCGGGCCTTTTCGACAGCGTAGTAGTTGATGTCGATGACGTTGTCGAGCATCCGCATGGCGGTGCGGATGGTCTTCTGCAGCTTGGCGTGGTCGAGCACGTACGAGCCATCGGCCTGCTTGGTCAGGTGGGCGACCAGGTTGACCGAGCCCAGGTTGCAGACGGCGATCTCGCTGTCATTGGTGTTCAGCGTGATTTCCGTGCACAGGTTGGAGCTGTGGACGACGCCGACGTGCTGCTGCGGGCTGCGGATGTTGCACGGATCCTTGAAGGTGATCCACGGGTGGCCGGTTTCGAACAGCATGCCCAGCATCTTGCGCCAGAGCTGCATGGCCGGGACCTTCTTGAACAGCTTCAGCTCGCCGCTGGCGGCCTTGGCTTCGTAGCGAGGTAGGCCTGCTCGAACGCCTTGCCGACCTTGTCGTGCAGGTCCGGGCAGGTGGACGGCGAGAACAGCGTCCATTCGCCGTTTTCCATCACGCGCTTCATGAACAGGTCCGGAATCCAGTTGGCCGTGTTCATGTCGTGGGTGCGGCGGCGGTCGTCGCCGGTGTTCTTGCGCAGCTCCAGGAATTCTTCGATGTCCAGGTGCCACGTTTCCAGGTAGGCGCAGACGGCGCCTTGCGCTTGCCACCCTGGTTCACGGCCACGGCGGTGTCGTTCACCACCTTCAGGAACGGAACGACGCCTTGCGACTTGCCGTTGGTGCCCTTGATGTGCGAGCCGAGCGCGCGCACATTGGTCCAGTCATTGCCCAGGCCGCCGGCGAACTTCGACAGCAGCGCGTTTTCCTTGAGCGCTTCGTAGATACCTTCCAGGCGTCCGAGACGGTGGTCAGGTAGCACGACGACAGCTGCGAGCGCTGGGTGCCCGAGTTGAACAGGGTCGGCGTGGACGACATGAAGTCGAACGACGACAGCAGCTGGTAGAACTCGATGGCGCGCGCTTCGCGGTCGGCTTCATTGAGGGCCAGGCCCATGGCGACGCGCATGAAGAATGCCTGCGGCATCTCGATGCGGGTCTCTTCAATGTGCAGGAAGTAGCGGTCATACAGCGTCTGCAGGCCCAGGTAGTTGAACTGGAAGTCGCGGCCGGCGTCCAGCGCGGCGCCCAGGCGGGCCAGGTCGAACGTGGCCAGCTTTTCGTCCAGCAGCTCGGCCTTGATGCCGCGCGCGATGAACTTCGGGAAGTACTCGGCGTAACGCGTGGTCATTTCGGCCTGCGTCACTTCGGCGCCCAGGATTTCCTTGCGGATGGTGTGCAGCAGGATACGGGCGGTGACCTGGCTGTAGTCCGGGTCCTTTTCGATCAGCGTACGCGCGGCCAGGATGGCGGAGTCGTACACCTGCGTCATCGGCACGCCTTCGTACAGGTTCTTGAGCGTTTCCTTGAGGATCGGCTCGGCGCTGACGGCCTTGCCCAGGCCGGCGCAGGCGGTCTCGAGCAGGTCGTGCAGCGCGACGATGTCCAGCGGCTTGCTCACGCCGGCGTCGGTCACGTTGACCGACACGCCGCCTTCCTGCACGCGGGCCACGGCCTCGGCGCTGGCGCTGGCGCGCTCTGCCTTGCGCTTCTCGCGATACAGCACGTAGGCACGGGCCACTTCATGCTCGCCCGAGCGCATCAGGGCCAGCTCGACGTGGTCCTGCACGTCTCGATATGGATGGCGCCACCGCTCGGGCGGCTGCGCACCAGCGCGCGCACCACGGCCTGCGTCAGTTGCTCGACGATCTCGCGCACGCGCGCGGAAGCGGCGCTGCCCGCCGTTCACGGCGAGGAAGGCCTTGGTCATGGCAACGTTGATCTTGGACGGCTCGAACGCCACCACGGCGCCATTGCGGCGAATGATCTTGTAATCCTGGTAGTTCGTAGTGCCGGCTTGGGTGGCGGGGGTCTGCGGCGCGGTGTTGGCTACACCGGCGGCGCCCGTCGCGCCCGTGGTGATTTCGTTCTGGGCCGTTTGCATGAGAACTCCTGTTTTTTAGCCTGTTTTAAGAGACAAAAGAGTCCCTGGCGAAATGCGGCTGCGAAAGCTTCCTGCCTCACATAGCTGGCGGCGGGACTGACTGCCTTTTGCTGAACATTTCGCCAGGGACTCTTGTGATGCGCCGGCCCCACATCAGGGTTTCAACGACTATCGCCACGTCTGCGAAAGTCTCCCTCAAAGTTGGGCCAGCTCCCCGGTTGAACTACTACATATAGTGGTCACTGCGGAAATCTGGCCCAAGTATAGTGAAAGAAATCGGAATGACCAGTCTTGACAAGCGTGGTTGCGACACGCGGATGACAAGTGCGGCAGCGCCACATTCCCGGGAACCGCGCTACGACAAGGGATCGCGCCAAGTCGTTCGCAAGCGCACATTTTTTGGAAATTTTTTATCCGAGCGGCCCGCCTGATAGCCCCACACCAGCGTGGGGAATTGGCATGTGACACCGTGCCGACATGGTGCCGTGATAGCCCGGACGAGCACCTTATTTGTGCGAGGGGCGGTAGGGTAACAGGTTTTGCGGAACGTCGGCCAGGCGGGCAAAGCGCGCCCAGTCGAAGTGCGGTCCGGGGTCGGTCTTGCGGCCCGGCGCAATGTCGCTGTGGCCGGCAATCGCCTGCACCGGCAAGGTGGCGCGCAGGGCCTTTACCAGCGTGGCGGTGGTGGCGTATTGGGCCGCGGTGAACGGCAAGTCGTCGCTGCCTTCGATCTCGATGCCGATCGAGAAGTCGTTGCAGCGGCCGCGGCCGAAGAAGTCGGACAGGCCGGCGTGCCACGCGCGCTTGCCGCATGGGACGAACTGCACGAGCTCGCCATCACGCCGGACCAGGAAGTGTGCGGAGACCTGCACCTGGTGGATCGTGGCGAAGAACGGGTGGCGATTGGGGTCGAGGCGGTTCTGGAAGAAGGCTTCGATATCGCCGCTGCCGAACTGGCCCGGCGGCAGGCTGATGTTGTGCAGCACCACCAGGTCCACCGGCATGCCCGCGGGGCGGTCGTCGAAATTGGGCGATGGCACGCGGCGCGCGGCCGGCACCCAGCCTTCGGCGTCGGGCAGGAAGCTGGCCGGGACGGGGGTGGAAGCCGGGGCCTTCATGCTGCGCCCTCCCCTTCGTGCGGTTCGTGGGGCTCGTCGCGCCCGTCGCGGATGCCGAGCTGCTGGATGCGGTAGCGAAGCTGGCGCAGGTTCAGGCCCAGCAGCGGCGCGGCGGCGGTGCGGTTGAAGCCAGTCTGTGCCAGTGCCTGGAGGATGATCTCGCGCTCCACGTCTTCAAGCCTGGCCGGCAGGTCGATGGGGAACACCACGCCACGGCACGCGCGCTCTGCGGGGTCGGGCAGTTCGGCTGCCGGGGCCGCAGCTTCCGGCTCGGGTACGGCCGCTGCCAGCGGCGCAGGCGCGGGAATCGTCACGGGAACCGGCGCAGATTCCGCGGGCACCATGCCGGCCCACGGCGTGTACGGGGTCAGCGGTGACGGCGCCGGCCGCAGCGCGGCGCGCTCCACCATATTGGCGTCGAGCGGACCGAGGTCGGCCACCTGGATATCCTCGGTCTCGGCAAATGCGTAGGCGCGTTCAAGCAGGTTTTCCAGCTCGCGCACATTGCCCGGGAACGGATAGGCCACCAGCCGCTCCAGCGCGGCCTGCGACAGGCGCCGCGGGCGCGGGTCGCCGTAGCGCACGGCCAGGTGCTCCAGGATCGCGCGGGCCAGTACGGGAATGTCGCCGGTGCGCTCGCGCAGCGTCGGCATGCGCAGTGCCAGCACGTTGAGGCGGTAATACAAGTCCTGCCGGAACTGGCCAGTCGAGACCATCGCGGCCAGGTCCTTGTGGCTCGCGCACATGACGCGCACATCGACGGCCTCTTCGCGGCTCGCGCCGATCTTGCGCACGCGGCGCTCCTGCAGTGCGCGCAGCAGCTTGACCTGCATGGCCAGCGGCAGGTCGGCCACTTCGTCGAGCAGCAGCGTGCCGCCGTGGGCAGCCTGGAAGAAGCCGCCGCGCTCGGCGTCGGCGCCGGTGAAGGCGCCTTTGACGTAGCCGAAGAACTCGGACTCCATCAGGTTTTCCGGGATGCGCCGCAGTTCACGGCCACGAACGGATGCGCGGCGCGCGTGCTGATGGCGTGGATCGCGCGCGCGGCGCGCTCCTTGCCGCTGCCCGATTCGCCGCTGATCACCACGGGCGCCATGCTGCGCGCGAGCCGCGACAGCGAGTGGCGGACCTCCTGCATGGCCGCCGAGTGCCCCGGCAGCAACGCGGCCGCGCGGTCGGCGGCAAGGGCGGCTTCAGTGCTGGCTGCAGCGTCCTGGCCTTCGCGCTGGTGCGGCCCAGCGCGTTCAGCACGAGGCTGCGCAACTGATCCAGCGACACCGGCTTGGCGATGTAGTCGAACGCGCCGGCCTTGAGCGCTTCCACGGCGTTGTCGGCGCTGCCATAGGCGGTGATGACGGCCACCGGCACGCGCTCGGGCGCGGCCGAAAGCTGCCGCACGATCTCGATGCCCAGGCCATCGCCCAGACGCATATCGGTCAGCACCAGGCTGTAGCGGCGCTGCGCGAGCTTCTCGCGCGCTTCGGCCAGCGAGCCGGCCAGCACCACGTCATGCCCCATGCGGCGGATGGAAATGTCCAGCAGCTCGCGCAGGTCTGCCTCGTCATCGATGACAAGAATGGGATCGAGGCCGGGCGTTCTGGGTGGCATGGAGCTACGAGTCGGGAACAGAGTTTTAGGGGAACAGCGCCTCACGCCAGCGCCGCATCGCCGCTGTCGATGCTCAGCGTCAACACGAGGCCTTGGCGGGCAGTGTATCGCGCGAGGCCGCCACCAGGCCGGTGCGCGCGAGCAGGTCATCGAGCGCGATGGTGCCGTAGCGGACCTGCGCATCATTGGCGCCGCACAGCTCGCGCGCCATGAACAGGCCCAGCCCCGTGCCCTGCGCATTGCTGGTGAAGAACGGCTCGAACAGGCTGCGCTGGTGTTCGCGCGGGATCTCGATGCCGTCGTTCCAGACGATCAGCTCGGCGTGGTGCTGGTCCAGCACGTGGGCGAGCAGGCGGATGCGCCCGGCAGGCGGCTGCAGTAGCGCCAGGCGTTATCGAGCAGGTTGCCCAGCACCTGCTGCAATTGCGAGGTATCGAAGACCACCGGCTGCGGCACCTCGACCGTGAGGCGGACGACGTTCGGGTTGATCTCGCCGCGTCCGGGCTGGCGCGTGTCGCCGGCACGCGGCAGGCGCGAGCGCATTTCCAGGCGCCAGCGGTCGACGATCTCGGGCAGCGCCTGCGCAAGCTGCGCCGTGCTGCGGCCCGTGCGCGGACGGCGCGAGATTTGCAGCACGTCGGCGACGACCTGGTCGAGCCGGCGCACGTTGTCGTGGATGATGCGCAGCAGGCGCGCATCGACGTCGGACGCCACGCCACCGCCATCGCCCATGCTCGCGCCGTCGCCGAGCAGCTCGCTGGCCTGGCTGATCGCCGCCAAGGGGTTGCGGATCTGGTGCGCGACGCTGGCCACGAGCCGGCCCATGGCGGCGAGCTTTTCCTGCTGGACCTGCTCGGCAATGCGCTCCCAGCTTTCGATATGGACCAGCACGGTGTCGCGCATCTCGCTGCGCAGCAGCGCCTCGTCGTCGGGCGTCCAGCCATGGCTTCCTGCTGGGCGATGGCCAGGCGCAGGCGCGCGGCGGCTTCGGGCGTCAGCTCGTTCCACGCTGCGGTGTCGAGGCTGGACGGCATGGTCGACGTGCTGGCAATGGTATTGCGCAGCCCCGCCAGGCCCGGCAGCAAGAAACGCAGGCGCAGCCGCGTGTGCAGGTTGCCGCCGCCCGGCGGCGCGGGGCGCGAGACGATGGGCAGCAATTGCAGGATGCGCGGCACATCGTCGTTGCTGCGCAGCCAGTCGCGCAGCATTTCCATGAGCGGCTGCAGGCGTGGAATGCGGCGCAGGTCGAACAGCGCGGCCTGGCTGTCCGCGGCGCCCTCGCCTTCGCGGCTGCGGCGCGCATAGACACGTTCGTGCGGCTGCACGCCCAGCAGCACCACGGCGGCCGGGTTGGCGGCCACGACCATGCCGTTGGCGCGCACCAGCATCACGCCGTCCTGCATGTCGTTGACCATCAGCCGGTTGACGAGCTGCTGCAGGCGCAGCTCCTGCTCGCGCGCGAGCGCGATCTTTTCCTGGGCCACCTGGCGGTAGGCCAGCATATACATCAGCAGCGCCGCGATCATGAAGACCAGCCCGTACAGGCCCGAGCCGAGCAGGCCGGCGTCGGCCTGGCGCAGCAGGATGGTCTGCATGAACGGATGCGCCATGACCAACAGCGCGGAAGCCGATGCCGCAAACAGCGCGAACAGCAGGCTGGCGAGCGCGCCGGCTTCCAGCGCCGGCAGCAGGAAGATCATGGCCAGGCCGTCGGCATGGCCGTTGCGGCCAAGCGTCTCGTAGATCAGGCCGAGCAGGACCAGGTCGGCCAGCACCTGCAGCCGCACGCGCAGGTGAAAGCGCCGCCGCCACAGCGTGCCGGCCAGCATGGCCAGCGCGATGCCCAGGTAGGGCATGGCCAGTTGCATGGCCGCGGTCTTGTGAGCGGGCAAGGCAAGCTGGAACGGCAGTACGACCGACACGCCATGCGTCTCGGCCCCGCGCTCCATGATGGTGTAGGCGAACAGCAGCAGGCCGACGGCCACGCGGGTCCAGCAGAAATAGCGCAGCAGGCGCCAGTGGAAGTCAGGCGGCTCGGGCTCTCGCCACAGCTTGGCAAAGCCGTGCCACGGGGCGTGCCGGGCGATGTGCGTCGGCCGCGCCGCGATCATGGGCGGTCGCCGCTGTCGTCCGGCAGGTGGCTGCGGCGGCAGTAGTGCAGGCCGTGCCAGGCAATGGCCTCGCTCTGCGGCAGGTGCACGCCGCAGTGGGCGCACTGGACCATGGTCTCGGCGTGGTCATCATCACGGGGCGTGGGAGCCGGGCGGCCGAGCGGGGAGCTTGCCCGCGCTGCGCTTCGGCGCGCGAACGCAGCCACCAGAGGACCCCGAGCACCACGGCCAGCAGGATAAGGATTCTTGCCATGCGGTCTCAGAGCCGGTGCAGGATCACTTCAATCACGAAGCGGCTGCCGACATAGGCGAGCAGCAGGATGCCGAACGACGCAATCACCCAGCGCAGCGCGACACGCCCGCGCCAGCCGCGGAAGTGCCGCCCGGCCAGGATGCCACCGAACATCGCCCAGGAAATCAGCGCGAACACGGTCTTGTGGTCGAGCCGGAACGCGCGGCCGAACAGTTCTTCGGAGAACAGCAGGCCGGAGACGATGGTCAGCGTCAGCAGCACGAAACCGGCGCCGATCAGGCGGAACAGCAGCTTTTCGAGCGTCAGCAGCGGCGGCAGCAGGTCCAGCCAGCGGCCCAGCCATTGTTCGGCCGGCGCCTTGGCGTCGCCATTGCCGGGGCGCGCCGGTGCGTGCCTGAAGCCATGCAGGCGGCGCTCGGCCAGCAGCATCAGGAACGCGTGGAACGCCGCCAGCGTGAACAGGCCATAGGCCACGTTGGCGATGATGAAGTGCAGCTTGAACAGCGGCTGCGCGGCGTAGCCCAGGATCTGCGAGCCCGGGAACGCCAGCGGCATCAGGCTGGCGACGAGTGCCACCGGGATCACGATCAGCCCCAGCCCGGCCAGCGAGAAGAAGAAGTTCTCGATCCAGTAGATACCCACGCCCAGCCACAGCATGGCCGACAGCGCGAAGGCAAAGCCGAACACCATGCGGTCGGCCGGGAAGATGGTCTCGTGCAGCAGCAGGCCGTGGCTGGCCAGCACGCCCGCCATCAGCAGGTGCCACCAGCCGGGCTGCGCCTCGCCGCGCCCGATGCGGCGCCCGCCAGGCCCGCCGTTGGCCGTCAGCACGGCCGATGCCGAGCCGCCAACGGGGCCACCGGCGCGGCAAGCCGCGGATTGCGCGTCGCCCAGCCGTGCAAGGCCAGGCCGCAATAGAGAAGTGCCGTCAGGGCATACAGTACAATGACCATTTGCGCAGTTTACCTTAGTGCCCCCTGCCAGTGGCGGGTGGCTTACGCGGTAACAGAGGCCGCAACACAGCCCTTTCTTCCCCCATTCCTGCCATGCTGGACAATCTCACTCAACGCCTGGCGCGGGTCGTCAAGACCATGCGCGGCGAGGCCCGTCTGACCGAGGCCAATACCGCCGAAATGCTGCGCGAAGTGCGCCTGGCCATGCTCGAGGCCGACGTGGCGCTGCCGGTCGTCCGCGACTTCATCGCCCGCGTCAAGGAAAAGGCGATGGGCGAGGACGTGGTTTCCAGCCTGACCCCGGGCCAGGCCCTGGTCGGCGTGGTCCAGCGCGAGCTGACCACGGTGATCGGCGGCGAAGAAGCCGTCTCCGGCAAGGGCTCCGAGCTGAACCTGGCCGTGCAGCCCCCCGCCATCATCCTGATGGCCGGCCTGCAGGGCGCCGGCAAGACCACTACCGTCGGCAAGCTGGCCAAGTGGCTCAAAGAGAACAAGAAGAAGAAAGTGCTGACGGTCTCGTGCGACGTGTACCGCCCGGCCGCTATCGCGCAGTTGAAGACGGTGTCCGAGCAGGTCGGCGCCGAGTTCTTCCCGTCCCAGCCCGACCAGAAGCCGGTCGACATCGCCCGCGCGGCGGTGGACTGGGCGCGCAAGCACTATCACGACGTGCTGATCGTCGACACGGCCGGCCGCTCGGTATCGACGAGCTGATGATGCAGGAAATCGCCGCGCTGCACGCCGAGCTGAAGCCGGCGGAAACGCTGTTCGTGGTCGACGCCATGCTCGGCCAGGACGCGGTCAACACGGCCAAGGCCTTCAATGACACCTTGCCGCTGACTGGCGTGGTGCTGACCAAGCTGGACGGCGATGCGCGCGGCGGCGCCGCGCTGTCGGTGCGCCACGTGACCGGCCGGCCGATCAAGTTCGTCGGCGTCGGCGAAAAGCTCGACGGCCTGGAGGCGTTCTACCCCGACCGCATGGCCCAGCGTATTCTGGGCATGGGCGACATCCTCGCGCTGGTCGAGGAAGCCCAGCGCGGCGTGGACATGGACGCCGCCGAGAAGCTGGCCAAGAAGATCAAGAAGACCGGCGGCTTCGACCTGGAAGACTTCAAGGCGCAGATCGGCCAGATGAAGAAGATGGGCGGCCTGGGCAGCCTGGTCGACAAGCTGCGGCGCAGTTCGCCCAGCAGGCGCAGGGCGCCAATATGGACCAGGCCGAGAAGCAGGTGGCGCGCATGGAAGGCATCATCAACAGCATGACGCCGACGGAGCGCGCCAAGCCGGAACTGATCAAGGCCAGCCGCAAGCGCCGCATTGCCGCGGGCGCGGGCGTGCCGGTGCAGGAAGTGAACCGCCTGCTGAACCAGTTCGACCAGATGCAAAGCATGATGAAGAAGCTCAAGGGCGGCGGCATGATGAAAATGATGCGCCAGATGGGTGGGATGAAGGGCGGCATGAAGGGCCTCTTCAACCGCTGATGCGCGCCAGGCGCCCCACCTGCCCTACCCCCGCAAGAGACAAGAACAGGAAAGACACCATGATGACCGCTGAACAGGCCCGCGAGCTGTGGGCCAACTCCGAGGAAATCGTCAGCGCCCAGGAAGTCCAGGCATCGCTGGACCGCATGGCGAAGGAAATCACCGCGAAGATGGGCGATGCCTTCCCGCTGGTGCTATCGGTGATGGGCGGCGCGGTGGTCTTCACCGGCATGCTGCTGCCCAAGCTGCAGTTCCCGCTGGAATTCGACTACATCCACCTGTCCCGCTACAACAACAAGACCGTGGGCGGCGAAATGCAGTGGCGCGTGGCGCCGCGCGAGTCGGTCAAGGACCGCGTCGTACTGGTACTCGACGACATCCTGGACGAAGGCGAGACCATGGCGGCCATCCGCGAGCGCATCATCGACATGGGCGCGAAGGAATTCCACGCTGCCGTACTGTGCGAGAAGACGCTGACCAAGGCCAAGCCGATGCACCCGGACTTCTGCGGCTTCAATGTGCCGGACCGGTATGTATTTGGGTGCGGGATGGATGCGAAGGGGTATTGGCGGAATCTGGGGACGATTCGGGCGCTGGTGTAAGAAGCGCCTGACGGGCTCCCGTACCGCCGTCTTGCTCCCCTCTCCCGCGCGCGGAGAGGGGTTGGGGAGAGGCCGAGCATCTCGATGCGACACGCTTTACTTCGTCGAGGCTCCTGCCCTCTCCCCGCCCCTCTCCCGCAAGCGGGAGAGGGGAGAAAACCCTAAGCGTTCGAAGCGCGGCAGCAATGCGCCTACCCCGCGTGGTGCGCCCCCAAAATCGGCCACAGCGACGCCAGCAGCAACACCGCCATCCCCACATTGAACACGCGCAGCACGCGCGGCTGCGACAGCCAGCGGCGCAGCGCCGAGCCGAACACGGCCCACATTGCCACGCTGGGCAGGTTGATGACGGCGAAGATGCCGGCCATCAACGCCACGTTCAGCCACACATTGCCGTGCAGTACATAGGTGCTGCACGCGCCCACCGCCATCACCCACGCCTTCGGGTTGACCCACTGGAACGCCGCCGCCTGCAGGAAGCCCATCGGCTGCGCGACCTGGCGGTCCTGCACGCCGCCCGAGGTGGCGAGCTTCCACGCCAGCCAGACCAGATAGACGCCGGCCACCACGCGCAACACCTGCCAACTCCAGGGCCAGTGCGAGAATATCGAACCGAGGCCGAGCCCGACCAGCGCCACCATCAGCGAAAACCCGATGCTGATGCCGAGCAGGTGCGGAATCGTCCGCGCGAATCCAAAGTTCACGCCGGAGGCCAGCACCATCGTGTTATTGGGGCCAGGCGTGATCGACGACACCAGCGCGAACGCGGAAAACGCAAGGAAGACGCCGGAACCGGCGACAAGGTCAGGAAAGGCCATGGCAGGCAAACCACTGAAAATTGGGGGATTGCAGCCAGTCTAGTCACAGCGAACAGTACAGTACCGGTACAGTTATCGGGAATTCTGCCGAGCCGGCACGGTACTGTCGGACAGGCCGGTCTTTATTCCGTGGCGCGATACGGGTGCTCGCGAAGCCATTTGGTCGCGATCCACTTTTCGCCGGATTGCACCGGCAGGCCCGCGTGCAGTGTGCGCTCGTCCAGCTTGCCGTCGGGCAGCAGATAGCTGAAGTAGACGGCGTTGCCTTTCACGGGCGCCACTTCCAGCCCGATACGCGGAAACGCCGTGGCGCCGCCGGCCTGCGGCGTGTTCAGGTAGATCACCAGCGTGGCGATACGCTGGCCGCCTACACGGAGCTGGCGCGCCTCGCCGGGGCGCTTCGGATTGAAGAAATCAAAATGCGGCTGGTATTCGCCGCCGGGCTTGTAGTTGAGGATCTGCAAACCCTCGCCATGGTCGGCCGGTACGCCGAGCACGGTGGCGATGCGGTCTTCGATGCGCCGAATCAGCGTGTGCTCGCCGACCTGGAACATCGCGCCCAGGCTGGTGCGCGCATCGATCAGGTTCTCGTCGCCGGTATCTGGGTTGATCACCGGCGAACGCGCGAGGCGGCCACGCGCGAGATCGATCAGCGCATCGCACTCGGCATCGCTGAGCAATTGCTGGTACAGGCGGATAGCGGGCGCCTGGAGCGAGAACAACACAGGCACCTCTCGGCTGGATTGCCGCTGCACAGGGCGCACAGCCGGTGCGGACGACGCAGACGGCCGGTGTCCCATGCCGTGGCCACGGCGGCGCGGGCAAAGCCGGCGTCATAGCCGGAGCGCAACATCGACAGCACCAGCGACTCGGCGCCGAACCCTTCGGAAATATGCCGCGCCAGCCAGCGCTCGAGTTCCGGCGACGAGGTGGCATAGCCGGGGTTGGCCACGGCCGGACGCGATTCGACAGTCATGACGGATTGGCCAGGCGCTGCGGCGAGAACGGGTTGCGTTCGGGCGCCTCGGGCAACAGCTTGCGCGAACGGGTCGGCGCAATCTCCGGATCCCCCGCGACGGTCACCGTGGCTTCGGAATACTGCCAGCGCTTCCATGCCGCCAGCACCGCGTTCGGGTATTCGGGGCGGCCGCGGCTGCCGTTGTAGCGCCCCAGCGCCAGGAACAGGTCGCCCTGCTCGCGGTCCAGGTAGTGGCGCAGGATGGTGCATCCGTAGCGCAGGTTGCTCTGCAGGTGGAACAGCTTGCGCGGGTCGTTGTCGCCAATCGTGCGGACCCAGAATGGCATCACCTGCATCAGCCCGCGCGCGCGACCGAACTCATCGCGTACTTGCGGAAGTTGCTCTCGACCTGCACCAGGCCCAGCACCAGTGCGGGCTCCAGCCCGGCGCGCTTGGCTTCGTAGTATGCGGTTTCGATCAACTCCACGCGCATCTGCGGCTCGGGGATGCGGGCTTCGAGCCGGTGCGACATTTCGCCGAGCCACTTCAGGTAGGCCAGGCGCTCGCCACCGGTGGCAAAGACCGGCCGCACCGGGCGCGAGTCGGCAATGGCGGCCGCCAGCGCGCCGCGCACCGAATCGGCCAGGTCCTCTTCCTTCTGCGCGCCGGCCTGCGCGGCAGCAGCGGCAAGGGCCAGCAGCAAGCTGCCGGCCGTGCGAACCAGACGGGCCGCGCGCATGGTCTTACTTGCCGATCTGGCTGCGCACATGGCCGACCACGTCAGCCACGGTCACCTGGGTCGCCTGCGGGTCGCGGCGCGCCTGGTATTCGACCTTGCCTTCCTTCAGGCCGCGGTCGCCCACAACCACGCGGTGCGGCACGCCGATCAGTTCCCAGTCGGCGAACATCACGCCCGGGCGCTCGCCGCGGTCGTCGAGGATGACGTCGACACCAGCGGCCAGCAGCTCGGCGTGGATACGGTCGGCTTCCGCCTTGACCGCTTCGGAGCGGTCATAGCCGACCGGGCACACCACGACCTCGAACGGAGCGATGGCGGCGGGCCAGATGATGCCGCGCTCGTCGAAGTTCTGCTCGATGGCGGCGCCCAGGATACGGGTCACGCCAATGCCGTAGCAGCCCATCTGCATCGGCTGGGTCTTGCCGTTTTCGTCGAGGAACGTGGCGTTCATCGACTCGGAATAGCGCGTGCCGAGCATGAACACGTGGCCCACTTCGATGCCGCGGCAGATTTCCAGCGTGCCCTTGCCGTCCGGCGAGGCATCGCCGGCGACCACGTTGCGCAGGTCGGCGACGACCGGCTCAGGCAGGTCGCGGCCCCAGTTGACGCCCGTATAGTGATAGTCCCGGTAGTTCGCGCCGCAGCAAAAGTCGCTCATGTTGGCGACGGTGCGGTCGGCCACGATCTTGACCGGTTTCTTGGTGCCGATCGGGCCCAGGTAGCCCGGGGGCGAGCCGAAGGCGTCGACGATCTCGTTTTCGGTGGCAAAGCGGAAGTCCGCCAGGCCCGGCACCTTGGATGCCTTGACCTCGTTCAGCTCGTGATCGGCGCGGATCAGCAGCAGCCAGATCTCGGCGCCGGCCTCGGTGTCCTTGGCCAGCACGATCGACTTGACGTTGCGCTCGAGCGGGATGCCCAGGAACTCAGCCACTTGCTCGCACTTGACCTTTTCCGGGGTAAAGGTCTTCTCCAGCGCCTGGGCCGGTGCGGCGCGCTCGGCCAGTAGCGGCAGCGCCTCGGCCGCTTCCATGTTGGCGGCGTAGTCGGACGTCGGGCAGTAGACGATGGCGTCTTCGCCGGTGTCGGCGATCACGTGGAACTCATGCGAGCCCGAACCGCCGATGGCGCCGTTGTCGGCCGCCACGGCGCGGAATTCCAGGCCGAAGCGCTGGAAAATGCGCACATAGGTGTCGTACATGTTCTGGTACGACTTTTTCAGGCCTTCCGCGTCACGGTCGAAGGAATAGGCGTCCTTCATCGTGAACTCGCGGCCGCGCATGATGCCGAAGCGCGGACGGCGCTCGTCGCGGAACTTGATCTGGATCTGGTAGAAATTGACCGGCAATTGCTTGTAGCTGCGGATTTCGGTGCGGGCGATGTCCGTCACGACCTCTTCGGACGTAGGCTGCACGGCGAAGTCGCGCTCGTGGCGGTCCTTCAGGCGCAGGAGCTCGGGGCCCATCTTGTCCCAGCGGCCGGTTTCCTGCCACAGCTCGGCCGGCTGGATCACGGGCATCGACAGTTCCACGGCGCCGGCGCGGTTCATTTCCTCGCGGACGATGTTTTCCACCTTGCGGATCGTGCGCAGCCCCACCGGCATGTAGCTGTAGATGCCGGCACCGAGCTTCTTGATCATGCCCGCGCGCATCATCAGCTTGTGCGACACGATTTCCGCGTCGGCGGGGGCTTCTTTCAGGGTGGAAATGAAAAATTGCGAGGCTTTCATCCGAATGTTTTCTCTGGAAACCGGGAATCCCGGTGAATAGGCGGCAGCCGTGCCGCGCAAAATGGTCGGGAACGCGCCGGCAACTGCCTGAAACTGCCCTTCCCGCTCGGGGAAAACCAGCAGCACCCCGCCTGAGCCGGGCCGCGCGCATCCTTTATAATCAACACAATTCTAAAGGATTCGAGGTGCAGTCATGCTCGATCGTGAAGGCTTTCGCCCGAACGTCGGCATCATCCTCATCAACACACGAAACGAGGTTTTCTGGGGCAAGCGAATCGGCGAGCATTCCTGGCAGTTTCCGCAAGGCGGCATCAAGTACGGCGAAACGCCGGAACAGGCCATGTACCGCGAACTGCATGAGGAGATCGGCCTGCTACCGGAGCACGTCAGGATCGTGGGTCGCACGCGCGACTGGTTGCGCTATGAGGTGCCGGACAAGTTCATCCGCCGCGAAATCCGCGGCCATTACAGAGGGCAGAAACAGATCTGGTTCCTGCTGCGCATGGCAGGCAGGGACTGCGACGTACACCTGCGCGCCACCGACCATCCTGAGTTCGATGCCTGGCGGTGGAGCGACTACTGGGTGCCGCTGGACGCGGTGATCGAATTCAAGCGCGACGTCTACCAGCTTGCGCTGACCGAGCTGTCGCGCTTCCTGAACCGGAGTCCGCGCGTGCCGCTCAGCCCGTACGGCGTGCATCACGGCCGCCACGGCAGCGGGCAGCGGTATGCGCAGCAGCCGGGCCAGCCGCCGGCGCTGGCGCAGCGCCGGCCG
>LRMT01000051.1 GCA_001725945.1 Cupriavidus sp. UYMMa02A | reverse complement strand
AGTCATGTCACCTCGAGACCCGCTGCGTCTTATTCGTAGACCCGGCGGGTTCGCGCATTGTGGTCTAGTCCTCCGGTCCTGTAATGCGCCGATCGCCTCGAGGCTGCACGACATCGATTCTCTTCAATGTAGGATCGGATCGTCGGCTGTTTCTAATCGGCCGCTTAAGGCGCGTCGTCATGTCCAACTCCTTCTATCTTGCGTTGCAGCTCGTGCCAAACCGCAGGCCGGGCGTTCCTCGCGCAGAGTTCGCGCACTCGCGGTAACTGCGTTCTCGACCCGAGAACTTGCAAGTTCTCAATTCTGTGGCTTGAGCGATCACTTGCTCCGCTCTCCGCCAATCTCCACTTGACGAATCCACGCGCTACAGCTAGTGTATCTCCATGGGACACGAGTCCCGTAACGGAATCAAAAGCCCGATCTGAATCAACAGAAAAAAGCGGACAACCACAGTAGTCCAGGAGCCATTTACATGATCATTGATAGTCACGCCCATGTGGTAATGACCGACCAACTCTACCGGTATATGAGTGAGTTGGTGGCTAGCCGAGCGAACCCAGCTGCTCCCTTTACAGG
>LRMT01000050.1 GCA_001725945.1 Cupriavidus sp. UYMMa02A | reverse complement strand
CGTAGAACCCGGCCAACTCGGCGCCGCCGGTGACGGGAATTCTCCGGCGGCTACGCCGCCTCCGAATCCCCGTCACCGGCCAAGATGTTTGTCGCTACGCCGGACAAAATGATTGTCCGCGCCCAGCGTAGGCCTGTGCGCGCGCTCCCGTCTCGCCTGCCGGGTGTCTCGCGCACGCTGCGCCGCCTCGCGCGCCTGTTGTCGCGCCTCGTCGCCGGCGCGGTTGAGCGAAGCCGACACATCCTCCACTAGCTCGGTCTGCAGCAGCAGATCCCGATTCTGATGGATGAAGTGGACGAGCCGCTCGTAGCATTCCACGCGAAAGAACTCCGAGGCGCCCTCGCCTGCACCGTCGGCCTGCGCGACCTCCTGGGGCGAGCAACGCCAGTCGGCGAACACGCGATGCAGGATGCGTTCGGCGTCAAGCGATCGCTGTTCGTTTTCGAAGCGCAGCGCAAAGCTACGCTGGGTTTGAAAGCGCGTCAGTCCCAACTGTCGCGCGCGCCCCGATGTCGACCGCCTTGCCGATCTTGAAAGGCTGCCCCGCCTGATGCATCAAGACATACACAAATGAAGCCATGAAGATTGCCAGTAAGGTGACTGCGAAGCGCTTTCGCCTTCGCTATGCTTGCGCCGCTGATCCACGTTAGTCCAAGGTGTGAAAGGCCCGGTCGCGGGCCATCAAAAAGTCCAAGTCTTCTTGGGCCATTTGGACGGTCAGATTCAGGCTCAGCGCCATGCCCCGATAGGCGGACCAAAAGTTTGAGCGCACGAATTCCGTGAGTTGGTCTCGTCGGCTTCCCTCGGCCGCTCGCAGCAAGGCTGACCAGGTCCCTTCTATCGAAAATGCCGATCCCTTTCGCAAAGGATTGACCCACCAAGAATTTGGGGGCGCGACCGTATCAAATGCATCAGCGCCCGACGTCAACTCTAGACTGGCCGCCTGCCACACGAAGCACGTTGCCCTCTGGCGTCATCTGCCGCGGAATGTCGTTGAATGTCGGCTTGCCCGGCCTTGCCGCCGTGGCCGGCCGTAACGTGGATACTTCCGCCACTCGACGCGTCCGGCCGGTTGCAAGAGGACCTACACGACTCTTCTTCGGTTTTCGTGCCGATGGCTTTGAAAGTTTCGCGGCCGAACGGCGCACCTCCGGCGGGTTCCATACTTCTGTGTAGCGCTCGCCGGCCAGCGCCGAGGTTGCCAGTACCATCGTTACCAGGCCGACAAGTAGCTTTTTGGACAATCTCGTCTCCGCATTGTGTTGTCGCGACAGGAGCGAGTCCCGCTTTTGGCCGCGGCGTATTCTCGCACACCGGCCGTGAGCCAAACTCGGATGTCAGCCAAACGCTACAGTCTGTTTTTTGCACGACCGGAGACAGTCAGATGAGTCAGCGCAAGTCGAACTCGTGCGTCTGGCATGACCGGACCGCCCGCGTGGGACCGGCGATCCCGAGGCTTGCTTCGCCGGAGCCCGCTATGATGTATTCACTCACCACAGAGGGAAGGCGCCATGACTTCGAAACTGATCCACTACCTCATGAGCCAACGCTGTCAAGACGTTGTCGCACGCGGTATTGAGCGAGCCGTGGCCAGGACGCGTGCGGCAGGCTTGACGCCGGCCGGTGATTCGACCATCCAGCCGAGCGCGCGTCCGACGACGACGGTCATTGTGGAAGCTGTCCCGCCCGCCAAGCCCGTGCGCGAGATCGGCGCGACGCCGCGTCGAGCACCATCCGACGATCCTAAGGCTGGTTGAGGCGCTGGGCTTGTCCAGGGGCAATTGGCATGTGACCCTGCCTCGTTTCCGCGTACAGCAAGTCATGCAGCAATCAACGCGGCCTCGTACTCGACAGGTGCAAGAAAGTCGATCGAGGTATGCAGGCGTTGTCGATTGTAATAGCCCTCGATCCAGTCGACGATGTCCAGGCGGGCTTGCGCGCGCGTTTCGTAGCGAACCTGATAGATTCTCTCGACTTTCAACGTCTTGAAGAAGCTCTCCATCGGGGCGTTGTCCCATGCATTGGCACGACGGCTCATCGAGATGTTTGCCCTGAAGCCGGCGGCCAGCTTCCGGTATGCCCGGCTTGCATATTGCCCCCCTGTCGGAATGCAACAGCAAACCCGGCGGCGGTTTGCGTTGCCAGCACGCACTGCGCAGCTCCTGGCAGACAAGCTCCGCGTTGATGCGCTCGGACATCGACCAGCCCACGATGCGCCGACTAGCCAGATCGAGAATGGCCGCCAGATAAAGCCAGCCCTCGCCGGTCCTGACGAACGTAATGTCGCTGACCCACGCCTGATTGGGCTGCCAGCCGTCGAAACGACGAACAAGCAGATTCGGCGCTACCGGCAGGCGATGCGTCGAATCTGTCGTGACTCGATACGGACGCTTGTAGACCGGACGCAGCCCCTGGCGTTGCAAGCTGCGACGTACGCGTTCGGCGCTTGCCGGCTGGCCCTGGGCAAGCAACTGCCGCACGATACGAGGACGGCCGTAGCTGCCGCGACTCGCCCTGTGGATGGTAGCGACCGCGGTGTCCAGCGCTGCATTGGACTGAGCGCGTCTGCTTGATCCACGGTGACGCCACTGGCAACAGCCGCTGCGTGATACATCAAGCATTCGGCACAGGCGACTGACACTGTACTGGTCGCGGTAGGTCTCGATCCAGGCGTACTTCACCGCAACCCCTTCGCGAAGTATGCCGTCGCTTTTGACAGAATTTCGATGTCCAGCTTCGCACTGGCCAATTCCTTGCGCAGTCGGCTGTTCTCCGCTTCCAGCTCACTGATCGGGCGAGTTGTTCGTACCGCGAGCGCTTCGCGACCACTCGCCGGGCCACGCGTCGGCTCGCGCCCACGCCGCATCCAGTTCCCTACGTCGCCACTGGCACCCCAAGCCTGCGCGCAGCCTCATGCTGCCCGACTGATTCGGCAAGCCTGACGGCCTCGACCTTGAATTCGTCCGTATATTGCCGTTTCGGCACTGACCTTTCTGACATGCAACCCTCCGTACAAACAGGAAATTAACAAAATTCCTGCTGTACGCGAAATCGAGGCACGGTCACGAAGGCCTTGTGCCCGCAGCGCGTGCATCACGCGCCGGCTGCCGTAGTTCGCGCTGCTGGCAACGAATGCCGCCTTGACGTGGGTCTGCTCCTGCAGGCCCCTTACGCTCGGTCTGGCACGCCGGCACGCGCTACTGACCGATGTGGCCTCCTCTTGCAAATGAGTTACCACCCGATATCTCACTTCAGTTCCCGTGCAAAGAAGGCCGAGACTTTTTTAGCAATGCGTTGTCCTCGCGCAGTTGCCGGTTCTCCGCTTCGAGCTGTCGAATGCGCTGCTGTTCCGCCGTCAGCGGCTTACCCTCGCCGGGGCCGCCTGCACGCTCTGCACTGCGCCACCCAGCGGCGAACCGCCGTCTCACCAAGTTCCATCGACCGACAAACTTCACTGACCGATAATCCTTGGTCTCTTACCATCCGTACCACTTCCAGCTTGAGGCTGGCATCAAATTGTCGGCGCCTTCATGTCATCTAGATTTTTTCCTCGTCGATTCCGGATTGTCCTCCTATCGACCTGTCCGAGGAAATTAGACCACTACACAAACCGCATCGCGGTGATCGCAAATGGGTTAATGGGTGGTCGCCCGAACAGATTTCCAACCGGCTGCAGATCGACTTCCCCGATGACGAATCCATGCGCATATCTCACGAAGCCATCTACCAAGCGCTCTATATCCAGGGCCGCGGTGCGCTGAAGCGCGAGCTGGTCAGTTGTCTGCGCACTGGGCGGGCGTTGCGCGTACCAAGGGCCAGGGCACAAGCCACGGCCTGGGCGCACGTTAGCGAGGATGTGATGATATCTAGCCGGCCTGCAGAAGCGCAGGATCGTGCTGTGCCAGGGCATTGGGAGGGTGACCTGATCATCGGCCTGAACCGATCTGCTATTGGGACTCTGGTGGAGAGATCAAGCCGTTTCACCATGCTTGTACACCTGCCTCGGGAGAAAGGCTATGGGTTGACTCCCCGGACGAAGAACGGCCCCGCGCTGGCTGGCTACGGAGCTGTCACGATGGCCAATGCGCTCAAGAAGACCGTCACCAACATGCCTGCCCAGTTGTGGCGGTCATTGACTTGGGATCGTGGCAAGGAACTATCCGATCACGCTCGCTTCACCGTCGAGTCCGGGGTAAAGGTATTCTTCGCCGATCCGCACAGTCCATGGCAGCGGGGCACGAACGAGAATACGAACGGCCTTCTGCGACAATACTTTCCAAAGGGCACAGACCTATCCCGTTGGAGCTCTCGAGAGATCCGGGCCGTTGCCCATGCACTGAATACCAGGCCCCGGAAAACGCTTGGTTGGAAGACACCTGCCGAAGCTTTGGACGAATATCTAAAATCTGTTCGACAATCTAGTGTTGCGACGACCGGTTGAATCCGCCCAGTATGCCAGCGCCGAGTATCAGACCCTGCTGACGCGCCACGGCATTGTTTGCAGCATGAGCCGCAAAGGCAATTGTTGGGACAACGCGCCAATGGAGCGATTCTTCCTGAATCTGAAGATGGAGCGCGTCTGGCAGCGGCGCTATGCCAATCATGCGGAGGCTCAGCGCGACATCACCCAGTACATCGTTGGCTTCTATAACCCAGTGCGCCTGCACTCAACCCTGGGGTACCTGTCGCCCGCCGCCTATGAGGCCAAACGAGCAGCAAAGCAACCTATCTGCCTGTCCGAAATTACTTGACCACAACACACTACCCATCGATACTCAGGCGATAGGCAGTAGCCGACCCTACCTATGACCGGATGTAGGACGCAAACCACTTGGACATTTTTCCTCGATAACCACTAGGGTGCATATCAGGAAATCCTTAATGAAGATTCGAGAGGATCTGATAACACTATTCGTGGGCTGCTGTTAGTATGTTTACCGGGATCGCTTGGGAGCTAAAGTCGAAAGTGGTGTACGGGCGGGAAATTTGAGGCGCGGAGTAGATACCTTCGTACACCAGATTTGACTTTATCTCTCGCTTGGTCAGGCGCTCCCGAGTCGGTTGTATGTCTCCCCCGACAATGCGTCCCTTATAGCGCCGACTTCGCGTCGGGCGCTTTTTTGGCTCAACGATGAATCGCCGTCCGGATTTTGATCGAGAAGTACTCCCTCGCCGCTGTGCTCTCCACTGTCCGCAGGCCTTCTACGCAAGCTCCGGTCTGCGGTAGAACTACAATCCGCTAGAGTTCGTCTCGCAAGATGCAGGCGGTGTCTCAAAGGCTGATTGGCTTGCAGCACAACGTCTGATGCTCCCTGTCAGAGGCACTCAGACTCTCTCGGTTGCGCAGGAGTGGCCAGCGCGTGGTAGAGACCCGCCCGGTTGGGCGGTCGTGCTGCGAGCGATTGGCTAGATCGACGCGAACCCGGTCGATGAACCGCGCCCGTACTTGGAGAAGCCCGCTATGGAGGAGCAAAAGCATCGAATTTGTGGATGAATGGCATCGAAACAATTGATTTCACGAAATGTTTGCGAGTCCCCAAAGTTAAGCATCCCGCGCTGAGGCAATAATGCAGCGGATCGAAGAGGATTACGTATAAATGAATGATGAAGCGTGGATGAGAAAGAATCGACAAGCACTGGCGCTTCACATAGGCCGAATAAAGTGCTTTGGACATTACGAAATGAACGTCGCGAAACAGCGTAGATCCGATCAGTACGTTATCTGTAACTCGCTATGTTGGTTCTCGTCGGAATAAAGTTCCGCATTCAAATTTTTTCAAAAATGGGAGGATTAAAATGGTGGATAAACGTAACGGAGTCATTGACACATATCGCGGGTTGTGCATCCTTCTCGTAGTTCTTGGGCATACGAGAGGATTGCCTAGCGAAATCCATCGATACGTGTACTCGTTCCACATGCCGGCGTTCTTCATCCTGTCCGGCTTCCTCTTTAATTCCAGCAAAGCGAGGGCAGACGCGATCTGTTCTGTGCGAGAAAAATTCCACCGTTTGGTCATCCCAGCATGGGTGATGGGTGCGATATGTGGATTGCCGTTTATTGCGATGTTGCTTCTGGGGAAGGTCAAGTATGCTGAATTCGTCGAGTTGTTGATAGGAACGGCCATTGGCTTCCCTCGCCCCGACGGAAATTTTCTAAGCACACCACTTTGGTTTCTTTTCTGTCTATTCAGTCTAGAGATCTTAGCCGTAGTTTTGACGCGATTTTCAGGAAGAGACCCAGCTGTTCCACTTCTTGTTATCGGCGGAATTGGTTTCTCTGTCTGCCGTGAAACGCCCTTCATTCCATTCGATTTACATATCGCAATGCCCGCTGCGTTTTTTTTTTTGGGCTAGGGGCTCTCATAAGGCGAGTCGATGCGATGTATTTTTGCGCGGTCAAGTCAAGTAAAGCTATCGTGCCAACTACAATTTCTTGCGCGATATGGGTTTTGTTGCTCTTTGCGAACTTTGGTCATATTAGCATGTCCGATAATGCTTTTGGCGAAGATTCTCTTTCAGTTGTAGGCAATATTGTTACGGCGCTATCGGGCGCATTTACATTCGCACAGATTTCCAGGATCATGCCAGGCATAAGTTCATTTCGTTGGCTAGGGACTCATACAATGCCGATTCTCGGATTCAACTATCTTGTCAGTTCTGCCGTCGTACCAACCTTGAAGCGCTAGGCCTGTACACATGGACCGCATCATTTTTTGCGCAGTTGGCCATACTGCTTGGCGTTACCATGTTGCTTGATCATTGTGGCAAATTGTGTGATCTTGTCAATGGAAATAATCGTATCAGGGACACCCGTCATCGGCGCGCGTGGCGCTAAAGTTTGCTGACGGGGATTTGTTCCAAATGAAAGGATATTGCGCGGCGCTCTGTTTTTATGACTTCCGGGCATGAGGCCCCGGAGTAAACTGATGGCATCTCGACGAACTGCTGCCCTCAGAAATGTCATGATGGGGACGACCGGGGACCTAGCTGCCTGAGAAGAAGGTTGTTTCTGTGCGTTCATTGACTTGCCGAGACCGTGTTGTCTTAACGGACGATAGACGTGCAGTGCTGCAATATCAGGAAATCCCTAGAAGCAATTCTGGAAGATCTGATGGTGGCTCGCTGACCTTGCCCCTGTTCCACGAATCCCATAACCGAGGAAATTAGGCAGCCCGGTTTTGCTGAGCTGCGAACCAGTTTTTCTCAAACGTCATGGGGCTGACGTAGCCCAGCGTCGAGTGGAGCCGGCTGGCATTATAAAAGCCAAGCCTGCGCGACGGCTAAGCGTCTGCCTTGAAAGTGAGATGGATGGCATCGACGATGCCCCCTCCGGCGATTGTTAATCGCCCTGCAGGGATACAGTACGCTCGCGCGCCCTGTCCAAAGCAACGATCATCAATTACGCGCCGTTCATCAGGGAGTTCTCGAAGATTGCTTTGGTGACGAAGTTAAAACAGAACGGAACGCTAAAGAAGATACTGGCAAAAGATGGCTTTGAGAATCTAGTGGCTCCCGATAGAGTCACTCCGAAGCAGCTTTACGCATTGCATGTGAGTCCAGGTTTGTGACAAGCCCACAGGGAAACCAACACTCGACGCCCAGCATTCGTGCCTAGCGGCGAGTTCATGGCGCTGAGGATGGGCCTCAGCAATCGCTACCTAAGGCGCTCCAACAATTTTTTAGCTTCCTGCCAGTCCGCAGTATCGCTTCCCTCGATAAACATGCCATGGATTCCCGCGAGCATCACGCGAGCATCATTGGTCCTTCCCCAACATTGCCATAAGCGGGCCAAGCTAATTGATGCTTCGAGCTCGGCTGACCTGGCTACCTGGTGATGGGCAATAGCGATCGCCTGTTGCAAGCAAACCTCCGCCTCTTCTGCCAATGAGGACGAACCGTCCTCTTCCGCTGACAAAAGCAATATCAGCTCCCCCTTGAGCCGAAGCAGCATCGGCTCATCGAAGCGTTCGCCCGTCTCGTGTGCAAGCGCCAAAGCCTCGCCGAGCACACGAAGCCCCTCTTCCGGCTGCTCGGCCTTTCCATACGCGTCGGCGAGCAGCCCAAGAAGCGTCGGACGCTCCAGTATCGCCCCAGCGGCTTTATGGGCGTTGAGGCCTTCGCGCATTTGCGCAATTCCCTCTGAATGACTCCCCTGCCCGGCCAGCGCCCATCCCCGTAGGACTGTTCCCCAGCCAACATATAGAGTGAAGCCCTGTTCGCGAGAGAGCGAGATGACCGCTTCTGCATACTCGAGCGCCAAGTGTATCTCGCGCCGGCGCCCGTGCAATTCGGCATCGTAGATTAGCGCCAACGCCAAGGCGAAAGGATCGGATGCTTGCCTTGCCAGCGCGACCGCTTCGTGGCAGCGTGCGAGGGCCTGGTCAGGAAAGCCTAAATGCCACAGAATCCGGCCCAATGTGCTTCGCATATGGACCGCAGGATTCCGTGCATAACGCAGAATCTGACTGTATGACTGTTGCGAGGGGCGAAACAGAGCCAGCGCGTGTTCCAATTCAATGCGAGCCGACTCGAACTCACCTAATCGGAAAAGAGTGTTTGCGAGGGTACGGTGCGCTTCCCCAAGTTGCTCCGGATCTTGCGTGTCTTGCGCGAGACCGAGCAGACGATCCGCCAAAGCGCGCGCCGTACTGAATTGAGCCCGCAGGATGTAAAACGACCACAACCCGTACAGCGCCGAGGAGAGCTCAGGCTGTTGCCAATGCGTTCGCATAAGTCGAGCGCGCGCTTGTAAGTCGCCTCAACTTCAGGTGCACCGTGGCTTCGTGCTGCCATCCACGCCGGCCCTATAGTCAGCAACAAGTTGAGTTCCTTCCGTGCGCGCTCGGGATTGTCAGGCATTGTATTCAGCAAGTCGAGAGCCGCACTGAGGTGCCCAATTGCTTCCAACTGCGCAGAACGCTGCAGGGCTTGCTTGCCGGCTAGTTGAAGATATTCAACCGCCTTTGGGACATTGCCGCTCTGGCTGTAGTGGAGGGCCAACTCGTTGCAGTATTCCTTCAACCTATCGGGAAAGAGTGCCTCGATAGCCTGGGCAGTGCGCTCATGAAGGATGCTGCGCCGCCCCGTTAGCAGGGAGTTGCCGGCCACCTCTTGTGTCAGCGCATGCTTGAACGCATACTCGACCTCGGGATAATCGGGACGCTCATAGATGAAGTCTCCAGCCTGGAGATCCACCAACAGGGGATGCAGCACTTCTTCCGGCAGCCCCGTTACGTGACGGACCAGACTGGAGCGAAACTCCGTGCCGATGACCGCCAATGTCTGCAGGAGTTCCTTCTGCGGGACAGGCAACCTGTCGATACGAGCGGCCAACACTCCCTGCACCGTTGTCGGGATATGCAGCGAGACGGGGGCCTTGTCGACCCGATAGTTTCCAGGCGGGCCAAGCAGGGCATTCTCCTCGACCAGGGTCTGGACGACTTCCTCGATGAAGAACGGGTTGCCCTCTGTCTTTAACAAGATGAGCTGCTTGAGCAGCATAAGCGAGGCATCATTCCCTACCAGCACCGTGAGCAGCCCCTGTGCTTCCGCGGGACCAAGCGGTTCAAGATGCAGTTGGGTGTAGCAAGCGTGGTTGCCCCAGCCATGCCGGTATTCGGGGCGATAGTTCAAGAGCAGAAGGATCCCAGCAGCCTGTGCTTCCGCGATAAGGACATTTAGGAAAGCTTCTGTCTCGCTATCCAGCCACTGCAGGTCTTCGAACAGCACCATCAGCATCTGGTTCTGGCTCTCGCGCACCAGCAGGCGTGCGATCGCCTCGAAGATGCGCTGACGCCGGATGGCAGGTCCATTGTCAGCAGAGCCGAACCAGTTTCGATTATACCCAGCAGGTAGAGCAGGTAAGGCAGATGCTCCTCGAGAGAGCGATCCAAGGTCAGCAGCCGACCGGTTGCCTTCTCGCGATAGCGGCGCTCGTCATCCTGTGCGGTGATCTGGAAATAGTTGCGCAACAGGTCAATCAAGGGCAGGTAAGGAAACGCCTTGCCATGCGATACCGAGAAGGTCTCGAGCACTAGGCAGCCTTGCTGGGAACGCGCCTTGAACTCATGGAAGAGGCGCGATTTGCCCACACCTGCCTCTCCAACACGCCCACGATTTGCCCATGCCCCGCTTTGGCCAGTTCCAGCGCTTGGCCGAGGCGCTCCAGTTCGGTCTCGCGACCGACGAATCGGGCGAGGCCCCGGTGCGCGCCAACTTGCAGGCGCGTGCGTAAGGCGCCCAGTCCGACCACCTCATAGACCGCCAGCGGCTCGCGCAGGCCCTTAATCTGTGTCCGCCCCAGGGCCTTGAACTCGAAATACCCCTCGGCCAGCTTGTGGGTCGACTCACTGACGAGGATGGATGACGGCGTCGCGACACCCTCCATCCGGGCTGCAATATGAATCGTGTGGCCCACCGGGTCGTAATCGGCGCGCAGGTCATCCTTGCGAATCGAGCGTACCACCACTTCCCCGGTATGAACGCCAACCCGAATCTGCAGGGGAATGCCCTGCTCCAGTCGAACCCGGTCACTGTGGCTGCGCATGGCCTGCTGCATGCGTAGCGCTGCAAACAGCGCCCGCAGCGCATGGTCCTCGTGGGCAATAGGCGCACCGAACAACGCCATAATCCCATCGCCGAGGGATTTAGCCACGTAACCTTCATAGTGATGGACAGCCTCCATCATCAGCGCCACAACCGGGTCTATGAGACTGCGGGCTTCTTCAGGGTCCAGATCTTGGATCAACGCAGTCGACCCGGCCATGTCCGCAAACAGCGCCGTGATGGTTTTGCGCTCCCCGGCGGATTGTCCCCGGCTTTCCATCGCCGCCTGTTCGGCGAGGATGCGGTCCGCTAGATGCGCCGGGGTATAAAGCACCGGGGCAGGAGCAGCGATTGATGGCGCGGTAGAGACCGTCGGATTCAGCGGCGACGCGCTCAATGTAGCGCCACAGAACCCACAGAATTGGGCTGCAGGGCTGGACTCTTGGCCGCACTGAGGACAAATCTTTGCAAGACCCTGCCCGCACTGCTCGCAGAAGCTTCTTCCCGGAAGGTTATCGAAACCGCACTTTGCACAGCGCATTTCGCCCTCTCAACAGTCTTCCCCTCCCATGAGGATATTAGAGGCTTTAGGACCGGCTCGAGCAAGGCGTGCGGTGGATGTGCCTAGCGAGTTCCATGTCTGGAACAATTGCGCGTATCTCAGACCACTTCAGTGAGCTTCCGTTTGACCGAGCTTCTTTTCCTTTGCCGCTTTGGCTGCAGCCATGAACCCCGCGTAGTCGCGTGCGAGTCGGTCGAAAGCCATGCGCTCGCGACCGCGCAGGTATGGCGCAAGGATCGCCAAAGCGTGATAGCTTATTGCGTGCAAGTAGCCGCCAATCTGCTCGGGATCGTTGTACTGGCGCGGGTGCTGCAGAACTGGTGCGATAGCCAATGGGTGGTGATCTCCACCATGTTGGTGCAGATGGCATCAATTTCATCGGGCGTGGCTTCCATCTCGCCGTCTTCAATGAACTGACGGCAAACCTCGAGCGCGAACCGCTTTTTCTGCTCGACGATGCGTTTGAAGTTGGTTTCCAGTATCCGGTTGCGCGCCACTAGGTCATTGATGTCGTGATACAGGAAGCGGAAATCCCACATGAACTCAGCTCTCAAGTAGACCCAGTTGTCCTTGAGGGTGGTCTTGCGGCCATCCGCCATCTTCAGACGGCGCTCCATCTCTTGCTCGAAGCGAGTGAAGATAGGGGTGATGATGGTAAGCGCCCGGTGAACCCAGATCACGGTATTTCCTGGTGGGGGATCGTTAGCGCGTGCCAGATAGCCGCCCAATTGGGCGAGTTTGATGATGTACCGGGTAAGAGGCCCCCCGCGGCAGAATAGATTATATGACGCCCCCCATGCGCTAGGTTTTCTTGTGTTCTGATTCAACAGGATAGATTGCAGCTTTATATGCGGCCTTCCGCAGCATACGCTGCAGGCCCCGATGAAATCCGCTGACTCGCTCCTAATTTGTCGCACGAGCTGAACGCTCTAACTATTCTTCAGGTTTAGCGAATCCCGGTCCGACCTGTCTTGTCATCACACTCGATTGCCAACGCAACCTTTCGACGTCATCCTGTAATCTTCGCGGTCCCCCAGTACTATCTCTATTTTGAAGTCAAGCCGGTCGCGTGCTCACGTGATCCTGCTTGTATGGCTTGTCATGCGCGAGGATGGCCCAGATAGTTCGAGCCATCTTGTTGGCGAGTGCTACGGTGACCACGTTCACCGGTCGTCGTTTCTGCATTGTTCGGCCCACGCTCCAGCATGCTTCGCGTGGGAAAGCACGCTACGTGCGCCGTGGATCAGAAGCGTGCGCACATACGTGTCGCCGCGCCGGCTAATTCCCAGTAGCTGGACCTTTCCGCCGGTCCCAGTCTGCCTGGGTACGAGACCGAGCCAGGCGGCAAACTCGCGCCCGGACTTGAACGCCTTCGCGTCGCCCATGCTCGCGACTGTGGCCGTCGCTGTTAGCAAGCCACGCCCGGGATCGCGGCAATTGCCTTGCAAGCCTTGTCTTCTTTCATCCAGGTTTGCAAGCGCCGTTCAATGTCTGCGATTTGCTTGTCGAGGCGATCAAGGTCATTCCACAGTTCGCGTAACGATTCGATCAGCATTGCTGGCAGCCGCTCCGCAAGCCTTGCCAGCACCCTGGGGATCGCCTTGTCCAGTGCGGCGCGGCTCTTGGCCATCACCTCGCCGTATTCGGATAGCAGTCCCCGCAGACTGTTCATCTGCATCGTTCGAAACTTGACTTTCTGTTGCCGCAACCGATGCAACGCTAGTACGGCCTGCTGCGCTTCGGTCTTCACTGCGACGGCCTTGCTTGGCATCTGTGTGGCCATCGAGATCGCACGCGCATCCGCCGGGTCATTCTTGTTGCCGATCACGAATGCCTTGACGAACTTCGCCGGCATCAGCTTGATCTGATGGCCCATCTCGGTCAATCGCCGTGCCCAGTGCTGGGAACCGCCACAGGCCTCCATGCCAATAAGGCACGGTTCGCGATTCGCAAAATGTTCGAGGAACACGGCGCGCTTCAGTTGCTTGTTCACGATTTCGCCTGTGTCAGCATCCACCCAGTGAAGCTGGAAGACACTCTTCGCGATATCCACCCCGACCGTCGTACGCTTCATTTCGAACTCTCCGGTGAAGAAGTCCAGTGATCTTCCTCATTTTGGCCCGCATCGATGAAGTTGGAATGTGAGGAATCGCTCATTTTGCGACCAGTATCTGCGGTAGGTGGGGGCGTTCATACCATTGTCGCCCCGATAGAATTTGAACCCTGGGGGCGATAAGAGAGAGAAGTGGCTAGTTACGGACAGGAATTCAAGGACCGGGCGGTAGCACGGTTGTTACCCCCGGAGAGTGCGGCGGTGGAAGTGGTTTCAAGGGAACTGGGTGTGGCAGTGGCCACGCTGGAGCGCTGGCGTGCGGACGCTATGTCCATGCCCGCTCGCGAGCGGGCATGGACAGCGGCGGCCAGGTTTGAGGCGGTGCTGGCGACGGCTGCGATGGACGACGCCAGCAAGAACGCCTGGTGCCGTGAGAACGGTGTGTATCCGCAGGTGTTGGAGCAGTGGCGCACTGCCGCCACGCAGGCGCTGGCTGAGCCCGAGGATGCGCGCGCCACCCCTCGCGAGACTAAGGCCGATCGGCGCCGCATCAAGGAACTCGAGCGCGAGCTGCGCCGCAAGGAGAAGGCCCTGGCCGAAACCGCCGCCCTGTTGATACTTTCAAAAAAGCTCGAGGGGATCTTCCCGAAGGACAAGGACGAGGACGCATGATCGGCCTGGAAGATCGCCAAACGATGGTCCACCATATCGAGACCGCTCACGCAGCCGGGGCGCGCCTGCGACTGGCCTGCGAGGTGGCCGGCATCACCGTGCGCACGCTGCAACGCTGGATGGCCCACGATGGCTTGGTGGTCGGCGACCGCCGTCCCGGGGCCGAGCGGCCCACGCCAGGGCACGCGCTGAGCATCGAGGATGCGTGAACGCATTCTGGCCGTTGCCAACGAGCCGCGCTTCGCCGACATGCCGCCGGCGCGCATAGTGCCCACGCTGGCCGATGAAGGTGTCTACCTGGCCCCGAGAAGCAAAGCTCGCGCCGACCGACATGAGCTTCGTGCGCGCCTTTCATGTCATCCAGCACGAATGATGTGGGCAGCCGTCACGCCTGCCTACGCCAAACTGCCAGCCTGCCTGCGACGCCTACGCGAGCGCCTAAGTCGCAGCCCAATGTGAAACGACCCGGCCGCTCATGCGACCGGGTCGTCAAATCCCGCCCTTCACGCTATGTCGTTGGATTCCTTAATAGGGATCTTAACTGAACGGCATTACTTCGTAAGCCCGCTTTTCGTCATCGGTCAGGTAACCGGTCTGGCGCTTGATAGTCTGGGAGCTGAGCCACCCGCCACCGCGAAGATCGCCATGAACTCGTTGTGGTTGCCGTAGACGCGCTCCGCAATCAAGGTGATATCGGTGCGCTCGTCGGGGAGGGTGAAATAGCGGATAGCGGTCGCCCAAGCCGGGGTCTGCGTGGCGAACGTTCGGACGGATTTGACGAACGCGGTAGCAGCGGGAGAAGCTCCCCCTCAGTGAAGGCTGCGCACTGCATTCTCACTCGGCTACTGGCAGCGTAGACGAAGGCGGCACATAGGCCCAAATCGTCTTTACATACATGGTGTATGGGCCGGCGCTACCACGGTTTTGAGCGCTCATGATCAGGTAGAAATTCTGGTTGGCGCCGACCGGTGGGGCATCGGCAGACATCTGCCGCACTCCATCGAGGAACCAAGTTACTTTCTGCCGAATCGGGTCATAACTGGCCCCAAAGGTGTGTAACTTGGTGCGGTCCAGCGTGGCCTCTGCGAGATGATTCTTATTGATCTGCGTCTTGTACTGCGGCCAAACTCCAGACCAGGAGTGCACGGTGCCCATCATGCCACCCCTCCCTCATCCCTCGTCCACTGCTCATAGTCATCCATGCTCTTCGTGCTAATGACCAGCACGAAATCGGCATCTCCACAGCGCCGCTCCAAACTGATCCTTGCGCCATAGTCCCCAGAGATAACCAGCCTGCCGGTATCCAGCGCTTCGTTCGGAAGGTGCTCAAGAAACGGCGGGGCCGCGGCAACTGTTTGAGGCCTCCAATGCTTTTGGATGATTCAGGTTCGACTCCGCGCGCTTCCCAAAGAACTCAAAGCGACGTGCCTAAATCATCACATACATCGAAATAGGAGTACGCTCAACGGACTCGCGACACGGCTCTTGAGCAGACCTAGGCGAAGCGACGAAGAAGGGTAAACACGCGGTAGATCCGACTTGACCCGGCGTGTCGCAAACACTACAGTCAAACCATATTCTGTAATACCTACTACAATGACTTCATCGGGCTATCGACAGGCAGTGGCTGACAACGCCAAAACATTGACAAGTGCACAGACGCACTTGGCGAAGTACATTCTCGACCACAGCGAATCAGTCGCGTTTTCCACGGCACGTCAAGTGGGAGAGGCCGTCAACCAAAGCGACGCTACGGTTGTGCGCTTTGCAAAGGCGATCGGCTACAAGGGCTTCTCGGAGATGCGTGCAGCGCTCCGTGAAGGCTTGCTCGAGCGAGCTGGTGCGAGCGGGATGGCCGAGCGGGAGCGACCGTCCGATCTAGAAGAGCTGAAGACCGAAGTCTTCGCGATAGATAGCGAACTGATGCGCGCCACCGAGCGTATGAATGCGACTGCGCTAGGTGAGCAGGTAGCGAAGCAACTCATCGCTGCGCGAAGGATCTGGATCAGTGGGCATGGCACTACTTCCCCAATGGCACACTACCTGACCGCACACCTCCAGCAAATTACTGGCAAGGCAACGCTTCTCAACATCGGCAACGGAGACATTGCCAATCAGCTCCAGCAGGTTGGGCCCGAGGACGTCGTTGTCGGCATTGGATACGTACGGTACCTGCCTTATACCGTGGACATTTTGCGCGTTGCGAGATCGCGCGGTGCACACATTGTGGCCATTACTGACCGTCCGTCATCACCGCTCGCGTCATTGGCACATCACACGTTTTGGTCGCACGGGGGACAGATTCGTTCGTATGGTGGTCGGAGACCGGGACGATGGCCCTAGCAAACTGGTTAATCACTTTGGTGATTACCCATGACGTCGAAACGTAACGCAGATGCTGCGTGGCATTGACGACATCTGGCGAGATCTTTCTCACTGGAAGAGCGATGGCAACGCCGACTCAGATATCTGGCTCGAAAGTCGAGCCAATAAACAAATTTTTCAACAGATAAATCAGAGGCCGTAACTAGTAAGTCAAAGAAAGGGGAACCAAAATGGTAAATAGGCATAGACCGGAAGCGTTATCAATGGCGGACACGAGTTCCGATGTGAGCATGCAAAAAACCGTATCGCGGAGAAGCTTTCTCGAAATTGCGGGCGTAGGGGCGATCGCCGCTGGAACGATTGGTCCGGCAATACTTGGCACGAGCGCCGCACGCGCTGAAGGTAAGGGAAGAGTCGTCGTCCGTGGCCTTGGGGGTGCCTATCAGGAAGCCATGGAGAAGGCGCTACATAAGCCATTTACGGAAGCGACAGGCATCGAAGTTGTCGTGCAGCCGGCGACGGCAGCCCAGATTCGCGCGATGGTTGAAGCGAAGCGCGTGCAGGTCGACGTCGTCGATTTGGCGGACGTAGCACAGCTTTCTTTGGACAAGATTGGGGCATTGGAACCCATCGCTTATTCCAAGATGAAGTTCACCAACCCCAACGACATTCATGCTGGTGTCCGTCACGCCAACATGGTCGGTAACCTGTACTTCGCGACCGTCCTCGCATACAACACGGACGTGTTCAAAAAGGAACGCAGCCAAATCGTGGGCCGAGTTTTGGGATGTGACGGCGTTCCCAGGGCCGCGCACATTGGCAGACCAGAAGGCTGGCGGGGCCGAACTTGAGTTCGCCCTCTTGGCTGACGGCGTGCCAAAGGACAAGCTGTATCCGATTGACGTCCAGCGTGCACTGAAGTCCCTCGACCGAATCAAGAAGAACGTGGTCAAGTGGTGGGACACCGGCGCGTTTCGGCACAACTCCTCGAGCGAAAGGAGGCAGTAGTTGGCGGTATCTGGAACGGCCGTGTGCAGGATCTCATCGACAAAGGAGCCCCCCTCGCGATCGAATGGAACCAAGCAAAGCGACAAGTCGAGTACTGGGGGATCATCAAAAACTCCCCGAACGCGGCGAACGCGCAAACATTATTGATTTCGCACTTCAACCGAAGGTGCAAGCGGCGCTGACACGCTATATCTCATATGGCCCGACTAATCAGGCGGCCCTTAAGCTCATTCGTCCTGAAGATCTGTCGAAGCTACCGAGTGCGCCGGACCATTTCAAGGCCGGGTTCGACTTGAACGGTGAATGGTGGGCAGAGAATCTTTCGTCAATTGGTCAGCAATGGCAAGCATGGGTGTTGCGGAGAGGGTAGAGATGAACATGGCATTAACAGCTTCGCTGCTTGCGGACGCAACACCCATCGGAAAGTTGGGCACAGACCTGCGCCTCCAAGGCATCAGCAAATACTACGGCGACGCCGCAGCGGTTCGACAGCTCGACCTCGATGTTCGTGCCGGGGAGTTTGTCACGCTGCTCGGCTCCAGCGGCTCCGGCAAGACTACGACATTGATGATGCTGGCCGGCTTTATCTCTCCTAGCGAGGGAAAAATCCTCGTCGGAGGCAAGGACGTTACGCGGTTGCCGCCGAGCAAGCGCAATCTTGGCGTAGTGTTTCAGAACTATGCACTCTTCCCGCACCTGACGGTAGCTCAGAATTTGGCGTTCCCTCTGGAGATGCGGGGGGTCAGCAAGGTCGAGATCAAGAGGCGAGTTGCCGACGGACTAGCCCAGGTTCAACTGGCTGACAAAGCGGAGCGCTTTCCGCGAGAGCTATCTGGTGGCCAGCAGCAGCGAATTGCGTTGGCGCGTGCACTGATTTTCAAACCCCAAGCACTGTTGATGGACGAGCCGCTGGGCGCGCTCGACAAGAACCTGCGCGAGCATATGCAGTTGGAGATTCGGCGTTTGCATAGGAATTCAGGCGCCACAGTCGTCTTCGTTACGCATGACCAGGAAGAGGCGCTCACCATGTCCGACCGCGTAGCGGTGATGCAAGACGGTGGAATCGCCCAAATCGCATCACCGAACGAGATCTATGATCGCCCAGCGAACAAGTGGGTCGCGCAATTCATTGGACAGTCGAATACGCTCCACGGGACGATTGCCCGATCAGTTGGCAAAGGAAAGTTCATTGTCGACCTCGAGGGCGGAGCGACGATTCAGGCCTCGGGACCGGACACGTTGAAGGCGAATGATCGCATTTGTGGCATTCTTCGCCCCGAAAAAATTGCCTTGCGCGGCTTGGCGGGCCTCGATAACGATGTGGTCAATAGTCTGACCGGAAAAGTCCGCGAGGTGCAGTACCTCGGCCATATGGTCAAGCTAGCTGTCGAGCAGGCAAATGGCATTCGTATGCAAGTGGTCGCACAGCTCCAGAAATTTGCGGATGCAGATGTGTGGAGCGAGGGCTCTTCCTTAACGCTTGTGTGGGATCCGGAAAGCGTCTGGCTCGTACCAGATTCGGAGCGGAGCAGCTGATGTCAATAGCTACCATTTCTGCGGCGAGCGCCCGCATTCGCAGATCGCAGGGTAAGCGGACGGTGCTATGGCTTCTACTACCAGCGCTGCTTTTGCTTTCGCTCTGCTTCATCTATCCGCTCGTTAGTATGCTGGCACGAAGCATCTTCGATCCGCATCTGACTTGGCGTCATTATGAGCGACTATTTAGCGATTTCACTTACGTGGAGGTGATCTATATCACCTTCGAAATCGCTGCAATGGTGACTGTTGCGTGCTTGATGTTCGCGTATCCGCTGGCCTACTTTCTCTCTCAGATCAAGCCAAGGTTGGCAGGCGTGTTGATGATCCTGGTCATCGTTCCTTACTTCACGAGTGTTCTGGTTCGGACGTATGCGTGGATGGTGTTGCTAGGAACCGATGGGATAGTGAACCAGGTACTGCTGTCGACTGGGCTAATCGACAAGCCTCTCACGCTGATGTACAACCGCTTCAGCGTGCTGATCGGCATGACCTATATTTTGCTGCCCTATATGGTTCTAGCGCTCTACAGTGTTATGCGAGGCATTGACATGGGTCTTTTGCGAGCCGCCGAGAGTCTTGGGTCGACACGGACACTCGCGTTCTGGCGCATATTCTTTCCGCTTAGCATGCCGGGGGTTGCCGCGGGTAGCTTGCTTGTCTTCATTCTCTCGTTGGGATTCTTCATTACCCCTGCGCTGATGGGAAATCAAGGCGATAGCATGATCTCAATGGTTATCGAGAGCCAGGTAGAAACATACTTTGACTGGGGATTTGCTTCAGCGCTGTCCACGGTGTTGTTGATCTGCACGCTGGCGCTGTTCGCTATTTACCAGCGGACAGTTGGTCTGCAACGTCTTTTCGAGTCTAAGCTATGACAGAGCGACAACCTGGAATCTCAGTCGCCGTGGCTGCCGGCGTCGTGATGTTGTTTTTGGCGCTGCCCATCTTAATTATCTTCCCACTTGCGCTGACCTCTTCCGACTATCTTTCGTTCCCGCCGCCGGGCTACTCGTTCAGATGGGTCATTTCCATCCTGACCGATTCGGCCTGGATGTCGTCAATCTGGTTCAGCCTCAAGGTAGCGTTGTTTGCGACGGTGCTGGCGGTAGGAATTAGTATGACAACCGCCCTTGCGTTGGTTCGTCATCAGTTCCCCTTCAAGCAGGCAGTGTACGCCTTGATCCTGCTCCCGATGATCGTGCCTAACGTGATTTCTGCGATGGCGATGTTCTTCTTCTTCTCCGACATCAAGCTGGAGGGTGTGACGTCCATCGTGGTCGGTCACGCCGTTGTAACGATCCCGGTCGCTGTGATCATGCTCTCGGCCACTCTACAAGGTTTCGATGGGCGTCTGGAGAACGCTGCACTGAGCCTCGGCGCGAGCCGTCTGACAGCCTTCCGCCGCATTACGTTGCCAATCATAGCGCCAGGGCTGTTGTCAGCTTGCATCTTCGCTTTCCTGAGTTCGTTCGATGAGCTGCTGATCGCACTGTTTCTCGCCGGGACGGCCGGACAGACGCTTCCCGTTCGTATCTGGAACGCAGTGCTTTTCCAGCTCGATCCGAAGATCGCTGCCGTGAGCGCTCTGCTTGTTCTGGTCTCAATTTTCTCACTGCTGGCCGCAAACATGGCTGGTAATCGCAAATAATCACTGAGCCTGTACTGTGACAACGAATCAACTCCTCTTTTCCCTTGATGAATATCACCAGCGCGTGGCCCGTGTACGCAAGCACATGCAGCAACGCAATGTTGATCTGCTGCTAGTCGATCAGACCGAATTTCTGTTCTACCTGACCGGCTTCTCGATCTCGGAGAACATGTATCGAGCCTGCTTGCTCCCTCTGGAGGGAGACCCGGTGATGATTCTCCGGGCCGTAGATGAAGGCCCCTTCCTCGAGCATACGTGGATGTCTGATTACGTAGGGTTTTCGGATTGGGAGGATCCGCTGGAAGTAATAGCTGCCGTAGTCCGAAGGAAGGGCTGGAAGAACTCGACTATCGGTATCGACGAAGAGTCATACTGCCTGACGCTCCGGCGTTATCGGCAATTGCAGGAACTCCTGCCGGATAATCGGATTGCTGACTTCTCAGGCGTCTTGGAGCAGCTGCGAGCAAGCAAGTCACCTGCGGAGATCGCATACGTTCGGCAAGCCTCTCATGTTTGCGATGTCGCAATGGCAGAAGCCATCGCCGAAGCAGGCGTGGGTACCAGTGAGCGTGACGCTGCTGCGGTTGTTCATGGTTGCTTCATGCGAATGGGGGCCGACACCAGCCGTGCTGGCATCATTACATCGGGCAATGGCGATGCATT
Organism: Cupriavidus sp. UYMMa02A; assembly: GCA_001725945.1. Classification (GTDB taxonomy): domain Bacteria; phylum Pseudomonadota; class Gammaproteobacteria; order Burkholderiales; family Burkholderiaceae; genus Cupriavidus. The sequence continues at coordinate 22,656 of LRMT01000050.1, read as the reverse complement.
CTTGCACGGCAACCTGCATAATCACCCGCTTGCGTCAGGCGACATTCTCCACATGGAGCTGCTGCCGTTTATTCGAGGCTACAGCGCCAGGCTGATGCGCCCTACCGTGATCGGTGAAAGTACGTCGAAGCAACGCGAAATTGCCGAACGACTTTTGGACATCCAGGACGCACAGTTCGCCGCAATGAAGCCAGGGGTCGTCGCGGCCGAGCTGGATTCGATGGTCCGAAAGCCGCTCTTGTCCGAGGGACTCCGCAGTTCGTATCCGAATATCTCTGGCTACTCCCTTGGCTACTTCCCACTTTCCACGCCTCGGACGAGTGACTTCACGCGAGTCTTCCGTCCGAACGCTGATTGGGTGTTGCAGCCCGGGATGATCTTCCATATGTACGTGTCCGCTTCCGGTTTGGCCTTCAGCGAGACCGTGCTGGTGACCGAAACGGGCATCGAGTTGCTGACAAAGTCGCCGCGCAAGCTCTCTGTTGCGGCCTGAGTGCAGGTAGCGGAGAGACGTTAGATGGCACGCATCGCAATTGGTGGGTTTCAGCATGAGACCAACACTTTTTCTTTGGGCCCCGCAGAATTAGAAGATTTTGTCCTCGGCGGGGGCTGGCCAGGCTTGCAGCGCGGCCAGAAGATTCTCGAGAACCTACGTGGCATGAACTTGCCGATAAGCGGTGCGATTGAGGCGATTGTCGCAGCAGGGCATGACCTTGTCCCCCTGGTCTGGACAGCGGCGACGCCCAGTGGGCGAGTTGACCAAGCGGCGTTTGATGAAATCTTGGCTATGCTGCTGGAGGACATTCGCAACAGTGGGCCGCTCGACGGCATCTATCTTGACCTGCACGGGGCGATGGCGACGACGTCGCTCGATGATGGCGAAGGCGCTGTCCTTGAGACGCTAAGGGAGCAGGTCGGGAATGTGCCGATAGCGGCAAGTCTTGATTTGCATGCAAATGTTTCGCCAAAGATGTTTGCGTACAGTGATCTTATGGTCGGCTATCGCACTTATCCCCATGTTGACATGGCCGATACTGGAAGACGCACGGCTGAACTGCTCATCAGGTTCGTCGAGGAGAAAAGAAAGCCCTTCAAGCGGTACATCCAAGGCAACACGCTGTTGCCGTTGACTAGTCAGTGCACCCTCTCAGAGCCGGGCGCATCGTTGTACCGGCAACTCGAGCAGATTGAGCGAGAAAATAGCGTGACATTATCGCTCACCTTGGGATTCTCTTTGGCGGATGTCTATGACTGCGGGCCGGCGATCCTTGCGTACGGCGACGATGACGCGGCCACCATACGCGCCGCCGACGAGCTGCGGAAAGTCTTCAACGATGCGCTCCCCCAGTTCGATGCTAGCGCACTCGATGCACCAGAGGCCGTGAAGCGCGCGATAGAACTGGCGAGAGGAGAAACGAAGCCCATCATCCTTGCCGACACTCAAGACAATCCAGGAGGTGGCGGACAAATGGACACAACCGGCATACTACAGGCATTGATTTCACAAGGCGCTCAGGATGCCGTGGTTGCAGCGGTCTACGATCCAGACATTGCTGCCCTTGCGCACGAAGTCGGTGTAGGCGCTGAGCTGGACCTCGCTCTCGGTGGAAAGCTCGCAGGGCCAGGCTCTGGGTCGGCGTGCGGCAAATACGCGGTTGAGCGAGTCAGTGAAGGCAATTTCGTGGGAACCGGGCCAATGTGGGGCGGAATGGCCATCAATCTTGGCAAGATGGCGCTGCTGAGGATCGGCGGCGTTCGCGTTATCGTTGCTTCGCGAAAAATGCAGGCGGCGGATCAGTCGATCCTGACGCACATGGGCATCCGGCCTGCAGCTTGCCGAATCATTGCACTCAAAAGCTCTGTCCACTTCCGGGCCGATTTTCAAGACATTGCCAGCGCAATTCTGGTAGTAGCAAGTCCTGGTGCAGTGACGGCACGGTTGACTGATCTGACCTATCAGAATCTTCGGCCAGACATGAGATTGATGAGTTAGATCCGCTCGCATAGCACTCCGCAGCAACAGTAATAGGCTCATTACCCCAGCTAGGCTGCTGACAGACTACCTTACGCAGATGGTGTGGCCGCCCACCACCTATGCGCTTTACTTTCACGCAACTGCAGCGTGCCGCAAGCCGTATGGCCTTGGTTTGGGCAATGCGTTGTGCGGCCATCTCGTCAGCTCCGTGCCGCGCCGGCGGCGCGTGCCTGGGCCTGCGCGTCTGGGGTAGGGACGGCCATCAGGCGGCCGACGTTGTCGAATATCTCGCGCGCCGATTCCGCGAAGGGCGCGTAGCCGCCTCCCTCAACCATGACCTTGCGCTGGTAGTCCTGCCAGGCTTCGGTCGACTCGCGCAGGTGCTTCATGAAGGCCGAGGCCATTTCTATGTAAAGGCCGCCAAGGTCGCGTGCATGCGCGGCGTTGCGCTCGACCTGCGCGGCCAGAATTTGAGCGGGCAGACCATGGAAGACGTTCCAGTCGGGGGCATCGTTGACGCGGGCGAGCACCTGCCGGGCGCCTTTGATGTTCTCGTCCAGGGCCTTGAGGCGGAGCCTGAGCAGCATGTGGCGCGATTCTTCCCAGCGCAGCCAAATGCGCAGGGCGGACTGCTCGGCAAAGCGCGCGAGCTCGAAGGCGGGATCGGTCTGGTCTGGCATGGATGAACTCCTATAGTCAATCGACTGGCCTGCCCCGGGGCGCGCAGGCCTGGATAAGTCTAGGAGGGAAATCTTGGCGGGGATTGACGTATCGCAAGGAGTGCGCAATGCGTCGGGCGGCGCGGCATCGCCAAGCCGCGCCTGCGTTCGTCAGAGCGCTGGGGGCGCATGGCCGGCGGCCTACGCATTGTGGCCGGACACCCGGAAAGGCAAGACCGATCAGGAGCCGGGACCGAACTGTCCTGCTACGGCGCCGCATTCTCAAAGATCGGCGAAGCCGGGGGAGCGGTCAAATCGGGCCGCCCTCGGCTGCTATGCCGTCACTGCCGAAGTATCTGTGGGCCCTAAATCCGAATGACGAGGTCGGAATACTTCCAGACGTGTTCGTCCGCCGACAGCGGAGTCGCCAAGACCACAGTATTTCTCGTGGCACTATTACGACTCGCCATGCTTTTCCACTGCGAGGAGGGGAAGCCCGTCGCAGCTGATCAAAGTATCTCGGTGATTATGTGCCATTCTCGGGAGGCTGGTGAGCAAAAGGAATCGGTGCGATCAGAGAACCTAGGGCTTCGATCAGCGTCTGGATTCGCTTTGGCGTGAATCGCTTTGTTCGACGGGGTACATCAGTATCCAGCTATCACCGATGGTCGATCTATGCACAGAAGACTACTTTTCCCGCCGCCACGTCTTTCATTCCTTCCTGAACCATTGCCTGGACCAGCACGGTGGCCGTGGTGGTGCCAGTCACCGGCCACGTCGGGGCCTTGGCCGCCCCTGCTTGACCAACTGCGCCCCATGTTCTCGAACTTGTCGCGCAGCTCGATTTCCTTGGCGACCGACACGGTACGGCTCGACTGCCGCTATCAGCCGCGACCACGGCACCACGCTTTCCATTGGCGCGTCTCCGCAAAACTGATCTTTCGCTTCAGCAAAACTGATCTTTCGCTTCATCATCGGACCGCGAATCTTAGGATACCTATGACAACGCACTTCCGCAATACCGAGATGATCCGCGCACTAATTTAATCAGTGTTTTCCTAGGAAAGATAGGAATGCGGCGGGGCAGATAGAGCGGGTCCGCTTGCGTGCGTTTGATCATGCTCAAACTCTGGCGCCCACCATAGAACATCGCCGTAACATGCCGTTGAGATACTTCCGACGGAAGTCAGCTTGATGACTGGCTAAAGCAACTGGACGTGGCTACGGGTACATGATTGACTAACTCGTTCATATTGCCGCCCTGCACTTCCCCACGTGGCTGCGGCCTCGGCATTGTGGGGTTGGTTCATCGATGCATAATCCATCTCATCCGCCTTGAGCATTGATAAATATAGGAGCTTGGCAACACAATGTGTCCTTTGGCATAACATCTTACGTGACAGAGCCCAACTCACGAACTACCGTTCCCGTCTTCCCGCCGTATTGAAAATATAGCTTGACCGCCCTGATGCGATCCGGTCACGAGCACAAACACCAGTGCACCGTTTGCGCCCGACCAGAGACGTCAGGCAGTCACTGACCTCTGCGCCCGCCAGGGCTCGGCACTGGATGTGGCAAAAGGTTGGCGTAAGCCGAGGCGCCATTGGCACTTGACCGTCTCGGCCTAACGCCAGAAAAGTCCAGCGCCTTTTGCAGCGTTTCTTCGCTCAGACTCTTCCATGACAGGAAGCTGACGACCGCTCTATCGGCCGTTGGTATTCGCGAGGACAGCCTGCGACCTTCAGCCATGGCGCGTATCTGCAGCACGCCTTTGCGGCATTGAGCGCTAGGGTTGCCTATACTGCGCGCGCGGTCGGGGGGCTTGGTGTGGGCACTTTGATTCCAGCGCAAGGGCGCCCTCGCGACGGACGTAGCTTCCGAGATTTATGCCTGCCAAGCTATCCGCGGAAAATGTTCACGAGATCCTCGACTACTGTGATGGGTATGCGGCTTCTGTTGATCACCGTCAACGTAGCCGCAGGCATGTTGCGTAAAATTCGTAATGCATTCGCTCTCTTCGACAGGAGGAGTTTTCGCATGGTTCCACATCCGCCGCCTTCTCATCTTCTTCGCGGTTGCCACACTTGCTTGGGCGGCCGCAGTGTTTTCCGCTTCGCCGGGGACCGACGCAGAGCACAATACCCCGGAGGAGTTCCTTCTGTCTGCTAGCGGGCAGGCCTCATGCCCCAGTCCGAAGTTCGGCCTACGTTCAAAAGACACCACAGCTGTCGTCGTTTTTCCGTGTTTCCTTCTGTCGCGCGTGCGTTTGGGGTGGTACCGCTTGAAGGGGTAGCTGCGGCCGCGCTCCAGATAGAGCTTAGCGCGCTGACAGCCTTGCTGACAATGATTATGACGAGGGGCGAATATGGTTCTCCCGAAAGCCAGGCGGCGGCCAGCTTTGCGTTCCTGGTCTATGCCATGGCCTAGCTCAAGTGCCATGAGCCGAAAGCCTTGCTCTGTGCGATGCTCAGCAGCCAGCTGATGGGCTTCTATACCCCCTCGCAGCTGATCCAGGATGCCAAAAGGCACGGCGTGGAAGTGCTGGCCGGCGATGTCGCCATCAGCGGCTGTGACTCGTCATGGATGGCAGCATCGCCGCGCCCGGCCCGTGTAAAACTCGAATTGTCGCTGCCCCGCGGCATGCGCAACGAGGCCACACAGCATTGAGGACGCGCGGGCGATTCGTCTGTTCGCATTGGTGCTAGGCCTGACCACGCGCGCCGGCCTGGACCGGCATGGCATCCAGACGCTGTGGCACGCCGCGCTGCAGTGCCGGACAAGGATGTGCTGCGTCCCGCAGATCTCCCAGAGGACGCCGCCGCCGTCCTGACGGCGCCCCGTCCGATCTTGGCCGCGAGCGCTTCGTGCCGGTGTCTACCTTGGCGACTTACGCCAGGTCGCGCGGCACCAGCATCGTCACGGTGCACACCAGCGGCCCGGTATCTCGAATGGCGTCGTTTTCATGATGCTGCAGGATGAATCTGGGGTCGTCAACGTGAGCGGCACAAATTGGGGGATCACTTCAAGCGGAGTCTTCTGGAAAGCGGAAGCTCGGCAAACGACATGCCATTCAGACGGATTAGAGTACAGCCATCAAGTAGCAAGGGATCCAGAGAAAGGCTGTCTGGCTCCATGAATTGCAATATGGTGCTTACACTGCCACGCAAAATTGCCGCCCTTCCGCGGATCCAAGATAGACCTTCAACGCGACAGTATCGAGAGGCACACGGTCATTTTGGGATAGCGCCATGATCACTCCCTGCGTGAGCTGGTGTAGTGCGACGAGGGCTAGGTCTCTGCCAAGGCAGTCTGAACAACGGGTTGAGGAAAGTGAAGGTGGTCGAGAACTCGCAGAAGACATATTGATCTGATTCATTTCCTGAGAGTCGAGAACCTGCCCAATGAGCAAGCTTTTTTTGTAGCCGCCTGGACGCGATGATCTACATCCCGCCGCTTGGGCTATAGTCCCACGATGAAATCGGAATCCACGCAGATGCGTCCCGAACTACCCGAGAACGGCGCTGGGAGCCCGGCTGACGCCCAGGCGCGCCAGCGCGCCGGCTGGCGCAGCACGCTGGTCAGTCTGGCCGTCAATATCGGCCTGACCGTGGCCCAGGGGGCGGCTGGCATCATCTCCGGCTCGCAGGCGCTGATTGCCGACGCCGCGCATTCACTGTCCGACCTGCTTTCAGACTTTGTTGTGCTGGCCTCCGGGTGGCAAAGCCGCAAGGACCCGGATGCCGATCACCAGTACGGCCACCTGCGCTTCGAGACCGCGGCGTCGCTGGCCCTGGGCGTACTGCTGCTGACGGTGGCGGCGGGTATGCTGTGGGCGGCGCTGGGCAAGCTGCAGCATCCGGCCGGGGCACAGTTGGTTCAGCCGGTAGCCTTTTGGGTGGCGCTGGTCGCGCTGGCCTCCAAGGAACTGCTGTTCCGTTACATGCTGGCGGTGGCGCGGCTGGTGCGTTCGAGCATGCTAGTGGCAAACGCCTGGCATGCGCGCTCGGATGCGGCGGCGTCGCTGGTGGTGGCACTTGGCATCGGCGGCAACCTGCTTGGCTATCACAGCCTCGACCCGATCGCGGCGATCGTGGTGGGGCTAATGGTGGCGCGCATGGGGCTGCGCTTCGGCTGGGACGCGCTCAATGATCTGATGGACCGTGCCGCCGACGAAGAAACGGTCGAAGCGATCCTCCGTACCATGCTCGCCACGCCCGGCGTGCAGGGTCTGCACGACATGCGCACGCGCAAGATGGGTGACCAGGTGCTGGTTGATGTCCACCTTGAAGTCGATGCCACGCTGACCGTGGCGCAAGGCCATGCGATCGCCGTCGATGCCCGGCGCCGCACGCTGGAGCACCATCACGTGCTCAACGTGATGACCCACGTCGACCCGGTATACGTCACCGAAACTCCGCGACAGAATAGATGTCGCCCTGTTAGGGTTTGAACTCTGGGCCTACAAGAGATTGAAGTGGCTCGGACTCATTGTCATCTGGCCGGGTGGTAAGCTTGGGTGTTCAACGGTCACCGAGAAGAGAAATATGACATCGTAGGTTTGTCGTTGCTGGCTGCGGTTAGGCCATGGTAGGGAAGAAGTCGCCTTTCCAGATAGCCTATTGGGGACGATCGCAATCACGCAGTTTGGCCCATAAATTCGGATTGAATGGTCATTGCCGTGAAAAGTGAGGCATCCAAGGCAGATCGCCAAACGCAACCTAGCAAAGAAGATAGTTGGCCCCCGCTTATCGAAGCAGAGTCCGTCGCACAAAAGACGCCGCTCCCACTACGCACAATTCACCCTCTACTGCTGTGTCTAAGGTCACAGGAAGATTTGATGGAAAGGAATTGCATTGATGTCGTACATGTATTCTAAGTTTAAAACCATCGTTCGAAAGGCATGTGCCGCGATCGAATATGCATAGCTTGCAGATTGCCCGACCACAATCATGCGAAAGCAATCCAACAAATGATAGTTGGCCGTCCGTGCCTGTACTGTATCCGTCCTCGGCATGGTATGCGTCAGTAGTCTTGCGAACAAACGACGCGGATCAATACAGATGCGATATTTGCGCCGTCTGCAACGGCCTAGCGCGCAGACTCTGGTCGGTCAGTGGCGATCCATGTCGGCGGGTGCGGACGTTTGATGAGGCGTGAGTTTGAAAGGGACATGTCTAGCTGAAATGGTGATCCTGATAGAAAAGGGTGCCGCCCCTAATCGCCTCCATTAGAATCTCGTAAGCGTATAAGCCGAATACTGGCATTGATCAAAGTGAATCACGATTTTCGGGTGCGATTGCCGTTCTGGCCGTCGCGCTCCAGCCCATAGACATCACCCTCAAGCTCCCTCGCCTCCGCCAGCACTCCGGTGATGAGGTCGACATCCTCGGCGGTCAGGGCGAGACCGGAAATGGAGACGTTCGAGGCCAGATGAGAGCGGTCGCGCGCGCCGATGATGACGGCCGCCACACCCGGTCGTTCGAGCATCGCAGCGCTGGCGACCGTGGCGATGTCGGTCCCGTGCCGATCCGCGATCTGGCGTAGCGTCGTCAGAAGGGCCTGGAACAGGTCCCAGCCGCCGACGTCGTTGATGATCTGCTTGTATTTGACTAACGAACGGTTCTCCAATTGCTCGGTCGGTTCCGGTGCGCCGAACCATCTGTCGCCGAGGAAGCCGCCAGCCACGGTGCCATAGCACAGGAGGGGGATACCGTACTCGACCGCGGCCGCAGCCATCCGCCGCGCTGGACGGCTGTCGAGTAGCGAATACTGCACCTGCATGGAGGTGAGCGGCACACCTGCATTCACGATCTCCAGCATATGGTAAGTGTCGAAATTGGTGCCGCCGATCTTATCAATCTTGCCGATGCGGCGAAGATCGTCGAGCCACAGCGCCGCCTCCAGCCAACGAGGCTCTCGGTATTCCCACCAGTGGAGTTGTACGAGGTCGAGCCGCTCCTGGTTGAGGCGTCGCAGCGATTGGTCGATCATCCTCTCGACATAAGATTTGCTGATGTGCGGCAGTTTGTCGAAGTGCGGCACAAATTTGGTGTGGACCTTGATCCGGGCTAGGGCCTGTTCACCGCGCAGATCGCGATAGCGCCTTCTGAAATGGCCGATCAGTTCTTCGACCCCGGTGTAGATGTCGGCACAGTCGAAAGTGGTTATTCCCGCATCCGCGAAGGCCACTAGGTCGGCTACGGGGTCTTCGCTGCGGGCCATGCAGTGGCCGCTTGCCAGTTGCCAGCCTCCGTGGATCACACGCGAGATCTCGTAGTTTGGGGCAAGCTGGAGTCTCTGCATCTTTATCGCCTTATATCAGACATCATGGTTCGGCCCCGCTGTGGTCCGAGGCTAAACCGGCACGGCTCACTCAGATCCGAGAACTAAACATCTAGAACAACGTCGACTGGTCTGCAAGTTGGTAGGCTTAGAATCCGCGGAGCATAACGATGCGGAAGGCGCTTCATACGCATGAATCGTAAGGCTTCCAGCCGTTCCCGGCCCCTTTTATGGTCGTGTGTACTATCTTGGCGTGCGTACGGCCCGCTCCAGCAGCAGCCGGCCAGCTTCCGCATAGTGCCGCTGCTGGACCATGGCGTGTTGCGCCGCCGCCTGTAGATCGCGCAGCCGCCGCTGAAGAGGTGAAGATTCATACAATGCCGCACCGCCGGCCAGGTTAAAGCAGGCATGTGCTGCGCGGGAACAGGTCGTCGCAATCCAGCTTCCCGTCTGTATGCCCTGGCTGTACAGAGCTTCACCGTTCAGCGTGTCGGCCAAGGCGTGCCGCCAGTGACTGTCCGCCTGAACCTGCATGGCCGCGCGCGCTGCACGCACATCTGCCTCAATTCGACCCAGCTCGCCCTGGACCATCTCCGAGTCGCGCATAGGAACTGGCGCTCGAAGTTGTTGCCGGCCGGTGTGGATGAGTTCGGCAACATCCCATAATGCGCCCTCGGCAATGCCCACGCAGACAGCCCCAACAAGCAACGACTGAAGGTGCCGCCAAGCTTGATATAGCGGCCCCGGTTCGCATGATGCTCCAGCTGGAAAGTCGAAAAAATTGGCCTCCGGCGCGACCACGTTCTGAAGGGCTATGTGGTGACTGCCGGTACCTCTGAGGCCGGAGGTGTGCCAAGTGTCTTCAATCTGCCAAGCCGAGGCCGGCAAGGCGACACACCGGACTAAGGGTGGCCCGGCATCCCCTGCCGGCCCAAAGAGTGGTTTTCCGCCTTCCAACATGACACAGAGACCCATCATCCATTCGGCGTTGTGGCAACTGCTAGCGAACGGCCAACGGCCGCTAACCCGCCACCCACCCGGCACTCTCTCGGCGGTGCCTCCAGGCGCAGAGACCGCAGCTATGATGACGTCCGACTTGTCTTGGTACATCAGATCGTAAGTCTGTCTCGGCAATCGAGGGCTAATGATGGCCGATGCACTGCCGATCATCGCGGTCCAGCCGACTGAGCCGTCTAGCCGAGCCAACGTGCTGATCACTTCCATTCCCGAAGGTAAATCCAGCTCTAATCCGCCACGGCTACGTGGCGCGAACATGCGGAACACTCCGATCAATCGCAACTTCTCTATAAGGTCGGACGGCATGCGGCGTTCGGCTTCGATCTCGGCTGCACGCGTGAGAACGGCGGGAGCAAGATCGCGAATCGCGTCAAGCATTCGCCTGCACCCCGAGTCCTTGTCGCCAGAGAGAGCTTGGCTTGCCGTTTGATCTCCTTTGTGGGCCGGACCATCGGTCCTTTGTAAAGCATCACTTTGGTTCATCAGTTTCTGCATGGGTCGGATTATTTTAATGAGTTCGCATGCCGTCTGTGCGACGGTATTAGTTGCGCGCCTTACGCCGTTATAGGGCGGCATTACGCGGTTCGCGTGCCGCTCCTCCCTATTGGCAGTTCTTTGGACGGCTGAAATCGATATGCTAGTGGTTCTGTGCCAGACAGCGTGCATTCACTTCTTCAGCAAGCGTCGAGCGCTACCGTAGGCGGCGAGTGCGCGATCGGTGAGTCTGACCATGGATTTCTCCTCGTGTATGCGTAGCGTGATTGCGATGCTTCGCAAGTGTCGTGCCAACCCAAAAATCCTTGCCGAACAACACGATCACTCCGCAACGCGCTGTTTCATTCCCGACATTGCGGAACATCTGACAACACCCCTCACGGGCGCGGCCGTGCCATATAACGGCCGTCCCATCCGGTGACGGGGGCTTGCAAAGGTTGGAAATCACCCGAACTCGAGGGGTGCCTTTTCGGACCGCGCGGCAAAGAATTAGCGCTGCACGCGGTCATTGCCCCACGAAATGGATGGGTGGGATCGAGTCGTGCGACGGCGGCCGCTGCCTCGCTAGCACATGTCTCACGCTCAATAACACGACACGCAGGAGGCCGCGGCTTTCGAGATATGACTGCGCATTTCGCTAAGGTCGGACAGGACCGTGTCCGGTTTTGGATCGGAATGGCGTCCACCTCTACGTCGGAATCCGAACTCGCCTCCTTCGCTCACGCTTCGGCCTGCCGTGCGCACCGCTTTCCGAGGTGCCTTTGGAACGAACATTGCAACCACCGAGCGTATGCTCTTCCTTGCCACGGACCCGTTCATCGTCGGCGGACCGGCTTGTCCCGGAGCCAGTGCGATCGCGCACAACGATCCACAACATCCTCAAGGCCGCAGGTAAGTCCACGCCGGGCGTCAGTGCCCCGGTCCGGCGCGCGCTTGCGTCCGCAGTGCGCGCTTAACGGGCTGCGGAGCGCGGACTTCAAGGGGCAATTCCTGACGGCGGGCCAACACTGGTCCTATCCGCTCACGGTTATGGGCCATGCCAGCCGTTACCTGCTAGGGCGCAAGTGCCTGGACGGTCCCAAGCGGATGCCAACGCAGGCGGCTTTTGAACGGCTGCTCCGTTGCTACGGGTTGCCGGATCGGTTGAGCACGGACACTGGTGTGCCGTTTGCTTCCACGGGCTGTGGCGAGCTGTCGCAACTGTCGATCTGGTGGCTCAAGCTCGGCATCGTGCGAGAACGGATCTCCCCCGAGATCCCGGAGCAGAACGGCGGGCATGAGCACATGCACCGCACGCCAAAGCGAGCGATGGCGCTGGCGGCACAGCAGCCGCGCATGGAAGCCTTCCGGCCCGAGCTATCCGAGCTTCATGAAGACGTACCGGGTCGCCGCGTCGGCTTGCTGTACCGGCAAGGGCAGGTGCCTCTACATCGGTCACCTGTTCCACAGAGAACTAGTTGGCTGGAGGCCGTGGATGATGGTCTGTGGCATGTGCACTTGGCCCTATCGTGAACGGAGCCATCAATGGACGGCTGAACCACCATGCTACCTAAGCCTTAAAGCGTTCCCCATGTGGTCGTTCCGTACAGTCGTCGATTTCACAGCGAGCGTGGAATTATCACCGAAACTTTTCGCGCAGCGGATAAGGAGCGGCTTACGATAGCTCTCGTGCATTGCTCCTAGCTCTGGCGATATGGCAAAAGAGGTTCTCGATGTACAAATCAACTAAGCGATACGGTCACGAGATTGGCCTGAGCTGTTGCTTCCGCCAGCACCGGGCGGACAGCCACTGTAAGCTATTGCACGGCTACGCGCTGGCGTTCAAGTTTGTCTTTGCGTCGCGCGAGCTGGACGTGCGCAACTGGGTCGTCGACTTCGGCTCGCTGAAGGGCCTGAAGGCAATCCTGGAAGACACGTTTGACCACACCCTGCTCGTGGCCGAAGACGACCCGAAACTCGTAACGCTTAGGGGCTTGCAAGACGCGGGCCTCGCCCGCGTGATTGTCATGCCCGCTGTTGGCTGCGAAGCGACGGCGCATCTCGTCTACGAGGTCGCCAAGCAGTGGCTGAAAGACGCAGGCTACGGCGATCGCGTGTGGCTTGAATCTGTCGAGGTGTCGGAGCACGGCGCCAATTCCGCAATCTACATCAAAGAACAACGCAACGATGTGCAAGACTGACATCGCAGCGCGCGCGGGCCGAGTGCCGGCGCCCAACCAAGATAGACGCGCGCGCAGGCGGTGCGAAACCGAAACCTGCACAATTACATCGACCCGATCCACGACCGCGCCGGCATCGCCGGCCGGGTCGCTCAAAGCCTATAGCGAGTGGTTCGCCGGCTACGCGTAAGAACCCGGTCGATCTGTTGAAGATTTTCGAGGACGGCGCTGAAAAAGTCGACGAGATAGTACTAGTCGGCCGATTCCATTCTACAGCCACTGCGAACACCACATGGATTGCCGCATCCGTCCAGTGTGGGAGTGTACGGCCGTCCATGTGGTTCAGCGGGCGATCCATCATGACAAGATCCCGCTCGAACTGACACGACGCATCGCTGGGCGGCCGCGTTGTCGTCCCTGCTCGCTAATGCGTTGATGGCCTAGACTACGTTACACATACAACGCGCGCTTGATGCAATCGAGGCGATCGGGGAGCAAGGATGCGTGCCGAAGACCCACGCCAGATCAGCCCGACCCATCTCGACGGCCCAATCGGCGGAACTATGAGTTTCCGCTCGCGCGCTACGCTCACCGGCCATGCCGAGCGCAACGGATCTGCGGAAGGATGCCCAGCGATTCCGATGTGCACCTATCTCGCGGTGTCGGTGGCGTGGGCGCTCGAAGACCCGGATTATGTGCGCTGGCCCGGTGTCGTGTATCACCGACGCGTCAAGCTTGGCACGAAGACCGGTGCAGTGCGGCCCGAGGCACGCGCGCGTGAACTTTTTCCGTCGAATGGAAGCACTATCATATCCGAACGTCAAAGATAACCCGGACTATCTTTCATAAATAAAGCCATTCGTTCACCAGATGAAATTGTGCATCTTTGCCAAACTTGACGGTGAATATCTCAATCTCCGAACAGTGTTGCCCCCAAAACGCACGTCCGTGGAATATGACACGCGCCGCGACCGTAGCATGCGTAATGGGCAACCCGTGGTAATGAATCACTCCGAACCCTTGACAAACAGTTCTACGGTATTTTCTGAATACGCCGGATCGATGTGCGTACGCACGGCCACGCCAGTCGACAGTATGCGCGCATGAACGTTGGAAATATGGCCGACAGACTTGAAGCCTTTCGGCGTAGCCGAACCATTCCGGCGCGATTCGATGTCTACCCCGTGATGATGAGCTCGAAGCGTCTGCTGCCCGCCAAAACGCTCCGCAAGCCTATCGGCGATATCCTCATGGAATGCAGACTTTTCGATGGCGCAAGCAGTGACGATGTGTTCGACCTGGATAACGTCTGTCGTTGCAATTTCCAATTCGTACGCAATAATCGCGCTGTTATTGGGACATACGCTGTAAAACTTGTGTCGGTAGATGTTCATGACTTGCTCCGACCACGCCAGTGAAGGATGGATGAGCCCTCAATGGATACTGATACTGATTGGACCGACGGAAGCGTCAGCACGCACTACATCGGTTGGTATGACCCGCAAATGCGCAGTCGTTTGAATGATGAGAACGCGCCGAGGGTATTACGCGCTTCTGGTTCGCCGTTACTCGACACGCCGACTTTAGCGCACACCTACCGTTCATCTATTTCATCAATTAGTTACAAACCGTTTCGGATATCTACCTTGCAGTGATACGACCCAAATGGCTTGGTAAAACAGGAGCGTCCATCTTGCCCAGTCGGGCCCGAGAGGTTTATAGGCGTCGCTACAGCTACGACCCTGTTCTGGATGCCCTTCCAACCTGTTGTGCGGGTACCGGCATAGGTGTGTGCGTCCAAAGCTCCGGCGGTCTGAATGGAGCGAAAACGAGGACCGTTTGCGTGCATCGCCGCTGGTTCGCCGCCGTCACCGTTGCCTCCGCATGCAGCCAGGGCGACGGACACAGGCCCTGTTTGAACGGGCGCCCCAACAAAAGATAAGATGCGCAATGCGCTTCACGGATCTTCTCCCTTCTCTTGTTTCATGACGTGGTGTCCAGATGAACACCGCGCCGCGCTTCATTTTGGGGAACTTCGGGGGAGCATGGCGTGGTGAACTACTGCCAGAGCAGGGTTTTGCTCGCATTTTTCCTCCTGATAGATTTCACACGATGCCGATATAAGCTAGAACTATGCCGTTCACGCTGAGGTACGCGAATACTCCGAATATAGAGGTGTTTTGCGGAATGCGCCTGCAGTCAAAGCCGACAAGAGCGTTTGATTTTGTTGCTGTTCCGACAAACATTGGAATGGCGCGCTATATGAACTCAGAGTGCTGCATGAGCTATTGCTTTGCGGCGAACTGCCATAGAACCAGTAGGTGCCGGGTAAGAGTAGCTGGGAGGCTAACCCCACTTAGTTCGCGTCGCGCGGGACATAGCCGGCGCTGGCGGAAATCGACCCGCTCGTCAGCGGCACCGATTCAGGCGGTTCGGCAGTCTGCCAGCTCACGTACCCGCCGCAGGTAACCGACACGTCCTTCGCGTCGTCGTCGCCGCGTAGGTCAATGACGGCATACGCATTGGCGAGCACTGCGGCGCGGTCGCGCGCATGTACGGGCTGGCTGGCGACGACCTTCTCGAACTCGACCTCGACTGCGGTTTTGGCTTCGTCTTTGTTCGCTGCTCTGACGCTGAATGAATAGCTCATGGTTTCAAGCGCCTATCACGTAGCGATGCGCTGGCCGATCCACTGCAAACAGGTACCGCCATGCAGTTCCCGAGGGTGGCATAGCGCGGGCCATTGGCGGCAGGGTTTTGCCGCGATAGGGAACAAGCGTGCAATCGTCGGGAAAACCCATCAGGCGCTCGCACTCGCGCGGCGTGATGCGCCGGACGTAGACGCCGCGATCTGGAATGCAGACCGCTTGTGCTCAAATCCAACAATCACGACAATTCTGTCTCCATTGCAACATGTATTTAGCCCTTCAACGGCGGCGCGCGATCCTCGAACGCCGTCTGCGACTAGATCGTCACCCGCTTCGTTGAGACGTTCTGTTAGCGGCTCTTAGCCGCCTTACAGACAATGCCAGCAGCTCCCCTGCGGCGGTCCAGACGCCACCATGTGCCGGTGTTAGGTTTCATCGCTCGTGGGGCTGCATTTGTCATCTTCATTCAACGTCTCTGCCGTACTTCGGTTGGCAGAGGTATTCAGACCATCCCCAGTGCAGTCCATAATGGTTTTCATTGCCTTCTACTTTTTGGTTTCTATTGATGGTTGGGTTGCTGGCACAGATCTCGCTAGCGGAGATGATTGGATTTCTTGGAAAAGTTGGCCTAAAGAGGATATTGTTATGCGTAAAGTCGTGAATTCACTATTGCTTGGTGTGGCTCTAATAATGGTTGGTTATGCTCAGCGAGCTCGGCTGATGAGTCTACGTGTGAGCCGGTGACATGGGTCGGTTGGTGTTGCCATCGTCCGGGAATGCCTCCAATTTGTGAGTAAGCGTCTATTTGACAGCGTCTTGCAGCCCGAGTCGGCTTGATGTTAGGCGGCCATCGATGACGGCATGAGGTTCCAAGGAAGTAAGGCCTCGTAGTCGTCGGCGGTCACTGCCAGAGGCAGAGCTTTGAGCACCGCAACGAGATATGGGTACGGATCGACCTTGTTGGCCTTGCAAGTTTCCACTAGGGAATACAAGTTGGCCGATGCGTTGGCGCCAGCACGGTGTCGCAGAACAGCCAGCCGCGGCGGTTATGGAAGCCCTTCCATAATTGCAAAGTAGCGATAGTTGCGGCCAACGACGAAGGGACGGATCGCGTTCTCGCATAAATTGTTCGAGATCGGCCACGAGCCGTTCTCGACGTAGCGGACCAGCTTGGGCCACTGGCCGCTGAGATACTGCAGCGCCTTGCCCAATAGGCTTCCGGGCACCACGATGGGCAACTGTTCGCGTAGCAGCGTTTCGATGGCTCCCAGTACTCGGGCACTGTAGCGGCTACGCAAGCGTAGCCGGCGTTCCGGCAGCCAGTCGGCCGAACGTGCTTCGGCTGCGAACAGCTTGCCGATGAGCTTGACTAAGCGCGTAGCGGTCAACTGCGTAGTGCGGGCTGCCTTCGGCACCGCTTCCTCGGCTTTGATGAAGGCACGGCTCGCATGCCCAAGTGGACGAGCTGGTTGTCGATGGCCAGGCCGTTGTAGAGTTCGTACCCGTCGGTCATCAATGCCGCACCCTGGCGGATGCCTGCATAGATGCCGTCGGCGTGTTTCGCGCCACGCCCTGCCGAATACGTGAACAACCGAACGGGCGGGCCAGCCCCATTCATTTGCGACCAGACGTAGCTTTTGGCCTGCGCTCTTCGTCCTGGCTCCTTCAGGACCTGGAAGGTCGTCTCATCGCCATAGATCAGGTCCGAGTCAAGCAGCACGTCGCGCATCAGATTGATGACGGGTTGCACGGCCTGGCCGACCCGCACCATACTGGCCGCGATCGTGTTCGAGGATATGTCGCCGCCGAAGCGGCGCAGCATGCCGGCCTGGCGGTACAGAGGCATGCCGAACTGGTACTTGCCGGTGGCCATCCACGCCAGCGCGGATTCGGTGAACAATCCGCGGTTAATGATGCGCGGCGGCGCCAGCGTGACCTTGATGCCAAGGTCGCAGCACGGACAGGCGTATTTCACGCGCTGATGTTGGACGACCCGGACCTGTTCAGGAATCACATCCATTTGTTCGCTGATCTCGACACCGATCTCGACCAGGGCATGACCGTCGTGCGAGCAGAACCGCTCCGATTCCGGCAAGTCGTGACGGACGATCTCGCGAGGCAGACCAGGATCGAGCGGCTTGCGGCCGCGCTTCTTGCGCGCGTACGCGCCGCCAGGCGCAATCGGGCAGCCGCAGGCCACGCAGTTAGATCGACATGTCGGTGGGCAGTTCAGCTCGCGCGAGTATAAAAGCGCTGTGGGTGCTTCTTGACGACGGCGATATCGATGCCATCGAGCAGCCAGTGCAACTGTTCGACGGTCAGCTTGACGATGTCGGCCGTGTCAGGCCACACGAACCGATCAGTTTCCAAGCGCTTGAGGAACATCCAGAATCCGTTGCCATCCCATCCAAGGATCTTGATCCGATCGCGCCGGCGATTGCCGATCACATATAAGGCCTGTGCCATCGGATTGAGCGCCATCGCGTGCTCAACCAGGATCGACAGACCGTTGATGCCCAGACGGAAGTCGACCGGCTCGCGATGCAGAAATACCTTCAGACTGTCATCGAACCGGAACACGGCATCCTCCCCAACATCTGGACGATCGTCGTCAGTTCCACGAGGCTTGCTTCACCCAGATCGAACTCGACGCCATTGGGCAGACGCACATGCAGTGCAATCGCCATGGCAGGCCCTGATGTTCGGCCAGGCGACGATGCCGGCTCCGCCAACGACGGGGACGAACGCATTGTTTGTCGCCGATACTGGCACCAGCTCCACGTCTTCCGCGCAGGCATGCCGAGCTTGATTTGCAATGGTTGCCACGGAGCCACTCGCCCAGCATCTTCACGTTCCAGCAAAATTTGCAACGCAGCATTCTGCATCGCCGGCGGGCTGGCACAGCATTTGCGAGAGGGAAAGCGTCCCAGGTCGTGGCCTTTCGCAACCGGGACGGCAAAGCAAAAAAGACATGACATTCCACCAAGGAGGTATCCCATGGCGCTTTTGGAACGCGCAGCGTGGTACGACATTGCCCGCACAACAAACTGGACGCGACGTACGTCACCGAGTCCGACGTCTTTCCGGAGGTCATGGCAGGGGCTCAGGGTGTGCCCATGGAAGTCTGGGAAAGCTATGACGAGCCCTACAAGACTTCGTATGCGGAGTATGTTCGCATTCAGCGCGAGAAGGACGCCGGCGCCTACTCCGTGAAGGCCGCGCTGGAGCGCAGCCGCATGTTCGAGGATGCTGATCCGGGCTGGCTATCGATCCTGAAGGCACACTATGGCGCCATCGCCCTCGGCGAATATGCGGCGATGAGCGCCGAGGCACGCATGGCTCGCTTCGGCCGAGCGCCGGGAATGCGCAATATGGCGACGTTCGGCATGCTCGACGAGAACCGCCACGGGCAAGTGCAGCTCTACTTTCCGCACGATTACTGCCCGAAGGACCGGCAGTTCGACTGGGCGCACAAGGCCTATCACACCAACGAATGGGGTGCGATCGCCGCGCGTAACACGTTCGACGACTTGTTCATGTCGCGCAGTGCGATCGAGATTGCCGTGATGCTGACATTCGCCTTCGAAACCGGCTTTACCAACATTCAGTTCCTTGGCCTGGCGGCCGATGCCGCGGAAGCCGGCGACTTCACCTTCGCCAGCCTGATCTCGAGCATCCAGACGGACGAGTCGAGGCACGCGCAGATCGGCGGACCCGCCCTGCAGATCCTGATCGCTAACGGGCGCAAGGGGCAAGCGCAGCAGCTTGTGGACGTGGCCATTGCTCGCGCATGGCGTCTGTTCTCCCTGTTGACCGGCACGTCGATGGACTATGCCGCGCCGCTACAGCATCGGAAGCAGTCGTTCAAGGAGTTCATGACAGAATGGATCGTTGGCCAGTTCGAGCGCATGTTGATCGACCTCGGCCTCGACTTGCCATGGTATTGGGACCAAATGATCAATGAGTTCGACTACCAGCACCATGCCTACCAGATGGCGATCTGGTTCTGGCGACCGACCGTCTGGTGGAACCCGGCCGCCGGCATGACCCCGGACTGCCGTGACTGGCTTGAGGAAAAGTATCCCGGCTGGAACGACACCTTTGGCAAGGTCTGGGACGTCATCATCGACAACCTGCTCGCGGGCAGGAAGGAGCTCACCATCCCCGAGACGCTGCCCATCGTCTGCAACATGAGCCAGTTGCCGATCTGCGCGGTGCCCGGCAACGGCTGGAACGTCAGGGATTATCCGCTCGACTACAGCGGCCGCACGTACCACTTCAACTCCGAGATCGACCGCTGGGTCTTCCAGCAGGATCCCGTGCGCTACCGCGACCACCTCACCCTGGTCGACCGTTTTCTCGCCGGGCTCATCCAGCCGCCCGACCTAGGGGGCGCACTCCGGTACATGAACCTCGCCCCCGGCGAAATTGGCGACGACGCGCACCAGTACGCGTGGATAGAGGCCTACCGCCGCCAGGGCGAAGAGAACAACGCCGCCTGACGCTGCCACCAGATCGAGGATGACATGGCACTGTTTCAAGTGATTTCAAATTTTCAGTACGACTTCGTGCTGCAGCTCGTCGCCGTTAATACAGAGAATTCGATGGACGAAGTTGCGGCGGCCGCCGCGCACCATTCAGTCGGCCGCCGTGTGGCGCCCCAGCCCGGCAAGGTCGTCCGGGTGAGGCGCCAGGGGAGCGACCAGTTCTACCCCCGCAACGCCAGGCTCGGCGACACCGATATCAAACCGATGGAGTCGCTCGAATTCGTCTTTTGCGATGCATGAGGTCAACATGAATTTCCAGAAAGTCTCCACGCTCGATGATCTGTGGGAGGGCGACATGGCCGAGGTGGAGGTGGACGGCCACATCATCGTGCTCGTCCGCCCCGAAGGCGACGCGCCGCGCGCGTTTCAGGGCATCTGTCCACACCAGGACATTGCGCTCGCAGAGGGAAAGTTCGACGGCCGCGTACTGATGTGCCGGGCGCACCAGTGGATCTTCGATGCCAACACGGGCAAGGGCCTCAATCCCGGCTGGTGCCGTCTTGCCGAGTATGCCGTCAAGGTTGATGGCGACGACATCCTCATCGCTGTCGAGGGCGTCGAGCCACTGTTCGCCAACTGCTGATATTGCACAAGAACCGATCATGAGCAGGGACCACAACACCGCTGAAGCATACCGAAACAACCGGGTCGGCCCCATCCTGCGCGCGAGCAGCATCACATCGGGCGTCATCGACGCGCGCGGGAAGACAATCCGGGGAAGGAGATTCGCGTCGACGACAAGCGCGCATACGTGCGCATCGACACCGACGGCGAACTGATCCTGCGCCGGGCCACACTTGAAGTTGCGCTGGGCCGCCCGTTCAGGATGTCTGAGCTGGAGGTCAACCTCAGCTCCTTTGCGGGACGCATCGAGACTACGGATGACTACGTCCGCTTCTATTACGAAAAGATGCTGTAACCGGAGACGAGCATGACCACGCAATCCGACGTCCTCAAGCCGCTGAAAACCTGGAGCCACCTGGCCGCGCGCCGGCGCAAGCCGAGCGAGTATGAGATCGTCTCAACGAACCTTCACTACACGACCGACAACCCCGACGCGCCGTTCGAGCTCGACCCAAACTTTGAGATGGCACAGTGGTTCAAGCGTCACCGCAACGCTTCCCCACTGTCACACCCTGACTGGAATGCGTTCCGCGATCCCGACGAACTCGTCTACCGCACCTACAACATGTTGCAGGACGGTCAGGAAACCTATGTGTCCGGCCTGCTCGACCAGTTTTCCGAACGCGGCCACGACTCCATGCTGGAGTGCTCCTGGACCGGCACGCTGACGCGGCTGTACACCCCGGCGCGCTATCTGTTTCACGCGCTACAAATGGGATCGGCCTACCTGACCCAGATGGCACCGGCGTCCACCATCTCGAACTGCGCCGCCTACCAGACTGCGACTCGCTGCGGTGGGTCACGCACACGGCATATCGCACGCAGGAATTGTCGCAGACTTCGGCGACGTGGGCTTCGGCACCGACGAGCGCCGCTATTGGGAGCAGGACCCGGCGTGGCAGGGCTGGCGCAAGCTGGTCGAACACGCGCTGGTGGCATGGGACTGGGCTGAATGCTTTGTCGCCTTCAGCCTGATATTGCGACCGGCGATCGAGGAAGCGTCCTGCGCGGGCTTGGCGAGGCGGCGCGCCACAACGGCGACACCCTGCTCGGCCTGCTGACTGACGCACAGCTTGCCGACGCCCAGCGGCACCGGCGCTGGGCCGGCGCGCTCGTCCGCATGGCCCTGGAGACGCCGGGCAATCGTGACGTGCTGGCCGACTTAATCGCCCGGTGGGCGCCGCTCGCGGACGATGCTATCGGTGCCTACTGCGCGGCGTTGCCCGACGCGCTGAACGCGAAAGCGCGGGCCTGCGCGGCCGTGCGCGACTTCTGGGACAGCATCGGCCTGGTGGGTCTGTAACGCAGGAGGTGCCGGGCGGAACGACTCAACAGCCACCATCGGAACCCTATGAAATTCCAGATATCGATCGAAGGCGGCGCTGCGTTCACCGTCGCCGTGGAGGAAGACACGCTGCAGCGCGGCACCCTTGGTGCCGACATGGCCCTGCCCCACGAGTGCAGCGTCGGTGGCTGCGGTGCCTGCCGCTTCGACCTTGTGGAGGGGCTCATGGATTCCATCTGGCCTGAGGCGCCCGGCCTGTCCTAGCGTGACCACAAGCGCAGCAAGTACTTTGCCTGCCAGTCGCGGCCGCTAAGCGACTGCACGATCCCCATGCGCTGCGACGAATCGTATCGCCCGGCTGTCCGGGCGCATTGCTGTGCGGCAGAACTGCTGGCACGCCGCACGCTAACCCCTGACGTGAGCGAATTCATGTTCCATCCGGGCGCGACCGAGTTCCAGTCCGGCCAGTACGCGTTGCTCTACCTGCCCCGTGCACCCGAGTCCCCCAAGGCAATCCGGGTGCCGGCGATCCACGGCCTCGCAATTCGTGGCATTGATCGCTGGGGCAACTCTGGGCGACAATGGCTGTTGGCACTGTCAGGGATTCCCCGCCATGGGCTTCGAACAACTCGCCGCGCTGCGCGCGCAACTGGCCAGCGCCAAGGCGGCGGCCGAGCCGGCCACGCCTCCGGCGTCCTCCCTCACCGTCGGGATGGGCCCGCCTTCGCGACGCCCGCCGCGCCGGCATTGTCCGTGGGCGCCGTCATCGGTCGGCTGCAACAGCGCTTCCCTGAGGCGTTTCCGCGCAGCCCGCGCCAAAGCTGCCGCTGAAGGTCGGTCAATGGTATCTGCGCGCGTTCAAACGCAGCGGCCCATACGGCTTCGGCAATACCGCGCCAGCCAGGTGCTTACCTGCTTCCTGCACCCTGTTGGAACGCCACACCGTTTCGAACGCGTCTGCATCA